>CAZSMC010000087.1:0-16056 GCA_964607755.1 uncultured Cytophagia bacterium | reverse complement strand
TAGTTGCAATGATTTAGTTATGTCATATTACAACCTCCTCATTTCGTGGCACACAGTCGCCTGCGTACCGTGCTCTTGATATCTTCTTTTGCAAGAAGCTTTTTAATTTTTGTATAAACTTTATCCTGAGCTTTTCGATAATGCGGTAAAGCCTTTCTGTACACTTTTTCCAATTCCGCCCGAGATGGTAATTTTGTTACTGGTTGACTGTCTTTCATATATAATTTTTCCCTGTTCATTAAATTTCTAAATTTGAACAATCTTAAATATATGAATATTTTCTTTTTTTTAAAGAATAATTTTTGCAGTGAAACAGGAACGAAAAGAGGCCCGAAATCCGGGCCCCTTTGTCGTCATGCAATGAGAGAGAAAGGTACGGTATATATAAATGAATCAAGGAGGGGTCTAAAATTTTCTATTTTTGTTTTGTATATCTTAGAAATTCCGTACGTGTAACAATACCGACATATCCTGAATAAATACCGCCTGTATTACCAGCGTCATAAACACGAACAGCTATGATATTAATGTCATTGGCTTTGATCAAATACGGCGGTATAAAATACGCACGTTCTTTATCTTTTTTCCCATCAATGTTATCGCCTTTATTTTTAGGAAATTTTCCGGTTTCGCCTATTTTTGCATCGTTAAAAAACACCTGATCGACATCGTTAATTTTCCCAAGCACAAGAATGAGTTTCTTTTTTGCCAGTCTACTGCTAATGCGAAATTTTTTTCGATACCAGGCATAGCCATCGTGTTTCGGAAAACCTTGTTCTTCCCATTCTGCCGGCACACCAATCAACTTCCATTTCCGGTCATCAAAATTAGCCCGGCCCCAGTTTTCATCATCTCCAGTATGAAAACGCCATTTGCCACTGAGATCGATGTCTAAATTGAGTACTTTTTTTCTTGAATAAAGAGCGATTTCACCCTGAACTATTCCGCCCTGGCCACCATAATCAAACACCCGCACGGTAATGACATTGTCTTTACCAAAGTTCAGAAAACCGGACGGGATTTCATACGTTCTCTTTTCATCATAAGCTGTTCGGTATCTGGGCGGAAACTCACCTTTTCCGCCTAACAGATTGCCGTTAATATAAGTTCGATCGACATCGTCAATCCGGCCCAATTTCAGGTATATAATTTTTCTTTTAAGCTTGTCCGGGATTTTGACTTTAATCCGGTACCATGCGTAACCGTCATAACCGGGAAATCCTTCATTCTCCCATGGAGAAGGCACATTGATTTTCACCCAGTCAGAGACATTATAATCCGGATCTGCAAAAGCCAGATCGTCACCAATTTCAAAAAGCCACTGACCTTTCAGGTCGATTTCCAGATTCAGGTCGTGAGAAAAACCCAAGGTCACCAATAAAAAAGTAAAGAAAATATAGACTGTTTTCATCACGTTTCTGTGATTGTATCGTCACGCTTGTTCAATTCTCTTTAATTCTTCCACGTCACATCGGAAGACGAATTATTGCGATACTTTTCCAGTAGTTTGATGTCCTGCTCATAATCGTAATAAGTGTCAACCATCAGGTTCAACAGGGACTGTCGGTAACCAAGATAAGCCTCGAGAAAATTGTTTTCTGTTTCTCTTTGCCGGGTGATGTTTTGCAGTAAATCTTGTAGGGAAATTTCTCCTTGTTTATATTGTTCAAGACTCATCTCTGTAATTCTTTTGGACATTTCCATATTTTCTTTCATATTCGTGGCGCGGCGCTGGTATTCTTCCAGGTTCTGAACCGCATTTTCGATTTCCGAACGAATACGGTTGCGGGTTTCCTCCATATAAAGTCGAGTCTTTTCAATGGTAATTTTTTGTGCTTCGATACGCGCTTGCCGCTGCCCCCAGTCCCACAAAGGCATATACGCCGTCAGTGCGACAGAGTAACTTTTATCATAGTTATCGGTCCATAATTTTTCATAACTCGGGTCTTGCTTTTCCAAACCATAAGTCATTTCTAGGTTCATGCGGAACGAATTCCAGCCTTTCACATTGACCAGATCGATCTCCCGTTCTCGTTCACTAATTTCCAAAAGCCGCATTCTGGGGCGAAGTTCCAGGCCATAATTTATGGCTTGTTCCAGATCGACCTGAATTTGTGGGATTTTTATAGTCGGTTTCACAATCAAAGAATCATTGGGATCAAGGCGTAAGCGCTGCTTGAAACGCATCGATTCGAGGCGCATGTTGCTTTTGTTTTGAGCGATTTTTTCCCTGGCATTTGTCAATTCAACCCGGATTTGAATGCAGTCCATCGATTCATCGCCATCTATAGACTGGCAGTCGGCTATCTCTGTGACTCTTTCGAGATTCTCTACCTGGTTCTTATAAATAGAATTATAAAAAGAATACCGGTATAAATCATAATAATCATCAGCAATGTCATCGATCAAATCGACCTGATCGTCCACGTATTGTAACTCCCGGCGTTCCAGAGAAAGCTCTGCTTCTTCAATGTCATTCTTTAAGCGGTTCGGTCTGAAAAACGGTTGCTCATATTTAAGAAAGAGACGGTTATAGTAATTGATATCCCGAAAGCCATCGATCTGGTCGTAGCGATATGCGCGGTTATTGAGAGAGAAATAACCATTTGTCGGATAACCAAACAGGATAACAGGTTGCCGGATAGAAAGGTTAGCCTGCCACATTTGTGTATTCTGCCGCACAATCACGTCTTTATTTTCCACAGAATTCCATTTGTAATCGGATATGGCTTCGAATTCAGGAGCGGTGAGGTTCATATATACTTTGGACTTTAAGCCGGCACGCTCTGCTTTCAGCCACAAACGTGATCGTTCGATACCTAACTTGAGCTGCTTGATACGGTAACTATTTTCCATGGCAATTTCAACAGCGCGGTCAAGCGAAAGCTCGATGATATTCTGCGCACCACCAGAGCATGGAAATATGAAAAGAGTGATGATCATTAAAAGGAATATTTTAGGCAAGGTTTTCATAAACAAAAGATTTATCCGGGATTATTACCGATTATGCAATTTATCGAAAATTGTCATCTGGCACTAACGGGTTCAACTTTTGATAACTAAACAACCTATTATAACAAATCCTGTAAAGGATAGTGTCATATCGGTGTTAAAGATTGTAAACTATTGTCATTGATAAAGATGCATTAGGTTGCTGTTGATATGATTAATATCATTGGCACCCGGGATACCGTGGAATTGAACTGGAAAAATTATAAACATGAAAAAATCTATTCGATATATTTATAACCGATTCCATAGACCGTAATGATGTGCTTTGGTTTCATCGGATCGTTTTCGATTTTCTTGCGTAATTTGACGATATGGTTATCCACAGTTCGCGAAGTCGGATAAATTTCATAGCCCCACACTTTATCCAGGAGTTCATCACGGCTGATTGTCCGGTTTTTGTTCTCAAGGAAAAATCTCAAAATTTCAAATTCCTTGTAGGTCATGTCAACATGACCACTTTCGTCCCACGCCGTGTAATGGTCAAAATCGACACGAATTTTTCCAAATTGATGTTGATTAGGTTCCTCGCTTTCATTTCTTTCGGATCGTCGAAGTACAGCTTTTACTCTGGCTAAAAGTTCGCGGATACTAAACGGTTTGGTGATGTAATCATCAGCGCCAAGTTCAAGGCCCAGAATTTTATCGACTTCTTGTCCCCGGGCAGTCAGCATAATAATCGGAAGTTTCCGCCCCTCAGCGCGAAGTTCCTTGCAAACATCCAGACCGGATTTTTTCGGCAGCATAATATCCAGGATAATGAGATCAGGATTGTCTTGTTGAGCCATTTTTAACGCCTCTTCCCCGTCGCTGGCGATAAGTACATCATGCCCGTCAAATTCAAAATTATCTTTCAGACCAAGTGCCATATCCTGTTCGTCTTCTACAATGAGAATTCTTGCCATGGGATATCTCCTAATAAAATATCAATTAAAAAGACAAAATGTTTATTATCAACTAATTCATTCTGAAAAACATCTTTTAATTTATACATGAAAAATCAGTGAAAACGTGCTGCCTTTCTCAGACTCGCTGCTCACCTGGACATCCCCGCCATGGACGTTCATAATATGTTTGACCAGAGACAAGCCAAGACCGCTGCCTTTTGTGTTGTGCACCAGACTGCTACCCACCCGGTAAAATTTATCGAATATCTTTTTCTGTTCGGATTCAGGGATGCCAATGCCAAAGTCTTTTATCGAAAGCACCACTTTGTTATTGTCTGTTTTCAGTGAAACCTGAATCCGTTTATCATCGCTACTATATTTTATGGCATTGTCAAGCAAATTGACGAACGCCTGAGTAACAGCCTCCGAATCTATATTCACGTGTGGCGCATCGTCCATTTGGACATCGAGTTCAAATCCCTCTTTTTGAAGATGATAACGGTACATTTCCAACGCCTGTTCCACCAAAACCTTCAAGTCGGTGGGATTCATCTGATACGATTTTTTCCGGGACTCAATTTTTGAGAAATCAAGAATGTTATTGATCAGTTTTGATAACCGTGCCGTTTCACCGAGAATTGTCCGGTAATATTTTTTCAACCGGTGCTGATCAGCAACCCGGCCCATTTCCAGTGTTTCGGCGTACATTCGGATCAGGGCAATCGGCGTTCTCAATTCGTGGGAGACGTTGGCAACAAAGTTTGTTTTCATCTGTGCCAATTCCATTTCCTTTCCGATGTTGCGGATGAGATATGCCAGGCCGGACAAAAAAACGACGTTTACCGCAACAAGTAGAACAAGATTAAGACGCATTCTTTTTCTGGAAACAGATCCCAGCGTTGTGCCGCTCATTTTCACTTTTATGTCCATAGACGGCAGGATCCACAGCTCGGTGCTTTTTTCAAAATCGCTGGCAGGTTCTTCTTCGGAGGAATAATATAACAACTCGTCTTGCCCGGGTTTGGTTACGCCAAAGATAAAATCACCTTCGTTCATCGAGGCGAAACGCCGGGCAACAATCTCTCTGACGTATTTTTCATTATCAATAATAATACCACCAAAAATGGCCTGGTTATTCAGTGACGTATCCACTATCGGAAAGAGTAAAACAGTCTGTTGAGAGGCCAAAGATTTGTCTTTAAACTGAAAAGCCAGCGGTTTGACATAACCTTCTTTAGCCAACTGAATTCCGCGCCTGAGATTTTTTTCAGATTCTGTGAAAATGCCATCAACTTGCCGGGCAACACTGTAGTAATTCGGTGCCTCTTTGTAGTCTTCAGCCCAATTCAACACCAGGTGTTTTTCCGAAAACCTTAAAAAAGTGCCGCTAATAACGCGCTCTTTGTCTATGAATTCTTGCAGCTTTTGCGACGAATTGCGTTGCAATAATATCTCGGGATTATTCATCGCAATTGAAGATATCTCTGATAACCAGGTGCTAAAAATATCCCAACAGTGTTGATTGACAGAAAAAAGAATACTTTCCAGTTGCCGGTCGTAAATGGATTTTATCATCTCTTCGTTGCGGTCTTTTTGCAGAAATTGCAATACCGTATAACTCAGAATGGGGATCAACAAAGCGACTATAATTACGATAAGAAATTTATATTGAGGTTTTTTGTGCATATTTTTTTGTTTGTTTTTGTAAATTAAATATAAAAATATTTTCCTGAAAATCTAAATTAATAATTTTTACTCTGCTATATTTTCTGATGTTTTCCAAAAAGGAATTTGTTTTATTTGTGAAAAAGGCGTATCTCTGCACTACATTTAAACTATTTTTAAATTTTAAAAAGTGCATTTTGTTTTCAGGAACTTTTTTCAAGTATAAACATAGACCTAATAACTCATTTATCTGCCTTTAAGATATGCGGAAAAAGTGTGTATATTTGTCCCTATGAGCATAGCATTATGTAACAAGGTTCTGAAAATATAAGTGATGACTTTGGGATTTTGATCAGAATTAACAGTTAACTTTTTAAGAATTGTAATGGTATTTAACAATTTGAAATTGCACTTTTGATAAATTTTTAATAAGTTGTTTTGCTAGCAATTCAAGATTAGACACTTTTCGAACCTGGCGCAAAAGATATCATTCCTCTGCGTAATGAGGGGAGTTAATTGAAAAAGTGTCAGGTAATAAATTAAAAAAATCCTGGAATTATAATGAGTATATTATTTATCGCTTCAATCATTGCATTAGGCGGTTTGGGTTTTTTATTCGGAGCCGGACTTGCATTTGCGTCTAAAAAATTTGCTGTCAAAATTGATCCCAAAGTGGAAAAAGTTCAAGACGTTCTTCCCGGGTCAAACTGCGGCGCATGCGGGTACCCGGGATGCAGCGCCTACGCTGAAGCCGTTGCAACAGGCGAAGCAGCCTGCAACTTATGTGCACCAGGCGGAAAAGAGGTGAGCGATATGCTTGCCGATATTATGGAAAAAACGTCCGAGGGAAGCGAAGAGCCAAAAGTTGCTATCGTTGCCTGCCAGGGTGATAAAGAAAATGCCAGCGATAAATTTATTTATCAAGGCATCGAGGATTGCCATGCAGCCCAGCTTGTTGGCGGCGGACATAAAGATTGCGAATATGGTTGCCTCGGATTAGGCTCCTGCGTCAGAGCTTGTCCGTTCGATGCCATGTATATGGACGATAATGGCCTTCCGGTTGTTATTGAAGAAAAATGTACTGCCTGTGGAATTTGTGTGTCCACCTGTCCCCGCGGCATTATGCAACTGATTCCAAGAAAACAAAAAGTTTACCTGGCGTGCGTTTCGCAGGACAAAGCCAAGGCTGTCAAATCCGTGTGCTCGGCAGGATGTTTTGCATGCAAAATATGCGCAACTCCCAAAGTGACACCTTCCGGCGCTATTGAAATGGACGGAAACCTTCCTGTGATCAAAGATACCCAAAGTGATGAACTGTACAATGCCGTGGAAAAGTGTCCGGCTAATTGTTATGTCGTTCGTGGAGAGGTACCCGAGTCTGAAAAACCTAAAGAACAAAAAGTAACACAAGAACAAGAATAAAAAAAGGATGAATTTTATGGATATTACCTATGAGAATGTTGACAAGGCTCTCGACTCCATTCGCCCGGCGCTGGCCGCAGATGGCGGTAACGTTGAATTGGTAGATGTCGATGATGGGGTTATCAAGCTGCGTCTGCAAGGAGCCTGCGTTGGCTGCCCCATGTCGCAAATGACTCTTCAGATGGGCATTGAGCGCGAACTGCGCAAACAGTTACCCGATATCAAAAAAGTAGTATCTGTTTAAAAAAAGCGGCCATACGCGCCGCTTTTTTTATATCCTTTTCGTGCTAAAAATATTTTTTTTTTCATTTCTCTTCCTTACCTTTGTATATTCTGGTTGAATTTTATTCTTTTTCTTGTAAATTAAATATTTATTCATTGATTGCTGCCTTACATCGGAGGAGATATGTGGATCATCAAATGGATTCTTATCGTCGCAGTTGTGATTGTTTTCATCGGATTTGCCGTTCAAAATGCCGATGTTCACGTGCCCATTAAATTTTACAAATGGGAAACTATTAATCCAGTTTCGCTCTGGATCGTCATTTATATTTCATTTGCAGCGGGAATTATTTTCTGGCTGCTGGTATCCCTTTACCAGGTACTTTCCTTTAAAGCAGAAAACCGTCGCTGCCGAAAACAGGTTGAAAAACTACAAAACGAGTTAAAACGCTTGCGCAATGTTTCTGTTGAAGACGCAATGGCTATGTCCTCACGGCCCGGACCAGAGAAATCCATTTCAAAAAAAGAAACATTTCCAAAACCGGAAACCGGAACTGACTCTTCTGGCACAAGCAGAGAGAAGGAGTAGTTGAATGCAGCCCATTTATACTTATATTATTGCAGCGATTATACTCGTGGCTCTGACGACAATTGCCATATTCAGACAACGGCGAACCTCACCCTCTTCTGCCCGAGAGTTGTATATCCGCGGATTAAACCAGCTTTTATTCGGTGACGAACAACAAGCTCTGGAAACCCTTCAGCGTGTTGTTCGCATGGACAGCGACCTCATTGATCCTTACATCCACATTGCTGAAATTCTTCAACGAAAGCAGAATTATGAAAGTTCTATCAAAGTGCTGAGAGATTTGTTAGCCCGTACAAATTTGGCTGCAGATCAAAAAAAATTAATTATTAAAAATCTCGCTATTAACTACCGGCAAAATGGACAATACCAGTGGGCGCTGCTTGCGTGTGACCACTTGTTAATGGTCGATAAAAAAGATGAATGGGCAAATAATTACAAAATAGAGCTCTATGAGGAACTGGGCGACTGGCAAAAGGCATTCGATGCTTTGAAAAAAAATCACCGCAAAGATAAAAAGCAAAAGGAAAAGCGATTAGCCTGCTACAAGGTTGAACAGGGCTTGCAGCTCGCTGATGCACAGAAAAATCATGAAGCTCGCTTATGTTATCGTGAAGCCATGAAACGGGATTCACGCTGCTATCCCGCATATTATTTTCTGGTTAAAAGCTATGTGAGAGAGCAAAGAGCCAAAGATGCTCTGAAAGAATTAAAACGCCTGGTGAATGCCTTGCCAACATACGCATATCTGGCACTTAACAACCTGGATCACGATTTATTCGAGCTGGGCTATTTTGAAGAAATTGAAAATTTCTATTCCAGCGTGCTGCAAGAGCATCCCAATATTGTGGAAGCTTATGTTGGCCTGGCTCGGATTTACGAAAAAAAGGGAGCCCTTGAGAGCGCAGCCGATCTCTATCGGAAGGCGCTGCATGTCTGCAAGGACGATCAACTCATACTGCAGCTTATACGCGTGGAATTGGAATTGAGGCGATACCAGTCAGTGGTAAATATATCTGAAGAAATGATTCCAGCACATCCGGCAACTGAATTGACTTTTATGTGTGCCGTCTGCGGGTACACGGCTAACGACTATTTCTGGCATTGTCCGCAATGTAAAAACTGGAATTCTGCCAAACGAGGATAATATGGTACACGCAGCATTTAAAATAACTTGCCTCATTTGCGTCATGTTTACAATGGCTTTTCCGGATGAACCTCAGCTCATTAAAGCTGATAATCTCTATAATTCCGGCGACTTGAACGAACTCGAACGTGTGCTGCCGGCGTTGTCAAAATCTTTCCCGGATCATCCTTCTGTGCTATTCTATCAAGCGCTGTTCGAAAATGATGCTGGAAAAGCGCTTTCTTTATACAACACGATTCACAGCAAGCATCCTCGTTCAAAATATGCTGACGATGCACTCTTTCGCGTCGGACAATTTTATCACACTACAGGCCAGCTCGATCGTGCCGATTCGATTTATAACAAGCTTTTATCCGACTATCCCCAGTCTGAGCTATTGGACCGGGCAGCTTATGCACAATGCCAGGTACTTTTCGCCCGGGGAGAGTTTGATGCTGCTGAAACGCATTTACGCCACTTTTTACAGTTTTTTCCCCGTTCAGAGTTTACAGATGTTGTGGTCTGGGATTTGGAAAATTTACAACAGGATATCGATCAAGCGACATTACGGGAGATTATCGAGCAAGAGAATGTTTTTAGCATTCAAATTGGGGTGCTGCGTCAGCTTAAAAACGCCAAACGCGTACAAAAGGAACTGTCTGAAAAATTTAATGATGTAAATATCCGCGAGCAGCTACTTGGCAATGAAAAATTATATGCCATAACTCTGGGCACATTTTACGAACGGAAAAAAGCCGAGCAATTTGCTAAACGTTTTATCGCGCCTCATCTGGATGATTATAAAATTATCAAAAAGAACATATTTTCGCAAAATGGTACAGGTAAACATTGAAACATAATGGAGCTGAATTATGGTTAAAAAACATGTCATGATCTTTCTTTCGCTTTTTGCGGTATCTCAACTTTTCTCTCAAAATTTGCCTTGCGAAAAAGTTGTTGACTATACCATCAATGTTCAGCTTGACCCGGATTCGAAAATATTGACCGGCCAGGAAACTTTGCTATGGACAAACCGCAGCGAAACTCCGGTGAGTTCTATGCGGTTCCACGCCTATTTAAATGCTTTCAAGAATTCCCAAAGTACGTTTATGAAAGAAGTCTATCGCTGCCAGCGTAATTTTATGAAAGAAATTTATCTTGATAAAGAATCCTGGGGATATTGCGATATTGCGGCGATCACGTTTAATAATATCGATGTGATGCCCTCTTTTCAGTACATTCACCCGGACGATGATAATCAATCGGATCAAACTGTATTTGAGATTCAATTGCCAGAACCAGTGAATCCTGGTGAAACGGCAACCTTGCAGATAGAGTTCACTTCTAAATTGCCACGAAAGCTGCCGCGAACAGGTTATATTAAAAATCACTTTTTTGCCGGACAATGGTTTCCCAAAATCGGGGTCTGGGAAAATGGTGAATGGAATTGCCACCAATATCATTTGAACAGCGAATTCTATGCAAATTTTGGCGATTATCACGTCTCTATCACTGCTCCGCAAAATGTCGTGATTGGAGCGACCGGCTCGCTCGCCGATTCGACAGCAGGAGAAAACGGCAGCAAAACTCTGCGGTTTGAACAGGAATGTGTGCATGATTTCGCCTGGACAGCCTGGCCTGATTATAAGGTAGCACACAAAACATTCCAACATGACGGCCTCCCCGCTGTTAAAATGACATTGCTCTTTGCCCCGGAACACGAAAAGTATGTAGACGATTATTTCAACGCCGCGGCAAACACGCTGAAATATTTCGGCACATGGTACACACCATATCCTTATGAAACGCTAACCATCGTGGATGTGCCCGGCAAAAGCTGGACAGGCGGCATGGAATATCCGACGCTCTTTACCGTCACGGTTGATCTTTTTACCGCACCCGGTGAATTTCATCCAGAATATGTAACTATTCACGAGTGTGGCCATCAGTTTTTTTACGGTTTGCTTGCTTCGAATGAATTTGAATACCCGTGGCTGGATGAGGGATTTACCGTGTACGGAACAAGCCGGTGTATTCAGGCAGCTTATGGTCTGGAACGTTTTTCAAAAGAATACCTGTCCCGTACCGGGTTCAATAGCCCCATCAGCTTTCAAGACGTTCAAATCGATTCGCGCGACTGGATGGTTGACCACACACGCAAACGCGGCATGCTTGCTGGTATCAACAACCAGTGCTGGGATTTTCCCAGTTGGATAGCCTACAGAAACAACGCTTATGAAAAACCGGCGCTCATGTTGTGGACACTGGAATATGTTCTTGGAGATCAGGTATGGTCTGATATCATGACTGCCTATGCGGAACGGTTTCGTTTTCGCCATCCCGAACCGCAAGATTTTATTGATATTGTCAACGAATTTTCTCCCGATCCCATGGACTGGTTTTTCGATCAGCTTTTGTATGAACCGGGAGTGATCGATTACGCCGTAACTCACGTGTCGTCCGAATCCTTGCCGGCTAAAAAAGGATTTTTCGGCCAGGGAAAAGATATCGCTTTTCAACAGCAAGAAGCAAAAGAAGATGCTTATCTCACCACCGTTTACGTCGAGCGAAAAGGCAACCATACCATGCCGGTGGAACTTTTCATTACCCTGGAAGACGGGGACACTATTCTAAAGCAGTGGGACGGCGAGTCCGGATTAGAAAAAATACAGCTCGAAACTACCGCACAAATCGAAAAAGCAGAGGTCGATCCGCAGCGCAAAATTTGGCTGGATGTCAATCCGAATAATAATGGCAAATATGCTTCTGCGAATCATTTTGCATCATTTCGCTGGACTGTCAGATGGATGTTCTGGCTGCAGCACTTTTTGGAAACAATGGCTTTTTTCTCATAGAGTTATAAAATTAGGAGCTCGGTATGAAAACAGGTTCTGCTTTTCGGCGTGGACTTGCTCTCGTTCTGGAAAATACTAAAATCATTGGAATCATTTTTTTGGCCAATATTGTCGTTGCGCTGGTATTGGCTGTTCCCATGTTTTCGTTGCTGGACACAAACCTTAAATACACGACTGCCCGCGACCGGTTGACTGAAAGTTTTGATTATTCCTGGTGGCAGGAACTGGACTTTCATAACGACGGGCTGTTGGACACGATCCGGCCCAGTTTGAGCAACGGTTTTGGACCTCTCTTTGATAATATCCAGTTGTTATTGACCGGCAAATTTACCTCGTTTGGCTGTTTTGTACTGGCTCTGGGCCTGGCGTATATCTTTTTAGCCGCATTTTTCAACGGCGGAGCAATTGCCTTGTTCTCAGATGAGAAAAGACAATTTACCGTGCAGAGATTTTTCTCCCTGTCCGGCTTTTATTTTCATCACATGGCCGCTCTTGCCACAACGGCTGTTATTCTGTACTATTTGTTTTATACCTTTATCAATCCGGCGCTATTTTCAATCGTTGACAGTTTAACAGCCTCCACCCTGTCACAGCACGTTGTCTGGGCTGCGAATTTAGTGATGTATCTTGTTATTTTATTCCTGGTCATCCTCATTAACATGATATTTGATTATGCTAAAATTATCGTCATTAACGAGAAAAAAGACTCTTCCTGGCTGTGTATCTGGATGGCTATTAAATTCATTTTTAAAAATTTTGGTAGAACATTGGGATTATACCTGATGCTGGCATTTTTTGCCGGAATGCTGGTGGTTATCGGTGGCGCGGTGATTTCTGCCATTCCTTCAAACACCTTTTTTCTGCTTCTTTTAACACTCGCGGTTCAACTGATTTTTATTGCGTTAAAAATCGGTGTCCGGCTTTCATTCTATGCTTCTCAAAATGCCATGTATACCGGACGTATGGCTGAAACACGGCAAGTTAAAAAACGCAAACGATAGAATTGCGAGGTGAAAACGTTTTGAAAATTGAAAGCTATAAATTTGGTCACATTACAGTTGACGGTCAATCGTTTACCAACGATGTGATTATTTTTAACGATAAAATCATTGATAGCTGGTGGCGTAAACAGGGTCACAAATTAGCCTACGAAGATCTGGACAGAGCACTGCAAGAAAATAAACCCGACATTGTCATTATCGGCACCGGAAAATTCGGCGTTATGAAAGTACCGGAAAAGGTGAGACAAAAACTCGAATCTCAAGGGTATGAGGTAAGGATTGAAAAAACTGACACCGCGGTTGACATGTTCAATAATCAGGTTGATAGAAACAAGGTAGGCGCTGCCCTTCATTTAACGTGTTGACCCGTACTTTACATCATATTTACCTCGTTCTGATTGTCGTCTTGCTTTTCCATGCCAGAGCTGTGCATAGTATAGACATTTCGATTGTCCATCCGCAAAAAAATGATACCCTGTCTATCCGGTCAAGCGATTCAACGTTTATCTATGGCCACATCCTCCCTGCCAATGCCCTGTTGGAGATCAATGGCAACCACATTCCCCTTTACTCCGGTGGCGCCTTTCTGGCATATCTGCCTGTGCACAGAGGAGAATTTGCATTTCATTGCAGAGCCGTTTCAATGCAAGATACGATTGAAATTGTTCACCCGGTTTTTATCTCACCAGTATATAAACAGATAAAAGATTCATTAGACATTCTCAAAACCTCAATTCACCCGGATGAGGATTGGTTTGTTCAGCGTGGTGATCTGATTCAGGTTTGGTTTCAGGGCACACCGCAATGCCAGGCTGCATTTTCAATAAATGGTATAGCTGAACATATTCCCATGACAGAAACTGTAAACACCGTCGATCCTGACCTCGGAGAAATGGTTTTCGGCCAGGGCAATGCCCGTGAATCAGCAAAGCGCTCCGGATTTTATACCGGCAGTTTTTTGTTGCAAGAAGATTTGCCAGCCGGGTCTGGCATAACATGCTACCTTTACAACTCTAACGGTGACACAGTACAATGCACTGCGCCGGGACGTCTTTTCCCCTGGGACAACACAGTGCCAAAAGTAGCGGTTACTAAAAATGACCGAACCACATTGCGAACCGGGCCAGGAAAAAGTTATTACTATTTTTTGCCCAAAGGAGTAAAACTTGAACTAGGCGGAAAGCGCGGCAATTTTTACCGCGTCCGGTTGGCGCAAAACACAACAGCATGGGTTGAACCGGAAAATATTGAACTCTTGCCAAAGGGAACGCTTTCTCCAAGAACCACGGTCAGACTTGTCCGAACATTCGATTTTCCTAAAAAAAGCCGCATTATCATTTTCACCAACAGCCGGCAGCCTTTTCGAATCGAACAATCTGCCTCCCCTTCCACCCTACTTGTAACGCTTTATGGTGTTACTGCCGACACTGACTGGATTCGTTATGACCCAAACGACAGACTGGTAAAAACGATTCGCTGGGAACAAAGTACAGACGAGGTTTACACTGTTAGCATCGATCTCGATCAAAAACAGCAATGGGGATATAACGCGTTTTACGACGATCATGACAATCTTGTTATCGACGTTAAAAAATCGCCTGCCATTGCTGGCTGGCCACGGTCGCCGCTTTACAAAATTCATGTTATGCTGGACCCTGGACACGCCCCGGACACCGGCGCTGTCTGTCCGTATGGTCACACAGAAGCGCAGGCAAATTTATTGCTTGCCAATGCTTTAAAAGAAAAACTGCGGCAAAAAGGCGCTATCGTCACCTTTACTCGCTCCGATTCCACTGGCCGTTCGCTGTACAGCAGGCAGCGACTGGCGATCAACCTGTCCCCGCATATACTGCTCAGTCTGCATCATAATGGATTGCCGGATGGCGTGAATCCGTTTAAAAACAGAGGGTCGAGTACTTTTTATTATCATCCGCAAAGTTATGAACTGGCAAAGAGCATTCAGGAGCAACTGATTGCTAAATTGCATTTGAACAACTATGGCGTGTTCTGGGATAATCTGGCAATGTGCCGTCCGGCACAGTTTCCGGCCGTGCTCATTGAACCGGCTTTTATGATTCACCCGGAAGAAGCCCGGCTCATACAATCTGAATCGTATCGTAAAAAATGCGCCGTGGCGATTGTTAAGGGTCTGGAAACATTTTTATTACATGGGAACTAAATTTACATTTAAACGTGAACTTTACGAATTTTCAAAAGTGAAAAGTTATCTCATTCATGTCTTCCAAAATCCAGGACGTTTAACACGCAGAGGTTTTATTGTTTTATAAATTTTGTCCCAGATGCGGTTCTTCACTTAAAATCGGCAGACCAGAGCCGGACAAACGGGAACGGCTTGTTTGTATTGACTGCCGGTTTATATTTTACCAGAACCCAAAGCCGGCTGCCGGTGTCATTGCAGTGCGCGACAAGGATATATTACTCGTTCAGCGCAGACTCAATCCGGGCGCTGGTGACTGGAGTTTACCGGCCGGTTTTATTGAAATGGATGAATCCCCTGCTGAAGCTGCTGTCAGGGAAACCAGAGAAGAGACCGGCATGGATGTGCGCGTAAAAAAGCTTTTCGATGTCACCGGAACGTGCGAACATCTGTTTCATCATGTTATTCTTGTGCTTTACGAAGTCCGGATTATCGGCGGCGCTCTCCGCGCCAACGACGATGCCATGGATGCACGTTTTTTTCCACTGGATCATTTGCCCTCGAATATCGCCTTTCCGAGCCATAGACGTGCCATCGAAAAATTTAAACAGGAAAATTATGTGCGCTCTGATATTTAATTCAAAATATCAATTATCTTTTCTGATCATACTTTTTGTTCTGACAACAACAGGTGTTCCAATGGCAGAAAATAAAAAATCACGGCAACACACCACGGCGAAAAAAGCGCTTGTCGATTCTGTAAACATCGAGCGGGCACCAGGTAGTAAAAAAGCTGTCATTACACTGAGCGGTATTCTCCCCAGTCCCGCCTTTACAGTGCAACCAGTTGAGGTAAAGGTTCATCAAGATACCGTGACGATCACTCCTTTTCTCTGCCATGATCCCCACAAAATCGTCATTCAGGTTCGCAAACGCTTTCAAAAAGAAATTACAGTGAACGGTTTAAATCCCCAAAAAACATATACTGTTATTGTCAACGGAGAGAAGAAACTCAAACAACATCGTGGCGCGACGAGTTCGTCGCGGCAGCACTGAAGGGCAAAGGATTGTAAAAATTGCAGCAATCCAGTCCTTTGCGAATCACAGTTCTTATATTATCATTTT
>CAZSMC010000086.1:9958-16109 GCA_964607755.1 uncultured Cytophagia bacterium | reverse complement strand
TCTTTCGGCACTAAAGTGCCTGTTAAATGTAAAGGAATCTCAATAACCCCGACTTGAGTCGGGGCAATAACATAGCCCCGAGCTTTAGCTCGGGGTAAAGTAAAAATGACCTCTTACAAAATTGGGCTTTAGCCCAATTTTATAATGCTGCAAGGATTCCTCCCATCAGTGAGCTTTTACGAAATGGAGACAAAAATGATAGGCATTTCGAAATTATATTGCGGCACGGTGGAACCCTCAGATGCGTTACGTTACGGACGGCAGTCAAAACGGCTGCCGTCGCATCTGTTGCAGTTTTCCCGCGATAAAAAACCTGTGGTCGTGTGGAACGTTGGCCGGCGCTGCAATTTGCGCTGTGCACACTGCTACTCGGCATCGAAAGACATCGAATACGAAAACGAATTAACAACTGCCGAGGGCAAACAGCTCATCGATGATCTCGCCGGATTTGGCTCGCCTGTGCTGTTGTTTTCCGGCGGCGAACCGCTGATGCGGCCCGATCTTTTTGAACTGGTTCGATACGCCACTGCCGCTGGATTGCGCGCTGTCATTTCCACCAACGGAACACTGATTTCCCGCGAAATCGCGCGTGATATGAAAGATATTGGCCTGTCGTACGTGGGCGTCAGCCTTGACGGTGTTGGCAAAACCAACGACTGTTTTCGCGGTGTGCAAGGTGCGTTTGATCGGGCGCTGCAAGGTATTCACCATTGCCAGCAAGCCGGACTCAAAGTCGGGTTACGTTTTACCATCAACAAACGAAATGCCGGCGACATCCCGGATATCTTTCGTCTGTTGGAAGAGGAAAATATCCCGCGAGTGTGTTTTTATCATTTGGTCTACACCGGCCGTGGTTCAAAACTGGTCAAGGATGACTTGACCCACGAACAAACCCGTCAGGTGGTTGATCAGATCATTGATTTAACTGCTGATCTGCACCAGCGCGGTTTGCCCAAAGAAGTGTTGACTGTGGACAATCATGCGGATGGGCCGTACCTTTATTTGCGAATGAAGCGTGAACATCATCCCCGCGCTGATGATGTGCTGGAGCTTTTGAAAATGAACGGCGGTAACAGTTCGGGAAACGGAATTGGCTGTGTGAGCTGGGACGGCGAGATTTATGCGGATCAGTTCTGGCGGCACAAATCATTCGGCAATGTTCGCGAACAGCCTTTCAGTCAGGTCTGGTCAGGTAGCGATCCATTGATAAAAAAACTGAAAAACAAAATCCCGCATTTAACCGGCCGGTGTGCTGACTGTCAGTGGAAACATATTTGCAGCGGGAATTTCCGCGTTCGCGCCGAAGCGGTAACTGGCGACCTGTGGGCTCCGGATCCGGCGTGCTATCTGACGGACGAGCAAATCGGACTCTCGAAAACAGAATCAATGATCACCAATCAATCAATGCAAAAGTGAGGAGCAGAAATGCCTTTTCCCATTCATCGTATGCGGCGGCTGCGTCAGAACGAAACGTTCAGAAGAATGGTTCGGGAAACGCACCTGTCCGTTGATGATTTGATTTATCCGCTTTTTGTCCGGCCGGGGAGCGGCGTTCGACAGGAGATTCACTCTATGCCCGGAAATTTCCGGTTCTCGGTCGACGAACTTGTCAAAGAATGCCGTGAGGTTGAAAGTATGGGCATTCCGGCAATTATGTTGTTCGGTATCCCGGAGAACAAGGATGCTGAGGCCAGCGATGGCATTGCGGAAAGCGGCATTGTTCAGCAAGCCGTGCGTGCGATTAAATCTGAAACGTCTGACCTTGTGGTCATAACCGACGTGTGCCTGTGCGAATACACCGATCACGGTCACTGCGGGTGGATCGAACACAATGATGTCGACAATGATAAAACCTTGACTATGCTCCGGGCCATGGCGTTGTCGCATGCTCGTGCCGGAGCAGACATGGTCGCACCCTCGGACATGATGGACGGTCGCGTTGGCGCAATCCGCGAGGTGCTGGATGAGCAGGGCTATGCCAATGTGCCGATTCTTTCCTACGCAGCAAAGTTTGCGTCTGCTTTTTACGGCCCGTTCCGCGATGCCGCCGGTTCGGCACCGCAATTCGGTGACCGCCGTTCCTATCAAATGGATCCATCCAATGCAGATGAAGCGATTCGCGAAGTAGCACTCGATGTGGAGGAAGGTGCTGACATTGTCATGGTCAAGCCGGCGCTGGCTTTTATGGATGTGATCAGACGCGTCAAAGACGAGTTCCGCATGCCGGTGGCGGCGTACAACGTGAGCGGAGAATTTGCTATGGTTCAGGCGGCAGCTCAGCGCGGCTGGATCGACGGCGAACGCGTGATGATGGAAATGCTGACCAGCATGAAACGCGCCGGCGCAGACATTATTCTGACTTATTTTGCCAAAGATGTTGTAAAGTACCTGGGAAAAATGTAATGGCACACAATTCGAACAAGAAAACGTTTCTTCCCAGACTCATTGCCTGGGAAATTACCCGGTCGTGCACCCTGAATTGCCGGCACTGCCGGGCAGCGGCTCGATTTGGTCCTTATGAGAACGAATTCTCGCTGGACGAGATCAAGCACACCATGGACTCGATTGCCGAACTGGCCAAACCGATTATCATTTTAACCGGCGGTGATCCGATGATGCGGGATGATCTGCTCGATATTATCCGTTACGGCGATCAACTCGGTTTCCGTATGGTCATGAGTCCGTGCGGCAAATTGCTCACCGAATCCAAAGCGCGCGAGCTTTTAGATGTCGGCATAAAACGAATCAGTATCAGTCTGGACGGTGCGACTGCCGAGACACACGATGCGTTTCGGCGCGTTCCCGGCGCTTTTGATGATGCCATGAACGGCATGGCTGCAGCCCAAAAAGCGGGACTGGAATTCCAGATCAACACCACTGTGACGCAACACAATCGTCACGAATTGGACGATATTCTCACGTTGGCGATCGATAAAGGTGCGGTCGCATTCAGTCCTTTTCTGCTGGTGCCAACAGGTCGGGGCAAAGAACTGGCGGATATGGAAATCTCTCCGCAAGAATACGAACATGTTCTTCACTGGATTTATGACACCAAGCAAAAAACGTCCATTCAGATTCGCCCGACGTGCGCGCCGCATTATTACCGCATTTTCCGACAGCGCGAAAACGAAAACGGTCGGACCGTGACACCGCAAACGCACGGACTGGATGCCATGTCCAAAGGCTGCATGGGCGGTCAATCGTTTGCTTTTATTTCGCACCAGGGCAAAGTGCAAATCTGCGGTTTTCTGGACGTCGAATGCGGCGATGTTCGACAGGCGAATTATAATTTCAAACACATCTGGGAGACATCGCCAATGTTCCTGCGCATTCGCGATGTGAACAGTTATCACGGTCGATGTGGTTATTGCGAATACCGAACCGTCTGCGGCGGATGCCGGGCACGCGCGTTTGCCGCGACCGGAGATGTGCTGGCCGAAGAGCCGTATTGCATCTATCAACCAAAACGAACACCCCAGCCGGTAAAATAATATGATGGATACACTGGACCGAAAACTGCTTAAAATGGCGCAAAAGCTGCCGGTGTGCGAACGTCCGTTCGCAGAAATTGCGAAAGAACTCGATCTCACCGAAGAGGAGGTTGTTGTTCGGTTGCGGGAACTCGAAGAGTCGAAAGTGATCCGCCGGTTTGGCGGTGTTTTTGATTCTGCAAAAATGGGCTATATGAGCACCCTTGTTGCTGCCCGGGTCAATCCCGGAAAAGTTGAAAACGTTGCAGCATTTATTAATCGTTTTCCCGGAGTGACGCATAATTATCAACGCGATCATGATGTCAATCTATGGTTTACACTCACAGCAAGCTCGGAAAACGTTTTTGAGGACATTATCAGCTTGATTAAAAAACAAACTGGCGTCAAAGCAATTCATGTTTTGCCAGCGGTCCGGCACATCCAGCGTGAGGTGACATTTAGTTTATGAATCCTGAACAGGAAAAGAAATTGGTTCAACTTGTGCAAGACGATCTAACTCCTGGCGTCCGTCCATTTGCAGATCTGGCGCAAAAACTCGATGTGTCAGAAAAAGACGTTATCGAAACATTACAATCCTGGCAAAAGAAAGGACTGCTGCGACGTTTCGGCGTTTTGCTCCGCCATCAAAAAGCCGGATTTCGTGCCAATGCCATGTCAGTGTGGATGGTGCCGGAAGAAGAGGTCGAAGAAGCAGGACGCAAAATAATTTCTTTTCCTGAGGTAGGTCATTGTTATCAGCGGCCATCGTTCCCTGATTGGCCGTATACGCTGTACGCCATGATTCACGCGGAGAACCGGAATGCAGTGGAGCGAATCGCCTCTGACATAAGTCGCTCTACAGGAATCGATCAGTATGAGTTGCTTTTCACCGAACGCGAGTTTAAGAAAACGAGTATGCGATATTTTGTAAACGAGATACCAAATGAAAGCGAGGATTAATTCACATGACAAGTGATCACCTTTTTGCGCGAGCCAACAAAGTTATCCCTGGCGGTGTCAATTCGCCGGTGCGGGCATTTCAGGCGGTCGGCGGCCATCCGCCTTATATCGCCAAAGCCAGCGGCAGCCGGTTATGGGATGTGGATGGTCAGGAATACATCGATTATGTGTGCTCGTGGGGGCCGTTAATCTTGGGGCATGCGCATCCTCAGGTCGTTAAAGCTGTGCAAAAAGCAGCCTCACGCGGCACCAGTTTCGGAGCCAATTGCGAACAGGAAGTTCAAATGGCCGAGCTCATCACCCGGTGCGTTCCCGGCATCGAAAAAGTCCGCATGGTCAATTCCGGCACCGAAGCGACCATGAGCGCTGTTCGTCTGGCACGCGGTGTGACGGGACGTTCAAAAGTGATCAAATGTGCCGGATGCTATCACGGTCACGCGGATAGCTTTCTCAGCCAAGCCGGGTCCGGTGCCATGACATTTGGTGTGCCGGATTCACCCGGCGTGACAGCCGGGACCGCTCAGGACACGCTCAATGCTCGATTCAATGACGAAAAAAGTGTTGAAGAATTGATCCTCGAAAATCCGGATAATGTCGCAGCGATCATTGTCGAACCGGTTGCCGGCAATATGGGCGTCATTCCGCCGCATCCCGGTTTTTTGCCTGCCTTGCGGCGATTGGCAGATGAACATGATATCGTTCTCATTTTTGATGAGGTGATTACAGGATTCCGGCTCGGATTGGGCGGAGCTCAGGAATTTTACGGCGTGACACCGGATTTGACGACGCTGGGAAAAATAATTGGTGGCGGATTGCCGGTCGGTGCGTTTGGCGGCCGCGCAGAGATTATGGATCACATCGCCCCGGGCGGACCCGTTTATCAGGCCGGAACCTTGTCCGGTAATCCGTTGGCATTGTCAGCGGGTTTAGCTACCTTGACGGAATTGGGTAAAAACGATTTTTACGACAATGTGCAATCCAAAGCGGATTCTTTTTTTTCAGAAATGCATGCCAATTTTAAAGAGGCTGGATTTAACTGGGTCGCTAATCAGGTGACTTCTATGGGAAGCTTCTTTTTCACTGACGAGCCAGTGACCGATTACGATAGCGCGGCCCGTTCCGATACCGAGCTCTACAATCGATATGTTAAAGGTATGTTGGAGAATGGTATTTACCTGGCGCCCTCACAATTCGAGGCGACGTTTGTCTCGAGCACGCATACGGACGAAGATTTTGACAAAACATTGGAAGTGCAAAGAAAAGTGTTAAAGTCGCTGTAAATACTTTTTATGTTCACCATGCAGCACATCGTGAGGTCTGGATTCGGGGCTAAAGCCCTGTTGAGTTGAGCGCTTTGAATCCACGCGCTAAAGCGCGTGGCTATGAAAAGCGCGAGGCTGAGAAGTTAAATCTCGTCCTCCAGCCTCTCCAAGCTACTTCATAGCCTATTCAATCTCATCCACAGTCTCTCCAGGCAGTCTCGTCCCCAGCCTCTGGCTGGGGATGCCGCCCATCCTCTCATTCCGTCGCTCACGCCCCCTCTTGTTCCGCTGCTCCCGCGGCGGAATGCAGGCCGGACGCTCTGCGTCCGGGTGAATAATCCGCTACCGCCAAAATAGCCATAACAAACGAGCAATAGGCCGGGAAATTTCTCAAGTTATACGTAGAGCATTGCTCTGGCATGGGACGCAGGAGCGTCCCAGAGTGCGTACTCGGAGTGC
>CAZSMC010000086.1:8022-9858 GCA_964607755.1 uncultured Cytophagia bacterium | reverse complement strand
GGGGGAAGGAGAATGGCTGGGCTGGAGGGACTTTCTGGCGGGGGGGGATCCACAGGAGGAAGGGAAGATATGGGGCTAAAGCCCCGTTGAGTTGAGCGCTTTGAATCCACGCGCTAAAGCGCGTGGCTATGAAATGCACGGCAATGAAAAGCCCGTGGCAGAGAAGCTAAATCTCTTGCTCCGCCGATCCTGAGGCGGAACGAGAGGAGGAGAAGAACAAAGACGAGGCACGTTATACTATTGACATCATTTTTTCGATTTTAACGTTTCTTTGATTGTGCTTAGCATTTGCTCTATATGAAATGGCTTTTGTACAAACGGAAAATTTTTATCTTCTATAATCGCCTTCTGGGAGCGCTCCTCAGTATAGCCACTGCTCATGATCACCGGCACACTGGCATCTATCGCGTGCAGCTTCTCAACCAATTGCACACCGTCCATGCCGGGCAAGACCACATCGCTGACGATCAAATCGTATTGACCTTTCCGTTTTTTAAACTGTTCGATAGCCTGGTCCGCTTCCCCGGTATCATCAACCTGATATCCATTCTGCTCCAGAATCTCCTTGCCGAATTGTCGCACATCCGGCTCGTCCTCGATGAACAGAATTCGTTCGCCATTCCCCTGCAACTGATTCCATTGGATTTCTTTATGCTCTTTTTGTTCAACAGAAACCGCTTTGGCCGGAAAATAGATTTTAAAAGTCGTTCCTTTGCCAATTTCACTGTAAACATTGATCCACCCCTCATGCTTTTTGACAATGCCATAGACCACCGAAAGTCCCATGCCCGTGCCTTTGCCAACCTCTTTGGTGGTAAAAAACGGATCGAAAATTTTATCCGCGGTGTCCTTATCCATTCCTGTGCCGGTATCCGATGCCATGAGACAAACCGATTTGCCGGCTTGCGCATCAGGGATTTGCCTGGCCTCAGATTCTGATAGCTCCCGGTTCTCGGTTTTCAGACAAAACGTACCACCTCCGAACATGGCATCGCGGGTATTGACAGCCAGATTCGTAATCACCTGCTCGAGATTGCCTTCGTCTCCTTCTATGGTCCAGAGATCCTTCGCCAACTTTGTCTCGACGCTGATATCTTCACCGATAAGCCGCTTTAACATTTTGAGCAAATCATGCACAACCCGGTTCAAATCAAGCGGTTTAAAGACCATAGATTCCTTGCGGCTGAATAGCAGCAACTGCCTGGTCAGGTTAGCGGCGCGTTTGGACGCTTTAGCAATATTGTTGACGTTCTGTGAAAAAGGGTGGCCTGGTTCCATAGTTAATTCCATCATCTGGGCATGCCCCATAATAATAGTCAACAGATTATTAAAATCGTGCGCCACCCCGCCGGTGAGCTGGCCCACAGCCTCCAGCTTTTGCGCCTGGCGTAATTGTTTCTCCAGTTGGCGCTGTTCGGTCATATCAAGCATGGACGCCACACTTTTTTGGGTTCCCGGGATCATGGCAATCGTCAACAAAATATTTTTAACGGTCCCGTGCCGGTCATGAAAGCGAAATTCATATTGGTTTGGCGCAGCCGTTGGATCTTTTCTGCGTGCGCGATGATAGCCTTTCATTTTCTCCAGGTCCTCTTCAACCACAAACTCGGTCCAGCTTTTTTTGTTTTCTATCTCTTCTTTTGTATAGTTGGACAGTTGTTCAAATTGCCGGTTGGCAAAGGAAAGAGTGGTGTCTTTTTCAATGATGACCGTAGGTACACCGGTGTTTTCGAAAATAGTCCGGTAGCGGGCTTCGCTTTCCTTCAAGGCCTGCTCGGCCCGCTTGCGCTCGGTAATATCCTGTACGGTTCCATGCAGCCGGATAATTTTGCCGCT
>CAZSMC010000086.1:4772-7922 GCA_964607755.1 uncultured Cytophagia bacterium | reverse complement strand
CGAGTTCGTACCGAGGTCGAACTCCCAACTGCCAATCCGGCCTTGCGCCTGGGCTTCTTTTAACCGGGTTTCGTTTTCACGGACAATGCGCAGCGCCTCCATTTGTTTGCTTTTAAGGGTGATGATATTAACAATTTCCAGTAAGGTATTAATTTCCACCTTGCTCCATTGGCGCTTTTGCCTGCACTCGGCAAAAGTGAACAATCCAGCGGGATTCTTCTCATCCCCATAAGGAACAGCAAGATAAGATAATATATCATCTTTTTTGATTTTGCGGGTGGCATACTGTTTGATGCCAGGCACGAGGTCTTTGGGCAGCTCGGCATACTGGCGGCCAGCCAATAATTTTACCTTTTGAAAACTGATACTTCGATTTTTGGAAGGTCCCGCTTGTTCTGTGTGCCATTGACTCTCCACAACATATTCCCTGTTATGAGAGTCTATCCGGAGAAAAGTTGCCCGGCTGACATCGAGCGCCGGCCCAACTATGTTTAACATATCTCGTATCAATTCCGATTCTGAACCCTGGAAACCAAAAGCGGTTTGCCACAAATCAGCTCGTAGTTGCTGAAAAGTGTACTGCATTTTACGTTCTTTTTCCCGCTGCTTGCGCTCAGTGATATCTCTGGCAATGCTTAAAATAGCGGCGTTACCCTGAAAAGTTATCGGGCTGGAGCTGATTTCCACCGGAATAATTTTGCCGTTTTTGCACTGATGCTGCGTTTCAAACACCTGGCGTTCATCTGATTTCATGCCATCAATCAACTCTTTGATCTTATCGGCGCTCAAGTATGGATCGAGACCTGCCGGCCCCATGTTCACTAATTCTTCCTTGGTATAGCCCAACACACGAACCGCCGCCTCATTGACCTCGATAAATTTGCCTTTGAAATCGATGACAAAAGCGGTGTCGTTCATGCTGTCAATCAGTTGCTTGTATTCCTTATCTTGTTTTTTACGCGCAGTAATGTCTCTGGCAATACCCAGCACCAGCTTTTTACCTTCAATTTTGACAGGATGGGTTGATATTTCTGACTCAACTCTGGTACCGTCTTTTCTTTTTAACGTGATTTCATCGGGACCGGTCGGTTTGCCGAGCTTGTTCTTTGCGAGAATTGCCGCAGCTTTTGGGCGCTGATTTATAGGGAGCAAATTCAGTTCTAAAAAGCTCTTGCCTATAATCTCTTTTTTATTATAGCCGGTTAACCGTTCTGCTGCTCTATTGCCGTCAATGAATGTTCCTTTCAAATCACTCAAGTAATGTGCGTCAGGAGCTGATTCAAAGATAATCCTGAACTTGTCTTCAGACCGTTTGCGTTCGGTTATATCGATCGCCACCCCGTCGATATATTTGATTTTTCCTTTATCATCCCGTATTGCTTTGTATTTTGTCGAGACCCAAATCGGGGTGCCGTCCTTTTTCTTTTCCAAAGTGGGGTAATCGGTTAGTAAATTTTTATTCTCCAGGTCGTTGAGCATTTTCTCACGCGTCTGTTTATCGACATAGAAATTTGTAGCTGAAGCCTGAAGCAATCCCTCGATCGAGTCAAAGCCATATATTTTTGCCATAGCCGGGTTCGCCGACAAAAGCTGGCCTTCAGGCGTCGACCGGAACACTCCCACCGGCAGGTTTGATATGAGAGAGGTGTAGCGCTCTTCAGCCTGCTTTCGGTCTGTAATATCCAGGATCGAGACCACACTCTGGGTCGTGCCGGGAATCAGGGTAATGTCCAACAATGCATTCCGGGTCTGTCCTTTTTTGTTAACCAGCTTTACTTCATATTTCTTTGGCGCTTTTTCAGGATCCTTCCGCCAAAGCTGATGGTACTTTTTCATTAATTCCAGACTTTCCGGCGTTACAAATTCAGTCCATTTTTTGCCGGTCAGTTCGTCCGGATTATAGCCGGTTACATTCTTGACTTCCTGATTTGCCATTTCAATGGTCGTATCTTCGTTGACAAGCAGCGTCGCGGTGCCAGTTGCTTCAAACAGAGCGCGATACCGTGTTTCGCTGCTCTCCAGGTCCAGCATTTTATCTTCCAGTTTTTTCACCAGGCGTTGGCTGTAAAGTTTGAACACCTCGGCTTTGTCTTTTAGAGCAGGTTTTTTCGGCTGCTTTTTTGGTTTTTCAGTTTCCTGTATGACCTGGCGAATAATGCGGATAAATGCTTCCGGTTCTGCCGGCTTGCGGATATACCGGTCTGCTCCCAGACTCAGGGCAAATTCTTCATCTTTGGGATCGGTGTAGGGCGCTGTATAAAAAATAAACGGGATATTTTTAAGCTTTTTATCCTTTTTGCACTCCCGGCAGAGTTGATAACCGTCCATTTCCGGCATCAGGATATCAGCAATGATGAGGTCAAAATGCTCCTGGCGGAGTTTTTCAAGCGCCTTGATACCATTTGCTGCTGTCCTGACTTTAAAGCCGTTACCACTTAGCATGGTTTCTAAAAGGTAACGGTTGTCTTTTTTATCATCTACGACCAATAGTTTCATTTTTCAACTCGTAAATTTTTTAATTTCTTCAATTATACTGTCAGGTTCGATTGGTTTTTCAATATAACCTGTACAGCCTGCTTCCAGAGCTTTCTGCCGGTCACCCGGCATGGCGTATGATGTGAGAGCAATTATTGGAATATTCCCATTTGTTTTGGATTTTCTGATTCGCTGGGTAGCGTCCAGGCCGTTGATGTCCGGAAGTTGAATATCCATGATGATCAAGTCAGGTTTATTATCAATTGCAAAATTCACACCATCCATTCCCGTTTCGACGCATGAGACCTTAAAACCGCTGTCTTCCAATAGATAGCGAATCATATAGCGGTTGTCTTTATTGTCTTCGACGACAAGTATGTGTTTCATTGGGGTTTTCCTTTCTTTAAAAGATGTACAGATGATGATGCGTTTTTATTCTCGCCGGTTTCCGCTGAAAATATTCCTCGTCCTCGTTCCTCCCAGTCCTCTGGGGAACGCCCTCAAAAGTGAGGCGACAAAAAGAGGCGGCGGATTGTGACTATTTTTGGAGTGCGCCGTCTGCGTCGGCGCTGCGGGTGATAGCCCGCGATGAGGACTAGACAGTTTCTGAACTGCATATTGTCTATCGCCTGGTTTGCTCGTGTGCATCCACACAGAGGATGCACTCCGAGGATG
>CAZSMC010000086.1:0-4672 GCA_964607755.1 uncultured Cytophagia bacterium | reverse complement strand
AGGATGCACTCAGAGAACGTACTCCAAAAAGAGGCGGATCCTCGTTCCCACGGTCCTCTGGGGGAACGCACGCTGGGGACGTTCCTTCGTCCCGTGTTATTATCAAAATATGCTCCTTCCAATTTCAGGAAGTCCATCACATATCACCCGTTCGCTTTGGTTGTCATTCGCACTAACCGATCACTCACCCGGACGCGGGAGCGTCCGAGAACTGCGTTCCGCCGCAGGAGCGGCAGAACGAGTGGGGGTTGAGCGGCGGAACAAATGGCGCTCCAACCACATCACTCTTGACCTCTTTCACTCCACCCTCGCTGTAAATTCACCGGAATGGTAAATTGAAACTCGCTGCCCTTGCCGAATTCGCTTTTTGCTGTAATGTTTCCACCTAAAAGATCGGTTAATTTTTTACATAAATACAATCCCAGTCCAGTGCCTTCGTATTTTTTCGTCATGCTCATATCGACCTGCTGAAACGGCTCAAAGAGCCGGTGTCTATCCTTTTCTTTGATGCCAATGCCGGTATCGATAACCCGGACCTCGAGCACAGCATCATCCCGGACGCGGGCGCGTATCTTTACGCTTCCTTGTGGGGTATATTTCACGGCATTGCTCACCAGGTTCATAAGGATCTGCTTCACCCGGCGACGGTTAGATGTAATAGAAGCATCTCCAGCGATTCGCTGATCAATTTTAAGACTTTTTTCTTCAGCTTGATGTCTGATGGTATCAATGACTTCTCTCACAACATCGCGGAATGAGAACGATTCGATCGAGGGGGTTATTTTTCCGGCTTCAATTTTCGAGATATCCAGTAAATCATTGATCAGAGAAAGCAAATGATTGGCGTTACTTTTAACCAGGGAAAGCTGCTTTTTCTGTTCGTCATTAACTTCACCAGGAATACCCATCAGCAGGATGCCCGAAAAGCCAATGATTGAATTAAGCGGCGTACGCAGCTCGTGACTCATGCTGGCGAGGAAAACGGATTTTAGGCGGTCTGCTTCCTGCAAATGAATGTTGGCTTGTTCGAGTTCTTTTTTCGCATTCTCAATTTGCGCAGTCCGTTGTGCAACTTGTTCTTCCAGTTTTGCAGCATGCTGTTGAATCTGCTGGTAGAATTGCGCTTTTTCGATAGCGATAGCTGCCAGATTCGTTAGTGTGACACACAGGTCAACTGCTTCCTGTGCTATGGGGCGCGGTTCACCACTTGACGCGATAATAATAGTGCCAAGAACTTTTTCTCTAATGGCAATGGGCAGGTAGAGAATAGAACGCAAGTCGCGCATGTCACTAATCTGCCGCTCCGCTGAAGTAAGAACGGCATTTTTGGTGTCCGATAAAAAAACAGATTCTCCGGTTGAGATCGCTTTTTGAATATGAGGGTGATCTTTCAGTGGTACCTGCCGGTATTTATTTGGGAAATCAAGAGTTAGCACCGGGGTCGTGGCCCACAGATAGAGTAGTTCTTTGTCACATAAATAAACAGCCGCGCTATCCAGGCTCGTCAACTCTACCACACCATCTGTTGCCGCCTGGAGCACGTTTTTTAGGTCCAATGTGGACACGAACGTTTTGCTCACGTCCAAAAGAGTAGAAAGACTTTTTGCTTTGCGTTGCACAGCTTGTTCTGCCTGCACCCGCTCGGTGATGTCTCTAACAATTGCCTGCAGAAAATTTTTTGATCCAATTGTAATACGATTCAGACTTACATCAGCATCGAAAATTTCACCGTTAAAACGTTGATGCTGCCATTCGAAGAATTGAGGGTGTCCATCATAGGCAGCTTTGATCTTTTCACGAGCTTTATCTTCAGATTTGCAACCATCTGGTTGTTCGGGAGGTGAGAAATTATATGGCTTTTCTCCGATGATTTGATTGCGATTGCACCCAAATAATTTAAGTGAAAGAATTACAGTCTACAAACCGCTCACCTTGCATCACAAATATGGCATCGTTCGCGGATTCAAATAGCATTCTATATTTGTTTTCGCTCTCCTTTATCACTTCTTCCGCCTGCTTGCGCTCAGTAATATCCACGATATCACCGACAACCTTGACCACTTTTCCGTCTTGCAAAACAGGATTGCCAATGGTCCGTACCCAGAGATGCTCTCCTTTTGCGGAAATAAAGCCTAGTTCCAGATCATAAGGCTCGCCTTTATTTACCGCATTGAAAAAAGCCTGTTCGAGTTTTTTTCTGTCCTCCGGTGCGTAATAGGCAATATCTTGCTCCACATTGTTGGGATCGTACTCTTTTCTATCCACACCGTAAATGCGATAGACCTGATCGGTCCAGGCTAATTTTTGCTTTTGAACATCATACTCCCAGCCGCCGGCTTTGGTGATTTTTTGGGTTTCATTGAGCAGTTGCTCACTTTTTCGCAATGCCTCGTCTTTTTGCTTATGTTCAGTGATGTCCATAACCATAGAGAGACTATGGGTAACGTGCCCCGATGCATTACGAATAAGTCTAACAGTCAAGTTAATCCAGCGCAACTCATTGTCGGCGCGGCGCATCTGCAGCTCGGCGCCACGGATTTCATGACCGGTTCGAAATCGCGCGAACACCTGTTTGGCATGGTCTTTACCAGCCGGTGTGTCAGCATACAATTCTAGCACAGGCATACCAATCAGTTGTTTTCTTGCATAGCCTGTCAGTGTTACCGCCTCGTGGTTTGCCATGTTGATATGGCCATCCGTATGAACCGAGAAACAAGCCATAGGCGCTTCTTCAAAAAGTTGCCTGTAGCGCATTTCACTTTCTATGTGGGCAATACGCGTGCGCAGCGCAGCGAGACCATACGACAGGTCATCTGCCAGCTCCTTGAGAAGCGTAACTTCTTCAGCGTCAAAAGCATCTGGTTTTTCAGCATAAATATTGAGCGCGCCCAGGCAATTGTCGCCAATAATCAGCGGCAGAGCAATCAAGGAAGCATAGCCGCGCTTTAACGCTTCATTCTGCCATGAGACGAATCTGGCATCGGTCCGGATATCCCGTGCGATAACCGCCTCACCGGTACGAATAGCCGTACCGGTCGGCCCCTGACCCCGTTTGGTGTTCGACCAGACAATGTTTAATTTATCCAGGTAACCTGCTTCAAATCCGGCTTGTGCCACAGGTGTGACAGATTTTTTCCTGTCCTGCTGCTTGAATCCGATCCACGCCATTCTGTATCCGCCGGTTTCAACAATCGTATCACAAATGTGCTGAAGCAAGTCCTGTTCTTTCTCTGCCCGCACCAGCATCTGGTTACATTGACTAATTGTTTGGTAGGCCCGGGTCATTCGATTTAACCGGTGTTCAGTTTGTGTCTGATGTTTCAGGCTGGTGAGAAGGCGTTCAACTTCCAGTGAAGCGGCATCTGGCTTTAAGAATTCTTCCGGTGGAACATAGTATGGATTTTTATGCACGTGACTGTCATAAATGACAAGCGGATGCGTTCGGATGACATCCCGAATGAGCGATGCTGAAAACCTGTTGCGATCGTACTGAAACATCGCCAGACAGTCATTTTTCTGGAAAAAGCGGTAGAGTTTGGCTTCGTACTCGAAAAGCCGTTCACTGCCTGTATTGCTATCTGTCACCCAGGTCATTTCACCGGTAGCCCGCAACGCTGTAAATCCTGCTTTTTTTGCCTGAGCGGTTTTTTCTGTCAAAAATTGAATCATCTGCTCGGGATTAAAAGTGCCTTCTTTTAAATACGCATCCTGTTTGGTGAGCACTTGCAGCGTGCCTGTTTTCTGATACTTTTTTACGTCAATATCCTGTTTACGCATCGCTTCCACAACATTGTCCACCGAGTTGTCATCTGCAATATAGACGCACTGTTCCCCGCGCTCAAGACCGATTTTGATGAACGGGATAACAACTGCAAGCTGCTCTTCTCTTGTTTCAGAAATCAGGCAGACGATGCTCAGGTGAGCGATTTGATTGAATAAATTTGAGGACTCCATGAGAATCTCTCCAAATAGTTTATTATCTAGAAAATATAGAATTATCTTTTAAATGTCAATAAAAGCCCAAAATGCCTTTGTTCACAACCCCTGTTTGTGCCAAACTTTTGCATTTAAAATATTTTGTTATTCATCCAATAATGTAGTAAAATGTACCCTTTCGTTCCGCCGCTCCTGCCTCCGGGGGAGTGATCGGTTAGTGCGTATAACAACAGAAGCGAGCGGGTGATATGTGATGAACACCCTGAAATTGGAAGAAGCATATTTTGATAATAAAACGGGACGCAGGAGCGTCCCGGAGTAGGACTGGGGGAACGAGAAAGATGCGGGGCTAAAGCCCCGGTGATCTGAGTGCTTTGAATCCACGCGCTAAAGCGCGTGGCTATGAAATGCTCGTGGCAGAGAGGCTAAATCTCGCCCTTCAGCCTCTCCAAGCTACTTTCCTCTCGTTTTGCCGCTCACCCCCTCTCGTTCCATAGCTCTTCGGCGGCACGCCGAGCGTCTTTGGTGTGCCCCAGTCCCCTGGGTGGGGACGGGAAATAAGAATCGATCAAGTCGTATGCTATTGCAAGAACAACATTTTTTTTACGTCAACAAAATGTTTTTCTTTGTTGCTTGTCTTAATCCGGTAAAAATACATTCCGGATGCAACAGCCTGTCCTTTGTCATCGCATCCGTTCCATATAATGTGGTGACAACCGGCGGGCTGCATCATATG
>CAZSMC010000085.1:0-16207 GCA_964607755.1 uncultured Cytophagia bacterium | reverse complement strand
GAAATAATTTCCTCACTGTCTCCATTCACCTGACCAATAGCTCGGACAAGATGGCCATAGGTTCCGTCAGTCGGTGTTAATTCCTGAGCGATAGAACACCATTCATCCCAGTCAGGCTGTCCGGATGGCATGAAATTACCATAATAATCAACGACATCAATCGTCAGCTCGCCGTTTCCCATTTCCATGTTATTGATATCACTCGTCCAGTTTTTATCTTCCGACAGATAGCTTATCGCCAGTTCCATACCACTCTTTGCCAAATTTTTGGCTTGCACCTGTTGTAAGCGCCCAATAGTGTCTGTGACCTGGCTAACATTGGTGTTTAACAATTGTTGAGTCGTAATTCCCAAGATGACGGTCATCAAAATTACAACGATAATGAGCATTTTACCCATGACAGGACTCCTTTATATAATGAGCATAAAAATTTTTTTTATTGTCATTCATAATACGACAGCATCACCGGCCGGCCATGGCGTTCAACCCACCAGGTGCGCGGAATAATATTGTCACTTGCCGGTCGATAATAAATTGTCGTATTGCCTCCACCGACCAATCCTTTTTTAGCCACTGCTAACCCATGGATTTCACAACCACCTAAAAAGTCGATTTTGCGTTCCGAATATATTTGTGCAGCAACGGTTGCATCGCCGGCAATTTTGATATTTTCTGACGAATAAAGTCCCAACCGGTTTGCAAATTCGCCAGTTGAAGTGGCATCAGTATCAACAGTGCCGGTGATGGAAACTTCACCATTAACGATAAAGCACCCATAGCCGTTAAATTGGCCTGCCAATGTCAGGTCTCCGTCGACATATATAATTTCCGGATTATCTGCGGTACCCAATTGCATCGTGCTGGTAAATGATTGATCGCCGGAATAATAAGTGGTTGCCTCGGCTTTCAGGCTGTTTTGATCGTAAACCGGGAATTCAACTGTGGTCACTTGTTGACATTTCTGTTGATTCGGATAATCAATATATGGATTAAAGTAATCATCCACATCATCGTCATCAAGATTGGTCGAATTTGCATAGGTTCCATAGCCCCGTATTTTGCCGCCATAATTTTCCTGGTCACTTCCACCGACGTTAAGAGCGCCGTTTGTATGGATATTCGCATTCCAGTTTTTATCCCAATCCGCCTGAATGCGCATGTTTCCACTCAAACTGATATTGGCATCGCTTCCCAACGCATACTTGAAAGACGGCGGCGGAACCATGCGCGGTGGCAGTTGCACCACGGACATGATGGTTTCGTTAATTCCGGCATACATTCCGGTTGAGACGATCTGCCGAGCGGACGGTAACGAACCGCTCGAGTTTGGATACCGTCCTGTTGTGGTAGAGACGTCTACTTCGAGGTTACCATTGCCGACATCAAAAGAATCTACACCACTCCAGGTCGTATCTTCAAAAATATGACTAATCGCCAGTTCGATACCACTCTTTGCGATGTTTTTTGCACTTAGCCGGCTAAAGGCGACAACATCGTGTTCCACCATATTTGTATTGCTTCTATTCATGCCAAGTAACATCAATCCGAAAATAACAATAACAACGGACAATATAAGCATTAACATTCGTCCCATGTCTACTCCTATATTTTATTAACTACAAACAATTAAAGATTTTTCGGAGCAAAACGTCGAATCCAGTAGGCGCCTAAAGAATCCACCTTGTCTGTGTAACGGAATTCTTTTGAAAAGCGCATTTGAACTTGTAACTGATTGACATTTTGCGGATTTGTTGTCGTATTTCCCACGGAATCAAATGCCGCAACCGAAAAGTCTGCGATATCCAACGAGTACTCTTTAACGTTTCCGTCATTCACGCGCCTGACCAGCTTTTTCGATGAACCGCTGCCTTGCACATAATAGCGGATGCTGTCCACTGAGCTGTCGTTGTTTAAATCAGCGCGGAAAGAAATCGAGTTGCTCGACAGAGACGAGATTTTATCACCGGACATCACCCGGTAACCCATCTTGCTAAAATCGTGCTCAATGACACGGCCCAACTCTGCGGCTGTTGTTTGCTGAGCTTCAGCAATTACGGCACTTCGCGATGCGTTCATAAAATAAAAGGTGAAACTGAGAATCATCAAAAGGACTAATCCGCCAATGATGAGTGAACCAATCAAATCTAAACTTGTCATTTTTCATCACTCCTTAATAACATTTCCATGAATACACAGTAATTGGATTTTCAAGTGAAGAGCCGTCCACTACAACTCTTATGCGCTTCATTTTGGTGCGATAGTAAACGACCTGATCCGGATTGTTGCGCGGAACATACTTGACCTGTACATTTATCGTGAAATCTCCGAGCCGCGGTGTGGTAACCGTTTTCGAAAAACCATCAAAATCATCCACATCATTGTAATTAGGGTACGATTCAGACTCAGGACCAAGCAAATCAGGAGCAGTAAAATCCATAATATCATCCACTGTTCCGTTCGTAGTAGCGTGGTCGAATGACTTTGAGGTAATTTCCGCTGTCATGCTCTGTGCAATATCCGTTGCGGTGCGGATACTTTCGGTTTCAATAGATGTTTCTGTTGATGTGAGAATAGAACTGTTCATACTGAGCGCCAGCATTGAAAAGATAACCAATGCGCCCAGCACAAGTAACATTTGTCCGGTATGCATAACATGACCTCGTAATTTTAAATAAATTTTTTAGAGGCACCGGCACGGTTGCTTAACCAGGAATTACTTTTCTATGCGGCACCACCCTCTCCCTTTTTTAAAAATGGCAAACGAACTGCGAAAACGACTATTCGGGTGGCACTTTAACCTGGAGGCAGCTTTAAATAAATATAAACCGTTCCGCTTGCTTTGCCATTTGGGCTGTCCAACTCTACTGTCACTTCTGCCATCGTGGATTCATCTTCTCCGGGCTTCAGGTTATTGAGCAAATAAGTATGAAATAGAGTTGAACCATAACTATAACGGTCGGCTTCGGGCATGAGTTGTTCGTTCGAAAGCTGACCGTCTGATGCTTTTGCCGTGAGTTTTGAACCGGCTGCCACTGGATTGCCATTAATATCCAAAACTTCAATTGTGATCTGCGCGGCCGCGCCACTCTTCAATGTGTCTGCATTCGTGGTGACATCGAAAAATGCCAACGGACCGCTAAACACCACCGGAGCTAACGTCCACACCACCGCATCGTCACCGTTCTGGTCCTTTCCGTGTGTGGTGGCGAAAATATAGGCTATGCCGTCGTTTTCTCCGACAACACCGTGTGGATTGTATTTATCAAAATCGCGAATAATTTCCGGAACCAAATCTTCTATCGGTAAAAAGTGGTCCGGATCGGATTCGTCCATATTCGGATTTGGAATCCGATGCGGCGCCAGCGCTGTCGGGTCTGATGGTTCAACATAGGGACGCGGATTGGCAGTTTGCAGTTTGGCGCCGGCTTTGCCTTCGGCATCTGTAGACACATCTGTAGTAATAATGCCGGCGGTGCTGGTCAAGTAAACGGATGTTCCCACCTCCACGGGATTATTGTATTTGTCACCAATGTAAATGCCTGGATTAAACGTCTGCACAACATTCCAGCCATTGAGATTAAACCGGTCAAGAGTCAGGGTCATATGTGGTTCCACATGATGCGTGTCATCAGGATCGATCCAGATATAAGGCGGCCCGGATCGAATGACAATTTTTGTAGTTCGCGCGACAATGTCCGGCACATTCACCACCCGCGCTTCAACTTCAATTGTTCCGGAACGAATACCGGAACGCATTGTCGCCTTTGCCACACCATTGACTGTTGAGATCGGTGTGGTGCGCTTTTCATTTCCTGCTGCCGGAGGTGAAATGCTTTCTCCGCCGCCTGCGGTACCGTTGCGGATAAGAAATTCCACTTTGGTATTGCTGCCCACCGGTTCACCGGTCTGTGACAGAACCGTAGCCTGCACCGTGGTTTGTTCGATGTTACCGGTCTCTTTGACCCAAATGTACTGCGGACTCGCGCTGAGAATAATACTTGCCGGATTAGCGGTAGTAAACTTGACTTTTACCTCTTTTTCAATGAGTCCATATCGCACGACAATTTTTGACACACCTGCCTCGGTCGAGGAACGCAGCTCGGACGATGCAAAGCCTCTGTCGTCAGTTGTTACTACCGGTGTGATAGAACCCAGGCTGGCGCTGAAAGAAACCGGCGCATTCGAAATCGCCATACCTTTGTCATCGGATTTCAGGGTGACATTCACTTTGGCCGTTGTCGAGCCGTCCGCGGTTATCGAGTCTGGCACTGTTTCCACCTGCATGTGAACGCCGAACAATCGAATAGGCCAACTCTTTGAATTAGATCCGGATGTCACATAAATCATTTCATCCACACTAACAGAGTCAGCGTCTGGCGTGTACTCTGCTGTGGCAATTCCAGAATCATCTGTGGTTGCCACGCTGTCGATTTCGCCGTACAATGCGCTAAAGCGCACTTTGGTATCTGTGATGGCATTGCCGTAATTATCCTCAAGTGTCACCTTAACCTCGCCGCCGGAAACACCATTTCGAATCAATTGTTGCGGTCCTTCAATTGACATTTCCTGGCTGACAGCTTCATCAACAAATTCAACTTTGGTCGTGTCGCGCACGTCGTTAAAAGAGGCAATAACTTTGACATTGTTATTCACTTTATCACTGCTCGTCAATTTAGCAGACGCCACGCCCATATCATTGGTAATTGCCGTTTTTGTAATGATGCCATCTGTGGCAATAAAAGTGATTTCTCCGCCGGTCACAGGATTATTGGTATGTGAGATGAGATGCGCAGAGAGCTGTAATGTGCTCAATCCGTCAGCATTCACTTGCGCCTGGTCCGGCTTTAAATCCAGTTTCGGAAGAATATATTCTACGTGGAATGTATCCGGTTCAAATGCGCCGTATTGAAGCACAAGTGTGTCGGTAGCAGCTTTTGTGATTGACGGTATGTTAATTTCTGCAGTGCCATAGGCATCTGTTTTAAACTCACCCGGCAAAGTGTTATAAACACTGCTGAGTGAAAAACCTGCTCCGTTCACAGCTTTTCTGCTCGATGTTTCTTTAACCACAACTCTGAGTAAAGCCGACGAACGGCCACCGTCAGCGGTAAGTGTGCTGTCCTTAAGCTCTGTCTTTTTTGTTACACCAAAAAAAGAAACGGTGATCTCGGCTTCGTTGGGTTTCAGGTCACCGGCTTTTTTATCATGCTTTTTGTCAGCGCTTAACATGAGAAAGTTCTTTACACCGGTGCTTTTTTTGACAGAACCGCTATCCAAAACTGTTGCATGCACAACAGCCTCGATATCGGTTTGGCTTGCCTCGCTGGTTAGGATTGCCGTGGCTGTACCGCTTCCATCTGTGATGGCGTAAGGCGTAATCGATCCGCGCGTTGCTGAAAAATTAACCCGCTGACCATCTGCCGGCACACCAGAGGTATCGTAAACCGTGGCAAACAGAGCCATGGTAGATACGCCGTCTGCTAAAATACCAGTTTCCTCGGCCTGTAATTCTTCCATTCTGTTTGCACCAGTGATTTCTTCCTCTTGTTCACATGTTGTTATAAACAAGGCGAAAACAAGGATGGCGGGAAGAAATAGCGTTTTATGTAATCTGTTTTTCATCATATTCGAACGGCGCTAATCTCCTAATAAAATTCCAGCCAAATCACCGGATTTGACCAGGCTGGCTTTTTCTGAAACGCTTCCTGCGGCTGTGCTTTTTCCTTTTGACCGCACAATGGACATTTTCGCGATAGGCACAATATCTTGTTCACCATTCTTTCTGAAAATTGTCACTTTTTCTCCGTGCAGCTTTTCAGGATCCACGTCTTTGTTCCAGTGAATCAAAACAAGTCCGTTCTTGGCATATTTTACTCTGCCAAAATAGAATCTGCTTTCCAAATCTGACTGTTCATCGTCCGGTTCCTTTTCTACAACCCGGTAAATACGGCTATAGCCTTGTTCATCAACAGTAGCGACGCTTTCACGGGCAGGAATTTTTTCCTCTGCGACTGTTCTTGTATCAAGTGTGTTCACAGATTCGCTGTTGGCATCAGATACATTTTTCTCTGCTGTTTCATCCTGATCAACGTTTTTATTCCTCGGTGACGTATCAAAACTCTCATCTGATGCCGATGCCAATTCAGGCTCAATTCCTGGCTCAGATCTGGGTGGAATCCCGGGTTTATTTTCGTTTCGTTCTTTCACCGGCGACGCATTTGGAGAATTATCCGGCTCTGTCGGAATGGAACGTTCAAAATTATCATCATCTGCTTTTATTTTATCTTTCATTTTGAAATAGGCTTGCGCCTGGGGTCCGTAATTCTTTTGCGAATATTTGCTGAGCTCACGGACCGGATTTCTCTTGCTGGGAGCATTGATAAAATTCGATTCCGCCCGGGCGTATACTTTGGGAAGAAGCGAGGCTTTAATAATAATAATCAGCTCCTTTTGCGCTTCATTCGTGCGATTATAGCCAAAAAGATAGCGCAAACCTAAAAACCACCAGGGCAGGTCTTTTAACAGCGGGATGCCCTTGCGTATTTTGCTCGTCTCTGTCGAATACAAACCGGCAATGATAGTCTCTTCACCATCATACAACTGGATAAGCGAATTCGCTTCTGATTTGTTAATGATAGTACTGACGACGTCGGGTTTGGCATTACTACGTTCCACATGAGCTCGCAGAACAATGGCCAACCGGCCCTGATCATCTTCAAGGATATAAGGCGTCACTTCCAGAATTGTACCGGTGCTGTAGAAACGGTCCATAATATTTCCGGCATAATCGCGCGTTTTGATAGAAAAATCCTGACCAACCTGGACCTTGCCAACATTCCCCTCGGTAACAGTCACCTGGGGTTGCGCCAAAACCGTACCGATGTCGTTCGAATCAAAAGCTTTGATCAGCGCCTGTACATCAACGCCAAAAAGTTTCCCTGGTACTTTGACCGTCACGTCAAAAATTTCTTCTGTGACTTGAAAAGCGCCCAACTGATTGGCTGTGACATCTACCTGGCCATTGTGAAACGTGCTCCAGTCAATTCCGATTTCAGACAGTTTTTTGCGATCACCTTCAAAAAAGATCGTCTCGATTTTAATTTCACGCTGGCCCGGCCGGATTTTTAGTTCTTTAAAGAGACGGTCGTCACTGGACTCTTCCAATTCGGCACGTTCTACAATTTGAATAAAATGCGGCTGCTCCTTGTACCACAAACCTCTTCTGCTGAGAATGGTTTCCAACGCTTTGCGCCAGGGCAGTTGCTTGACATCAATTCCTATGGTGCCTCTTTGGTCTGTAGGGTCATAGATCGGTTTCCCAGAAGATTCAATCGCATAATCACTCAACAATTCGAACGCCATTCCTATATCAAGATCGCTATTCATTGAAAGGATTTCACCTTCAGGAATATATTCTCGCGGTAATTCGTCCTGGGCTGTCCCCGGCACGATGCTTAGACACAACCATGCGAGTATGATCAAAATATGTTGTATTCGGTACCTCATTTAATTTCTCGTCGTCGATAATACAATCGTTTGAGCTCGTCCATTCATTTGAAAAATTGCCTGCCCTTCGTGAATATTGACTTTTTTAAGAAAAGCGCCGTAAAAATCCTCTCCCTTTCTCACTTTGATATTATTTGCCCCGTTACGCAGAACAATAGCGTCGTTTGTTAATGCCAGCAGTTCGATGTCGTCTGTCATCTCTGGCAGTAACTTTTTATTTCTGGTAGAATCTGAACCTGCTCCGCCACCGCTGCCACCGGATTTTTCACCCGAGACTCTCTCTTTGAAATTTTGAGTCTGGTCAATAACCGTTCTAACTTTATTTGTCACCAGGTTTTCAATATTTTCGGGACTGCCTTTGGTGCGTTTTATCTCCTCAATACCCGGGCCTTCATCACGGATGAAACTTCGCACAGTTAAATTAAACTGTGAATCAATTTCTTTGACCACATCCTCTTCTTTACCTGTGTCCAGGCGCGATATTCCCAAATTTGTGATGTTATAGAATATTGGCCCGCTTTCGAGAAACCAGATAAAGTCATACACATCTTTGAACGGGGCAATACCCGAGATATCATATTGTCTGGCTTTAAGTGAAGCAAATGGCATTTCCTGTTCAAAAACAAGATCTATGTTCACATCCAGAGAGGCGCTGTTAATTTCCCGTAAAATATAATCAAATGTTTCACCGGGAGTTTCATTGCCAACGATAGTACCGATTTTACCCAGACTAAGTTCTTTCAAATGTTCCAGATAGTTCAGCAATTCTGATCTGTCCTTGTCGAGCTCTTCCAGCTCTTCAAGACGTTTTTGCTTTTGCTCGTTCATTGCCAATTGTTTTTCCAGTTTTTTTCCTTGCCGGACAAAAACATAAGAATATCCCAAAATACTCACCATGATGGCGATAATTGCGAGAAGTATGGCATTCCTAGTCGCGTAACTCATTTTTATACTCTTTATTTATGCCCGGTTCAACATCACACTGAATTTGAACATTATAATAATCTGCAACAGGATTTTGCCGGATAACTCTGTAAATCATGCTGTTTCTTATTTTCCGTTCCAATTTAACGACTTGTTCTCTTTCCAAAATATTCAGGTCAATAACCACTGTCCCAGAACCAGAATTTTTTATGCTTTCAATTGAAAACGGTCCAATGTCTTTAAACGCTTCAGAAAAGGCTTCAATAATGGGTGCCCATTTTACCGTCACTTTGGTCAACGAATCGATAATCGCAGTATTCTTTTCCAGATTTTCGATTTCCGCCCGCAAGCTGTCCACTTCTGCCGCAGTGGTTTTGAGCCCTGATAGTTTACTCTCTATCAATTGTTCTTTTGACCGTGCCGTTCTGATTTCAGAGCCAATTTGAAGTCCTTTGAATGTCAAAAAAGTCGTACTAACTGCCAGAAAAACCAGCGCTGCCATGCCGTACATATTAATTTTATAAACAGCTTGTTTGTCAGTAATCCGGTCCGGCAAAAAATTGATATTATAAAGTGGATAGGGCTTATCCTCCAGAACCTTTGCCGCCATGGCGATAGCGACCGCGTAACTGGCGACAGTGCCATGCCTGATTGTTATTGACTTGCTGACTTTTTCCCGGCGTGGTTTAAATTGTATGACATTTATATCTTCAAGTCGTTCTTCAAAGTATTCATAGGCATTATGACGGTCCGCCTCTCCGCACAAAATAACAGTATCGATCTCTTCAACCTGGCCAGAATCTATGGTAAATATCATCTTGGAATAAGCGGTTTCAGAAGCGGTCTGAATGTCCACACCTTCGTGGATCGTGCTCTGGATACCATCGATCTCGCCCTGGCGCAGGAAAAATATCTTGATAAAAGAAGTGGAAAAGAAGACTATGCAGGCTTTTTCAATTTCTTCCGGATTAAAAGACTGTACAATCTCGTTAGCCAGAGCCAGTTCAATGGTATCGACCAACGAAATGCGCGGGATATAATTTCGGATCGTTCGCAGCGAATCGATGAGCAAACTGGCTAAAATAAGCGGATCATCGTGCGCAAATGTCAGATAACTGCCATTTTGCCGTTTGAGATATTCTATTTTTTCTTCAGAAATATCAATTTCTTCTTCTTCATTAATAAAATCCGCCCACATGGCCCGGCGAATCTTTTGTGGCCGTTTCTCACTGATCGAGTCGAATACCTTTGTATAAACATTGCTATCATTTAAATTAAAAGCCACATGCGTGCCCCTGGGGCACATTCTTGTCATCACATCAAGAAGAACATCGACATTGGTATGCGTTTCGCCGCCGGATTCATCTGTCTCTTCCATTTCAGCCAGCTCAACGCCAAACGGATTGTCATCGGAATTTCCCGCTGATTCCACTGCTTCATCAATGGGTGACTCATGTGCTTCTAACGGCTGAGCCAGATCAAAGTCGTCTAATTGTTCAATGAGAAAATTGTTTTTCTCACGGCTCAACAGAGCGGCTTTAATCTTTGTTCCGTCTATGTAAAGTCCTAATGCTCTTTTCATTTTTTAAACCAACTTTGACATGAGTTCTTTTATCCGGCCTTTGTTATTCGCATAATCTATAGCCACATCTTCGTCAATTTCTCCGCGGCGATACAAGCGGAATAAATCCTGCTCCATGGTAATGAGACCTTTTTTACCGCCTTCACTAATCATCTGATAGATTTCATGAGTGTTTTTATTTCGAATAGCCGCCTTGACTGATGAATTGACGATCAACACTTCTTTTGCCAGGGTCCGTTTTCCTTTTTTATTGGGAACCAGTTTTTGAGAAACGACCACTCGCAACTGGTCAGCCAATCGCACACGCACGCGTTCCTGTTCTTCCGGGGGGCATTCTGCCACGATTCGATCGATGGTTTCAACTGATGAGCCGGTGTGCAAGGTCGAAAACACTTTGTGCCCGGTATCGGAGATTTCCAGACAGGCCATAATCGTTTCAGGATCGCGCATTTCTCCGACCACAATAATGTCCGGGTCCTGACGCAGCGCCTGAACCGCGCCGTCTTTGAAACTCTTAACGTCTTTACCGACCTCACGGTGACGCACAATGCACCGGTGCGATTGATGGATATACTCGATCGGATCACCGATAATGACAATGTGACCGTCCACGCTCTGATTATTTGCATCAATGATACTGTCCATTGTAGTGCTCTTTCCGCTGCCGGTAATGCCGGTTATGAGAATAAGACCTTGCTTTTCATGTAATAATGACAAAGACCGTGCCACATTCTGATGAAAGCCAAGCTTGTTAAATGGATAAACTTCTGCATTTATGGCGCGCATATTCAGCGCTACGTGGCCCAGATCAAAATAAAGTGTTGCCCGCCACCGCAACAGGTGACCATTTTGTGGGACGGTATATGAAAAATCAACAGCGCCTCTGTCAAAAAGCCGACCCGTTTGCGAAGGATTTATCAGACTGTGGCAAAGAATATCGCTGTATGTAATGGGCCATTTACCGAGTTTCGATTGTGGTCGTTTAATGCCCTGGATGCGAAACCAGATCGATTCTTGATTGGCAAGTCCTCCGACTTCAATATCCGAGGCATCCTGCTTGCGCATAAAAAGGGCGATCTTTGTAAAATATTGATGTAGAGTTTGCCGTTCTTCAAGCGGCAATTTTTCGACCAGAGTGCTGATATACTCTTGCCGGTCTTTTCCATCCAGGTGGCCTGGGATTTGTTGTTGGACTTTTTGAAGTATGTCTTCTATCATCAGTTCTATTCGTTATTATATATTTGATTTCTTTGGTATTAATGAACCGTTATCATCATTTTCAGGAAGCGTTTCCTCGTACTCGTATCCCTCCTGTTCAAAATCATCTTTTTCTTTATACATATTTTCAATGTGCGCCATTATAACTTTGAGCCGCATTAGTGTTTCCATGAGCGTATCGCTTCGCTTTGACATTGACCGGCCGTTGTCTTTGATCAGCATTTCAATATTAAAAGATAAAATTGCCAGAGGATTGTTCATCTCATGGCGAAAAGTTCGTGCCAACTTTTCGATAATGTTTTGTTTTTTTGTTTTTATCTGATTTTCTACAGACTCGGCAAACTCTTTGTTTTTATTTTCCAACTTGTGCGAAAGGACTTGAAAATCCCGGCCTTGCTCTCTCAACGTTTTCGCCAATGAAGACGAGACAAAATACACCAGGAAAAACAAACACGTAAAAGACAACACAGTTTGTAAATTATTCTGTAAAAAGACACCCACATTTTGCCAAAAGTTTGGCTCGAGGCGAACACCTGCACCGTATTCGGCGAAAAACATGATAAAAAACAATCCCACTACGCTAAACGACGTAGCAAAAAAACCAATTCTCTGATCGATGGTAATGCTTGATGTGAGAATGGGGATTGTATATAACCAAATGAGGGGACTGTTAATCCCGCCGGTCATGTAAATAGCAAGGGAGAATATGGCTATATCCAAAAGATTGTGGATTAACGGATAAAATGTTTTCTGGGAAAAATTCTGGATCCAAAAGCTATAGCAAAAATTCAGAAAAATGATGCTCATCAGAATCAGTACAAAACTGAACTTGGGAAAAGGTATTTCTTCCATGGCCATTTGCAATATACCAATAGCCAGAAAACTGATGGTCGAAAGCCAGCGGACATAATTCCACCATTGCAGGTTGGCATGAAACCGGCTCTCTATTTCGCGTTCAACTTCAGAGGGGATCATTTTTTTCTCATTCATTTTATACATAAATTCCCCCACTCTTTCTTAATTAAAGTTCGACAAATTGCTGTCAAGCATCTCAATGATGCTTGTGCAGGAATCTGAAAATTTGCGTGTCATACTTTTAGCCACGTTATAAAAATAAATGGCTTTTAATTCTTTATTCTGCTTGAGAAATTCGACGAGATCATTTCGTTCAAAAACAAAAACCATTGTTGGTTCTGTGGCTTCCAGGTGGAATTTCATTTTACGCGATTGTTGCTGAAGGACACAACTTTCACCCAGTGACTGGCCTTTGCCGAGATGACCAATGACCGCTGGTCCAAACAGCATTTGCAGGCCGCCGGTATGAACAACTGCCATTTGTTTGGCATCATCCAGACGGAGGTATTCACCCGGGCTGAGTTCTTTTTTTATGGCTTTGCTATAAATCGACTTTATTTTCTCAACCGGCATATTGGCAAAAGCATTCGGAGCGACAGGTGCCGGTGATTGATTTGTTTTCTTGCCATTGTCACCCGTTTTTTCTCCGATAATATCATAGACCTTTTCTAACAGTTTGCTTGCCAGAATGGGTTTGCTCATAAAATCATCCGCGCCTGCTGCCATGGCTTTTTTGCGAAGATGCTGGCCGTTGAATCCGGTAAAAGCAACAATATGAGATTCATTCAAAAGTTCCCGGAGCTTGGCAATGGTATCAAAGCCATTAAAAGCGCCCGGCAAAACCAAATCAATAAATGCCAGTTTGTACGCCTTTTCATTTGCCTTGGCCAATGCCTCGGTCCCGTCTGCTGACGTATCAACGATGTATCCTTCCCCCCGTAACAATTCCGCAGAACTGCTGCGGATTTCTTTTTCATCATCAACAATGAGAATCTGACTCATAATAATTCCTCACTCTCTATTCTATTGTTACGGCGGCTACTTCTTGTAAGGATGTTGTACCTTGAATCGCACGAACCAGAGCCGCTTCTCGCAGAGTTTTCATTCCTTTTTTCCGTGCTGATTCGCGAATTGCATTTTCATCCAGTTCACCGGACGATTCCAGAATAATCGTCCGGATTTCCGATGTAAAAGGCAGTACCTCATGAATGCCCATTCGTCCCTTGTATCCGTTCATGCACCGGTCGCAGCCAACCGGCCGGTAAAATGTTGCTTGCTTGAATGTTTCCTGGTCCATATTCAGAGAATAGGAAATAGCCGGATCGAGCTCTGTTGCCTTTTGCTTACAATGCGGACAAAGCTTGCGCACAAGCCGCTGTGCTACAACAAGATTGATGGCATAAGCAATGAGAAAAGGCTCGATGCCCATTTTGTAAAGCCTGGAAACAACACCCACGGCATCATTGGTATGCAAGGTGGAAAAAGTCAAGTGACCGGTATTGGCCAGCTTTATAGCGATTTCAGCCGTTTCCTGGTCGCGGATCTCACCTACCATGACAATATCCGGATCGTGTCGCAAGATGGAGCGAATGGCGCGTTCGAAATTCATTTTATAACCGATTTTTAACTGCCTGGCTCCGACAATATTGTATTCCACCGGGTCCTCGACCGTGAGAATATTTACCTCAGATGACATGACGGCATGCAGGGCGGCAACCAGCGTGGTGCTTTTGCCGCTGCCTGTGGGACCGGTTAATATGACCATGCCCTGAGGCCGGCCGATGGCTTTGGTGAATTCTTTCTTGGCGTATTCGTCCAGACCGAGTTTGTCCAAATCTGTAATCACCTTACGGTCATCCAGCACACGAATAACCACGCTCTCGAATTTTCGCGTCAACGCTCCGGATACGACCGGAAGAATAGACACTCGAAAACGGATAATAGTGCCGTCAACTTCACGCTGAATAAAGCCGTCTTGAGCAGAATCCCACTCGAACCGGTCGACATTTTTGGACCGGTCTTTGACCACAGCGAAAAAAGCTTCGGGCCGGTATTTTGTCTGCATTTTCCACAGACTCAGTTTGCCGTCTTTGCGAAAATGGATAGTAATATTATTGTCAGCATCCGGGATGATGTGAATATCGCTGGCGTCCTGGCGCACGGCTTCGATCAGACAGCCTTCGAACAAATTGACCAGCACGCTCTGATTGATCGCCGCTTCGAGCTCATCTTCATCAACATCCTGGTCTTCGTCCTCTATTTGATCGGTAACAATCTCTTCATCGGCATTTTCCAGAATATCCAGAAATTCATTGCCATTTGATGACACAGCTTTTGACAAAATCTCATCAACGCCCTCCAGCCTGGAATAAGCGATCTCGAACTTTTTAATACCACCAGAAAGGAACACTTTGGTTAAATTTTGATCCAGCGGAAACGGTGTGATAAAAAGCATAATGTCATCGCTTTTATCGCTGGTGCCAAAGGGAATCAGCTTTTTTTCGCGAAAAGCATTTTTCGCTTTTGACGGCAGGTTATCGTAAAACTCTTGAATGAACCGGATAAAATACTCGGAAACCTCCCTGGGGTCTAATTTAATTTCACGAAATGAATAAATCCGGCAAAACTTTTTATACAGTTCATGCCGGTTGTAACCCAGGTCGGTGATCAGAACCTCTTCGAGTGATCGCGGCTTTGGAGATTTTTGCGCAATCTTTTGCGCTTTCTCTAACTCGCCCCTTTCGATTGCACCGTTCCTGGCGAGTTTTTGAATAATTGTATTTGGTAATGTGCTCACAGCCATAATTACATCCCTGGAAGTTCCGGTTGAACCACTGCTGTTTCACTGGAAACAATCGTTAAGGCGGTCATCACAAGCATGATGACCATGCCGATAGCCACCTGAATCCACTCGGTTATGCTTTTCATACGATAACCCAGTTCGCGTTCATAATAACTGGCGATCTGGATGGATACCTTTTTCAATGTACCGGATTCCGCACCGGTGTTAAAACGGGTAATGGCATTTTCAGTAAAAACATCTGCATCTTTCAGGCTTTCGACAAAACTTTTTCCTTTTCGTACCATTGCCGGAATCGTGACTTCTTTGATCTGCTTTTCCATATACTTGTTCCGGCACGCCTCTGCGGCTGTGCGGATCACTTCAATGTTTTCACCAGAACCGGTGTACATGGAATAGAAAACCCGGCAAAAGATTTCGATCGAACTCTTGTGCATAATCGGTCCCATTATGGGCATTTTTATGCCGTATTTACCAACAACAATCTGCCCTTTCTCTGTACGAGCCAACCGCCATAAAACAATTGGTGGCACAAACATAACAAGAAGGATCCACGTAATATGAGAGGTGATAAAATGGCTCATATCAAGTGAGGCCTGGGTCATGGGCGGGAGTTCTGCCCCTACTCGCACAAACATCTCTGCCGTTTTGGGAAAAATGTATCCCACATAAAACACCACAGCCCCGAATAACACCAACAAGGTTATCGTGGGCATGAGCAACGCACTTTTTAAATTCTTTTTAAACTCGTAATCCCGTTCAAGAAACTTGGCCGTGTTATCGTAAATCTCAGCCATATTGCCGCTGGTAGATGCCACGCCCAGCATCTTTGCCGGGAATTCTCCCAGCGCCCACTCTTGCTTTTGAAAGACTTCTTCTCCTTCTTTGCCGTCCTTTAAATCGGATATGATCTGTTTGATCATTTTTTTCATCGATTTGTTGGACGCATCGATATGCATAAGCTGCATGATCTCATCGAACGCTAGTTTTTCTCGCAACAAATCAGCCGTTAAACGGATAAAGGAAATAACTTCGGCGTACGGTGGTTTAAAGTTTAGATTGAGAAGAGACTTCTCGACTTTGATGTCCTTGTATCCCAGTTGCTGTAACGCCAGTACAATATCTTCTTTGGCGTACGCTTGCTGCTCGCCTTTGACAATCGTGCCGTCCCGTTTCCGAAACCGGTATAAAAAAACGGTTTTCTTTTGCAGCGAAATGATTTGGAACCGGTGTTGCTGGGCAATGCTTTGAACACGGGCTTGGGCTTCCTTTTTCGTTTTCGCAGTCAGATAACCGACAATTCGTTTCTTCTTTGCGTTTAA
>CAZSMC010000084.1:9312-16852 GCA_964607755.1 uncultured Cytophagia bacterium | reverse complement strand
AAAGTGTGTTACATCTGTTGCTTCTATTGTGTGCGATGCCTGCTCTGGCGCTGGATAAAGCGCAGTTCGACCTTCAAAAGGGTGGGGAAAAATTAACCAAGCCCCGGGGAGTTGCAAATACAGCCTTCGGATCCCGCTATTTGGAAAATGATATCTCTGCTGTCAGCATGATAACCGGTGGGTACTTTACCATTGGCACAACCGGTGGAATGGACACCGGGCCGTTCGACGATCATTGCCAAATCACATTCGGTCATCCTTACGCTATGACGTCCTACCCGGTGATGAGCATCGACGGCGTGGACGCCCGGCTCGATCAGCATATCAGTGATATAATGATGCTGAAACCGCAGGTGGATTCGCAAACGTTGTTCGTTAGAGCCAGGACAGACAACAACATCAACCTCGCGTTTTCAATTCAGATTGTGGATGAAGGACGGGCTTTAAGACTTGTGCTCAATCTTGAAAACAAAGATGACCTGGAACATGCTCTTGGCGGCGGTTTTGTCATCGATCCGGCTCTGGGACAGTGGGGCGACGGTCACGTAACGGTCAACGGCAAATCAGTTGAAAATGAATCCCGTTATGAAAGTTTAAATGATTGTGTTGTTGGTGAACGCGCAACGACACCGCGAGGCATCCAAGCGCGCATTCGTTTTGAAAACGGAAAGCCGGATCATGTGATCATCGCCAATTGGCCTGATGTTTATCAAAACTCGCAGCTTGACATCACAAAGGTTAGGACACTTTATGATGTCTGTCTGCTCATGCGTTGGAGCGAACACACAATCGCGCCCGGAGAAAAGTTGTCCTGTTCGACAACAATAAATTTGTTAGAACCTGATTTTCCCGATCTTTTTTTACGATGGGATATGCCGCAATCACTCACATTGCAAAACAACAAATTGTTTCCGAGAACCATCAGTACAAAAATCCGGGTGATGAACACCACCAAAAGCTCACATGGTAACGTTAAAATCAGGGCTGTGTATCCGTCCAAATTGAGTGGACAGGGAGAAACCCCTCAATTCAATGTGCCGTCCAAACAGAGTTTGTATCCACTTTTGCAGGTTGAATCCAAAGAGATTTATGAGGAGCGGATTGTCCCGGTCAGATTGCGATGCATCAAAGGCGATCGATTAATGGATGAGCTTGTACGAACCATCCTCATTCCGGCCACGCCGATTTCCTATGAAGGACTCGAAATTTCCATCGATTCAACAAGTCAATTCAATTATCCAGAGATCGATGTCATTTTTGAGGTGAAAAAAGAAGAAACGGACATGCCCGTTCTGGATTTGAAAAAAGAAAATATCTTTCTTTTTGAAAACGATCAACGCATCCGGGAATTTAATCTGAAAAAGTTTTCCCAAAGTGGCGGCGGACTGGCTGACGTCTGTTTTGTCATGGACTGTTCCGGCAGCATGGGCGATGAAATTTCAGATGTGCGTAGAAATATCGGTGAGTTCGCCGACAGCTTGAAATCGCGCGGTTATGATTTCAGAATCGGTGTGGTCACATTCAGCACCACGGTCGATGATGTCTGGGATTTTACAGATGACATCCCGCTGATCAAAGACCGGCTGGCTGGTGTCGATCTGTGGGGTGGAATAGAAGATTCTCCCTCTGCATTGTACAAAGCTTCGGAACTATCCTGGCGGCCCGGCAGTCAGCGAACAATTGTCTGGATCACGGACGAACCTTATCCCGAGCACAATTACACCCAGAAGCAGATTGTCGATCGCATGTTGTCTTTGGGCATAAAAGTCTATGGTGTTGGCTTGACCAGTTTGCAGACCAAATGGTTCAATCCGATTGTGCTGCCCACCGGCGGTAAATTTTATGATATTGACGGCAATTTTCGCGACATCCTGCTGGATGTGGCGCGTATGAAAAGTGAGACGCACTATCACCTCACTTACAATTCCGATGCGGAAAAAGATGAATCCAAAACCATTGCCTTGCATGTGCATTATGCCGGACTGGGCGGCCAAACGCAAACCACCCTAACCGGACAATTCATCGCACTCGCAAATTCGTTATCCTGTTTCCCCAATCCCTTCAACCCGGTTGTTACCATTCAGGTGCCGGCGTTTCAGGGCACACAAGGTTCGCTGGATATTTACAATGTCCTAGGGCAACGCGTGAAACATTATCCGCTGTCGCCAGGACAGTCAACTCAAATTGTGTGGAATGCAGCCGACTATGATGGTGAGCCGGTCAGTTCGGGATTCTATATGGTCACATTGACAACACAAGACGCTGCCGGTGAGCGCTATCAACAGATCCAAAAAATCTTGTATCTGAAATAATCGGGAAGATATCATGAAAACCTTGTCACTTGTTTTGTTGAGTTTGATTGTCGCGCTGCCGCTGTTTGCGGACGGATTGCTTGTTCCGACTAAAGATAATTATCCCGCTAATTTTTTGAAAAACCGCCTGACACACGTCGAGGTGAATGTGCACGGGCTCGTCGCTGAAACCACTGTTTATCAGGAGTTTGTCAATGAGTGGGATCGCGCCACCGATGCGGTGTATTCGTTCCCGCTGCCGCCGGATGCCCGAGCTACTGATTTTTTGTACTGGCACGATGATAAAGTCTACAAAGCCGTTCTCAAAGTCCGGGAACAGGCGGTCAATCCGGGGACTGGCCAAGGCGGCATCATTGCCCGGGTAAACGAATATATTGGCCGCAATGGTATTCGAATCTACCTGAAAGACATCCAGCCCGGCACGATCCAGCGCGTCAAGTTGCTGTATGTCAGTCACTGCGATTATTACGCCGGCAAAGCAACCTATCATTATCCGTTGGATACCGGCGAGTTTGTCAAGCATCCGCTCGAGCATCTGCAATTTTCCGTTCGTGTGCAATCCGGATCGCCGATAACGCAGTTTTCCTCGCCCACGCACGAAAATTTTACATTGCTCAAACAAGCTGATGATGAATTGCATGCGGAATTCATCGAGCCAAAGGCGTACATTGATACCGACTTTGAATTCGATTTTCAAACGCAGCGCGATGAGTTGGGCGTTGATTTTTACTCCGCAGCCAATGATTCCGTGGACGGTCATTTCCTGCTTTACGTTCGACCGCGGAACGAGTCTGCGCCGGACAGCACGTTGCCGCAGCGTATCATTTTTGTCATCAGCACGTCCAACAACATGTTTGGTTATAAACTGCAGCAATGTGTCAAAGCCGTAAAGGCCGCGCTTGGACGGCTGGAGGACACATCGGATTATTTCAACATCATTCACTATAACAACAGCGTTCGAATGTGGAAAAGCGATCCGGTCAAGGCGACGGCAGCCAACATTCAAAAAGCCGGCACGTTTCTGGACAATCTCTCGAGCGGGTGGGGTTCGAAAATGGATGCGGCGCTGGACCGGGCGCTGGCACAAATGACAGACAGCGATTTCAACAATTCCATTGTTTTATTTTCCGACGGTTATTCGCCCATCGATCCCAGAGGCATTTCATCAAAAAATAATCACAAGGCCGGCATTTTTCCCATCGGAATTGGCGATGACCTCGCCCGCTATCGTCTGGAGATGACGGCCGGTTTGAACTATGGCTTTGTCACCTATTTTGATAATGACCATAACATCGAAGAGGGTGTCATTCGAGTGCTGAACAAAATCACCCGGCCGATTATGAAAGATGTTGCCATGGAGTTCGGCCGGGCGGATTTATACGATATGCTGCCGAACACCTATCCATCCGCTTACGCCGGTTCATACTTTTTTGTCACCGGCCGTTATCAGAATCCCATGCAATCCGCACTGGCCATGGCCGGCAAATCAGTTGCCGGTGAACGGTTTTTTAATTTTAATCTGAACTTTACCAGCAAAACCGACACCAACAAATTTGCGGAATCGATGTGGGCAAAAGAAATGATCGATGCTCTGGAACAGGAAATCGAAATTTACGGCGAAACACCGGAGCTCAAGCAGCAGCTCATTGATATCAGTCTGGCGTACAATATTCGCTGTCGATACACCGCTTATATCGCGGATTATAAAAATGAATATACAGGTGTCGAACAGGACGCCAGCGAGGTTGTCATTCAGCAATCCCAACTTGTCAGCAATTATCCGAATCCGTTCAATCCAGGCACAACATTCCGGGTTTATCTGTCGCCGGATACCGATCGCATGACAAAAATCATTCGCATTTACAACGCCCTCGGACAGCTTGTGGCAGTCATCGACATCAGTCATTTAAAAGCCGGCATGCATTCGATTCAGTTTAACGGCAGGGATTTTTACGGCAATAGCCTGCCATCGGGACAGTATTTTGTCCAGCTACAGGTGGGCGAGCAGTTGAGTTCTTTGCGCATTACGTTGATGAAATGATGTGATTTCTGATGCTATCGCGAAAAAAAGAGGTGGCAATAGAAAAACGTGAGGTATCTTTCTGTTCTGTGATAACTCGGTTACAATCCCAACAATGGGTCACAAAACTAATAAACAACACATTATGATTTCTAAAAATATAGAATGATACAACATGGATGCAGAAAAGATTAGTGACCCATTGTTATTATAAATAGAGTATATAAACAGATAACTTGGCTCATACTCTTCTGTGAAAAACTGTTTAGAGTTTATCATGAAATGTTTATTTTGCATAGCATTGTGCGCCGGATTGTTGTTGGCGAGCTGCACAATAAAAATATCAGGACCTGAATCAGAGCCGGACGAGGAACCAATCCCAGATCCGACGCAGTCGACGATGCTAAACACGTACCTGCCGATTTATGAGGACATGTTCTGGCAATTTGATCTCAGTTACAAACAGTATTCCGGCGAGTCAGGTTCATTTGCCGTAGAGTATGAGGGGCGGGAAATCTGGACGTGTACCACAGCCCGCTATTCGGACAGCACCTTTATTTTTCACACGGTTTTTCAGGGAACACAATTCATCCGCGACAGAACAGGTGCTCACAACACAGAGCTTAACGACATTTCGGCAGATGTTCGCACCCGTGTCAACAATAACCGTTTTTATGTGCTCAAGGAAACAGGAGACCGGTTGCCGCCTTTTATGGGAGACTGGCTGCACCTGATGTCCTATCGTGTTCGGACACAATTTCCCTGCGAAAACGACACGCTTTCGCAAGAGGGCACAATCGGAAACGTTCACTATGCTTATCAACTTTTAAAAAGCAATGGCCTAATGCGGGCCACGCTCGAACAAAACGCCGGTTCGAACCGGACGATTATTGAATATATTCGAAAAAATTAAGACCACGATTCTTATTCCATAAAAGGAGGCTGTCATGAAACGTTTTGTCACAATTACATTTGTTATTATACTGTTTGTCATTTTAACAGTACAGTCCGTGCATGCCATTGGCGCGCTGTTTACCCGACCGCTTGGCCGCGACACCGAGTATCAAAAAATGTGGATCAAAAAAGTGGATTCGCGCACCGATGTGGACGGCCAAATTGCGGTCACTTATGTAGACCAGGTTTTTCACAATGAAATGAATCAGACTGTGGAAGGCGTGTGGGTTTTTCCCCTGCCGGAAGGCGCAGTGGTCACGGAATTGTATTACTGGTTCAACGGCGTGCGCTACAAAGGCGCAATCCGCGAGCGCCAGGAAGCGCGCGAGCAGTACCAGCGCCGCATCCGCCAGTTACTCGATCCCGCGTTGTTGGAATATTTGGGCGACAATCTTTACCGGCTCAGCATTGCACCGATCAATGCGAATTCCGATGTTCGCACGGAAATCACTTATGTTCAGATGCTTCCCTATGAATTCGGCACTGTTGATTTTGATTTTAAACTGAACGCTGTCGGCGTATCGCCGAAACCGCTGGAACGGGTGTCGTTCCAGGGCACGTTTCAGTCGTCCCGGCCGTACACCTCATTCTCTGTGCCGTCTCACGAAGGCACTACTGCACTCGATGTCACCAAAGTGAATGACAAAAAATACAACGTCGTTTACGGTGATGAAAATTTTCTGCCCGACCGCGATTTAAACATTCAGTTCGAGACCGACCGCGATGAGGTGGATGTGAACGTCATCCGCTACACGCCGACACCGGAAGACTCGATCGGCGATGATTCGTATTATGCGGTGTGGATCACGCCCCCGGATCAGATCGGCGAAGAAGAAGTGATTCCCAAAAAAATCGTCTTTACGGCGGATGTGTCGTCCAGCATGGAAGGCATGCGCATCGAGCAGTTGAAAACCGCGCTGCAAACGTTTTTGAATCACCTGCAGCCGGAAGACAAATTTAACATTGTGACCTTTGGTACCTCTGTGACGACATTCGAAAACGATGTGGTTGATGCCAGCACAGACAATATCGATCGGGCGCGAGATTTTGTCACCAACATCGGCGCGCTTGGCTTGACAGCGATTAACGATGCCCTGCTGGCGTCGTTGCAGCAAAATTTTTCCGACGGCTATGCCAACATGATCGTCTTTATCACTGACGGTTATCCCACCTGGGGCGAAACGTTCGTGCCGGACATTGTCAAGAATTTCAACGACAATAACACCAAAGACGTGCGCTTGTTCTCATTTGGCGTTGGCGATGATGTCAGCAAAACCTTGCTCACGCAACTGGCTGTGGAAAACGGCGGTTATGCCAAGTTTATCGAACGCAATGAAGATATTTCCACTGTGGTTGGCAACCATTTCAAACGCATTTCCAAACCGGTGCTGACTGATCTTGACATAAAAATCGAAGGGCTCACTACAGCGGAAAAATTCCCGCGTCCGTTGCCGGATTTGTTCTGGGGCAGTCAGGTGATGCAACTGGGCATTTACAAAAACAGCGGCACCTTTCCGGTTTACCTGACCGGCTACATCCGCGACAAAGAGGTCAGTTTTGTGTCGCACGAGGATTTCCCGACCGTGCCCGGCGGGCACCGCTTTGTACCCCGGCTGTGGGCCAAAGCCAAAATCGATTATTTGCTCGAACAGATTGATATTTATGGTGAAAAAGACGAGCTGGTCAATCAGGTCATCGAGCTTTCGCTGAAATTCCAGATCCTTACCCCGTACACTGCGTTTTATGCGGATCCCAACGAGCCTGGAACCATCGTTGATGAAAAACAGGATCAGGTGCCGGAGGGTTTTGCCCTGCATCAGAATCACCCCAATCCGTTCAATCCGTCTACAACCATTGCCTACGAGCTGCCGGAACCCGGATTTGTCACGATCAAGATTTACGATCTCTCCGGACGCCTGGTCAGGATTTTGGTGAGCGAACAGAAAAACGCCGGCATGTATCGTGTGCTGTGGGACGGTACCTCTGCGTCCGGTGCACAGGTTGCTGCAGGTGTGTATTTTTATCGCATCGAGTTCACCGGCACGGCCGGAAAAACAATGACGCTGACGAAAAAGATGAGTTTGGTGAGGTGATATGTATCATTGAGCAAAATACGGGTCATTGTTTTCTTGTAATAAAAGAAATATTTTCGTTCACAAATATTTTAATTATTTTGACCTGGTATATTCTAGTCAACAAAATAATTAATGATTCTTGTTCTTTCTGTTTTAGATCTTTAGTGGCTGTCTTTTTT
>CAZSMC010000084.1:0-9212 GCA_964607755.1 uncultured Cytophagia bacterium | reverse complement strand
ACAAAAATGTGGTGTTCGAATGGAAGTGCTGGGATCATTTTGATATTACAGATGCAGTGCACGAAAATCTTAAATCAAACCGAATCGATTACGTGCATATGAATTCCATCGCCGTGGACTATGACGGTCATCTCGTCATTTCCAGCCGGCATCTTGACGAGATCACCAAAATCCACCGCCAAACCGGCGAGATTATCTGGCGACTCGGCGGCAGGCACAATCAGTTCGAGTTTGTGAACGAACCGTACCGGTTTTCCTATCAGCACTATGCCCGGCCGGTTCCGGGCAAGCCGGATTCCTACACCTTGTTCGATAACGGCAATCACCGCCAACCCAAGTTTTCCCGGGCTGTGGAGTACAAGCTCGATACAGACGCCATGACCGCAGAAAAAACCTGGGAGTTCCGCTATACGCCGGATCGGTATTCGTCCATGATGGGCAATGTGCAGCGCCTGGACAACGGCAACACCATGATCAACTGGTCGACCTGGCCGCCGTTGTTTGCCAATGAAGTGGATGCTGCCGGCAATGTGCTGTTCGAGCTCATTGCCCACGGCACCTCCAGCAACCGGGTGCGGCGATACGAGTGGCAGGGCGTGGCGACGGCGCCGTATCTCATTGCCGAGTCCCGCCACGATGGAGTGGTGCTGATTTTTAATAAATTTGGTGATGAGAACGTTCGCGAATTTATCATTTACGGCGGCCATTCGCCTGACACGATGACGTCGATGGACACGACCGCCAACACCTATGCACATCTGACTCGTCTCGAAAGCGGGGCAACCTACTATTTCAAAGTCTGTGCTGTGGATTCTCTGGGACGGAAAAGTGAATTTTCTGATCAGGAATCGATATTTTTCAAGCGGGCTGTGCCCGGTGAAGATCTGGTCATCAACGGCGACTTTTCCGACAGCGACCGGAACTGGACCTTTTTGGAGCGCGATAAAGCCCGGGCTGTGGGCCGGGCTGATGACGGGATTTTTTCGATCGACATTGAAAAAGGCGGGTCCGAATATTGGAACGTCCAGCTTGTGCAAAAAAATATTCCGCTTGTGCAGGGCCATACGTATCTTTTCGAATTCGATGCCTGGGCCGATGCGCCGCGCATCATCGAGGCCAAGCTGGCGCAGGATGGCTCTCCGTGGAGGAATTACAGCAGAACAAGCCCCATGGCCATCAAGCGCGGCAAAAAGCGGTACGCATTTGAATTCGAAATGACCTCGGCAACGGATGACAATGCCCGCGTGGTGATCAACTGCGGCACCTCGGACATCGATTGTTACTTTGATAATATCTCGGTCACAGAGATCGTTGAATCAAAGATGTCTCAATCCACTCCAAAACCGGCAAAGAAAATTTTGGTGTCCCGAAATTATCCCAATCCGTTCAATCCGAACACAACGATTCAATTCGAACTTTCAGAGAACTGTTTTGTGATCCTAAAGATTTTCGACATCACCGGTAAACATGTGAAAACCCTCTTGCAATCGAATCAGTCAGCGGGCTTTCATAAGGTAAACTGGGATGGCACGAACAAAGATAATCATTCTGTCGCAGCAGGTGTTTATTTTTATCAGATTGAATTTATTTTTTCAAATGGCGAAAGGAAGGTGTCAAGGGAGAAGATGAGTCTAGTGCGGTAAATAATGTTGCCTGTTTTTTCCAACAGGCTATTTTTACAATTCGTATAAAAAGCCAAACGAGTCGGGTTATTTCCAGCTCGGACTTTTACGCCGAGCTTTTTTCGATATCGAACCGGATAGCTCATCAAAATCTGTACTGGTTGCACTGGATCAAAGTGGAGTGTTTAACCGGGATGTGGAATCTTTATCCAATAATCTAAAAAATGTTTTATCTCAAGTTATAAAAGCTCAGTCTTGGGTGGAAGTTTTAATATTTGAGCACTAAAGTGCCTATTAAAGAATCTCAATAATAACCCCGACTTAGTCGGGGCTATAATATTGCCCCGAGCTTTTGTTCGGGGTTAAAGATGACCTCTCAACATAACGGGCTTTAGCCCACTTTTGTAATGCTGCAAAGATTTTCTCCCATCAGTGAGCTTTTACATCAATTTTCTCAACATCGCTATTACTTTGAGTTCTTTTCATCGTTAGGCAGTTAATCTCAAAAACAATTTTGTTTTTATATCATTTTTTATGATATTCAACCAAATTGAGAATATAATATGCAACGAACTGTCATTTTCATTATCACATTTTTGAGCATTGTCTCTGCTCGAGAGCCCGAGCCTTCTTTCCAGCATTTCACCAGTAACGATGGACTGTCGGAAAATACCGTCGAGTATATTTGCCAGGATAAAAATGGTCTGATGTGGTTTGGCACGTCTCTTGGCCTGAACAAGTACGATGGCTATACGTTCAAAGTCTATCGTCACGATCCTACCGATTCGTTTAGCATCAGCAGCAACCAAATATCGGAATTGATCTGTGATAGCCGCGGACGCCTGTGGATTGGCACATACGGCGGCGGTCTGAGCCGGTACGATTATTTGAACCAGTGTTTTATCAATTATCGCCACAAAGCGTTTCATCCCGAACAAGGTCACGAATCGGTCGCCGCGATTGAGGAAGGCAACGATGGTGCTTTGTGGATCGGTTCGATGAATGGCCTTGAACAGTTTGATCCGGTTTCTGAAACATTCACCAGTCATCCGGTCAGTCAATCGATTTTTGATGCATATGGTTCCTTTGCAATTTCTGATCTTGTCATGGAATCATCGACAACTCTGTGGCTGGGAACCGGAGAAAAAGGGCTGTTTCGCGTCAATATACGAGACAAGACTTTTACGAATTTCCAGGCACATCCTCATTCGGACAGTCTGAGCCATAACAACATCATGTCGCTGGCTCAGGACAGTGCGGGTCGGTTATGGATAGCCACCTACGGCGGCGGGCTGAACATGTACGATGGCATACGATTTTGGTCGTTCACGCAGGAATCCGATGATGCATACTCTTTGGCAAGCAATAACCTATTTGTTCTTTTTTTGGATCAGAATAATGATTTGATGATTGGTGCCGAACAGGGCGGATTGCATCGACTCGACCTGGATTCATTTGATCCGCACAATCCTCGATTTATTAAATATGAACACAACAATGCCAATCCCCGTAGTTTGAGTTCAAATAACATCCGGTCTATCTTTAGAGATCAGACCGGAAATTTGTGGCTGGGAACTTACAAACGTGGTATCAATTTTCATGCACGTTATGGCAAAAATTTCATTCATTACATTTCTCAACCCAACAACGATAACAGTTTGGCTCACAATCTTGTCAATACGATTTATGAAGACCGCAGGCATAATATCTGGATCGGCACGGACGGCGGGGGGGTGAATAAATTCGACCGGCAGAAAAATCAGTTCGCTGTCTTTCGTCACCAAAAAGGAAATCCCAAAAGCCTGGCGCATAATCATGTCGGTGATCTGTGCGAGGATCCGTTCGGCAACCTGTGGGTGGCTACCTGGGGCGGATTGCATCTTTTTAATAGAGATAATCACCAATTCACCCGGTTTCTGCACGATCCCCGAAATATCAATACTCCTTGCTCGGATCATATCGTGGACCTGTATGTCGATAGCCGAAATTTGATGTGGATTTGTACCTATGAAGGCCTGTCGGTGATGGATCTAGAATCCCGGGCCTACCGGCACAAATTTGCATATCCCGATAAACCGGGTTCGTTGAGTTCGAGCTGGACAACCTGTGCTATGGAAGACACCGCGGGAAATGTATGGATTGGTACGAACTCGGGCATCAATATGTGCAAGGCAACGGATATTGATCAAAATCGATTTGTTTTTGAATCGTATTTGCATCATCAATACGATCAAACAAACTCGAATGGCAAGTTTATTTGTGATTTGTTTGTCGACTCTCGCGGACGATTATGGGCCGCGAGCACAGAAGGGCTCTTTTGGTACGATGCCGCTTTGGATACATTTCATGTGTTGACGACCAAAGCTGGTTTGCCGTCAAATGCAATTTGTTCGATCCTGGAAGATAATCAGCACCAATTGTGGCTGGGTACGATGAGAGGTTTGTCCAGATACGATCCCGAAACCGGCGAGTTTTTTAATTATTTGCAAAGCGATGGTTTGCAGAGTAACGAGTTCACTCATACGTGCGCCTGTAAAAGTCATACCGGAGAGTTGTATTTTGGCGGAGTGAACGGATTTAACGTTTTTCATCCGCAAGAAATCGGTGACAATCCACAGCCGCCGCATATCACCATTACAGAATTTTTAATTCATAACAGGAAAGTTTCTCTTGGTGAGTATCAGTCAGACAGTGAAAATATACCTTCAGGTTCCGGATATCCTGAAATAAAAATCCCGCCCAATGTTCGCGTATTTTCGATTGGTTTTGCTGCACTTGATTATACCAATCCGCAAAAGAATAGATATATGGTCAAGCTAGAAGGATTTGATACCGAGTGGGTGAAAACCAGCACGGATCGGCGCCGCGCTACTTATACCAATCTTCCGGCAGGTCATTACACATTTCATGTGCGGGCCAGTAACAGCGACGGTGTATGGTCGGAAGAGTCGATGATGTTGCCGATTCGAGTCATGCCGCCGTTTTGGCAAAGCAATTGGGCTCTTTTTGTCTATATTTCAATTGTGCTGGCTGTACTTTTTATCTTGAGGCAGATTATTGTCACCAAAACCCGCTATGATACGGAACTAAAACTCGATCACCTAAAAATTGATTGGTTCACCAATGTTTCTCACGAATTCCGCACACCGCTCACGCTGATTATCGGACCACTGGAAAAATTGCTCGATTCTCAAAAAACATTTTCGGTACAGAGCCGTCAAAAGCTGTTATCAGTGATTCTGCGCAACGCCAGACGTTTGTTGCGGTTGATCAATCAGGTGTTGGATTTTCAGAAAATGGAAAGCGGGTCTTTACAGCTACAGTACGAGTCATTTAATATCGTGCCATTTGTGCGCGAGATTGTCGAGTCTTTTCGATATGTGGCAGAATCCAAAAACATTGATCTGAAATTAACACCGGCTGTTGAGAATCTAAGAATAGTCGGAGATCCGGAAAAGCTCGATAAAATAATCTACAACCTTGTTTCCAACGCACTGAAATATACACCGGATGGCGGAGAGATTGAAATTACAATTTGTCAAAGAGATTCAGTGGAATCGCTGCGCCGCAAATATCCGCATGAATATGAAGCTCTTTTCCAACCTGTTCCGGCAAAGCGCTGGAGTGTACCACAGTTGTGTGAAATCAAAGTACGCGACAACGGCTGCGGCATTGCGCCAGAGCATCAGTCGAGTATATTCAACCTGTTTTATCAGGGCAAAAATAGAGCCGCTCATGGCCACCCCGGGACCGGTGTGGGCCTTGCTTTTACCAAACAACTTGTGGAGATGCACAATGGGGCGATCGGTGTGGTATCTCGACAAGGCGAGGGCTCTACTTTTTTAGTCATCTTGCCGCTTCAAGGACAAAAATCCGCTGTGCCAGAGATCAAAAGACAGCCAGTTACAAGTGCTGACAATTCTGCATTCCAGAATCAATATGCATTGAACGAGCACGATTTTAATCCTGATGGAAAATCTATAAAAATTCTCATTGTCGAAGATGATGCGGATATGCGGTGTTTTTTACAGGATCATCTCTCTGAAACATTTACAGCTTTTACAGCCAGGGACGGCCAGAGTGCACTGAACGTTGTGAAAAAGCAGGCGCCGGACCTGGTTATCAGTGATGTGATGATGCCGGGAATGAACGGATTTGAAATGTGTGAAAAAATAAAGAGCAATATTGCCACCAGTCATATTCCGGTCATTTTGTTAACTGCCCGCACAGCCGAAGGAGCGCAGCTACGCGGCTATCACATCGGTGCGGACGCTTATCTCAAAAAGCCTTTTTCGCTGCCGATTTTAACAGCGCGTATTGTTAATATCCTGGATAACCGGCAGCGGCTGCACGAAAAATTCCGGCAGTCATTTTTCATGGAACCGAAGGATATGGCCACCACAACGATGGATGAACAATTCATCCGGCGGGCTGTTCACATTGTCGAGGATTCTTTGCAAGAGGAAACATTTGGGGTTGAACAACTGGCAAAAGCTATTGGCATGAGCCGGGCTAATCTCTATCGCAAAATACAGGCGATTGCCGGTGTTGCTCCGAGGGAATTTGTGCAGCAGATTCGATTGAGACGGGCAGCCCAGCTCTTGGCGCAAAATGCATCGACGATTTCCGAAATCGCTTATCTCACTGGTTTTTCCGATCCCGCCTATTTTTCCAACTGTTTCAAAAAACAGTTCGGTCAAACGCCTTCCGATTTTGTGAAATCTCATACCGTTCCGGCCGAATAATACAATTTTTTGCAACCTCGTTACAATTATTTGCAACCTGTGTGCAAGGACTTGAAAATTAAAAATTGTATATTTATTAAAAATAATTCCGATATTATCCTGCATTATGAAAAAATCTTCTTTAAAATTGTTACTGAAAATACTTGAAATTATTATTGTCCTGTTGTTAATTACTTTTTTTGTTGTTATTTTCACATTATTACGAGCCAGCTAAAGGAGGTGATGCACATCTATGAAAAAAAATCTGTTAAGCCATTGTGTTTTTTTAAAATTTCTCTCACATCCTTTTCTCCAAGTAACTTTGACCTAAAGTATTCGGTTGTTTTCGTAAAATACAATTCATTTAATTTGGAGGTGGACAATGAAACGAGTTTATTTGATTCTATTTCTTAGCTTGTTACTCACTTTGCCAGTGAGTTTACTCTTTGGCAATGAAATTGATGAGGACGGTTATCTCGTCGTACCCAGAGTCGAAAATGGCTCTATCACAATGGATGGTCAACATAACGAAGCGGCGTGGTCAGAAGTGCTCACATCCGAACTCAGCGATTCTTCGACTATTTTTGACTATTACGCTTTGTTTGGTGTGCTCCATGATGATGACTATCTGTACCTCTATTTCAAAATCACGGATGACTGGCTGGATTTTCAAAAAAATACCTGGAACACGGATGCCGTTGAAATTTATGTTGATGGCGATAATTCCAAAATGGATACCTGGGATAATTTGGATGACTACCAGGTCACTTGTCCTCTCGGTGCTGACTCGGTTGCTGAATGGGCCGGCGAAGGCCCCACTGAACCGTACCCGAGAGAAAACATTGTTTACGGTAAAGCAGAGACGGTTGACGGCTGGGACGCAGAGATTGCATTGCCGAAATACGATTTTATGTTTACAGAATTTATTGGTTTTGATATTGCCCTTAACGACGCCGATGATACTGGTGCCCGAGAAGATCAAATTTGGTTCCAGGATGACGGCGCCTGGAATGATCCATCCTCCTGGGGCGATGCTATCCTGGTCGATGAAATGGTGGGGGGTGGCGGCGGCAACGGTGATGAACTGCCCGAACCCAACAGCTTTTTTGATTTTGAAGGAGACGGCCTGGTTGTGAAAGATCAGGGTACCGCAGGCAACGATGGCGAAATTGTAGGAGATTGGATTGCCCGAGATTCCGTCGGTGTCGTTACCAAAGAAGGTGAAGGACGAGGTTGTTTGTGGTGGTATGAAGAAAATGGGTTTGGCGAACTCTCGTACGTTCTGGTTCCTTATGCCGACTATATGAATTCTCCCAATTATACGCTATCCACCTGGATGATGTACACCGGCGCCGAGCCGAACTGGGGCTATCTGTTCTGGGCAGACGGCGACTGGTGGGAACCGGATATTCAGGACCGTCACATCGATGTGTGGTTGAATCCCAATAACAAGGGCGTCGATTGTATCCTTCACGATGTTGAAGATGGTGAACTACGCGTTGCCACAACTTTTGATGAAACCGGTATTGATGTGTACGATGGTGCCTGGCATCAAGTCACTGTGACTCTGGAAGATAATTCTTATTATTCAATTTACCTGGACGGTGTCTGGGCGGCAGACGGTGAAGCGGCCGCTGATATTGTCACTAATGTAGGTGATGACATGTGGTTGGGCGCCCGGCCGAACGATGCGGACGCCATAACGTCAGTGAAAATCGTCGGCATGATGGACAGAGTCAGAATGTGGGACCAGGCATTGAATCCGGAACAGATCGAATACCTGTTTCTCATGGAAGGTCCCGAAGGCGGTTCTGTTGATGTAAAAGAAAACGGTTTCACGCCTCAGGAATTCAAACTTGTTGGTAATTATCCCAATCCGTTCAATCCGGCAACGACGATTCAATATTCATTGCAGACAACAGAAAAAGTCACGCTGGAAATCTTTGACGTTTTGGGTAATAAAATCACCACATTGGTCTCAGGTGTTCAGCACGCTGGTGAACATCGGGCGCAATGGAACGGTAGAGATGACTCTGGCCAGCTTGCTGCCAGCGGCGTATATTTCTACCGACTGACGGCCGGTGAACAAGTCTCGACTCGCAAAATGATGCTGATGAAATAAAATGCTCAACTTGACTGATCCGATTCGTGCAAAAGGATCGGATCAGTTTTTTGAGAACCAATCTCTCAACGGAGCAATACTAATTTTCGTACAAAAGTTTGATCCCCTGCTGTCAAACGGCACAGATAGCTTCCGCACGCTAATGGGGTGCCATCCTTTTGCCTGCCATCCCAACTTTCAGAATGCACACCAGCTTGTTGGTAACCGTAAAACAGATTTTTCACCAATTGTCCGTTTACAATAAAAATATCTATCTTGACCACGCCGGCGTTTTTTAATTGATAACGAATTGTGGTGGATGGATTGAACGGGTTGGGAAAGCTAATGACATTCGGTAGCGCATCCGCCTCGGTTTTTTTATTGCACTTTCGAAAACCACTGCCTCAGGCAGTGGTCCAATCAATGGTTCTACCAGTAGGATGAAGCGGTTCCCGGGTTGTTTTCTCCGCTGTAAACCACCTGGACAACGAATACCGCTCCAGCCAGCAATACAATCACCGCACGTATGCACATTGATTTCGATATCGGTTTCATTCTTTTAACTCCTTTCAGACTTGGATTTACTGAGACTTTTTATTCGAGTTCCGGGATTTCCGGGCATCAAGAAAATACAAATAATATAACGAATACCTTCGATACCCCTCCATAAATAATTTATGATGTCAACTGCTCAGTATTTCCGGGTTTCCGTTGATCCAGAGAGTTTTTCGAAAAGATCACATACATGCATGGCATCAGAATCAA
>CAZSMC010000083.1:13545-17125 GCA_964607755.1 uncultured Cytophagia bacterium | reverse complement strand
CTGGTTTAAATAAGCATAACTTGTTTTGATACAATACGTTATTAACTATGGTTCGATAGTGACAATGGCGCGTCGGTAACTAAACAGGTTTGGTTTGCCATCATCGTTGATCTGAAGAATAACGTGAACGGTTACTTTATCTTTTTCATCAGGTTGAGGCGCAGTAAAAGACGTCACCGGTCCGCTTTGTTTAGACAAGTCCACCACCCCGCTGTAAGAGCCTGCTTCCGGATAGGTGAACCATGTCAACTCAATATCATCTCCATCCGGATCGTGGGATCCGCGTGCACTGAGTTGAACCAATTCGCCTGGCTGCGCAGAAATGTGAACGATATTCTTGCCTTCATTTTTATTGAGTACGGCGACCGGATTATGGTTGGCATCCTCATATCGTTCAGCCACACACCAGTCCATGCGCGCGGCAAAATCGTGCTGATACGCTTGCCGCCATCTCCAAATGGTTGCCTGGGCTGTAGTGTACGGCAAACCATTTTGCGCGATGAACGTATCCCGGGCGTTTGTGTAAATAGGCCGCGTTTCCGCATAGCTTTGATAGAGTTCATAACGTCCGCCCCAGCCGCCGTAGGACGGGGCGATGTGACTGCCAAGCCCGTTGTTGATGAGATTGAGAAACGACGGCGTATCGCCTTCCATGATGTATTCCAGTTTAGGATAACGCGCGCCAAGCGGACCGTGATTTTCAATGATGTTTTCAACCAGCCAGGGATTATCTACCAGTTCGAAATAATGCATTGGTCCGTTCTGATAATGCCGGTCGCCGGATATACCGCTCCAGGTGCTTTTGTAATATTCACGCCAGTGCACACTGCTCGGACTGATAATGTAAAACAGGTTCGGAAATGTGATGCGCAGCCACCGGCCGGCATCATCCTGGTCAGAGATGGTGTACACGCGCAACTTGCTAACGAACTTTGCCAACTCCTCTGGCGACCGGGTGTACTTTACATCCCACAGTGCCTGTGCCAGTGTGTTAACACCGCCCCAGACCGATATCCAAACCGGGCGATTGTCATGTTGGTCCACGACATCTATAATGTGTTGAGATCCCGCCGAACTCTTGCCATATCCCACTGCTGCCATGCCAAATGTTGGTTGGCCAACTTTGGTGACAGCGTGAAGGTCTTTTGCTCCGGGAAAATCTGTTTTGTGAACGAGAAGATTATCGCGCACTTGCGCATACGCGTCGATTTGCCGCCTGATCAAATCCACGCGAACCGTGTCTGGCAGCCACACCGAGGTAGTGGCAATGAGACCCTCCACATCGTATTCGTTCGAATACACCAGGAACCGGACCATGGATTCTTCATCATCCGGTTCGTTGGAAATGTCGGTCAATACGATGACGCGTGGTTTTTCAGCGGCGTTTAATGCAAGTGAAATAAAAAACATCATGAGAAAAAATTTGATCGATCGCATGATTTTTTCCTTTATGTTGAAAATTGAATAAATTATTGTCAGGAATGCAAGAGAAAAGAACATTTTTTATTCCGGTTTTATCCATTCGTGTGAGATCACCGAATAACCGGCAGGACGGTACATTTCCACCTGAATTTTGTGCACGTTTTCAAAAGTCGGCCACTCGAGTTGTAGCGAGTGACTCGATCCCGGAGGCAGATCGGGCAATGTAATTGTTCCGCCTTGCATGGGCTGATTGTCTGTATTACAGGCTGTCCACACAAGATCATAGGCAGAAAGCGTGTATGCAGGCATGTCATTTTTTAGCGAACGCGTGCGGATAGTTGCGTTTATCAGAGATAGTGAATCCGTCCGGGCATAGTCGTTCAAATCAATGGATTTTACCGGCGACATTTCCCGGCGCAGCACATCCCAGGATGGTTTACGACGCCCCAGAAGATCGACCACTCCGTGAACGCGCTGTTGATATTCGCTCTCGCCCTTGTCGCCGATGTGGGTGCGGTAATCGTTATAATCGAAAAAGATAGCGCCGGCAATATTGTCGAACTGGCGGAACTGGTCAGTATGCGTTTTGAGAATTTCGATGCGGCGCTCGTCGCCAACCGGATTATTGGGCGAGCACTCGCACAACCCGTATTCGGAGATCACCAATGATTTGTTCGGATAGGCATCCCGGATGGCCTGCAGGTTTTGGTTCAAGTCGTCGAGATCACCGCCAAACCAGGATTCGTAATAATCGTTCCATTCGATAAAATCGACAAATTGTGACGCGTCGCGTTCAGGATTTTCTTGCAGATGATTGGACGCATAGGTGAGCAGCCGGGTTGGGTCGAGCCGTCGAGCAATGCCGATACCGTTTTTGACAAAAGTGTGTCCGGCCGGTCCATGGCCGCTGATTTCATTGCACAATCCCCAGGCGTAAATTGAAGGATGATTGTAATGCGCGCGGATCATTTCGTTCATCTGCATGGCCTGGATATCACCGACATCCTCCAGTTTGGTTTGTCCGCCCCAGGTGGGTATTTCTTCCTGCACCAGCATGCCGTGTTCATCGCAAAAATCAAACACGCTTTTGTCTTGCTGCCAGTGAAATCGCGTGATCACACAGTTGAGCTTTTTCATATCGCGGAGCACCTGGCGCATGTCCTCGGGGCTTTGCGCCATGCCGTAACGCGGATCGCTGCCGGGCATCCATTCAACGCCCATCAGCCGCATCGGCTCGCCGTTGAGCCAGTAATAGCCGTCCTCGACTTTTACAGAACGAACACCGAACTGTGTTGTTTTTGAATGAACGCGTTCACCATTTTTATAAAGACCGACCTGCATTGTATAAAGCTTTGGCTTGTCAAAATGCCAAAGCACGGGTGATTTGATCTTGAACTGAAAATCTACACTGTCTGATGCACTATCCGGAGTTTTTGTCTGCTGAACAAGACAGTTATGCGACGGATCGAAAATCGAGGCAGTTACATCGAAATCTTTGCTATTTTTCACTAATCTAACAATTGCGTTTACTGTCGCGCTGTCCATTTCATCTGATAATACGGCAGTTACATAGAGATCGTTAACAGCGGGGGAAGGGAGCGCTCGCAAGCGCGCACTGCGAATGATACCGCCGTCGGCTGCCCAGTCAAAAGAGTGATCGTAAGGTAACGCCCGCTTGGAAAAACGGTTGTCTACACGAACGGCAATGACCAGTTCTTCCGTGGCACTGTTTTTAAGAGTGAAAGCAAAAGGCGTCCAGCCGCTACCGAAATGTCGGCCGACTTTAAGACCATTCACAAAAACAATCGCGTCCCGGTAAATTGCATCAAACTCAAGCTGCAGCGTTTTGCCGACAATCGTTTGCGGGAGTGTGACCGAACGCTTGTACCAGGCGATGCCGTAATAATTTTCAAGACCGGGATCAACCTGCCAGGTGTGCGGAACCTGCACATTTTGCCAGCCGGTTTCAACATTCAAAAAACTTTGAGTTTCTTTTATGCCGATATCGTTCGGATCTGTTTTGAATTGCCACTGTCCGTCAAGTGGAATGATGTTTTCACCGGCGAATACGGCGCAGGCCAGAAACAGAGAAATGACACATGTCTTCATTTTACCTCCAAAATGTTAACCTGAAAAATCGCTATATTAATCGACCAGT
>CAZSMC010000083.1:10056-13445 GCA_964607755.1 uncultured Cytophagia bacterium | reverse complement strand
CTTCATTTTACCTCCAAAATGTTAACCTGAAAAATCGCTATATTAATCGACCAGTTCTTTTTCAATTTCTTCGAGCGACTTGCCTTTTGTCTCCGGCAGCCTGGTTTTGATAAAGACAAATCCGAGCACACAAATGCCGGCATAAACCCAAAATGTTCCGGCTGCACCTAATCCGCGGTTGAGGTATGGAAACGTATATGTGAGCACAAAGCAGGCAATCCAAAGCGCAGAGACCGAAACCGCCATGGCAGCACCGCGAATCCGGTTTGGAAAAATTTCGGAAATCACCACCCAAACGACAGGTGCGAGAGACATCGCATACGTGCCAATCGCCAGCACCACCAGCAGCAGTACATGCACTCCGCTGGATTGAAGGATATAACTGAGGCCGATAAAAATGTAAATGACCGTCAGTCCGCCGGTGCCGATTAGCATTAATGGTCGCCGTCCCCAGCGATCGACGGTGTAAAGGGCTACAAAAGTGAACAACAGATTAACCGTGCCGGTGATAACAATGTTGAACAGAATGTCACTGACGCCAAAACCGGCGGCTGAAAAAATATCCTCAGCATAGTTGAAAATCACATTGATACCGCACCACTGCTGCAAAACTGCCAGCGCAATACCGATGATGAGAATGCGCAGCAAACGCGGTTCGAGCAGCTCGCGAAAATGCACTCGTTGAATCTCATTTTTAAGGCTTTGTTTGATGTCATTAAAAGCTGATTGTTGATAATCCGGTCCGCCTACTTTTTGCAGAATGTGAATGGCTTTGCTGTCCTTGCCGTTTTTAACCAGCCAGCGCGGACTTTCCGGCACAAAGAACATGGCGCAGAAAAATAAAAAAGCTGGCACGGTTTCAGCCCCGAACATCCAGCGCCAGCCAACCTGGCCGTTCCATGAGTTGAGAATGTCCATAGCTGTGGCATCTGCCGGTACGGGTTTGGCGATCATCCAGTTAGTGAGCTGCGCCGCCAAAATACCAACGACAATGGCGAGCTGGTTGATGGAGACGAATTTTCCGCGCAAGCTCGGCGGAGCCAACTCAGCGATATACATGGGAGCCAGATTTGATGCCAGTCCGATGCCGATCCCGCCGAGCAAACGAAAAGTCACAAAAATGTTGAATGAATTGGCAAGGGCTGTTCCAATGGCAGATGATGTAAATAAAAGTCCGGCTAACATGAGGAGACGTTTCCGGCCAAAGCGGTCACTAAATGTGCCGGACAGGATGGACCCGGCCAGGCAGCCTAACAAGGCGCTGCTCATGGCCCAGCCGATTTCAAAGGAAGATGTTAAGTGAAAAAATTTCTCATAGAAAGGTTTTGCGCCACCGATCACGACCCAGTCATAGCCAAATAACAATCCGCCAAGCGCGGCAACGAACGAAGACATCCAGACGTAAGGGGCGTTATAGTTTGTTTTTTTCATTTATGAACCACAAAGTCTGCAGCTTTGATCATATCATTTTCACTCCACTCGTTCGGTTGCCAGGCGCGGACATAGATAAGCGGATCATCTGACAACATACCAGGATCGAAATCAATTAACAGAAATAGATAACCTTCATCACCATATGTTGTTGATAAATAAGTTTGCCGCATCTCTACACCGTAGATATTGGGCTGATTGTTTTTTCTAACCATATTGAATGTACTAAAATCGAGAAAAATGTCTTGCATACTTTGAAAAACATGCTGCTGTCGTTGGAGATATTCATGCTTGGTTAATTTGATGTAATCGTATCCAGGTTGACTCCCAAATGGTTGATACTTTACCATATCCTCTGGAATTTTTTTGGTCTTTACTTTACGGCCAACAATAATAATGGCATCTTCAGCGAACATTTTATTTACAGTGTTTATATCTCGTGTCAAATAAGCTGTGCGGTATTTTTCTAAAAATTTGATAATCTGCTGCCGATTGCCCCAGTCATTGCCATATTTTCCCTGTTTGACAAACTTTTGATAGAGTAACTCGGAGATACATGTATTGATATCACGGAGTTCACCCTTTTTGTTAAAATCGAGCGCCAGATATTCTGTTGTCTGTTTGTTGATGCTTGGATAATTGTGCAAAACACGTATTCGCCTTAGTTCATAACCGTCATTGGTTTTATTCAATTGGCCGTGTATATTTTTATCCAGTGGTTTGGGATGGTTATATTGCATATAATTTGTGATTTTAGCACACAAGAAAGAATCTGCAGAAAAATGAGACTTTACACTATCCAGAACATTTGTTTCCACAACATTTAAAAATGTGTTTGTTTCAGTTAGTATTTGTTTCGCAACAGGGATATCACTTTCGTAGCTAATATCAAAATTATAGTTATATTTTTCTTCTTCCGATTCAACCTCAATTGGCATTACTTCTGCTTCTTTTGTTTTTTTTAACTTTACAACTTTGCGGGATGCAAAAGTGGGTTTTTGAACCACATCCCACAATGTTTCCACCACCTTGTATTCTCGACGGTTTTCATAATATTTTGTTTTGATATTCAGCTTTAATTCATCAAACTTGACGCTGGCGCCGATTAAAAGAAAGCTGGCCAGACCGTCACGGCCCTGCACGGCGACCTGATTGGCACCGTCCCAGAAGGTAAAATCCACCAGCGCAGCCGGTGTATTGTTATGCCTGACAGCCAGAGTAATTTCCCGCTCTTTTTCGGAAATTGTTCGATCCTTTAAAAAAGAAAATCGGGTTTGCTGTATTATGCTATTGATGCTTTCAGGAATTTTGGTGGTATAGTTAACGCCCGAATAAACGACATTTTCATCCGGCAGAGAATTGAGCAGAATAGCGGCAAAATAATAGAGCTTTAAAGCGTGGGTGACATTATGCTCGCTGGCGTACTGCCCGGCTTTTTCGGTCATATCTGCGATCAATTGCCGGCGTTCGTTCCAGATGTTTTCGACCTCGCTTTTTTTCAAATAGCAAAAAACCTCCACCCGTCCGTCGTCGGTGGGAGTTGTAATGGTTTTGACATTTCGCAGGGTTGCGGCGGCGTGGGTGTTGAGAATGGATTCCACATTATCGGTGAGTTTTTCATCTGTTTCGGTCATCACCCGCTTGAACGAACTGGCCACATGCACGGCGATCTGGCTGGTTAACGCCTCCAGAGCTTGATCTTTGGCTTCGTTTGTATTCTGGGACATGCCGCTGCCGTAGTAATAGTCGCCAGAGTTGATGATAAATGTTCGGTTGATAATTTGAGACTGAGCCGATACGGTAAATAATAACAGCATGAACAATACTTTTTTTAGCATGGTTAATTTCTCCTTTGTAAATTGAACCGCTAATTTCACGAATGTCGCTAATTTGAACTGATGTTTTGAACCGCTAATTTCACGAATGTCGCTAATTTGAACTGATGTTTTGAACCGCTA
>CAZSMC010000083.1:8776-9956 GCA_964607755.1 uncultured Cytophagia bacterium | reverse complement strand
TTGAACCGCTAATTTCACGAATGTCGCTAATTTGAACTGATGTTTTGAACCGCTAATTTCACGAATGTCGCTAATTTGAATTGATGTCTTGAACCGCTAATTTCGCGAATGTCGCTAATTTTGCGAATTTTAGTTGATGTTTTTGGTGTTGACATATCGCTTCCAATACAGGGACTGTTCGCCGAAATTGATAAGAACGCCGACTGTTTTTTTCGAGGCGTTTAATGAATTGATAATTTGAGCTTCTTCATTGGGACCACATTTGTTTATTGCTTTAATCTCTAAAATAATCTCATCATAACACAAAAAATCAGGAACATACTTTTTTTTCAAAATATGTCCTTTGAAATTTATTTTGAGTTGGGGAAATTCAATAAAGGGTATACTTCTCGATTCAAATTCTATACCTAAAGCTTCTTGATAAACCGCTTCTAAGAATCCTGATCCCAGAACACTATGCACGTCCATAGCCGCACCAATTATTTTATAAACTTCACTTTTAAACAATAATTCTGCCATTGCTATGGCCCTCCAGGATACTATTTAATCCCGCGAAACGCGGGACGAGTTTTTTCTCAACTTTTAGCATTCTATAAAAATTTGACTCATTTCTCAAGATGTTAACGGGATAAAGTGTTTAGAATATCCAGCAGATCAATTCTGAACCAATTCATTATAAGTTCATCATAATGTTTCTATTAGCGTAATTAGCGAAATTCGCGGTTAACATATTCCCACAGATTGTTTATACACTCTGGTGATTTTCGGAGTTCATCACCTTCGGAGTGCATCGCCTTTATGCGATGCGGTGCAATCCACCTGTCCGCCTGTGGTGGATAAAGGGACTGCACTCCATAAACGCAAAAGGGTAAAAGCATAAAAGTAACAAAGCATAACTTTTTTATTGCGGTGAATCCTGGATAACTCGAAATCCGACGTCGTAGCCGCAATCGTCGGGATAAAGCCTGTTGCGAGCAGCACTACGGCAGTTGTTTGCGTAGTTGAGCCAGGAAACGCTGCGCAACACACGGGATCCTCCTTCATCAGGACCACCCGGATTCATAGCCGGACTGTGGCTGTAATAGTCCTCGCCATACCAGTCAGCGCACCACTCCCACACATTGCCGCTCATATCATAGAGCCCTAATTCGTTGGGCTGTTTGCTGCCCACGATATGTGT
>CAZSMC010000083.1:0-8676 GCA_964607755.1 uncultured Cytophagia bacterium | reverse complement strand
GAATACCGTATTCGGCAAGGATTATTTTTAACGGTTGATAGCCGCTGTGGTAAATTTGTACGACACGCTCATCCGGCGATACAAAAACCATATCTTTGCCCCGGGTGTCAATCATTTTGACGACTCCATTGTACGAGTCGTATTTGAATCCCTCCAGCTCGGAAGTGAATTGAAGTGCGGCGCAGAGTCTGCCGTTAATATCGCGTACTTCCGGGATGGGAGTGGTCATTTTTTGTGGTTCACCCGCGATGTGGAGTTGAGACATTTGGGCGGATAAGGATGTAGCGATGATAGATAACACGATGAACAATCGGTAAAATCGATTCATGCCGAGTCCTTTTTTTATAGTTTTTTATTGAAAACCGCTGAAGCGGTTTTTCTGTTTTATTTGCATATTTTTTCACCACACTAAAGTGTGGTGCTTTTACAGATCCTCCATTATATCAGCACCATGATTCATCATGGTATAAAATGTAAATATTTTTTGTAACATCACCATGATTTATCATGGTGTAAACGAGTGTTAACAAAACCATTCCACTAAACCGCTTCAGCGGTTTTTGTGTTTTCTTTCACGCTTTTTTTCACCTAAAGTGTGGTGCTGGTACAATATTTTTTTGTAACATCACCATGATTTATCATGGTGCACAATGAAAGAAAAAATAAAACACAAACCGCTTCAGCGGTTTCCTTTTCTATTCATGCTCTTCCCACACACCATATTTAACAGCCCATTTTTTATATTCCTCCCGAAATGACCGACGCTTGTGGTGTTCATCTTGATTCTTAATATAATTCTCAACGCTATTCAACTGTGAAGCGCTGACTGAATAGGCTCCATATCCTCGCTGCCACCGGAATTTATTTAATATCAAATTATTATCATTAATCCAGTTAGACGATTCACCCTTTATGCTTTGTGCGATTTCGGCTATGGTTTTATTTGAAGGCAAATTTAATAAAACATGCACGTGTTCAGGTTGGACATTCATTTTGCTGATAATAATGTCCAACGCTTTAGATCTTTCTGATAAATGCTGAAATATTTTTAATCGCACATCTTTTGTTAATATTCTTTCATGGTTATATGTCCCCCAGATGAGATGTATGTATATTTTAATTTTTGAATGTACCGCCATGTCCCCTCCTATTTTTAAATTACCTTGTAAAATCATCATGATTTATCATGGTGTAAACGAGCGTTAACAAAACCATATACCAAAACCGCTGAAGCGGTTTTTCTGTTTTATTTGCATATTTTTTCACCACACTAAAGTGTGGTGCTTTTACAGATCCTCCATTATATCAGCACCATGATTCATCATGGTATAAAATGTAAATATTTTTTGTAACATCACCATGATTTATCATGGTGTGAATGAAAACGAACAAAACCATATACCAAAACCGCTAAAGCGGTTTTTTGTTTTTTTTACGTTTTTTTTCACCACACTAAAGTGTGGTGCTGGTACAACAACCTTGTAAAAGCACCATGATTTATCATGGTGTAAATTACAGTCCACTTGTCCGCCTGTGGCGGATAAAGGGACTGCACTCCGGCTGTAATAGTCCTCGCCATACCAGTCAGCGCACCACTCCCACACATTGCCGCTCATATCATACAACCCTAATTCGTTGGGCTGTTTGCTGCCCACGATATGGGCTCTGCTTCTTGAATTACTGTAATACCAGGCAACGTCATCAATGGTATTGCTGCCGCTGTATTGATAACCGGCGGAATGTATGCCACCCCTGCAGGCATACTCCCACTCGGCTTCGGTGGGCAGCCTGCCGCCGGCCCATTCACAATAAGCTCTGGCGCCATACCATGTTACATAAACCACAGGGTGGTTTTGGTAACCGGCTTTGGGAGCATACTGTTGTCCCTGTTTTTCTATCAAGTAACCCTCATAGTGACTAGCGAGCCACAATCGACCACCCTCTTCCTGGTTGCCTTTTTCGTTCAAAAATTTACAGTACTGGGCGTTGGTCACTTCGTATTTGCCAATGTAAAAATCACTCACGGTTACTTCATGTACCGGCTGTTCATCATCTGAATATCCATCTCCTCCAATGTCAGGATCGGGTTGCCCCATCTGAAACGTGCCGCCTTTCACAAATACCATCACTGGTTTAAACAGCAACGTATAGTTAAAATTTTTATTGGTTTCCTCTACTGAGATTGTATCGATAAGTGTTTCATAGTCTGTTTTGCTCAATTTTATTTTGTGCTCTCCCTCTGTAAGCATTAATGATTTTTTTATCCCCCGGCTTTGTCCGTCAATAGTTATTTCCACGCTGTCGGTATTGGTCTCAATTAAAACCGGTATGCCTTCAGCCAATTTTTTATCGCTGGTAAGTTTAATCGTCCACACCTGCCGGGGTTTTAGCTGTATGCCCATCTCAGAAAAGATGAGCTTCAGGGGCTGGTAGTCCGGGTGGTAGATTTCCAGCATGCGCTCATCCGGGAGGAGAAAGACCATATCCCGGCCGGGCTTGGTAAAATCCACCCGCACCACACCCAGATTAGAAGAATAACCAAAACCTTTTAAATCCGTTACAATTTGCACAGCGGCACAGAATTTTCCCGTGTGTTCGTCAATTACTGCGACAATATCACTCTTTGATAGTTTTGGTTCACCCATGATATTTAATTCAGGTTTTTGACCGAAAAGAGTATTAAAATAGCACAAGAAGATTATGCATAAAATAATTTGCTTCATAATATACCCCTGTAAGTTCATAAAGCATTAATATAATTTTTAAAGTAATAAAATATTTTATATATATCCAAATTTTTTTATCAAAACAGTTCTTTTTAATAAAATCAGAACATTTCGACTTTTGATATACTAAATATTCGATGAAGCATAACTATTTTATTCAATCTTTATAATTAACTGATAAAATTTTTGATTTGAATCATCGATCCTAATTTGGAATCTATAAAAACCTGATATATTAAAAATGCTAACACCCAAAGCGTTCCAACGCCTCATCAAGAATCGTCTTTGTAGCCGTCGCACCAACACGGGTGACGCCGATTTCTTTGACGCGTATCAGATCGTCCAGAGTGCGAATGCCGCCGGCCGCTTTGACCTGGATGTCCGGATCGACATTGTCGCGCATCAGCTTGAGATCGTGATCCGTGGCGCCGCGGTAATTGTATTTGCCGTCAGCGGTTTTCACCATGCCAAATCCGGTTGAGGTTTTAACGAAATCGACTTTGAGGGCGTTACAAATTTCGCACAGTTTTATTTTGAAATAATCTTTGGGCAAAAAATCATTTTCAAAAATCACTTTTAGAATGGCTTTAAAATGTCGGCATTCTTTTAATACCGCATCGATTTCATTTTCAATATACTTCCAGTCTTCACTGAGCACTTTGCCAATATTAACCACCATGTCAATTTCCCGGGCGCCGTCCTTGCACGCTCTTTTCGTTTCTTCTGATTTGATATCAATCGTGGAATTTCCGTGCGGAAATCCAATGACCGTCCCGACATAAACGCTGGACTGTTTTAACAACTCGACAGCCATTTTAACAGCATAAGGTTTTATGCACACCGAAGCGGTGTTATAACTCATGGCTAGCTCGCATCCCTGACGCAACTCTACATCCGTCAATGTGGGATGCAGCAAAGAATGGTCAATCATTTTGGCTAATTCTGTCACATTCATTTTTTCACCTATTGATATTTTTTCACCACCGGTTGAATGTTCCGATTCAAATTTGCATTTATATTAAAAGGAGAGGTAAACCATGAACTATGGCTCAATAACGGCTTTTATCACTCCATCCTGATAATTATCAACAAGCTCAAACGCCTTTTGAACTTGATCGAGTGAGAAATGGTGAGTTACCATCGGGCGAACGTTGAAGATACCTGTGTCCATTAAATGCATGCATCGCGGCACTGTGAGTAGCGAGCGGCGTACCAGCCGCATGGTCAATCCCTTGCGGCGCGCCGGAGCAGCAGAAAACGGCATCCGGTCGTCTTCCGGAATGCCGATGAACAGGACATGTCCGCCCGGGGCGCATAATTCAACGGACTGCTCGAACGTGTCTGCAGCGCCAGCCGCCTCAAACACCACGTCCACGCCCCTGCCGCGTGTGTGGTCCATGATTGCATTGATCACGTTTTCTTTTGAAGCATCAAGAACTCTATCAGCGCCGAGCTGAGCGGCCATGTCACACCGTGCCGGTATTTTTTCCGTCGCATAGACTGACCGGCATCCGGTGGTTCTTTTCAACAAGTGGATGATACCCAGTCCCATAGGGCCCGCCCCAAGTACGGCAGCCGTTTGCCCTGGTTTGATGTGCGACAAATCAATCGCGTGCAGACAAATGGCCAGGGGCTCCAGCAGCACACCGTCGTCAAAGTTTAATGACGGCAAAAGCTTGTAAACGAGATGGGCTGGCCATACCATTTTCTCCCGTAAAGCACCGTCCTGCGGCGGAACTCCGCAAAACTTTATGTTTTCACACAAATTATAATACCCCTTTATGCACCATTCACATGTTCCGCAATGAACGGCAGGTTCTACAGCAACCTTGTCTCCGGGTTGAACGTTTTGTACATGTGCGCCGGTTTCTTCAACCACCGCTGAAAATTCGTGTCCAAGCACCAGGCCTTTATTATCTTCTTGTTCAAAACTGATACCCCGGAAACGGTGCAGGTCAGAGCCGCAAACACCAACGGCTTTGATATCCAGTAAAACATCGTCAGCCTGGATAGATGGAGTATGCTCGTTAAAGAGTTTTAATGTTCTGGAACTGTCAATTCGGACAACACGCATAATGAGCTCGATCTCTGTTTTTTAGATATTCAGAAAACATCAAATTGTTAATCGGGAATTATATAATGATAATTGCCCTGGCCCACATTTCTATTCAGTGTCGCTAAAATAGCATCAACGTCATCGCTAGGTCCGGCAACAAAGTTTGGAATTCCACCGAGACCGCATTTTATTTTGGACAACTTTATATTCTCTCGAGGTTCCAAAATGAGTTTTGTCTGCTGGTAATCCGGATGGGGAGAAAAACCGATTCCATGAGCAAAATCTATAGCGCTGTAAATTATGGAATGAGCTAATTCAACAGGGCATTTTTGCATAGTGACTTGCTGGGAGAATTTTTCTATTGTTTCATTATATTTTGTAATTGAACAATTCACCAGGTGAAATGAATCTTTAACACCCAGGCAAAAAAGATCGACCAGAAAAACACCGGCAATTATCTTTTTGTCCGGTTGTAGCCGGGCGAGAATGATATTGGCAAAGCCATTTTCTTTCCATTCCGAACAAATCCAGCATTCATAAAAAGGAAAATTCCGGGCATTATTTAAAATTTGGCTTGCCGGAGTGTTGAAAAGGCTTTTCATCCTCGATTTGCTTTTACGCTTTGATTTTTTATCGGACATGTCTCCGCCTTGATTTTCTTTATAATGGCAAATCTTATTCATTGGATGAGAATAAGTGTGGCGTATACTTTTAATCGCTAAATGATACTTATATTTTAACCAAAATGAAATACAGATGCAATAAATGTTTTATGCTTTCAAGTTAAAAGATTGAGAAAGGCGTTGATCACTTTTTTTATTATTGCAATAGCGTCATTTTCAACGTTTTGAATTTATCCTCTGCATCGAGCCGTGCCAAATAAAGTCCGCTGCTTACCGGTAGTCCGTTCCAATCCCTGCCATTCCAGGTTGTGCGACTCAAGCCACTCCGCTTTTGAGCGGTAATCCTCTTTATTCGATTCCGAAGCGTACCACCCCCAGTTGCCGTCACCCATGTAAAACGGCGTTGTTGCCGCGTTGAATAGTTTTAAAAACTCGTCTCTGTAATTTTGAGCAGTTTGACTCTTTCCCGTAATATCGTTGTAATCCAGAAACGAGCCGAAATGAAATGAGTGTTTTTTCATCTCTATATGAACGGATGCATTTTTTACTGGTTCGCCGTTTTTATTTTTCACTCGAATTTTGACGTCGCTTTTTCGAATGCGTTCGATACGGTCGGCAGCCTCGGCTCGCCACAGAGCATTGGGATCGCGACCGGCATAAGTGACCTCACTCCCGGGCAGCTCATCGGGATCGATTCCCTTGCCAAGTTTGAGAGCAATAAATCCACCAATCTCGAGCTCTTGCTCATAAAAACCCAGATGCACGGTAACGACCATTTCATCTGTTGCAAAGTGGCGCTGTGCCTCGCCGTAAACGTAAAATTTTTGCCATTCTTCCAATAGCATCATATCCCGAGATGCAATACCGGTCCAGGGCGACTTGTTCAATTGCGCATACAAAATCGCTCTGCCGTGGTCATTTTCCTCTGGAGTGTTTATAGCGCGCGCCCAAACCACCCATTCCAAACGAGTTTGCTGAGATCACCTTTCTCAATTACTGAAAGATGCCATAAAAAATTGCTATTTCGCTTTATTATGATAACCTCAAATTACAAAGTTCAGCTTTTGATTGGCTTGTAAACCTCGCCAACTTTATGGAATGTATAAAATGTTTTGTTTCTTTCTGATGTGTTTTGCAAGCTATCCAACACCTTTTGATAGGTCGACGCTTTGACCTTTGTCTGTTTGTTTTTGATGCCCAGATCCGCACGCGTCCACTCTTCATGATTGCGGCAATCACCTTGACAAAAAGTGATCAGATGTCCTTGCATGCCGCTGATCGACAATCCAAATGTAAAAGGCTCTGTTGAATAAGGGCACAAAAAGAATATGCCAAGTTGTGCACCGGTGCCTTTTGCTGCCGGGATGAAAACATCCCTGGCGATATCAAAGGCTGAGGTCATGATGTAGAAATCCGCTCCGATGCGGGCGGCGGCAACAGTTAACGGGGCAATGCCGCAGCGGTGACAGGGTGGCGGCCACTCTTCCGGTGCTTTTAGCACAGCCGGCTGCTCGAGCAGGTAACAGCGGTGATTGAATTGTCCGGCCGGACAGATTGATTGTTGCACGTCAGTGTCATACGGTTTCATGCAAAATCCCGATGCAATGAGCGGATTGTCACTGGCTGAAAAATGTTTCACAACTTTTTCGAACGAAAGCGTGCCGTGCAACGAATCCGGTTTGAATGCGCTGACATTTTTTGCATAGTACGACAATCCGCTGAATGCATGCCAGGGATGCGATAAAAAGATCTTTCGCAGCACATAATAAGGAAAGTGCCTTGTTAGGTTTCGCCACATGAACTCCCAAACCCGGAGATTAAAAACGGCGTATTTGTCCATTTTTCGGGCAAGAGTATTTAAAACAGAGTTGTGAGTGTTTTTTCTCTTTTTAGGCAATTTGTGAATTATTAAATAAAAATTTATTCAATTATTAAAGAGAACCCAACTCGGATAAACCGAAAAAATATTCTGGCGAATGCCTTTCCAGCGTGATCTTAAAAGCACTGCTTGTTGTCCGCCATAGCCCGGGAATTCCCAGTACAGAAACTCGTGCTGCTTTTGCTCGCTGGTATTCAGCAACGCGGGCAAAAAGCTGATTCCGTCGGTGTCATCGGGCACTGGTGTGCCAGTTATATCGCATAATGTGGGAAGGACATCGTAAAAACACGATGTGTGTTCAGTGTCTGTTCCGGCAGCAATTTTACCTGGCCAGCTCGCAATCATGGGCACGCGAATACCGCCTTCATGAACGCTGCCCTTGGCCCAGCCGCGCTCGCTTTTAAAAGGCCCGGCGCTGTCAAAGAACACCGGATCAGCGCCGCCGGCATAACTTGGCCCGTTGTCCGAGGTAAAGAAAATGAGCGTGTTGTCGTACAAGCCGAGGTCCTTGAGCTGTTTCACCAGCAACCCGATCTGCTCATCCAGATAAGAGATCATTCCGGCATAGGCTGCATGCGGATAGCGATGCGGAAAGTAGCCCTTTTCGCCAAGGTATGGTTCTTCGTCGCCAAACTTGTCCACGTAATAATCGACCCAGCGTTTGGGCGCCTGCAGTGGCACGTGTGGAATGGGCGTGGCCCAGTACAGGAAAAACGGCTGGTTTTTGTTGTCGCAGACAAATTGTGTCAGCTCTTCAAACATCACATCCGGTGAATACTCGTTGAGCGAAAATTTGTCATAGTTCTCCGGATCGTACGGATCGGCACCTTCCGGAAGTTTGGTGCCCGGCACAACCAGCGGATTGTCCAGCCAGACCTTTTCTGTATTTCTCCACAGATGTTTCGGATAATAGGTGTGCGCCTGGCGCTGGCAATTATAACCGAAAAAGAAATCAAATCCTTGCCTGTTTGGAATGCCTTCGGTGAGTGGCGCGCCGAGTCCCCACTTACCCACGATAGCTGTTTTGTAACCGGCATCCTGCAAAATCTCTCCGACGGTCCGTGTTTCAGCGGGAATAGGGCGCTGGCCTTCGAGTCGCGGATTCTGCACGGCTTTGGCGTAATTCCACACCTCGCCGCGTTCTCCCCATTCATCATTGCCGCGAATATAAGCGTGACCGGTATGTTTGCCGGTCATGAGCACGCAGCGCGATGGCGCGCACACCGGCGCACCGGCGTAATGCTGAATAAAGCGCATCCCCTGGCGCGCGAGTTCATCGATGTTGGGCGTTTCGATTTTTTCCTGGCCATAACATCCCAGTTCGCCGTAACCCAAATCGTCGGCGAGGATGAAGATAATATTGGGCTGTCGTTGTTTTGAACAATGAGCCAG
>CAZSMC010000082.1:0-17178 GCA_964607755.1 uncultured Cytophagia bacterium | reverse complement strand
CAAGGAAAAAATAAATTGTCAAAGAACTTTTTACCATAAGTTATTGAGCGGATACCAATTACTTATCCTAAATTCAATTTAATTTCGCATTTACTTGCATTTTTAATTCTCCCCCCTTATATTCAACAGATATGTAGGGAGGAAAATCATGGATAAAATATCTCGTTTTGTTATTTGGATTTGCAAAAAGTTTGACCGCTCTCAGATAGAGCGTATTGTCAAAGAGCTGCAAACTGTTCTTGCAAATAAAAACCCGGATGTTAAGCCCAGAGATGACTTTAAAAAAAACATCCGAACTACCGGGAATTTGCAGTAGACCCTCTACGCCCACTTGACAAAGTTCCAGAATCAAAAAAGAGAGAACCGCGGCCAGATTGGCAGACGATCATCGATGAACATGCCCGGTTACGTTACATGGTCATCGCATCAAGCCAGTTCAACATCGTAAAAAGGGTCTGCTCGTTCCACCAAGCACCAAATGTCCTAACTGTGATGCGCCACATGAGTACTTGTACTATAACGATGGCAAGCGTCGTCAACAAATACGCTGTAAAATTTGTGATGCACTTTTTCAAATCAACAAACAATTTCGGCCATCAAAAACTAAATACTGGTGTCCGTATTGTGAGCGTGCCTTGTACCGATGGAAAGAGCAAAAGCTGTGCACCATTTATAAATGCCATAATGATTTGTGTCCAGTCTATCTGAAAAATATCCGCGCTCTAAATGGCGATGAGAAAAAGCTCCAAAAAGAAAAACCATCACAGTTCAAATTGCGCTATCAGTACAGAGAGTATTATTTTGATGACAAGCTGCATCATTCAAAGCCCAACGATGACAACGTCGATCTGCTTGCTATCCACAACTCTCCGAATGTCCTCGGCCTGATCTTGGCCTTTCATGTCTCCTTTGCCATTGGCGCTCGAAAAACAGCCCGCATTCTCAAAGAAATCTTCGGCATTCGCATCTCATATCAAACTGTGCTCAATTATGCCAACTCTGCCGCCTGGTATTGCCATCGCTTTAACTTTGTTTATAAAGGAGATATCGACGATGAGAGCGCCGGAGATGAAACCTATATTAAAATCGCCGGAAAACATGCCTTTACTTTTTTCTTCATTTCATCTCAAAATCGAAAAATAACCACTTATCACGTCGACGATTCTCGTGATACACTTCCGGCTACCATTGCTATGAACGAAGCAGCACGAACTGCAAAACCAGACCAGAAACTTACCTTTATCACCGATGGCAATCCATCTTATCAGGCAGGCTTGCATTACTTTAATTCAAAACGAGACCCTGAGAATCCTATTGAATATCGCAAAGTCATCGGCCTGGAGAATCTGGATGAAGAATCAGAACTGAACCGACATTTTAAGCAGCTCATTGAACGGCTCAATCGAACATACAAGTATCATATTCGAACAGCAAACGGTTTCAAAATTAAAAATGGTGCAATAAGTTTGACTACGCTATTCGTCACCCATTATAACTTTTTAAGACCGCATATGGCACTGAAATACAATGTACCTATTCCTGTCAAAGAACTGGCCGGCCCACAAAAACTCCAAAACAAGTGGTGCCGTATTATAAATATGGCAGCCAATATTGACGATTCCATGCTGCCTTGTTAAGAATCGTTTTTTTAATTATTGCTATTTTCTACAAACTCCACTATATTTCTTCACTCGGTGAAGCGGAAGCAGGCTCTGCTGGCGAGCAACCTGCCGAGGAATAACCGAGCGCAAAGATTGTGTGCAAGACACACAATACAGAGGAAGGCCACTGTGGCCTTCCTTTTTTTGTCTTAAACACAATCTTTGCCCATACCTTGAGAACGCATTCCGAAATCTCGCCAAAGTCCACAAAACCGTCACCACCAACTTTTCCTAATTTTTACCCTTTTTTTCATAAATTATTTGACACTACCTTTCCAAATATTGACACTTTGGCTTAAAATGAACGAATGTTGATTACACGAAATCCTATTTTCCACTTAAGAAAATGGATCAATGATAAAATACAATTTATTAACCCACATAAGCCACCACCTCCTTTCTATTTGTGTATGTGATTGAATTTTTTCAACGCAAAATCTTGAAAACACTGTATAAATAGACTGAATAACAAAGTTTTATTTCTCACATTGAAATCTATACAAGTTTGTGTCAATCGGCTATTACAGATGCCTGAATTCTGTTCAACATAATTTATAAACGCAGCGCTCAACAATTCAATACCGCTTTTCTTAATTCCCTTACGCTTTTCTCAACAAACCATATTCAAAGCTATAGATCGAATTTCTTGAAATGTCAGTCGATACTCTCTTTTTTAAAAGCGGTCGCTTGGTTCTTTTGCTGGATACTTTTAACTTCACATTTTTGCCATCGTTTGGCAAGAATCTTGTCCGGTAAACATTGGGCGACATGGAGTATTTCTTTTTAAACGCCTCAGCAAAGCGGACCTGGTTTGTAAAACCGACAAGCGATGCAATCTCTTGTATTGTCAAGCCCTCGTTTCGCATCAGATTTATCGCGTGTTGCAGTTTTAGTGAAACGATGAGCTGTTTTAAGCCAATGCTTGATTCCCGGCTGAATACAGTTGACAGGCTGCCTGCTGATACGCCTAACCGTCGAGCTACCTCGTCTACCCCGGATAAGGATAAATATTCTTGATTGACCAGCCGTAGCGCGCGTTGCACAAGATTCGAACACTTGAGCGAAGTTTGAGCGAAATCATGTACACTTTTATATTTTGAGCGATAAATCAAATGTGGCAGCATTTCTTTCAACTTTGCCATATCAGGCATCGCGACTATGCATTCAACTTGAGCCACCCCGCACAATCGCGCTATTTCCAAATTTCTGTTTTCTTGACAAACGACAATAACCGGAATAACTTTGAATTGCCTTTTTAATGTCTGCAGCCCTACGAGCAATTCACCATTGCGACCATCCACATAAACCAGCACACAATCAATCCTGTTACTTCGAATTATGTGAAATGCTCTGTCAATTAGATCAATATAAAGTATTCGACATCGCGTCTTCAACAACCATCTGATTTCGTCCGCGACATTCATATCGGATGATATCAGGCAAACAGTTTGGTTCGGTGAATTCATATAGATGTATCCCTCCGTTGCAGCAATCGAAAAAATCCTCCTGATACTTTGCGGCAGGTTTTGCGAATTACAAGCCCTTTATTTCGACGGCGTATATTTCGATTTTACCATTAGAACTCCCCAGCTCTTCTTCTGAAGGTTCGGCATAGATATAAATATTGTTATTGTCCGTAAAAAGCACCTTGTTTTCGCCCAAAGCGTCGTGCCGAAAAGTTGCGACGCATGATCCATCCTGCACATCGTATATTCGGTATCGAAGATTTCCTTCCTTTCTATTTGAAAGCCCGACGAATAAATACTCCTTCTTGACCAAAAACATCCCGCCCCACAAAAAATGCGATTCGTTCAATATTTTTGATAGCATTCTCGGGTCGCTAATTTCGCCCATATTCAGGTCTGCTTTACTCTTTTCCACATAACTGTCAGGTCTTGCACCAAAAATATTTACAAGCTTTCCAGTTTCATTGTCAATGACCTTTACTCGATAGTCACCGGGCTCAAGAAAGTAGATATGATCAAGGCGTGGATTATAAACAAATCCTGTAAACTTGCTAAAATGAAGAACCAGGCTATTTAGCTTGACTTTAGTCATGGTTGTCATATAAGCTTTGTTCATCTTACTTTCATAGTACTTTGCAATCCTGGCAACGCCATAATCATTGTGAAGGATAATCAGGTCCCCGTTCCTGTCACATAAGATTTTCTGAATGGACGCTAAATTTTTCTGCGAGTTCAAATCATCACTAAAATTACGCTGGTTATCAAAGAATAATAATCTTCTTGATCTGACATCATAAATATACACCCCATTTTCGCTGCAGGCGATTGATCGAGGATTGAGATATTCGCCCGGCCCCTGTCCCACTTTGCCGATAATCGTAACCGGCATTCCATGCTGGTCAAACTCGTAAACTTTATTTGAGCTATAGTCATTGATGAAAATAGAATTCTCAGATACAATAAATTCGGTAACCCTGCCTATAAGAAAATTATCAGCGATTTGAAGATTGACTGCACCTGTCCTGGTTAGCCTTATCTCTATGCTGTCATATTTCTTTTGAGGATTGGTTTCTTTCCCATGACCGACACTATGAAGAAATAATCCAAGAATGAACAGACTTGCTAATTTTGTCATTTTCATTTTATGCCTCTGTCAATTTTATTTATACTTTCATGCGGCAGCGGTTTAATTCCAATCACACCAAAAACCACCGGAATCACAATCAACAACAACAGCGAAGAAACCGCCAGCCCGCCAATGCCGCCTACGGCCAGCGCGTACCAAATCGTTTCTGTGCTTTCAAACAAAACCAATGGTAGCATACCAACGATCGTTGTCGCTGTCGTTAGCATAACAGGACGAATGCGGTGCGAAGCCGCCTCAATGACAAGACCGCGCTTGTCTTCAGAAGGGGTATTTTCTGCTACATCGCAGATATGCTTGACCAAAATAATCGAATTATTCACCACAATCCCCACCAGCAATAAAATCGCTGCATAACCGCCGCGGTCGAATGTAGCATCAAAAAAGTAAAAGGCGTAAAAAAGTCCAATAACCGACAGCGGGATGGCCAAAAGAATAAGAAAAGGTTTTGAGAGTGATTCGAACAGGGCTGCCGAAATAATCAATACGATCAGCAGAGCCAGCAAAATGATCCACAAAAGTTCTTTTTGTTGTTTGCGGCCGCCAAACCAATGGTATGTATCCGGGGTAATGGCATAGCCATAAGGTATATCCATCTTTTTTATAACCGCATCCCGGAATTTGGTGCCATAATGATACGGCCCGATATAGTCGTAACTGACCAGCCGCATGTAGGTTTGGTTCTCGCGCTGGATGACCGGCAGGGTGCGCTGCTTGTTAAAATCGACGAGATAACCAAGACGATATTCATGACCGTTCACTTGATCGGCAACCAGGGAATGGGACAAATCTCGCAACGATCCCTGAGCGTCACGGATGCCAATTGACAAACCGATTTCTTCCTCATTCATATTTGTGCGATGAACTACGTGGCTGTTCATTCGGGATTGAATATCATAAGCCACTGTTCGGTAATCCTGATGAGATGAAATAAATTGGCGCGGTTTGACCTGCGCAATCAGTTCATGTTGAACACGCGCCCCGCGCCAGGCTTGTTCGGTATCGATGTTGTTGACGCGCTTGTTTTTCTCCAATTCTACCGCAAAGACTTTGGCAAGATCATGCACCTGGTTAAAATTGGTACCTGTTACCTTGACCGAATAGTGAGCCATGGTATTTCCCAGGCCGGAATAAAACCCCGGGCCAAAGCCGGCAACGTGCACGCCAACGCCGCCCAGGTTGAGACCGTATTTTACCAGGTTGGCATACAACTCCATGGGAAAACTTGACCTCTCGTATGCTTTCTCAATGTCCACGCGGATATTGGCGTATGTTTTACTATAAACATTTGTGGTCATTTTGGAGATTTTACCGCCGTATTCAAGTAGCCGGACTTCGAAATCCTGACATAACCTGTTAATCCGGCTGAGATGGATGCCGTTGGGCATCTCCAGGCTCACCAGAATGTACGTTCTGGTAGAAGGCTGCCATATTTCACCTTTGTTCACTTTTCTGAAAAATCGATAAGAAGCGCCGCCGAATATTTTGAACAGGACCGGTTTTATTTTCTTGCTGAAATACTCGTTACCCCACAATTGATTATATTTTTGCACAAACAAGCCGGGTTCAGAAGCCACACCTAGCGACTGGCTTTCGGAATCAGCTTTTTGTACACCGGATTTTAGCTGCTGAACCCCAGATGAATCGTGAGCGGCAAAGAGAAGCTCATAAGATTTTCGATCATTAGCATCTTGTTCATCATTTTCTTTGTGCACGATTTGCGGCTTTTTTTCCGTGTCAATTTTATTGGGCAAAAGCCAGATTGGAAAACCAAAGAGCCAGACAACAACAAAAATGGTGAAAACGGGGTGCGCCATGCAGAAACGGAGACATCGTTTGTAAATCTTGTTTATATAACCTTCTCCAGTGTCTTTTTTTGAGCGGTGCAAGAGGGGCATCCAGTAACAGACAAAGATTGGAATGAGGGTAAAGGAAACAAAAAGAGAAATCAAGACCGTTGATCCCAGTGCCATGGCAAAGGGCTGAAAGTATATTTTAAGGTCAGGAGAGAGGAAAAACACCGGCAAAAAGGCGCCGATGGTGGTGAGATTGGACGCCAATAATGGCTGCACCATCTCGCGAACCCCGGCAACAACAGCGTCTCGATGTTGGGCGCCGGATTTCCATTTTTCCTTATCTGCTGCTCGAAGTTCAGAGCCAGAGACTGTAGATTTTGAGGCCTGGCGGTGAATGTTGTCATAGACGACGATAGCATTATCCACGAGAATACCAAAACCCATGGTAAAGCCGGCGAGGGTGAGAATGTTGAGGGTGTTGCCGGACAGGTAAAACAGGCAAATGGCGCCAAGCACGGAGATAAAAAGAGAACCGAGAATAACCAGCGCGGTTTTTATATTACGGAACACCAGTGACAACACCAGGGCAATAAACAATATGGAAAGAAAAGATCGATTCCTCAGTTTATTCAGCTCTACTCGCAAATCCCGGCTTTTGTCCATTTCTTTGACAATTTCCGTGCCCCTGGGCAGGGCTTTTTCCAGCCGGTTAATTTCCTGATCCACGTGGCGCTCGGTTTTTAACAGGTTGGCGCCCGGCTCTTTATTCAGCGAGATAGAGACAAGGTCGCGGCCGTTGATGCGGATTATGGTTTGCGCCTCAGAATGAGTCCAGTTTACGTCGGCTAAATCACTCAGCATAACCATCCTGCCGGAATCCTGTCGTTTTACGGGAATGTTCAGGATTTCATCGATGCCGGCAAAGGATGGATTAAAAGCGGCGTTGGTTATAGCGTGGTTGCCCGCCAGATTTCCGAGGTTGATTTTAGCCCGGCTCAACTCATTCTTTAAGCTTGAAATATTTGCCTGGCCGATGCCGTAATTTTGTATGGCGTTTGGATCCAGTTCGACATGCAATATTTTCTCTTCCCCACCCTGGATATTGACATGTTCAACACCTTGAATTGAGGACAGGGGAAGATAAAGCTTTTCTTCCGCAATCTGGCGCAACTCCGCCGGATTTTGCTCACCAATAAGCTGAAACCGCATAAATCCTTCAAACGCCTGCATCTCCTCCGGAACGGACCTTTGGATGGTGGGCCAGGAAACACCGGACGGCAGTCTTTTTTTCAATTGGCTAATCTGCTCGTTGAGTTCCAGCTCGGCTAACTGGAGGTCCGCGCCTCTTTTAAATTCTGCGGAAATAGTGCAATATCCTTCTTGTGTGCGGGACACGACTTTTGTCACATCTCTAAGTCTTTGAACAGCGGATTCCAGCGGAGCGGTTAGTTGGGATTCGACAGTAATGGGAGAAGTGCCCGGCCAGCCGGCGCTTATGGTTAGCTGCGGCAGCTCGATATTCGGCGACAACTCAATCGGAATAAGGAATGAGCAAACCACGCCCGTGATCAGCACCACAACATAAAACATGATGACGGCAACGGGATGATCGATTATCCAACTCAATAGCTTCATCAGGAATTATCTCACCTTATTCAGCAAATAAATGTATTCCAGGTAGAGCTTTTTCGTCCGCGGGCTGAGAAAATTCTCGCCGCGCCCGTGAGGCCGCCACAGGGAAAAATCTATCGGCTGGCCATTCTCATCGACAATGTTTTCGTTGTAAACTTTCCAATGGGCGCCGCTGGCGGATTTGTCAATTTCAAAACCGTATATCAGCAGATGCTTTTCCATTTCCTAGAAACGTACTTTTTTTTTCTGGATATTTTTCAAAAGTTTAACTCTGTGTTCCATAAGAAACCCCGAATTTCACCGGATAGTGAGTTTTTGAATCTTTCGCATTTTATCAAACATATTCATTTCATTCCCCCATCTTGTCTCACTGTAAAAGTGTACAACAGGGGCACAATCACCAACGTCAACATCGTCGCCATGGTGATGCCGCCAACAATCACCCACGCCAGCGGCCGCCGCAGCTCGGCGCCGCTGCCGCTGGCCAGGGCCATGGGCAGCAGGCCGCACACGGTGGTCACGGTTGTCATCACAATCGGGCGGAAACGTTTTTTGCCGGCTTCGATGATGGCGGTTTTTAAATCGTGCTGTTCTTTGTAATGGCGGTGGATAAAATCCACTTTGACGATAGAATCGTTAACAACAATACCGACGAGAATGATAGCCCCCATCAGTGACATGATGTTCAGGCTGTTGCCGGTCCCCAGCAGCGTGAATAGAATGCCAATAAAGGCCAGCGGAATGGCGCTGATGATGACCAGCGGCACCCTGACGGACTCGAATTGGGCCGAGAGAATAAAATAGACCAACGCAATCGAGATGATAAAAATCAGCAGCAGGTTGCGATAATTATCCTTGAGCTCGCGTCTACTTGCGCCAAGGGTGACCAGGTAACCGCCCGGGATGTCCATGTTGCTCACATAGCGCTGTAATTCGGTTTTTGCCTGGCCAAAACGGTTGCGCACATTAGCCGACAGCACAACCGTTTTACTTTGATCAAAACGCTGTATTTCGGCATAGCCGGTCGTTGGTTTGGCAGTGACAAATTCCCGGATGGGCACGGTGATCTTTTGCTGCGCCACGGTGATGGGAAAACCGAGTTGCTGCAAACGGTTCATGTCCAGCGCGACCTCGTTTGTGTTCATCACCTTGATATCGATCTTGTCGGCAAAATCGATAAACTGGGTCGGCACACTGCCCTGGATTTCATGGCGGAGAAAACTCGCCAGCTCGGCCAGGGTGACGCCATAGCGCACCATATTGTCGCGATTTAATTCGAGCGTATATTCGTGCCCGCCCTGTTTTAAACTGGTATGCACATTTTCAAAAGCGGACTCTTGATCCAGGTAGTGCCGGATGTCCTCGCTGATATCAGCCAGCCTCTCCATATCCGGGCCGCTGATCTGCACGTCAAAGGCATCCTGTTGTCGCTGAAACAGTTGCTCAAAAATAGTCTCCCGTTTGTTGATGGCGAGGGACAGGTTGCCAAATTCTGCGAACAACGCCTCAATTTTTTGGGCAATGTCGAATGTATTGTACTGGTGCTCGATTTCCAGATCGAGGATAGCTTTATTAATTCCGGGTTGATAGGTCTGGTCAAGGATGTTTTCCGTAATGCCGATCGAAGATAAGACTCGTTTGACGCCTGGCAGGTCTCGCAGTCTGCGCTCAAGTCGGGCGATGTGCGAAGCGGTCACATCCAGACTCGCCCCGGCCGGCAATTCGGCACTCACCACCAGTTGCTTGCGGTCCACATTCGGCACCAGCTCTCTCGGTATCACCTTTAGCAGCAGCAAAGCGCCGACAAAACATAAACAGGTTAATACCAAAACCCTACCGCGATTCTCCAGGGCACGCTCGAGTACAAGTTCATAACCAGCCATCAATCGGTCAAAAAAGCCCTGGAATTGTGCGATGCTCCAGCGAATGAGTCGAATGACGTATCGAATGACCAAAACATATAGAGCAAAACTCAGCGAATAGCAAACAATCTCAACCAGCCATAGCAAAAACCAAAAGCCCCGGCGCAGCAACGATTTTTTCTTTAATCGATTGGGCGGCAACCGAAAGGAGTTGAACTGCCAGTTCGCAAAAGAGCGCGCAAACGGAATATGAGTTTTGGATGACAGCATAGTGAGCAAGGTCATTGAAACGATCAGCGAGATGGTCAGGGCAATGCTGATAGTGACGGATTGATCGTAAAACAATTCGCCTGCCAGACCTTTTACCGTCACCAGCGGCAGAAAAACCGCGATAGTGGTGAATGTCGACGCGGTGATCGCCAGGCTGACTTCTTTGGTGCCTTTGACCGCCGCATCTAAAAGCGAACACCCCATCTCCCGATAGCGGGTGATATTTTCCAGCACCACAATGGAATTGTCTACCAACATGCCAATGCCAAGCGCCAGTCCGCCGAGGGAGATGATGTTAAAATTGATGTTGAAAAAGTACATAAATATGATCGTGGTGACGATCGAAACCGGGATGGAAATACCGATAATCAGCGGGCTCTTGAAATCCTTGAGAAAATAGAACAGCACAAAAAACGCAAACAAGCCGCCGAGGCAGAGGGCTTGCAGCACATTGTCGATGGATTCCTGAATAAATTCGGCCTGGTCAAAAACGGGCAGCACTTTAAATCCGGGATATTCCTGGTATAAATGATACAGCGTCGTGTAAACTTTGCCAGAAGCGTCCACGGTGTTGGCGCCGGCTTCTTTGTACAAAAAGAGGGTAATAACCTCTTTGCCGTTCAGCTTGGTATAACCAGTGCGCTCTTTATAGCCGTCCTCTATGCGCGCAATATCCCGCAGCAGGATGGCCTGGTCATTTTTCGTGTATTTAACCGGGGTGAGATAGATTTCCTCAACACTGGCATAGGTGGCTTCAATGCGCAGCGGGTATTGGTAATAGCCTTCGCGGATGGTGCCGCCGGAGGTACTGACATTAAAACGCTGCAAGGCAGACTCGACTTGTTCAAAGCGGATGTCGAGTGCAGCGCATTTAGCGCGATCGAGATAGATTTGAATCTCACGCTCCAGTCCGCCGGACACCGCGACATAAGCGATGCCATCGATCTGCTCGAGGCGGCGTTTGACGATGGACCGCGCCACATCCTTGAGCTCGACAAGCGCTTCCTGATAGTCTTTGGCGGACCGCGGATTTTCGATGCGTTCACCGGTGATCACAAAAGTCATGATCGGTGTGGAAGAGGGATCAAAGCGCATGATGGAAGGGCGTTCGCTGAATTTCGGCAAACCGTCCTGCATTCGATCCAGTTTGCTGCGCACCTGGATGAATGCCATGTCCATGTCCGTGCCCCAGTTAAAGGTCACGGTGACGTAGGAAATACCGTCGCGGGAGATAGACGTGATCTTGTCGACCGTCTGCAAGGTGCTGAGCGCCGCCTCGACCTGCTGGGTGAGACGTTCTTCGACATCGCGCGCATTGGCGTCCGGCCATTCAGTTTTGACGATCAGTTTCGGCACGTCAATGTCCGGCAAGAAATCCACGCTCAATTTGTTAAAAGCATAGATTCCCAGCAAAACAACCGCCATAAAAATGACGGTCACGCCCACCGGGCGCTTGATGGCGATCTCAGCAAGGTGCATTACGATCCTATGGTTTATAAAGTATCACATTTTAAAACAAACCACAGTACACAGAGCTTTTACAAAGCAAGTTAAAAGACCCGGACCAAACGTTTTATGAACTTTGATGGCTGAGCCAATAATTGGTTCCGTTACTTTGTTTCTGGACATTTCTTGCATATTCATTCCAATTGGCAATGCCAATTTCAATTCGAGTATTCTTTTATTTCTGTCAAATGCATCTTTATTCGTTCAAGTGCTACCAGGTGTTCTATCTGTGCGTCCAGATGATTCAGACTTGCTGTATTGAGCCGGTTTCTTGACAGGGTCAGTTCATCACTTGTGATACTGCCGGCATTGAATTGCAACAGACTGTATTGATAACTCTTGCGCGCATTCCGCTCTGTTTTTTTCGAAATAGCCAGGCGTTGTCTTGCTTTTTCGAGCGCGAGCAGAATCTCTCGCACTTTTATTTTAAGCGATTCGATGGAGTGCTCCAGCTCAATTTCTGATTCATGTAGCTGCTCCTTGGCTGCCAGGACATGCTCTCTATTTTGACCACTATCCCATAGTGGAATGCTGAACCGAATGCTGCCGATTTGAATCATTTCCGGTTGTTTGAAAAACGAGCCAAGGTCATTTTTAATTTGGCTAAAGCCATATTCCAAATTCATATCAATGGCAAATTCACGACGCGCTTTGGTTCTTTTAATGCCAAGCTCGTCAAGCTCTAAATTAATCTCATTTATAACTCGTTCAGGACTATTCTTTAGCGCTTTTTGAAAAAGCTGTTGGTAGCTGATCGACAGCGAATCAGCGTTAGGCATTAAAAGTGTGCCAATTTCTGCCTCCCGTGGCATACCAATAGTTAGTCTAAAATTTTCCAGTAGTTTTTGATAATTCTCCTGCTGTGTGATCATGGTATTTTTATCATTGGCAACATCCACCTCAAACCGCAATAAATCCATTTCCGAATAGAGACCTGTTTGATATTTGGCACATGCCAGATCATACACTTCTTTTGAGCGTTGCGCTGATTCCCGGGCAATGTCGAGGTTTTGCTGGGCGCGGAGCAGGTTTAGATATTCCTGAGTGATATAAAAAATCAATTCCCGTTTTTGGTTTTGAAAAGCCAGTTGCGCTTGCTGAAGATTGAGTCGCGCTTGTTTTAAATCGATTTTTCGCACACTGGTCTTGAAAATCGGCTGATTATAATTGAGCACCACGTCATATTGATAGTTGGTTTCATCAGCCTGCCGGAGGTGATACAGGGAATTACTGAGCGACAATGTGCCATCCGTCAACCATATCGGCTGGCTTATGATGAGTGAAGAGCGATAACTGGTATGATTTTGACGGACAATGCGAATTTTCCCGGTTTCCGGATCGGGAATTTCGGTGAAACGATTGGTAAATACCGGTGCGTAAGCTTCGAGGTTGGCGTAGGAGCTGTAACTTTTTTGCCAGGCGCGCAAATAGTGCTGGGATTGCTCCAACCGGCTTTTTACTTGTTTCATCAAGTAACTATGCTCCAGGCCGAATGCAATGGCCTGATCGAGCGTAAAGTTTAAAGATGTATCGTTCTGCCTACCATGACTATTATAGCAGAGCGAAAAGACACATACGATTGTGGTAACAATTTTAATCATATTGTTCGGTTTTGCTTGATTCAAATCCATATCCATTAGTCTTTGGTGACAATCACAACTTGCGCATCGTGCGCCAGATTAAAATGACCCGATACAATGAGAGAGTCATTTTCGCTCAGGCCCTCCAGAACCTCAAAATAATCGTCATTTTCCAAACCGGTCTGGACATAATGCCATTTAGCCAGGCCCTTTTCATAAACAAACGTCACTTTGCGATCGTCCCGCAATAGCAAGGCATCTCTTGGGATGAGCAGACGATTCAGGATGGTTTCGGTCACCAGTTGAATGTTCACATACATGCCAGGCTTTATCTTTTTGTTTCTATTCTCAATCTCGATCAAAACCCGGCAGGTGCCGCTTTCCGGATCGAGGATCGGGCTAATGGTTTTGACGCGGCCGCTAAATTTCTGTCCGGGCAATGCAGGAATCTCGATCTGAGCGCCGGCGCCAACATCGATGAACGCTATTTCCGTTTCCAGCACACCGACCTGGATTAAAAGATTGTCCATATCCACGATGGTCAAGGCTTTTTCTCCGGCTTTGGCCAAGCCGTCAGCAAAAATCTCAAGCTCTGCAACGCAGCCGCTGAATGTTGCTTTGATGTCCGTATTTTTTAAATCAAGCTCGGCTTTGCGCAAATCGAGACGGGCTGATGTCAGACCGGCTTTGCTGGCGAGCATTTCCTTGCGCCGGCCGCCTTGCAGCCATTCCAAAGCTTCCATCTCGTCCGGATTTTCGGTATCAAACGCACCGTCAGATAAATCTATCGCGGAATCTTCACGCGAGGCCCCGTTTTCTCCCAATATGATCACACCGTATTCTGCTAAAGCTTTATTAACACGTTCCCTGGCTTTGAGATATTCGATCTGGTAAGCTTCGTCCTCTATCCGGAAGATTGTCTCATCTTTCGAAATAAAGTCACCTTCTGAAACGTTCAACTCGACAATTCTTCCGGTCACCTTGGGAATAATCTCAGCCTGTTTTTGTGCTTTGACCAACCCGTTAGCTGAGATAGTTTGTACAAGCGTCTGCCGCTTTAATACTTGCACCTCGACAGGAGTTTCCAATGATTTAAAGGCGATTGGTTCCTCATCAAGTGCCGCAGTAGAATCTTTTACATAACTGTTAAATCTGTGAAAATTTGATAGCACAAGCGCAATCGCGAGTGCGGCAACAAGGCTGTAAAGTAATTTTACTTTTCGCATAGTGTATCGATTCTTTTAATCGAGATTGTTTTATGATATCTCTTGTGGACGCTGACTTTCTTCAGCAAAATAGTTTTCTACTGTCGTCGCCATTTTCTGCCTTCCCTGTTCGCTCACAATTTCTGTCGCAGGAATCCCGAATCGATTCTCTAATCTTGAAGCAATCTCTGCGATTTCCTGTGATGAAAGAGGTTGGTTGATGATAGACGAGCGTCCATAATTATTGACAACTTTTTTTCTTTTATCCGAAAACACCAACAAGATTGTTTCTCCTTTGCCAAGGCCTTTGAGTACGTTGATGTTTTCCTGAATAAAGTCATGTTCATCAATGCTGTTCACAACCAGCACGTAAGCATCAGGGATGGTACCCATCAAAAGCAATAGTGAAGAAATTGTATAGACCTGTGATCTTTCGGCATAACTATAAGGTATCAGACCGGACTGTCCACCTACAATGATGATATGTGGATTATTATTCTCAATCCCGGCCATGACCGAGTGCAGAAATGTAATGTGCATATCCATAGGAATACGAATATTATTTTGACCGTCATAGCCGTTCGGAAAGGTAAAGTCGAAACCAAATAGAGCGGATTGATGCTCTGTGCCCAATTGCCCGACCGTGTAGCCCAATTTTTGTAATTCTTTACGCAATGCCAACTGCGCTGTAAATTTACCTTGTTGGGGACTGGTGCCAAATACGCCGACAATTGGTACTCGACTGGGCGTTCTCCAATCAAAGGCTCGAGTAATTGATTTGAAATCATCAAAAGTTATCATGGGAGAGCTAACGTGCAAGTTTTGCGAATCAAACTGGTATAAAAGATCCGAATAATGCTCTTTTACAATTGGCGACAAACTATAGACATTCTTCCCGTGTTCTAAAGCCAGTTCAAGCATTTCTTTTTTAATATCTCGCCGTTTGATTCGACTGATTTCATCGAGATATCCCAAAACAAGTGTATCCGCATCCGTCAAGGCCTCTTTGACACTCTTTTGCACGATAATATTCGAGGGCAGCGCGCCAATTACTTCGCCGCTATCCTTGCCGATTGTTCGGCGGCCAACAACATCAACAATCGCACTGATCGAAAATGGCAGCATATCCTTGTAGCGAATGAGTCCATGCATTTCTTTGTTGTATGGAAAAACAACTGCTTTATTAATCCAGTTGATATTGTTTTGTTTGTGCACTTCGGAGAGTTTCGCCGTCGGTTTGGGATTCAGTCCGGACACCCCAGGAATGTTATAAAATTCCTGACCATCAACAAGCGAAGGTTCTGAAGATAGCGAATTTTCAGTCAGCTTTTCTAATAATTCATTGAAAGAGATATCGGGATATTTTTGCAAAAGCAGAGCAAGTATTGCCGTGATATGAGGTGCGGCAAAGCTCGTCCCGCCTAGAAATATCTGCTTTCCATCCTTCCAATGCAGGCGTTGATAATCTCCACGTGCAATAAACTGGATATCTCTTGCACGATCAAAAAAATAATCATAGCGTCCACGCACCGCTCCTGCCATCACGCCAAAAACATTTGGCAAGCATGCCGGGTAACTTTTTTGACTATTGTTTGAATTTGCAGCAACGATAAGGAGGTTATTTTGGCGAGCTTTGTCGCTTATTTTTATAAATTTTTCAATTTGGGAGGAATCAGTTGTTCCGAGACTGAGGTTAAGAATATTTAGTTTTTGTTCTAGCGCCCATTCGGCTGCGGATGTAAGAATATCGATATTAGAAACCAAATCCTGATCAAATACTTTGATAGGAAATATTGTTACATCCGGTGCCTTTTTAACTATTATCCCTGTACAAGCTGTACCGTGACCTATTCTATCTGCGGTATATGTTTGATCACATTCCGCATTTCTATTTTTGCAAAAATTAATCCCCTGACCAGGATTAACTTTTAATCGGGTATGAGAAAAACCGCTATCTACAACACCAACTTTGATACCGCATCCATTGAGTTGCGCAAATTCAATCTTTGCCTCCAACAATGCCTCCCTTACAATTCCAGCATCCTTTTGTCAGTTTGTTAGATTCTTAAAAGTTTCTCATCATTCAGTTAGTGCAGCAATTCAATTAAACCTCTTTTTGGGATAGAGATTATTGTAAACCTTTAAAACCAAACTACCTTGCTGAAAGATTTCAAACATATTTACAACAGTGCTATATGCGTTATCTGCTATATAATCATTATTCGTTCGTCTTTGAATATCGATGATTTTTTGACATAAATCTATCGAATCACCTGGCTGGAATAAAAAACCGTTAACATTATCTGTGATAAATTCTGGAATTGCGCCACTTTTTGCCGCCAATACAATTTTCTTGCAAAGCATGGCTTCTATCAAACAACGGCCCAGCGGTTCTTTTTCAGCAGTATGTACAAATAGCTCACAATGCTCAATATAAGGTATGACATTTTCGACATATCCAAGGAAATGGATGTAATTCGAAAGCTCAAGTTTTTTAATTTTTATTTTCAAGTATTCAATATAATCTTGCTGTTCGCCAAAAAAATCAGCACCGAGTATAAAAAGTTTTAAATTTGGAAAAACATTCTTTACGTGATACATCGCGTCAATTAGCACGTCATGCTTTTTCCAGGGCACTAGTTGTGAGATAGAGAGCACGTACTTTGTTTTTGCCAACCTGGATATTGATAACGACGTCGGCTTTTTTAACTCTTGTATTCGTACCCCATTGTAGATGGTTAAAACATTCTTCAACGAATGTTCTGCGAAGGATTCTTTTAGATAATCTGAAATAGTGATTACCTGTGCTGCAAATTTTTGCAATAGCTTTGTCAGAGTTTTTGATTTGCAATAATCACGCACATGCCAAATAACGGGTATTCTTGCGATTTTGCAAGCTGCCAAACACTGAAGATAGGCATTTGTTGAATTTGCATGAACAATGTGTATTTTTTCTTTTCGAACATAGCTAAAAATTAGAAAATTTATACAGATGAGACGAAATGCATATTCCGGAGCAAACCTGCCACCCATTCCGATGAAAACTGCCGGCCATT
>CAZSMC010000081.1:7312-17539 GCA_964607755.1 uncultured Cytophagia bacterium | reverse complement strand
GATGCGTAACAATAGTAAAAAGTGAATCATAAAATGGCTAATGCTCAATCAAACCATGATCGGCAAAGCTGTAAAAAGAGTCCCGGCCGATAATAAGGTGATCGAGCACCTGAATATCGGCATACCGGCAGGCAGAGACAATTTTTTTGGTAATCGCCATATCGGCATCTGATGGATTCGGATGGCCGCTGGGATGATTATGCAATAAAATAACACTGGCAGCCGAGCGTTTCACCGCCTCCAAAATAATCTCGCGCGGAGAAACAACGCTCTCGGCAAGACTGCCCTCGAACAATGTAACTTCAGCAATGATTTCGTTACGGCTGGTCAAATAGACAACGCGGAATTCCTCGCGGCCCAAATCTCGCATGCGTAGATTGACAAGCTGGTACACATCATCTGAATTGCGGATCTGTTCTCTGGCGTGCCATTGCTGCTGAACCAGCCGCTTGGCCAGTTCGAGAGCCGCTTTAATCTGGGCAGCTTTTGCCAACCCGATGCCCTTAACCTGGCAGAGTTGTTCAACGGATTGCGTATCCAGTCCCCGAAGCCCGTTAAAGTGTTTCAGCAAGTAACGCGCCAGGTCCATTGCCGTGTCTTTGCCCGTCCCGGTACGGAGGATAATGCTGAGCAATTCCGCTTCTGACAGCGCATCCACGCCATGGTTCAGCAGTCGTTCACGGGGCCGGTCATGTTCCGGCCATAGCGTTATTTTTGAGGCGTATTCTCCCATTCTTCCCCCTGTTGGTGTGACATGTCTTTGAATAATTCTTTAATTGTGCCCAGAGAACCGAGCACGCCTGTTGCTTCATAAGGCAAAAAGACGACTTTGCCATTCCCGGATGCGATCTCCCGTAATGATTCAATGTAACGCATCGCGATCAGATACTGGGTCGGATCGCAGCTTTTACTTTTCAAGGCATCGCCAATTTTGCGGATCGATTCCGCTTCAGCCTGGGCGACCCGCAGTTTGCTGTAAGCTTCGGCATCGGCCCGAAGCGATTTGGCACGTTTATCTCCTTCGCCTTTATTAATTTCCGAGTCACGATAGCCCTCGGATTGTGTCACTGCAGCTCGCCGCTGGCGTTCGGCACGAAGTTGCATTTCCATATCCTCCCGCACACCAGGCGAGGGATTGATGTCCTGCAACTCGACGCGGGTGATTTTGACACCCCAGTTATCTGTGTTTTCGTCAAGCACATCCCGTAGTTTGGTATTGATCAGGTCTCGCGAACGAAATGTTTGGTCCAGTTCCATTTCTCCGAGTATATTTCGTAATGTCGTTTGCGTCAGCCTTTCAATTGCGCTCAGCAAATTTTCAATTTCATAAACGACTTTGACAGGATCTGTGATCTGGAAAAAAAGCAATGCATTGATTTCAATAATGACATTGTCTTTGGTAATCACATTTTGCCTGGGGAAATCGAGTAGCGTTTCCCGGAGATCGATACGGTCCGTGTGGATACGCTTTTTCACCTGATGACCTTCTGTATCGTACTCGAGATAACGCCATTCGATAAATCGTCTTTTTTCAATCCCGGGAATGATGGGATGAATGCCGGCCTGCAGGACGCGATTGAACTGTCCGAAACGCTCGATGACCATCACTTCTGCCTGCCGGACTGTCACAATGCCGCGACGAATTAAAAAACCAATAAACACGGCCAAAACGATGAAAAAAATGGTTAATGCAGTTGTCATTGTTCAGTCTCCCGGTTAATCTGAAAAGGTTTGACCACGAGTTTGGTTCCCTCGACTTTGAGAATAACTACACTTTCACCGGCCGTTATCGTACAGCCATCAGAACAGATTGCACGCCAGTACTGACTGTTGATTCTCACTTCACCAGTAGCCATACCTGGGCCGATAGTGCGGGTTACGTAACCAATTTGATTGATCAGGGCGTCTACATTTGTTTTTATCGATGGATGGGACCGGGTGATTCGCAGGGCTAGCGGACGGATTGTCAGAAAAGCGATGAATGATGCGGCAGTGAAAGAAACAATTTCCAGAGGCAGATTATTGGTAAACACCCCAATCAAGCCGGCAATTACTGCGCCAACACCAAGACAACTGATATAAAAAGTAGGTGTCAGCACCTCGATTGCGAAAAACAAAAGTGCAGCAATAAACCAGTACAGCCAGTCAATATCCACAAACTCCTCCCCATACTCTGGTGAAACTTGATATTTAATTAGCTTCCGGTCGTCAAAAATAAGCAGGTCGAAGGACTGTCATAGATGAGAATGAATAAACCTATATAATTTTTATATTAAAAGCAAGAAATTTGTGCATTCGACAACAAGATGAATGTTGCCGAGATTGAAGGCACAAATTTTTGGTCATTTGATTTGCCTTGCTCTTCTACTGAAAGGGTGAATAGAAATGCCCAATTTCATATAACTGTGGTTGCCGAAATCTGCGCCCTTTGTATAGACATCTTTATAAATTTTACTCCCGCGAAATCCTTCGGCAAACAGACCAAGACGAAACAAACTGCACTCATACGGATATAGAGCCAAACCGAGCTGAGGGCCAACATCCCAACTGTTAAATGTGTAATCCGGCACAGTTCCAGTTTCCCGGGATTTAGTAGAAATCGTCGTTCCGAAATTCATTTCACTTTACGATTTCGCAGAAATACCGAAATACATTTTCATAAAAAATTCAAACCAGGATTGGGGCAGCCATTTTCGGCAAAAAGGCGCAGCATTGTCCACGAGAGACCCGCACATATATCGCAATTTGGGATGTTTCTTTTTAATAATAGATTCAATGAGAACAGCGATCTGATCCGGCGATGGACCATTCTGCTCATCGCGAGATATAGTTTCGTGAGCACGATGAAACCAATCCTGATACTGAGAATGTGCAGAATGAGCAGTCTGCTGTCTGTTTTTGGTGATAGGGGTTTTGAAATTGCCTGGTTCAACAAGAACGACGCGAATATTCCAGGGAGCAACCTCCATTCGCAGAGCCTCTGTGTAGCCCTCAATTGCAAATTTACTGGCGCTGTAAATCGCCTGAAAGGGAATGGCTACAATACCGCCAATCGAACTTGTGTTTATGATGATCCCACTTTTCTGTTGTCGCATGACAGGCAAAACAGCGTGACAAACCCGGTGTACCCCGAAAAAATTTGTATTCAATTGCGCTTCAGCTTCCGGCACAGCAGTATCTTCAGCAGCTCCGGTTATGGCAATTCCAGCATTGTTTATCACCGCATCGATACGCTGCTCTTGTTGCAGGATTGTATTTATGGCTCTGTTTACCGATTCGTTAACATTCACATCCATTTTCAGAGCATGAAATGGATAGCCGGAATGAGGTTGGACGCTGCGCCCGGCTCCGTAAACTGTATAGCCCTTTTGATGCAAATGGATTGCGATTGCGTTACCAATCCCGGATGTTGCTCCGGTCACGAGAACAACAGGTGTTGACTGAGATTTGATAGTTTGACGATTATTTGTAAATTTTTTCATCCCCTGGAAAATCCTTCTCATCCATATGTTAATAGCAAATGAGTGATTTATATCATATCTTCAGGTAAAGGATCATCAAAATCATCAGGAACGATAAAATCACCCTGGCAAAGTCCGTATGGTCTCTTTTCTCTTTTCCGAGATTTGACCGGCTTTACTTTTGCAAAAGGCTCGCCGTTTTTTAAAATGATCAATGATTCCCCAGCTTTAACTCGTTCCAAAAAGCTCGACGAATCGCGCTCGATTTCTTCCATGCTGATTTGATATTCACTCATGGATAAACACCCTTAATTGTCTAATCATTTTTAATTTACCCAAAAAGAATACATAATGCAATTATTACTTTCATTTTTTCCTACTTGCATTTTAAACATATCTGTGAAAATAATTGACAATCGTATCCAGCATCAAAAGTTTATTCAAGCTTTATCATCTTAATCGAGCTTTTCATTACTTTATTCTCCAATTTCATTCTGATCGAAAGAATATACAAACCGCTAACGACTGGCGTGCCTGCCGCATTCAAACCATCCCAATGAAGGGTATGAGTTCCTGGCATCATTTCTCCGACAGTCCAGCCACGAATTCGTTGGCCTATCGTGTTTGTAATGACAATCTCGACTTGTGCCCGGGATGGGACGCGAACATCAATTGCCGTTTGGGGATTGAACGGATTCGGATAATTCTGTGAAATTGAAAATGCCGTTGGCACTTTATAGTTTCTGGTGACGCTCGTCTCGACCGGTTTTTCAAGCCAGTTGAGAATACTCTGCAACACCATTGCGGCCGAATCGTCTTTTGGTCCGGCTATCCCTTCCATGCCAAATGCCAGGTAAACGAGTTTACTTTTTTCCACGGGATTTTCATAACGCAATCCGGCACCTTGCTTACCAGGCAAATATTGGAAACTGATGTGAGCTGGCGCTATCGCTTCAATTATGCTCGGCGAGTTTTGATTGTTAGCGCCGCCGTACATGTCCTCAAACCGGACGGCTAAAGCATTCCCGACCGGATCGCCTGGAATACCAACCACTGACATTTGACCGGACGCATCGCTGAGAAAACGGGCATGCAACACAGTGGCAAAGAAAACAGAATCGCTGTTCGTTCCTGCCTCAACCAAATCATAACCAATATCCTGTCCGGTGACAAGCAAACGGCCACCCTGGCCAAGATAATCTCGTATCACGGTTTGCTCTTCAGAGGTCAAAGTGGTCTCACGGTCATCGCCGGTGAACCAGACCACGGATTTGTATGGCGACAACTCTTTAACATCAGGCACGCCATTTTCATTTACATTCCACATCTCCGCAAGAACACCTGTTTTCCGTGCCATATTCTGATAATAACTCTCATAAGTTTTGCCCTGATCGTCATCTACGAACAGCACGGTCGACTGGCCGAGTGGCAATTGGATAGTAAATTCTTGATCAACTAAACCATCGGCGGTATAGACATTTATATTTACTCGTAGCAAACGAGGCTCGGCATGAGCTGAGGCATGAATGGTAAATAGTCCATCAACCGAAAAAGCACTGTTTTTATCGACCAAATCAATAGTATGCCTGGCAGGTTCAATGGCTATGTCTGCGTAATCGGCAGCAAGCTCGATAATCACATCTTCAGCTTTGATGCCGGCATTGAGAAAACTCAGGTCCAGATAAACTGATTCTCCTGGATTGAGGCGCTGCACAACCTGTCCTTGCATATCTTTGATTTCAAAAGACTGCAACTCGAAAACCGGTGTTTTGATCTCGTCCACCCTTTTCAAAACCCAGTTATCTTTATCCAGAATAACCATGACCGGAGAAAAAGGCAGCACAACCGAAAATTGCCGAGTCCGTTGATTATTCTCAAAAACCAATGTCGTGTCCTTGCCATTACCAACAAACGTGATATCCAGCGGCATGTGAAAAAGGTAATCCTGGGTTTGACGGACAGTTACCGTCACATTGTGTTCACCCTCGTTTGTTTTATTCGCAGACCAAAAATATTCATAATCCGGGAAACCCGACTGGTAGATCCATTGCTGAAAAAATTGTTCAAAGTCCAGGCCACTGACATTCTCGCATACGTTACGAAAATCTTCAGTGGTTGCAGCATCGTACAAGTATTGCTCGCGATATTGCTGCAAGATTTTGTAAAATGTTTTATCGCCGACAACATGCCGCAGCATGTGAACAACCCAGGCACCTTTGGCATAGGATAATCCATAATCGAAAATATTTTCTGATTGGGGATTTTCGACATAAATTGTGCCCGAGCCATGGTACATTTTATGGCGCATGTGCTGGTGGAATCTCTGTTCGCCATACTTTTCCTCGATCCACAACGCCTCAGAATAAGTGGCAAAACCTTCGTTCAGCCAGATGTGATGAAAATCCGCGCATGTCACCATGTCACCCCACCATTGATGAGCCAGCTCATGGGCAATCAGTATCTCACTCCAACCGCCCAGACTGGTCAAAGTTTGATGCTCCATTCCCCCACCCCAGGTAAATTCGGCGTGACCGTATTTTTCGTCGATAAAAGGATATTCGCCAAATAGCTGGGAGAAAATCCTGATCATTTCGACAGTTTTGGCATAATCTTCACGAAGCATGGGCAAGTGGTCTTTGAACACGTAAAATTGAACTTCCATGGAATCACCCAAAGCAGAGATGTACCAATCTGAATAAGTGTGATAGGGATGAATGGCCACAGAAACCAGATAAGTGGTGATGGGATAACCTTCATGCCAGTGGTACATCGCTTTGTCGCCTTGTTCGTGGCGTTCGACCAGCACTCCGTTTGACGCCACAATGAGATGTGATGGCACAGTGACGCGAATATCCACTGAATCGGCTTTGTCAGACGGGATATCTTTGCACGGCCACCAGTGACGGGCGCCAAACGGCTCGCTGAGTGACCAGATCATTGGTTTGCCGTTATACGAATCAAATCCGAACGGGCCGAATCCACCGGATGCCGGATGACCGTGATAAAAAACCTGAAAGGTAAACAATTCTCCCTGAGCAGTTGTTTGCAGTAAATTCACTGATAAAATATTATTATCATGCTGAAATGTGAGCTTTTCCTCATCCACAGTCACAGAATCTACAGTCATGTTATCCAGAAAATTCAATTCAACTTTTGATAAATTCGAACGTGCCAGACCTCTGACAACTACTGCGCCATCAATTATTTTTTCAGACACATCGAGGTTCAAATCAAGTCCATAATATTTTACGTCGAATAACTCCTGATTTAACGTAGCCTGAGTATTGGCTAACATTAGTTTTTTAGCCAGCCGCTCCATGGACCGGGATTTTGCGCGCAACAATTCATCGTCATCGAATTCGGACTGAGCCAACAGAACCGTTATACCGGTGAGCAGAACAATAATCGTATTCAAAGGAGTTTTCATGTTTCCACCGTCACTTTTAGACATTTGTATTTTTCGTTCGAGCAGTGCAGAGAAAAACGGGGCCGCAAATTTTTGCGGCCCGTGATCTGGTTTAATCTATTTTTTTATATTCTGACCAACCGCCGCTGGTGACATTGACTTTGAGCCCGGTGGGATTGCCGTCATCATCAACTACAAATTCATACTCGGCATTGACAAACTTTTGATAAAACCGGGTTTTCGATTCAGCAAAGATTGGATGTTCGCCACTGCCGGGAAAACTCGGATAAAGCAGGCGGCCTTTTTTGATCATCACCACTTTGGAGCCGTTGTCACTTTCATACGTACCGGAGTATTTATCCAAAACCACATCTCCCCAATAAAGTTCCTTGCGATAGCCGTCGGGCTCTCCGGTTGCCGGAAGCTCTCGCACCCAGATGTTGCGAAAGCGCACCGGATTGCCATGATCCTGCAAAGCCAGCGGTAGTTTTTCAGGAGACCAGTTATAGGGTGTACGCGAACACCAGCTGGTCGGACCGAGTATTTTTACATGGTTTTGTGTTAACACACCATTTTGAAAAACAGTAATGTAGGCGGGTTTGACCAGCTCTTTTTCGTCATTAAATTGTGGTGCTTTGAAAATGATGTCATAGGTTTGCCATTCTCCCGGCGGTCGGGATGAATTGACTTGCGGAGGATACTGGCCGTAAATCGACGAGCATTGACCGTCCGCATAGGTCTTGTTTTTATAGGAATCCAGAACCTGCACTTCATAAATGCCCATCAAAAAGACACCGCTATTGCCGCGTCCCTGACTTTGTCCTTGTGGCGGAGAAGGCGTCATGAATTCCAGATGCAGTTGACAATCACCGAATCCCTGAATAGTGCGGATGTATCCGGCGCCTTGCACAGTCTCGACGTAATTCTTTTCAAGATTCCATTTAGGTTCGCTTCCATCCTGCGAAACCCATTTCGACAGGTTGCCGCCATCAAAAAGAACGATGGCGTCAGAGGGGGGCCGCCCGGGCTCCTCCTGTGTGCTCGCCGTTGCAGATTCGACAACTGGCGGACGCGGCCGCTCCCAGCTATGAATCCGCCACTCATCATTCTGATCCGGTCCTCCTGCAAAAGCCATTTGAAAACAGGCAAATAACACAATGATAAAAGACATACACATCATAAATCGCATTGCTGTACTCCGTATGTTGGTTTAAGGGTTTATGTTGAATTAGACGAAATCATTCTTCATTTGGCAATTCAGGCAAGTTTTTTAAATCTTTTGTGTACTGAGCCTCATCAAAATATTCTTCATTTTTTAGAATTGTATAGATATGTTTCACGAGAACAGAAGCTATTAATTCTTTGGCCTGCTCTTTTGAGTATCCATTCGAAATTAATCTGTTGAGCGTTCGTTTTGTCTCGGGAGGATCATTGGCTCCGATCTGATTATTAATAACCTGCAAAATCATTGTCTTCAACTTTGGATTGTCTTGCATGATTCATTATGCTTTTGCTTTTAATTTTAGATCCTTTTTACAAAAATTCTATTCTTTCCAGTAATTATCTAAAAACTGCCTCTTTAGATTATTGGGATAGGTTCCATTGTCTTTTAATAACCTGGTAATCACCTCACACTGTTATTGATAAACTCACTTTTTTTTTTGCATTGCCAAGTACTGAACTGGCAAAAGCAAGTAGTAAAATAAAGTATAATTCGTATAAATACCATATTTTACCTCCTGAGCGTGGATTAATTTTCGTTACTCTTCTTTAGCATGCTTTTATCTCTGTCGGCAAAGTTTTGAGTGACTTTGAACGACGGCATGCCGTGGAAATCGGCGTCTCTGTAAAAAGCCGCACCAACGCCTAAACAACGATATTGCGGATTCAGTATATTCCGGCGATGTCCGGGCGAGTGCATCCACTGGTCTACAACATTCGCTGCTACGTTCAGGTATGTTCTGTTTTTGATCGGTTCACCTCTGTATTGATAGCTAAAATAGCCACCATTCTGAGGCGGCACAAAAACCGGTTGACCTGCCCGGTAATCAATGGCGAAAACTGTGGCAATGTTTTCAGCCATGGTCACATTTTCCAAACCGACCAATGCTAATCGCTGTGATAATGTTCTTTTACCGGGCACTTTGCTTCTGTGTGAGAAAAAATTCTGAACGACCATATCCTTGCTATGTTCTCGTGCGGCTTCTTCCAAAGCTTCTGAATGACGGAATCGCGGCAGATCATGAATATCGCGTTGCCGGTTGGTTTCGTAAAAAACCGCCGCATGTAAAAGAGGATAATCGATGTGCTCGAATGATAAAAGCTGGCGAGCCTTTTTGTACTGTTCAAATGACTTGTAATCGTAACGTGCATAATCTCTTGGCTTCCACCAAGCATTGGCGAGACCAGAGCTCAGCAAAAGCCCCATAGTGCAAAGAATAAAAATTTTGTACAATTTTATAAAGCATATTTTCTTGCAAGATTTATTCTTTTTCATCTGCATTTTCCGTTGCCATTTACGTGTCGATGAATTTTCCGTATTTGGACGAAAACAACAAGAGCCTTTGCTTCTCGCTAAATTTAATGCCATGACACTCTAAACAGTCGCAGCGATCTTTTTGCTTTTTGCATCGATTCGGACTTTTTTTATCCGGGTGGAATCGACGTCCAAAACAGTTAAAAGATAATGGCCAATTTTTATCTGCTTGCCTTTTTCGGGGATTGTACCAAGTTGATCTTCGATCAATCCAGCAAGAGTTACGTAATCGCCGGCCGGTAAATTCAAATGATGATACAGACGAAGATTTTCGATTTCGGTACGACCGTCGGCAATAAGAGTGCTCTCACTTTCCTTTTGAACCAGCGCTTCTGAACTGTCATATTCGTCGATAATGCTGCCAAATAGTTCTTCGACAATATCTTCGATCGTTACCAGACCAGCGGTACCGCCGTGTTCATCTATCACAAGTGCCACGCTGGTGCGTTGCTGTTTGAACTGCTTGAGCGCATCCATGACCCGCATTTGCAGCGGAAAAAACAACGGAAGGCGAAGTTGAAGAGACTGATCCTCGGAAAGAGGGATAAAATCCAAAACGTAAAGCAAGCCTTCGATGTGATCGATTTCTTCAGAGTAAACAGGTAATCGCGAAAATCCGGTCTCGTTAAACACTTTGAGGATTTCGGACCGTGGCGTGTTCTTTTCCAGGGCAATCATTTCTGTTCTGGGGACCATGACATCTGCAACTCTTTTGTCGCCGATTTCCAGTGCCCGATGAAAAAGAAAATGACCGCTGTCATCCAACAAACCGCTCTGGGCATATTCGTTCACCAACATGGGTAATTCTGCTTTTGTAAAAATAA
>CAZSMC010000081.1:0-7212 GCA_964607755.1 uncultured Cytophagia bacterium | reverse complement strand
CGCAGAAAAAGTTTTATCCGGTTCGAAGACACATAAGCAGTTTCTGAACCGGAAAACAAAGCGCTTAGAAATAATGTCAGTATGAAAAGAAATAATGCCACCGCGCTGTCCTATTCCAGAATCTGTGGTACAAGTTTGCCAGCAGATTCATCTTTGAGATAATCCATAAAAGACGCCAATTGACTCGTACGGACACGGAGTTGAAAAGTCGCATGAGTGTCGTATTGTTGATGCACAATCTCTGCGTCATATTTATCAATAGTTTTCATCACAGCATTTGTCAGTTCGTACGGACATGCCTCGATGCCAAGAAGCGTGGTGATATACCTGTTCACGATTTTGGCAGCATCCAGTGCGCTGCTGACAGCCTTTCCATAAGCACGAACAAGACCGCCTGTACCGAGTTTGGTGCCGCCAAAATACCGGGTCACTACCACCACGACGTGAGTCAGGTCACGGCCGGTAATAGCCTGGAGAATGGGCCGCCCTGCCGTTCCTGCTGGTTCGCCATTGTCATTGTAGCGAGTTTCTTCGTTCTCTTGCCAGCCGACACGATACGCAAAACAATTGTGCGAGGCATCGTAATAGTGTTCGCTCACTTTTTTGACAAACAACTCGGCAGCGGTTCGTGTATTGGCCGGAGCAGCCTGGGCTATAAACCGGGATCCCTTTTCCTTGAATTCGGTTTGTGTCGATTTTAACAGTGTTTTATACGTGTCGTTTTGCATATTTTTTCTTTTTTTCTATTTCATTACAACAAAATGTATAAAACAACTGCAATAAAATCAACGATCAATTTCTAATTAACACTATAACTATAGTGTCCATGGTTTTCTATATTCATAGTGTAACAGATCATTTGCTTTTGGAATATTTGTAATTCTTTCCTTATTAGCATCCCACTCGATGCGCTCGCCGGTTTCCAATGCGATGTTTGCCAGATGAGCAAAAGTCGTCGAACGATGTCCATCTTCCAGAGTACACATCGGTTGCTTTCTGGATTTGACACAATCAAGGAAATTCCGGATAAGATTGCCGGTGGAATCTTCTCTCGCTTCAGGATCGCCGAGCAAATCACCGATTGTTTTTTCCTCTTCCGGAACGGGCGCATCCCAGGTTTGAAACTGTCCCGGATGCGCCGGTTCAATCCGGTAACCACCCTGGTGCACAAACAGATTTCCCTCGGAAGCTCGCAGTTCAATTTCTCCCCACTTGACCACGCCACCGCTGCAGGCTTCATTGATCGAGAATTTAATCATCGTACCGGATTGGAATTCAAACAGCACTTCCATGGTGACCGGTATCGTGCGGTCGTCATTCACCAGCGCAGAGCTTCCGTGTGCGGTGATGAATTTTGGCGCGCGTTCGCCAATCATCCAGCGGATGGCGTCCATATAATGCACGCCCCAGTTGCCCATCTGTGATGAATAGTTTTTCCACCAGCGAAATTTATAAGGTGTGATGTTGTACTGAAAGGGACGTGCTGGTCGCGGACCCAGCCACATATCCCAATCCAGATCCGCCGGCGGATCGGCATGTTGAAACCGCCCAATGCCATCAGGATACATATTACTGACGCGTCCTGCCAGCGCCACACTCACCTCACCGATTTTGCCTGCTTTGACCTCATTTACCATTTTTTGATAGACGGAAGAACCGCGTCGGTTCAATCCGACAGTCACCACGCGATTGGTTTTCTTCGCCACCTCCACCATGCGCCTGCCTTCGTGGATAGTCATCGTCAGAGGTTTTTCCACGTACACGTCTTTGCCGGCATCACACGCTAAAATGGTTTGCACAGCATGCCAGTGATCCGGGGTGGCAATGCAAACGGCATCGATGCTTTTGTCTTCCAGCAGATTTCGAAAATCTGAATACTGTTTCACCGTGCTGGGAAACGTCTCTCCCATTTTCGGTACCTTGCCGCCGACAGAGTCGAGGATTCGTTCATCAACCTGAGAGCGATCCCGGGTGGTATAGGGTTTGTACACATCGCAAAGCGCAGCCACTTCAACGTCATTGTTTTGCATAAAACGATGCATCAAACCCGTTCCGCGATTACCAACACCAATAAAACCAACTCTGATTTTATCGTTTATATTCTGTGAGTGTAAAAGTGCCGGTGCCATTAAAAAAGCGGATGTAGTAGCACCGGTCTTTAAAAACTGACGCCGATTCTGAGTATTTATTGACATGACAGCCTCCGTTTATTTAAATTTATCATTGCAATTACTGTAGCTATAATTTATTTTTTTTATTATTTTATTCAAATAAATAATTATTTTTTAGTGAGTTCTTTCAAAATACACATAATAAATTGCGCAATATTTACTTTTTTTTCGCATTAAATTCTTGTTTAAACAACAGAACATTACAAACTAATAATATTATTCTTATGATTGTTTAAAAAAGCCGATTTTATTCAACTTTTACTTGACTTTAAACAATTTTTTCGTTAATATAGCGCAATTTGTTGCGTTTACGTCAACAAAGGAGATATCATGAGTAAAATAACGCTTAAAGACATTGCCGAACATATTGGCGTCTCGATTACCACTGTTTCCCGCGTTTTGAACGGTCAAGCAGAAGAACATCGCATCAAAAAAGAAACCGAGGAAGCAGTGATGCAGGCAGCCAAAGAGCTTGGCTTTACGCCGTACAAGTCCATTTTCAAGCCGCTTCAGGTTCGTTCCCAAACCATCGGTATGATCATCCCGGATATTTCGCATTATTTTTTGAGTAATCTGGCGCACACGATTCGAATGGAAGCTCACAAAGCGAACTATTCGGTATTCATTTGTGACAGCCGGGAAGACACTCAAACTGAAAAGGAATCCATCGATTTATTGCTCTCTCATAATGTCGACGGCATCATCATTTTGCCGGTGGGAAAAGAGTCCAAGCATATTCAGGACGTCTATAACCGGGGTGTTCCGCTTGTCGTGGCAGACCGGGTGATGCCCGGCCTGGAGTGCCCATCCGTTGGCATCGATAACTATGCAGGCGCCAAGGAAGCGATGGATTATCTTTTGGATATGGGACACGAGCAGATTGCCTGTATTCAGCGATTGCCACATGCCTGGATAAACAATGAACGTCTGCGCGCATACCGTGATGCGCTGCAAGAACGCACTATCCCTGTTGACGATACGCTCATTATCGGTGACCGGTTTGGACAAAAGAATGGCTATCTTGAAGGCAAATTGTTAATCACTCGCACACAGCAGCCAACAGCGATTTTTGCTCTGAGCCATTTGATTACGCTGGGCATTCTTCGCGTTTTCCGGGAAGAAGGATTACGCATTCCGGATGATGTTTCGCTGGTCAGTTTTGATGATATTCCGTTCAGCGAATATTTTAGTAAACAAGTGACAACCGTTCGCCAGCCGGTCGAAGAGATGGGGCTGATGGCTGTCAATTTGCTGATGGAACAAATCAACAGCCGGGAGCGCAAAGATCCGGTACAGATTCGTTTGCGAACGACTTTTATCAAACGCGAATCTGTCACTCGCCCGGGCAAAGTCCAGGCGAAAAATCATGTCCCCAAGTAGAGAGCTGATTTTTTAATTCAGATCATTCGGCGTTGTCCGCTTTTTCATTGCGTTGGCACTGTTCAGACCACATTCGATATTACACATGGTTGCATGGCAATTAATTTGTCTGTTTCCTTCACAGTCGATTATTCTATTGCGGAGAATGAGATGCGAAATCTGAATCGTTTTTTTGACCGAATACTTTACGGCAGTACCGCTGTTTTCTCGATTGCTTTTTTCATCATTGTTATCATCGCCATTTCCAGCCGCTATATTATCAAAGCTCCTGTGCTTGCATCAATCGAATTGAGCCGGTTGTTTTTTGTCTGGTCCTGTTTTCTGGCTGCGGCCATAACATACCGTCGCAAAGCTCATGTAGCAATCACCTATGTATTCAATAAATTCCCCCCAAAATTACAAAAAGCAGTGCAATTCTTAAACTATTGTATCATTCTCATTTTTTCCGGCATTGTTCTTTATTATTCTATTCTCGTCAACAAATTATTATGGACATCGGAACTTCCCATGCTCGAGATTTCCCAGTCCTGGTTTTACGTACCGGTTCCGCTCGTATTCATCTGCATCATCAGCTATACAATTGAATTCATTGTCGAACTATTAACATCCAGCGAAAACGAGGCTTGATATGGTTTTAGCTCTGGTCATCATCTTTTTTGCATTAGCAGCGATTTCAATGCCTGTAGCATTTGCGCTTGGTATGGCAGTGGCGGGCGCATTAATACTTTTTGGCGATATTTCCCTGATTTCCATTCCTCACAAACTGGTCAATGGCATAGATAATTACGTCTTTCTGGCCATTCCGCTTTTTCTTTTAGCCGGAAATTTGATGAACGCCGGCGGACTAACCGATCGGTTATTCCGCTTCGGACGCACACTGGTTGGCAGTATTTACGGCGGACTCGCACACGCCTGCGTGGTGGCCAGCATGCTGTTTGCCTGGATGTCAGGTTCTGCTGTCGCAACTGTTGGCGGCCTGGGAAAGATTGAAGTCAAGGCGCTTACTGATAACGGCTACGACCGCTCTTTTTCAGCCGCCGTTGCCACGTCCGCATCAGTGCTGGGACCGATCATTCCTCCGAGCATCCCCATGATCATTTACGCCGCCATGACGGAAACGTCAGTGGGCAAACTTTTTCTCGGCGGCATCGTGCCGGGATTGCTGATGATGTTGTCACTCATTGTGCTCATTTACATCATTTCGAGAAAACGAGGCTATCCGAAAGACCAGCCGACAGCAATCAAAGCAAAAGTATCGGCGTCCAAGGATGCCATTCTGCCGATTCTAATGCCTGTTATCATGCTTGGCGGCATTGCCAGCGGGATTTTTACGCCAACCGAAGCCGCTGCTGTTGCTGCGCTGTATGCGCTGGTAATCAGCATGGCTGTTTATCGCACCGTCACATTCCGGCAACTGCCCAAAATTTTTGTTGAAGCCATGGTGACATCGGCGGTGATCACGTTTATCATTTCCAATACGTCGGCTATGAGTTTTATGCTTACTGTGCAAGAAGCCGGTACGAAAATCGCTTCGACCGTACTCAGTCTGACGACCAATAAATGGGTCGTGCTCTTTTTGGTGAATATTCTTCTCCTTATTTTTGGCGCTATCATGGAAGCCGGGGTTGTTGAAATTTTATTCATTCCAATTCTTTATCCGTTGATTGTCGGTCATTATGGCGTCGATCCGATTCATTTTGGCGTGATCATGTGCGCCAATCTGATGATCGGCGTGGCCACACCGCCGGTCGGAGTGTCTCTTTTTGTCATGACGCATGTGGCACAACTCAGAATGGAAACCCTTATGCGCGCTATTTTACCGTTTCTTATTCCTATTTTGATTATTCTGCTGCTGTTAACGTATGTTCCTGATATTGTTATGTTTTTACCAAACTGGCTGATGAAATAGTTTGACAGAGAATTATAAAACTTTGGTGATATGTTATGAAAGCAGTTTTTATCTTTATTATTACTCTTTTGCTCATATCTTTACAATGCTCGAAAATAGATGACGGTACCCGGTTGATCAAAGTCGGGGTAGGTCATGGTCCGGGTCATTCCCAGACCATGGGTTTTGAAAAATTTGGCGAGTATCTGGAAGAACGCAGCGATGGACGGTTCAGAGTTAAAGTCTATCACAGCGGCTCTCTTGGCAGTGAAAAACAAATGCAGGAACTGCTCACCATAGGCACGGCTGAAATGACTGTGACCGGGGTGCTGAATATTTACGAACCTTTGTTTGCGCTGTTTGAAATGCCGTATTTGTACCGGGACCGCGAGCATGTGCTCAAGGTCAATGCCGGACCGATCATGCAAAAAGTCGCCCAGTCTCTCATTCCAAAAGGACTTCGTTTGATCGGTTTTTATGAAAACGGTTTTCGCAACATTACCACAGCAAAAACGTCCATCCTTGAACCCGCTGATCTTGAGGGCCTGCTCATTCGCACGCCGGAAAATCCGGCTCAGATCCAGACATTTAAAGCTCTTGGTGCTATTCCCACCCCCATGAGTTTTTCCGAACTTTACACAGCCCTGCTGCAGGGCGTGGTCGACGGACAGGAGAATCCGCTTCAGCAAATTTACCTCAGCCGTTTTTACGAAGTGCAGTCCTATTGCGCCAAGACACACCATATTTATAATTCAGCATACGTGCTTATCAGTGAACGGTTTTGGCAAACATTAACTGAAAACGAAAAAAGTATGATAGAGGATTGCGTGCTAAAGTCCTCAAAATGGCAATTGGAATACATGAAAAATCTGGATGTCGAATTAGAAAGGAAACTGAAAGAGGAAGGAATGCAATTCACCTATCCGGATAGAGCTCAGTTTGAAAAAGCGTGCCAGCCAGCCTATGAAAAAATGGTTGACAAATTAGGCCCCGAGGCACGCGATATTGTTGAAAAAATTCGCGCCACAAAATAAATATCAATTTTTAAAATTTGCGAGGCTGATTATGAAAAAGATATTGTTTCTGCTGTTAACATTTTCCACTGTTTTTATCGCAACATGCGGCAATCAGCAACCCCGAGTATTTTACATCAATTCATACCACCAGGGTTACGGCTCCAGCGATGAGGTGATGAGCGGAATCAAAGAAACGCTCGATGACAAGGCGACGCTGACAACATTTTTTATGGACACCAAACGTCACACCGATGAAGAATTTATTCAAAGCAAAGCCGATCAGGCGATGGACTCTATCAAATCTTTTAACCCTGATGTAATTATTGCCTCAGACGATAATGCCGTGAAATATGTCATTGCGCCGCACTTAAAAAACGGCCCCATCCCGGTGGTCTTTTGCGGCGTGAACTGGACGTGCGAGCAGTACGGTTTGCCCACAGACAATGTGACCGGTATGCTCGAAGTCCTGCCGCTCGAAAAAGCACTGATTGAACTGAAGCAAATTTATCCTGACGCTGACGAACTGGCTGTGTTGTCCGAGAACACGACCTCTGAACGTAAAAACAAATCTTTGCTGGATTCGCTTTACAAAGACTTTGGTTTTGAACCAAGCTATCACCTCGTCGAGACATTTGAACAATGGAAAGAGGCATTTCGCTCAGCCAATACCAGCGCTGACCTCATTTTCTTTGTGACAAATGGCGCTATTCAGGGATGGGATAAAGAGGAAGCTTTGTCATTTATTCATAAAACAATT
>CAZSMC010000080.1:2330-17551 GCA_964607755.1 uncultured Cytophagia bacterium | reverse complement strand
AATAGACCCAAGTGCAATCCCATTATCAAAATTTTTCCCGTTTTCACACAGGCTGAGAGGCTGGGAACGAGAGGAAAAAGCCAAGATATTTTTAATATTGATTTTAAACGTCGAAATTTAAATTGCATTTTTCTCTGGAAATAATTTCCAATGTTTTGTATAATATAGAATAAAAAATGCTAAACAATAAAAACGCAGACTATCATGCACATTGTAAAATGTATTCCAAACTTTGTTTTTATTCTGGCAACCCCTCTATTATCAATAACCGGAATGCCGGACATTGACTATCTCCACCCCCTGCCGGAGAGCAAGTACGTTTCGCCGTCGACTACCATTATTGTCCTGCCCCATGAATCCCAAAAACCGTTCCATACAAAAAATTTCCAATTTCGAGTCACAGGAAATGAAAGCGGACTATACAGCGGTGAGACCATCCTGTCTTCCGATGAGCGCACATTTATATTCAAACCCCGCTCTCGGTTCACTCCTGGTGAAAAAGTCACGGTCACGCTAAAGTCAAAACTGATGTCAGATGATTTTACATTCACGTTTACAGTTTCATCGAGCTCGTTGAACGAGATTTCTGATTCCAACCTGCCAGATATTTCTCTTGCCAAACATTACGACAGAACGCGCCAGACAAAAGTCAGGGTTATAAACGGTGTGTCTGTGCCAAGCGATTTAGCTCTTTTCCGGCCAGAGATCAGCACCGCTCCATCTGACGGTTTGCTGTTTATCGCCACGTGGAATTCGTACATGATTGTCCGAAATGACGGTTCTCCCTATTTTTACCGCCAATCCAATTCCCATGTGTGGGATTTTACGGTTCATTCGGACAGCATTATTTCAGTCATAGATGGGGCGACTGCAAAAACAATGGGAAAGGATTTCGAACTGCGACAAAAATACAATTGCCAGCACGGGTACACCACGAATCCGCACGAGTTTCAGGTGCTTGCCAACGGTCATGTTTTGCTCATTGCTGAGGATCGCCAGAAAGTGGATATGAGCAAAATCGTTGAGGGCGGCAAGCCGAATGCGACTGTGGTCGGTTCGCATGTGCAGGAGCTGGATGCGAACAAAAATGTGGTGTTTGAGTGGCGGTGCTGGGATCATTACAACATTGTCGACGCGCTGCACGAAAATCTGCAAAGCAATTTGATCCACGCAGTTCACATGAATTCTATTGACGTGGATTACGACGGGCATCTTGTGGTCTCCAGCAGGCGACTCGATGAAGTGACAAAAATCAACAGGAATACCGGTGAAATTATCTGGCGCCTGGGCGGGAACAACAATCAGTTCGAGTTCGTCAATGATCCAGAGCCCTTCACCTATCAGCACGATGTCCGGCCTGTGCAGGGCAAGGAAAATCATTATACCATTATGGATAACGGGAATTTTCACGAACCAAAATACTCCCGGGCAGTGGAATACAAGCTGGATACCTCGGCGATGACAGCCGAAAAAGTGTGGCAATACCGGCACTCACCAGACCGGTTTGCGCACTGGATGGGCAGTGTACAACGATTATCGAACGGCAATACGCTGATCGGCTGGGCCAGTAATAACCTGCCCAAGGTGACCGAAGTCACGCCGGACGGCGAGGTAGTTTATGAAGGCGATTATACGACGACAGAGACCAGCTACCGATCCCATCGCTTCAATTGGAACGGCTGTGCCAGGCGCCCCTTTCTGCTTGTAGAATCCTATAATGACCGCATCACTCTGCTCTTTAACCAATTTGGTGATACCACCGTACAAAAATACTATGTCTATGCTGACACCACAAAGCATCCGAGCACGTTGATCGATTCCACAAGCAATCCCTATATTCATTTGGTCAATTTGAAAAACCACGTATATTATTACTTTCGGGTTACCAGCATTGATTCAGCAGGTCAAGAAAGTGAGTTCTCCAACGAAGTTAAGACTTTTGTGCGACTCAATGATCCGATGGATAATCTTGTAATCAACGGTAACTTTGCTCTAAAGGACAGGTTTTGGTCATTCTTTCAGGAAAATGAAGACATGGCTATCTGGAATAAAAACAGTAATGGTGAATGTCAGGTGCAGGTTTATGATGAGCAGGCTGAGCCCGAGGATATCATACTTTATCAATCAGATATTACGCTTGTCAACGACAGAACATACCGCTTGAATTTTGAAGCCAGTACGCTCCAGGAGCGCCCGTTCGATGTCAAGTTGATGGATCCTTACACTAAACTTGATTACAGCAAAATCGGCGGTGTCAAATTGAGCCCGCAGAGGAAACGTTACGATTTCGAATTCACCATGAAAGAACCAACGGATTTTAACGCCCAACTGGCATTCTTCTTTGGTCATTCACCTGGAAAGGTTATTTTGGATAATGTGTCCTTGTTTGAAATCGAAACACCTGCACAGACGGTTCAACAGAAAAATAACATCAATCACTATCAGCTTTTTCAGAACTATCCGAATCCGTTTAACGATCAAACGGTGATCCGGTATGTCCTGGCTAATTCCAGTTCTGTGGAATTGACAATGCACAATGTCGTCGGACAGGTTATTCACAGTGTCCGGTACAAAAACCAGCAAGCTGGCGAACATCATTATAGCTTTGACGCTTCATCTTTGAGTTCGGGAATTTACCTTTGCCACATGCACGCGCAGGCACACGATGGCAGTTCCGATTTTCAAAAAACAGTAAAACTCATCTGCATTAAATAAAGGACGGGACTTTATGTGCCGTATTCCACAAAAATTATGTGTAATCACTCTATTTTTTTTCTTACCATTTTATATCATCTGTAAAGAAAAGTCGACGGCTCCCGAATCTCCTCAAAATTCCGGGATAAGCAGTGTGGCATCTCATGGTGACGATTTTGATGACCCACAATGGGAAACCAATGCCGGGCAATCGTTTTGGCATCAGGCATCGTGGATGCAAAATGGTACGCAAATGGATGTTGACCGCTGTCAGGCTGTGAATGGTTTCCTGCAGTTAACCGTTTTGCCTGGCAAACCGTACCGGGGCGGCTCTATCCAGACGCGCAACGATCAATTTCTCTATGGCCGGTGGGAAGCCAGTCTCAAACCTTCGGATGTGCCCGGCGTTTTAAACAGCATGTTTACGCACGACTGGAACGGCGGCAGTCACGAAGAAGCCGATATTGAATTTCTCACCTACACATTTGGCGAGGACACCGGCGCAGTGCATTTTGCGCTGCATGCAGAGGGCCAGAAAAATTATTGGTGGGATGATGTGCCGCTTTCTTTTAATCCGGCAGATACCTTTCATGTATGGGCCATACAAATCCTGCCGGACTCGGTGAGCTGGCTGGTAGATGGCGACTTTCTGCGCACTTTTGTTTATGATAAAAATTTTTCGCTGACACAGCCGTATCAGTTTTTCTACAATGCCTGGACAAAAGAAGACTGGATTCAGGGACCGCCAGGCCAAAAGGCAGTATACAACATCGATTGGGTAAAATTTTATCCGTACAGGGAAAAATGAGTAATTGGGTAAAGAAATTATTTTTGGGGATAAGAAAACAGTGAAAATGAAAATAATACTTAACCCAAAACATGCATAACCTTGTCAAAATCGCTCAAATCAGGGAAAAGGTAATCCGGTTCGCTTTGAGCCAATTCATCTGCCGAATGGGCAGCCGCAGCCACGGCAACGGTTTTTACGTTGTGTGGTTTTGCAGCTAGCACATCTCTGGGCGTATCGCCTATCACGTAAATATCTTTCGGATCGGGTTGAAAGCCGTGACGTTCTGTAAACCGCTGCACAGCCACTGGCACCAGCGCGGAACGGTCCGAGGAATCATCTGAAAATGCGCCGAACGGAAAATAGCCATCCAGGCCGAAATGGCGGATTTTGACGTAACCACTTGTCTGCCAGTTGCCTGTCAGCAATCCGAGATAAATATTCTCCTGCTCGTGCAGAGCGGGCAGCAACTTGCTAATTCCCGGCATGATGCGTTTTTCACGATTAGGAATTTGCATCTCCTTTTCCACCACATTAAAATACACTTTTTTGTATGCCTCCAGCGCAGAAAATGTCATATTCATGCCGATTTTGTGAAACGCGTCCCGCAGGATCAGATCATCGGTCCGTCCGGATAACGAAATATCATTCAATATATTCTGGTGACCGTAAAGCTGTTCGAACGCGAGGTTCATCGCTCTTTTACCGGCTCCTCCGCTCATTACCAGCGTCCCGTCTATATCAAAAAGCAATAACTTCATATATCCGAATTCTGAGTGTTGTTTTTCAAAACAGGATTGTTAATTTTCAAGCCCATATTCTCCCAATCTCATTTTATCACCATGGCGGGAAATGCCGTATTCAATTACCTGGTCTTCGCTCGAGTACATCTCGAGTTGTTCTTCAATCAATGACAGCCAACTAATTTCCCGGTCAGGGATGGCAAGTTTTTTATCGTCCACCGCTTTGCGAATCAGCTCGCACGCCCGAATGCCGGCTAAACGCGTCTTTTCATAATCAGAGTTCGATGGCGTAATCGTTTCTGCAATGGCAAAGGAGGCTTCCGGGGAAATGATAAATGCATGCACTGACTTGTACTCATCGCTATTGACAAGTAATTTTGTAAACTGTCGTTCAAATCCTTCTTTGGTTGCCTGATTTATCAGACGACAGTCATACGCAAGAATCTCGGAAAACACTTCTGGTGCGAAACCTGAAAGCAGTTTAATATTTTGTACAGATTCATTACTCCACAGGTCACAAACGGCAGCGGCAATATTACCCATGTGACTGAAATGAGCACAAGCAGCAGACTTGCCTTCCATGGAAATCGGATATCCGGTAATGGCTTTGATAACCGGGCCCTCGTAAGCGCAATCTTTGGATGGGCCAACAGCGCCTTCCTCAAAAGCAACGAGCGAACGCACTGCTGACATAGCACGGATGACAGCAGCAAAAACATTGGGCACATATTTTTTGTCTGCCATAATCATGGCGGTATTCGCAAAACCGCACGCTGTATCGCCAGCCGGAATGACTTTAAATTCTTTTGAAATGCTCACAATGTGTGACCATAAAAAATGCATATCTCGCGGAGCCAACACACCAAGAGCAAACAGGCATTCCACGATATCCCCTTCCATGATGGCAATATCACTTATTTCTTTGCCGCCAATGGACTCTATAGAAAGCATATCCGCGCCGGCCTGGGCGTTCTTTCGGAATGAATCCAGAACAATTTTCGCCGCATCGCCGGTGCGAATGAGCGGCGGTTTGCCCTGTTCGCGAGTGTCACACACTGTCACTCGCAAAGCAGATTTGAGTTCATGTTTTTCATAATAATGTTGCATAACTTTTTTGGTTATTCTGGTAATATTCGCCCCCACAGTGCTATGAATCGTCATAGGAGGAACATGTTCGAACTCTAACACAACCCCCGGCACTGCCAGCGTTGCCATGCGTGATAAGACGCTGTTAACAATTGTTTCGTATTGTTCAAGTATTTTTGTCTCATCCTCTGGAGTCACGTCCATAGGCGGCAATGTGTAATTCACTTCCGGTAAAACCACACCACCTCCAATTGTTATTCCAAATCCACACGTGACTGGATGTTTGCAGACGCCAAATGTCATTTCCTCATGTGAGTTATAAGCCAATTTATTCCACTTTGTCATTCGCTATCCCTTTCCTGTGTCTGTTTACCGATGTCCTGGAACTATGAATCAGTACTGTTATTAATTGAACAGAAAATTTATTATCATCCTGATAAAAGGTAATGAAAACAAAATAATCAACAAAAGTGCCACCCATTTGAACGCCGATTTTTGCCGGGGAAACTCGTACCCGCAGACCGGGCATATCTCGGCATTTTTGTCTATATCAACAGCACAGGATGGGCATTCTTTTTTTGCCATATCACCTCCAAAATGAAAAACTTTATTTTAGACAAAAATTATCACAATTTCAAGCAATAAATTAAAACTCAGACATCATTGACAAAGGAATAACAAATTGTTAAATTGTAATGTCAAATCAAGTTGGGAACAAACCAGCCTCGGTGTTATTTCTGACAATTATGCAGGTGCTTATCATTTCTAAAGCAGGAGAAAATATGCGATTGACGATTGAATACTGCGGTATGTGAAACTATTATCCCAAAGCCGCCAGTTTGGCGGATACGATTAAAAAACGACTCGGTATTAAAGCAGAACTCATTCGTTCGAGCGGTTGGCGTGTTTGAAATCAAAAGAGACGGCGAGTTCATCTTTTCAAAAAAAGCTACTGGCCGCTTTCCCACGGATGATGAAATTTTAAGGCAATTATAAATTAATCAAGCTGAAAAGGAGACGCCTTGTCCCGGCCAACCCGACAGAACATAGACGATGCTTTCGAGATGATGCGAAAGCACAAGTATGATCAGGCTGAGAACGTTTTAAAATCCGCACTTGCCAGGCATCATGATAACTATGATGCCATGGTTGCCCTGGCCAGGTGTCAGCTTGGCCAGGGCAAGCACAAAGAGGCTTTGCACACTTATCAGCACATCGATTCCCATGACGAGCCGGGAAAAACAGCGAGCAAGGGCGAAGCCGCGCTTGTTCTGGGACGTACCGAGGAGGCGCTGCGGCATTTCGAAGCCGCGCTAAAAGAAAACAAATCAGCCGATTTGTACGCATTGACAGCGCTGACAGAATATGCATTGGGCTTTATTTATCACGCCGTTGAGCATCTAAAACAGGCAGCCCGGCGTGGATGGGACTGGGAAGATAACGATCCTTTTGATCTGGTTGTTCAGCAAATTTTGCCAAAACGGGAATTCCATGATTTCGAACATCTGTGGCTCGATGTTGAAGAGTCTGTCAAGGAGAACAAGCTCAATCCACAAAACCGGTGGTTTTCAATCAACATGCCGGTTTATGAATTGTTCAACACGGATAAACCTGACAGGCAGAAAAAACGTGCTCTGGCACTGGTTCGGATATTGTCGCCACAATTTGATATGACTTTTTTAGAAAAAGGCAGCCAGGAGTTGAAGAACATATTAACTGATTTTGCGCAAAACCAGCAAGACCCCACTTTTGGTGAGCAGGCGACGAAAATGTTAGAACAACAAAAATGGCAGGAGATTGCCCGGCTCGTCCTGGCTCTTCAATTAGAGCACTTGAAACAATTTTCTCAATATTTCGGTTTGTCCGGAGAATATATCGAAAAATCGAATCTTCAAAAAATCGTACCGGTCCTGCCATTTAAAATTGCCATGGCGCTTATGGTGCTTTATTTCATCACCGATCCAAAGGATAAAATTCATCCTGTGGCACAGCTCAAGCTGGACAATAATTTTATTGCAGGGTTAATCGCAGCCGCGTTTATCGTTTTCTATCAGCAGGTTGATGCGCTGCGGTCGACGGATCAACCTGCTGAAGAAACATCGTAAAATCACATGTTGTTTTTTTATTCCAAAAGAACAACTTTTTGCACAAAGACCTCGTTTTGCGTTCGCATGACGAGCAGAAACACGCCTGCAGCCACTTTATTTCCTGCGTCATCTCTGCCGTGCCATGTCTGGGAGTAAATCCCTGGTTGTTGAGTCTGATCAACAAAGGTCCTGACACAACGCCCCAGCATGTCAAAAACAGCCAACCTTACATATTCCGGTTCTGCAATCTCATAGGTAAGAGTTGTTCGTGGATTGAACGGATTGGGATAACACGGATGCAGCGAGCATGCCGTTGCGCTGAGATGTTTTCGGACGGCAGATTGCCGTGACGCTTTTATCGGGCCATAATACTCGATATGCCCTGATGTTTCGATACTGGCAAGACGATAAAAACGTGCCAGATCGCTGTTTTGATCAATAAACTGATATTGTCCTCCGGTAGCCGCATTATTCTCTGCCGGAATAATGCGATCATTTACGCGCTGCCACGGCCCCTGTTGATTTTGGCTGCGATACAAATCATATCCGGCCTGATTGATTTCCGACCCGGTGTGCCATGAAAGGACGACATTGTCGTTCATAATGTGGGCATTGAAAGAAAGCAAGGTGATAGCGACCGGTTGGACACTGAAACTCCCATCAAATGTTTGGCGAGTATCGTCATCTCCTGTCCAGTTTGTATAATCATTGATTTCCGCTAAAAGATCTTCTTTTGTGCCGGATGTAGTACCATTGTATTTCGTATTGTCATATTCATCAAGTGCAGCACAGTCTGTACCATTTGTTAGCCCAACTGGAATGGCAGATGTATTCGCATCCTCTGCTGTACTTTGCCATACAGGTGGATCTTCAGAATTGTTGTTATTCAAGGCGGCGATCATATCAGAGGTATCTTGATAGGCAATTATTTGGTCACCATGAGTTGCATTAAAATCCAGGCTGCCACTTTCATTGACACTTCCATGACTTGTGCTTGGTGTCTTATCAATGTTAACGACAGTGTTTAGACTCACGCCGCCACCGGGTGCGGTCCATGTTATTATGCCCTCTCCGGTACGCCAGGTATCGTCTGATTTCCATCCATTATCAGTGAATTTGATTTCAGTATTTTCCGAAATGTCAACCAAACACACGAACTTGAAATTATCCGTCCCATCCGCATTATACTCCACAAACGCAATATCACCCGGTTCTAAAGCTGAGAGTGAACTCATCAGGCACAACACAAAACCAAACCGAAACAACTGTTTTTGAGACATAACGGTCCCTCCTGAGTTTAATGAAAAGTTTTGACATGGGGTATTTGTCAAGAAAATTTCACGTTACCGAAAGAATTTGAGCGTCACAATCGTTTCAGTCGTTTTGAGTAGAAAAGCTATGCTGTTTGGTTATTCTGAATTCATCTGCCCCCGGGTGCATATCGTATCGCCCCCTCATTTGAGCCTCAATTGAATTATTTATGTTCTTGAAATACCCCGGTTATTTTTATCATAAAAAAATATGATAAGAATTTTGATTAAAAGCAAGTTTTTTTATCAATTTGTTTCCCCGTTTCGAGTCAGCAAAACCGAGCATGGCAGGTGCTGCAATGCCAGTTCAATATTGGCGGGAAACAACCGGTCCCACAAGCCACGTTGGCTGCGCGGACCCGACATAACCAAAAGATCTGCATCGATTTCACGGGCAAAGTCAAGCGTTGCCCGTTTGGAGCTGTCGTTCAGGCAACGGATTTGGTAATGCACATCCAATAAATCAAATTGCTGCAAATAATTTTTGAGCTTTTCATCTTCTTTTTGATAGACTTTTTTTAAAAAAGTTTGCATATTTTCATCGGCATCGCCATCCCATTCCGGAATAGTAAAAGAATGGGTATAATACAAATCCAGCGTATCGCAATAAGCAGCCAGTTGCGCAGCCACTATAATTGCTTTTTCTGTGTCTTTGTCATATTCTACAGCACAATGGATTTTAGTTATGGGAGAAGATTTGGGATGCGGTTCGGTTAATAACAAAACCGACGACGGTGAGTAGCGCGCCAACTTGCGGGCAACAGAGCCGAGATAGTACTTGAACAATCCTTCTTTTGCCAGCGCGCCGGCAATGATCAGATCAGCTTCATATTCCCTGGCAACCTGAATCAACACATCCGAAGGACTACCATTTTTAATGACACAGACCGGCGGATATTCTTTGAAAAAGGAACAATCAATAGCCTCTTCCAGCTTTATCCGGTTTGCAGGACTTTCTTCGCCTGCGTGCGCTATGACCGGCCAGGCTCCGATCTTTTTCAGAATCCGGTAAGACTCGTTAAGAACCGCTGTTAACCGGTGCGAAAAAGCGGCTGCAACAACGGCACGCTTGAAGACCGGCAGGTCGGTATTGAATTTTTCTTTAATCTCTGAAACCATTCACTCTGCTTTAAAAAATGAGTAAAATCCGCATTCCCTTCTATTTGCACTTGCTATAGAAAAATGCGATTATAAAAAGCGTACCTAAAAATGTTTTATCAAAAAATGTGCAGTTAATTGCTGTTATTTACAGAGATGCCGCGGAAAACCTCAAGCCAGGAAAAGATGCACGGAAGCGATTAATGATCTTGAAAAGATAAAATAAATATTTTAAGAATCAACAAAATTTTACATAAAAGTGAAAATTTTTCGACAAAAATTCAACACCGGTAGTATTGGATCATCCGCCTCTATCCGGTTGATCCAGCGCTCTGACTGCAAAAGCATAAGCCCCCAGAGACATGGCTTCGCTGGTGCCCAGACGGGACAGTCCGATTCCCAACCGTTTCATCGGATCATAATCGATTTCCTTTGTAGAGCCCGGAACAGTAATCTTTTTGGCCTTGCCATGCATAAATGCCTTGAACTGCTGTTCATCTTTGAGATTAAAAATAATAGACTCCATTCGTGGGACAGGCTGGCCATCAGGGACATCAAGAGTTTTGTTCATTTCATCCACTGTGCCGGGCAAGAAAAGCGGGGCAGCGCCAGCCAGTCCGCCACCAATGACAATGAGGCCGTCAATGAGAGAACTTGCGTGGGCTAACGCTGTGCCGAGAAGCTCGCTAAACTGAGAAAATGCGTTCCGCGCTGCATCCTGATCGCCGTGTTTTTCGCCTATTGCAATTCGATAAATATCGGCAGGCTCTGGCGCTTCTCGCCAGTCGATGCCGGCAAACGAAGCAAAAGCACGTTTCAAGCCGCGGATACTCACACCTTCTTCAACAGAAATGGATGGATTTATTTTATTATATAGCGGCCAAATTTCAGCCGCCGCTGCATTGTCACCAATAAACAACTCACCATTTCGAACAATGCCGGCGCCAAAACCTGTCCCGAGTGTTACACCTAACAGATTGTGATAGCGTTTTGGACTGCCGCTTTTTTCTAATTTACGGTTAATCCAGGGCAAGAAACCATTTATCGCCTCGCCAAAGGCAAAAAGATCACCGTCATTGTTTATAAAAACCGGGCATTCGAACTCTTCTTCGAGCATGGGTCCGATAGCCACGCCTCCGCGATAGGCCGGCAAATTCACCAGATCACCGATAATGCCTTTGGGATAATCGGCGGGGCCGGGAAAGGCAAAACTTATGGCTGCAGGTTTTTGATCGAGTTGTTTTTGCACTGCGTAAAAACCTGCCCGCAAATTTTTCAACGATTGATCCAAATTATCGCCGCGAGCGGGCAATGTTACAGATTCGACAATTGCCTTGTTACCTTGAATCGCAGAAAAAACAAAATTCGTGCCACCGGCATCCAGTGTCATAACAATTCGCCTGTCATCATCATAAATCATACCATTGTCCTTTTTTGTTATTTTTTGAAAAAGCTCATTATAACCAGTCCGCCGAAATTTAGCAGCGCAATCAGCCACAAAATTTGTTGAAAGCCGAACAGTGGAATCATGACACCGCACAACAGAAAAGCGCCTGCTGCCCCTCCGAGGAGATCGCACGCGTAAATCGTGCCATGTCCGCTTTGCCCTTCTTTTGAATAAGCGCGACAAAAAAGCGGAAAAGCGGCTCCGGTAAGGGCGCCAGACCATAATATGACAAGAAAGAACAAAACAGGCAATAACAAGAATGTAGAAAGCCGGAAAAACGGCATCAACAAAAGGGCTGTTATCACAATTAACGCTAAAAGCACCATCAACACAGGTTTTGTTTTAATTATGTCAATATAACGGTTAAAAACAAAACCTGCACTGGCCATGCCAAGCATGTAGGCGGCGATCGCCAAACCGATCCAGGTATAAATATATCCAAATATCGTTTGGAAGGCAAGGATCAATATGACATTAAAAACCAGTCCGGTAAAACCAACGAGCAACGTGACCAGCGCAATATTTGCAACACGGAGTTTTTGTTTTAGCAGAAAATTAAAAAGCAGCCATAAACCGATAAAGACAAAGATAATGTAAAAAAGATGAGCTGATTTCAGTTTAGCGAGTTGTGCAAAACGGCCCTGCTCACCATGCGTTATTTTGTGCCATATTAAAAAATCATAAAAATAGGCAATCGGTTTAAAATCATAGTTTATTCTGGGATGTGAGACACTGGTAACTCGTTCATTAAAAAAGCGGCGCCGCTCCGGCTGGTACAGGTGCTTGAACATTGAGGGATAAAAATGATCAAAACTTACATTCTTTTGTCTGAAGCGTTGAGCCAACTCCTCCGGATCGGTCAAAAGCTGGTTTCTGCTTTTTGAGGCAAAATAAACAGCAGCCTCACCCGGCACGATGACAATATCGTTAAAAACCATCTTGAGTGTTTCATACAGGCTGGAATTTAATTGGGCAAGTTCTGAGCCCATAACATTTTCACCGGCTAAGAAATTACACACTGCAAATACGCCTTTTGGTGCTATGTGCTGAGTGATTTGCTGAAAAAATTCGACTGTATAAAACCGGTTTGTTAAAGCAGTTGTGGGATGACCTATGTTCAGGGCGATGATATCGTAATGAATATCATTTTTTATAAAAAAATGACGGGCGTCTTTGAAAAAAATTTTTATCCGCGGATTCTCCCATAGCTTGCGTGCGGTACTGTCCAGGTAAGCGGATGCAAGATAGAATGCTTCCTCGTCATGTTCCAGAACATGAACTGTCGCATCTGAAAAACGGGCACAGGCAGGAGCCAATCCGCCAAGTGAGCCGCCAATGATCAGAATGCGTTTGGGATTCGGATGCTGGGTCATTATCAAAGCGCTCAGTTTTTGAGCGCTGATGTTGTCCGGCAAAGCTGATTGTTTGACACCGTCCCTGTAAAAAAAAGTTTCTCCGCCCCACTCTACAATACTGGCCTGACCGTATTTCGTTTGTCGCCAGTCTTTGACCGTGGAACCTTGTGCGGACTGCCAATAAATATTTTGCAGCGCAGTGCCAATTTCATAGCTTTGAGGCAAAATAGTTGCAAAAATCACAAAAAAAATGACAGGTAAAATTTTTTGTTTTTGATAAAAAATAAAAACAAAACTGGCAAACAGAGCTACAGAAAACAGAATTTGCAGATTTGTCAAAAAAAGAGCAAAACTGGCAAACAGACCGGCAGCTACAGAGCCAACAGATTCATAAATATAAATGTGCGCTGCCGGTTCACCCAAAGTGAGTTGGCGGCTTTTTTGCATCGCCAGATAGGAAAACAAACTGCCAAAAGCAAAACAAGGCAGAAACAGAACTACCGCTGCAAAAATGGTGAGATGCCAGAACGGAATAAATTCACCAAAGGGAACAGAAAGCAAGACCCGCACGCTTTTAATAGCGACAAAAGCGCCCAAACCAAAAATGAACGGGATAATTAAAAGCTGGGGGAAATGTTCAATTCGCAAAGCAGTGGCTTTCCATAAAGAATTGCCTGTCAAAGATCCCGCACCCACCCAAAATAGCCAGATTGTCAAAAGGATGCCAATGCTCAACTCGTTGCCATAAAAAACACTAATAAATTGTCGCATGAGAATGACCTGCACACTCATGGCCATCAATCCGAGAAGAAAAGCATAAACAGGAAATCTGGTCGAATATTTCATGGGAGATTGAAATGAAAATAACATTCGGTTTGATACGCTGTACAATCGGCGCTATTTTTGTATAAAAATAATGAGCAAATGTATTAAAAATACATTATACCAAATTGAAAGGGTATTTACAAGAATTAATTTGAAAGGAAAAAATTTTAAAAATCAGGAGGTTAATTTCCCATCATCCCAACTGCGCGTAATAATTTTTTATCCTCATCGGCTATTGTTTCTTCGCTTTCAAACTTTCGCTGTAGAGCGCGGTAGTATTCATTAAATATTTCGTTCTCCAGTTTTGCACGAAATTCTTTCGAAATTGGATGAGCAATATCTTTGCTGGAGCCATCCACTACTTTTCGGGTGGGCATACATAATAACAAACCACGCCGACTCTTAATGATCTTTAACCCCTTGACAGAAAAGACATCTTCAAAAGTGACGTTCACAAAAGCTTTCAGTTTTGGTTCGTCCCGTAATCGGATATTGATTTCTGTTATTCTCATATATCTTTCCACTTGTAAATTTACCCCTTTTGCCCCATTTAATTAACATTATTAATCTACATTCAATAATGGAAATTCGCGAAAAGATCTTTGAGAATTTTTCTAGATCCACATTTATTCTTTTCCTCTTTTAGTATTAAAAAGGCACACGTCAGCAAATTTGAAGACATGATTCATTAAAATATCCTAAGTTTGTTTTTAGACTTTTACCGGTAATCTCTACCAAATCCGACAAAATATTGAAAAACTTTGGTTCCGGGCTGGTTTGAAAAAAAAATAAAATATGTGAATGTGAGGTACAAAGATGAAGAAAAACATGAAACAGAAAGATGATTCAAAGCAAGTATTGCTCTCATTGTCAAAGTTCGATTTAATAAAGCAAGAGCCCGTGGTTAACGGGCTCTTGCTTTATTTAGTCTCTGGAAAATAAAAAGACCACAGGCTGATGTTTTATAACATTTGTAGCACACCTGAAAGGTGTACTACAAATGTCTTGGGCTCATTTCAGCAGCATCATCTTTTTCTTAAAGATCTGGTCACCGGCTTTAAGGCGGTAGAAATATACACCTGAAGCATATTTCGAAGCGTCAAAACTAACGTTATGTTGACCGGCTTCCATCTTTCTGTCAATCAGAGTTGTGACTTCCCGACCGAGAATATCGAACACAGTCAGTTGGACCTGGGCATCGATTGGCAGCGAGAATTCAATCGTTGTTGCTGGGTTGAACGGATTCGGATAGTTTTGCCGCAAACTAAATTCTTTCGGCAGGCCGGCATCACCATCTTCCTCAACACCACTCACGCCGCGGGTTTTGATTCTTACGTCGGTAAAGGTTCCTGTGGAAACCATGGTATTATCGTGAGCCGTAACAGCCATACCCACGTATATTTGTTCATCCATGGCAATTTCTCTCTCAGCAAGCCGGAACCATTCTTTACCGTCTTCAGAGACCCAACCGCTTAGTGTGTTTTCAAAACGAATGAGCCGTAACCATTGCGGAGGTCTTGCTTCAGTATCACCCTCAGCATGCTGGCTTTCTCCAGCGGTTTCGGGACGGTACTGGAACGCCTGTCCGTTTTCCGATGCCATAGCCATAATTGCGTGCTTTGCATCCGGAGTCAAATCGTCACGAATCATCACTGCGCCTTTGGTCCAATCGTGAGATTTGGTAAGGCTCGTCAATTGCGCAGTCAGCTCCGCATCCCCTTTGAGGACCTGAAAGGCAAAGCGGAAGGCATCTTCTGTGCCCCAGATATCGGCACCGCCACCAGTGACT
>CAZSMC010000080.1:0-2230 GCA_964607755.1 uncultured Cytophagia bacterium | reverse complement strand
CATGACAACATCGGCAGAACCGATCATGTTCCATTTTTCACCATTGGGTGAGGAATAGGCAGTGAATGTATCGCCCTTTCGGATAAGTTTCACCCAATAGGGGGCTTGTGCTTCGAGAGTACCGATATCATCGGCACTGTTGCTCGAACCGTCTGTTTCAGGTCGATGCTGGAATCTCGTACCATTTCCAGCGGTCACACACGAATAAGCATGTTTCGAGCCGGCAGTCAACTCATCCCGAATCATCACACCGGCTTTTGCCCACTCGTGTACCGAATCCAGAGATGCCACTTTGGCGGTAATCTCCAGATCGCCGGAACGTGTCTGGAACACTGTACGCAGGCCATCAGCCTCGCCCCAGATATCATTACCTGCAGCTTTGACCTTAAATGTCCCATAGTCGTATTCTACCTCACCCGGCATATCCAGAGCATCACCGATATCAACCGCCAACCATGGTTCAGGCATGTCATTCGGTACATATAGTTCAGCCAGGTCATTAACCAGGGATGTATCGCGGGAACTCATTGCTGTCAAGATTAATTTATGGTCTTCTGAAAACTCGACTGTACCATGATGCTCCGGAGTATTCCATACATTATCCAGCAGCACTGTTGCCCAGGAAATCGAGCCTTCCCGTTCTCCGGCATCATTATCATGATTCATCGTGGCCAAACCGAACTTGTTGCCAACTGTTGGATCAATCGAGCGGGTATCATCAGCTATCCAGTCCCATTTGAGGCGGGCTTCGATCACGTATCCGTCGTTTACTTTAACTCGTGCATAATCTGCAGGCGTTGCATCTGTAGTGATACTTCCGTTACCGGTCAGATTTGTAATACCGCTCCAGTTTGCTTCATCGACATCAGGCGTATCCAATGCAGTTATAGTGATACCCGCCTGGCCGGATGTCACTTCAGCCCACGGATCCGGATCAAAATACAGCTCAAAAACATCATTCTGGTATGATGTCGGATTATTGACATTCACGACATTATCCTTAACTTCTTGATAGACATAAAGATAAGTCGAATCCCATGCCGTCCATAGTTTTGCCGATAGATCGCCCGCATCATCAGGTGCTCCGTTATCGTTGTGAGTAGCTGAGGGGATAACGGCATGCCCATTCGTCGGATCGGTCAATTGTTTGTACCACAAATCCATTTCACCATCAATCACAATCTGAAACGACGGAGCCGGAAGCTCAATGTTAACTGCTGTGACATTGGACACCTCAATGGATTCTTCTTCCTCTGAACTGTATGTTTCCGTATAATAATTTAATGACGGCACACCAATTTGGGCGGTACGGAAGGTAAAGTTATCCGCAATCATTGCCGCGGTCGTGTCTCCGGGCGGTGTGACCCAGACGCTGTAAGTGCTCAGCCACATGTTTCCAGTAATTTTGATGTGATACGTAGAATCAGCAGTATAAAGCAATGTATCTACTTTGGTATACTCGTCTCCATTTCGCGCATCAATAACACCGTCTGTGTTAAAACGTACCAATACCGCGTTATCATCCCAATCTTGCGGGTCGGCCATCTGTGTAAGAGTGACTAAAGCATCAACACTGTCGTGACTGACCCTGGCATCAAGTTCCACCTCAAAAGAATCAGTCAGCGAGACGCCAAGATGATAGGCATCGCGCTCCCATTGCGCTTGAACTGTGAATGAAAGAGTTAATACAAAAAGGAAAGAAAATAGCAACAACTTTTTACAACTGCGTGTTTTGTTCATTACAGCCTCCTAAAAATGAATGTTACTAGACCTTTTAGATTACATCCCAATAAATTCCGCTGGTTATTAAAATGCTTACCTCATAGGCCAATTCCTCCGCTTGTTTAACATACTTTTTACATGTCGATACGAGCGCCATCTTCGCCGGATGTGTTGGTTGTTTCAATTGACGAAATACGAAATCAACAGCTTTTTTCACGCGCAGAATCACCAGCCGTGCATCGGTGTAATCGGTATGAATTATCTATTTGCTTTTGCCCTTAAAAAAAGTCGGATTCCAAAAGATTTGTATTTATGTAACTCTTTTTAATATCTTCCGGATATCATCCTGACAAATCCCTCAAGAATGAAATCCGGAAGAAAAAACTCAAACAGAGACTCCGAATTCCAATCTGGTTATACACCTAAAAAGGAATTCGGAGATTATTAAAGATTACTTGAGCAGCATCATCTTTTTCGTCATCACCTTGGAAGGTGTTTGCAGACGATA
>CAZSMC010000079.1:0-19074 GCA_964607755.1 uncultured Cytophagia bacterium | reverse complement strand
TTGGGATACATGGGGACCACGTCAAAGGCTTCTGGCGTGCTGTTTTCATGAACTGTTGACGTCTCATAAGATTGCTGCACAGCCTGCATTACCGGCGGACTGGCTTGCCAGGCGGCAAGCTGTTCGCCAAACTGCGCTGTCTGGTTGGTTACCGGTAAAAAATAACCGACGAACGATACTGCCAGCTCGTTCGTTACCAGGGCATCGCCTGTAGCCTCGATCCAGATGCCTATATCGCCGTAGGATTTCATATCCCCGGTATCCGGGGTGCCGTCATTGGTTGCGTTGTCGTTTTTGTTGTCGCGGTAATAAATCGTTTTTGTCGATTTGGGAATATCGGGCAGGTCGAACAGCAACACAATCGTGCCCTGGTCACCGCTCACCATGACCCAGTTGTAATGTGTATCACCGGGAAGCTCCAGGTCAGGCGAATCCGGCTCGCCGTCTATAACAAAGCCATCGGGATTCTCTGCCGAGTAAAACACCATGCCAGAGGCAGCCGGTGACATGTCCAGCGACTGGCGCAATGTTTTCAAACCAAACAGCGCCAGCAATCCCGGGTCCAGATCGGTTTCGCCATCGATCTCGAACGAGTAGGGAAAATACTGAAAGTAATACGGTGAATCCGCGTATTTTGGCAGAAACGGAATGTTGAGAAAATCCAGAGAAATTTTTGCCTTGACGGTTTGAAAGGCCCGCACAGGTCCCGGAATAAACTGCACAGGCGGATCACCCGGCTCGATGTAATTTTCGTGAATCACATAAGGCGAAATAAACAGTCCGCTGTTGGAACCGGCCAGCCGCAGTTTGAGCCGGTCGATGAGATCGACGCCCGGATTCTCACTGAGCGCGATGTAATCGAGCCAGCCCCGGGCATTGTGAGCAATACTGTAATGGGCGGATTTTACCGTATCTGCTGCCGGAGCATCTTTCGGCGCTTGTTCGTGCCAGATATAAAACGGCACAGGATAATCGGGCATGTGTTTGTACAAATACACCCAACCCTGTCCGCTGTCCAGGGAATCGGTAAATGCCAGCTCGATTCGATTGACGTTCCTGTCCGCTTCCGGCAGCCAGACCGATACCGGCGCCCGGTCGCCCAGGTCTTCTGGCATAACGACGACAACATCGTTGCTGTCCGCGATGCCGTCCTGATCGTCGCGGTTGTAGCGGTCCTTGTGGTCGCGCTCATCGATCTGAAAAAGAACCTGCTGCCACTCGTCTGCATGTGCATCGTACTTGAACGCCGTCCATTGGTTGGTGACGATGCCGTTCAGCGCTGTGCTGCCAAGTTCAGAATGCTGCACAGGTACATAGGATCGATTTATTGTTTTTGTCCGGGATGATACATTCGTGACACACACTATGCATATCAAAGATAAAATATATTTTTTCATTTCAGGGTCCTCACTTAGAAACTTCCGCGCACAGAAAAGATAAAATGCCGTATTTTACCGAGTACGCGTTCGGAAACGGTGTAATTATAATTCAGTGCATTACGGATAATGAACTGAACATTCAGCGGCTGCCATTTGTAACCAAGTCGCAGATCTAAAACTTTGGTGGGAACGCGTTCATCATTGGGATAAATGGAAACGCGTTCGAGCCGGCTCATGTAACGGTAATCCGCTCCGACATCAAAATCGGCAATTGAAAATGTCGGCGAGATATAGCCGGTCCACCGCGGCCGGTAGGGCAGCGTTTTGCCGCTATCGATTTCTTCAGGGTCCATATAAGTAGCGGAAGCGAACAGGGATAGCCGGTCGTTCCACACGCGCCATCGCCACTGCGCCTCAACGCCGCGAATGCGCGCTTTGGGTTTGTTGACAAACCGTGCGGTCAAATCAGTGGACAACGTCGGTTCGATCAAATCTGTGTAAAAATTATAAAATCCGGTTATTTCAGCGTACATGGTATTGCCAATCGACTGGCGAACGCCGAGATCGAACAGAGATGATCGTTCGGGACGAAGAGTGGGGTTGGGTTTGGCGCGAAAATCCCGGGACCCGGCATCGATAAAGCGCTCGACTACTGTAGCAGCACGGAAACCACGCCCGGCTGAACCGTGAAAAACAGTGCCGTTAACAGGCTGGTAACTAAAACCGAATCTGGGACTCCACTGGGTCTCCAACGAATCGCCCACCAGGATGTAATTGTCATAGCGAAGCCCGGCGTTGAGTTGCACCAGATCGGACAGTTTCCAGATTTCATGAATGAACGGCGATAGTCCGTGCGCATTTTGGTTGCCGTAAAATTTGGATTCGACGGTGTCGTATTTATAATTCAAGCCGCCGGACAAACTGTGCTGGGGATGCGGTTTCCAGTTCACCTGCCATTCGCCGGACAAACCAATGGCCGGCGTAAATGCACCGGTGATGTTGAACGGCATACCCACAAGCTGTTGATTGTACGACACTCGCGCTTTTGTCGATAGAGTGGGGGAGAACAATTTATGATAAACAGCATACCCCACAAAACCGTCCAGCGCCACCTGATCGCCGATGTCTGGTTTGGGCACCTTGAGCGCCTGATCCTGTTCCCGCCATTGCAGGAACAATTCGCGCTCTTCGCTGCTATAGGTGGAAAAAAGCGTCAACGTGGACTGGCCGGACAGTTGCGCCACGGCCTTGCCGGTCATGTACCAGCGCCGGAACCAGCCGTTCTGGCGGTCGCCTGTAGATTGATGGTGAGAGAACGCCACACGCACCCCCACCGGGCCATAGGTATTTGAATAACTGAGATCGGTTCGGTGCAGATGCAATGTTTTATTTGTCCATTTCCATTGCGGAACCGAGGGTTGGTCATAAATACCAGACGCGTGACGAAAAGACAGAGAGGGTTCCTGGGCGGGCTTTTGGGTGATAATGTTCACCACACCACTTATCGCGCCAGAACCGTAGAGCGAAGACGCTGCCCCTTTGAGTACCTCGATGTGCTCGACTTCGGTGATCGGCAAAATATTCCAGTTGGCGTTGCCCATGTCGCTGGTCATGATAGGCACTTCATCCAGCAGAACCAGGGTGCGGTTGCCGCCGAGTCGATTATACCCCGAGCCGCCTCGGATGTTGATATTTTCACCGACCATGGTCACACCAGGAACGCTATGCAGCGCCTGATCGATGGTAAACTCATTGCGGCGTTGGATGTCTTTTCTATTCAGAACATTCACGCTGGAAGCGGCGGATGCCAATTCTTCCGGCTGGCGCGATCCCGTGACAATGATTTGTTCTGTCTGGATCGCCACAGGCGACAGCTCGAAACTCACCTGGATTGTTTTTTCAGGATTGAAAACAAGTTCTTTGGTGACCGATTCGAAACCGATATAACTTGCCTTGAGCATAACCTCCCCGGCAGGGACGCGTTGAATCTTGTAGCGCCCGTTGGCATCTGTACTGGCGCCCAGGAAGGAATCTTTGATAAACACATTGGCCCCGGCAAGAGGTTCGCCGGTGTCAGCATTGAGCACGGTTCCTGTGATCGTGACATAATCGTTGTTTTGAGCGCTGACCTGTTGTGCGGCAAGCGCGCTCACAATCAGAACAAAACTCCAAAAAACGAGCAGCCTGAAGTAAAAGACAATTCTGTCTGTCATGGCGATACAAAACTCCAATCGCAATAAATATCAATATTCTTCGCAACAGGCCGCTCTTCTGTTAACACAACCGGCGAAAAGTCAAATTTAAATGTTTCCGGATCAAAGCCATAGAATCCGAAAAACCGGGTGTAATCCCATGGCTTGTCGCGTTTTTTCCACACCGCGGCAATGAGTTTGTAGGTGCCGAGCGGTGCAGACAGATCGTATGCCGGTTTTTCCGTGCCCAAATCAATGGACGTATTAGTGAACACTACGTCGCTGAGCGTGAGTTCGCCTTCCTGCAAATCCTGCAAGTTTTTGGTGGTAGCGATTACTCGCACTGACTCGACATAGTCCGGCCGTTTCGACATATCAGGCAGAATAACCCGGCCTTGAATTCGGGATTTCATCAAACCAAGCCCGTGGTCGATTTCACAACGAACGAAAAAAGCAGCAGCAACAACCACGAAAAGCAAAAAATGTTTACGATAAAAGCTCATATCTTGTTCCATAAAATGAGTAATGATAATGAGATGAAAAGAACTAAAAGTAATAGGGTTGTTAAGAAAATTGATGAATTTTTTTTGTTTTTCAACAATAGAGCAAGCTCACCTGCGGCAATGGAGCGCAGCGGGATTGACGTCCGGTGGAGCGTTTTTTTGGGCGAAGAGCTCTTTTTGTTTTTTAACATCCCTCAAATCGACGGGAAGATTTGTACCGTTTATCAACTCTGAGAAAAGTTCTCTTTGTTTCTCATTAATTGGATATTCGAAAAATCTCAAGGCAGAAGCTGCTAAATAATCTCTGTCCAACTCACAAGAAAGCCACTTTCTACACATCTTATCCGCAACCTCACCTGTGGTGTTGGAGCCCGAGAAGATATCAACAACCAGATCATTCTCGTCAGTTAAAAAATTAATAAAAAACTCTGGTAGTTTCGAGGGGAACCTAGCTGGATGTTTCTTTGCTGAAAAATCCTTGCACATACGAAGATAGTGGGAATTACTATCAGTATTTGGGAATTGTAAAAGATTTGGTGGAATAGCGCCATCATTAGCCGAAGCACCGAATCCTCTTGAAATATCGTGCCCAGATGGTCTTTTTTTGGGTTTGTAAAAACTGTCTGGGTCTTGAAGAAGTTTTTTCATTCGATCTGAATATGGCGTCAATACCTTCGTTACGTCAGCTTTTGGAAAATCAGATTTTGAAAACCACCAGACAGTATTTACAGAATCTTTTACTCTAATCTTTCGCTTATTAACCCATTCTATTGGCGAAGGCAGCTTTGCAGGATTATGCCAAAAAAATTCTTCTGCTAAATTATATCCGCATTCATCACACATACGAATCAAGACTCTATAATTGTATAAGGATCTTACAGGGCGGTTTTTTTTATATGCACCACCAAGATCTAATACAAAACTTCCAGTTTCTTTCAACACGTTAAATATTAAAGTACCAAAATCAATTAACCAGTCGACATATTTATCTTGATCTTTATTTCCGTATTCTTTTTTTCTTTGAAGGGCAAAAGGTGGAGAGGTAATAACTAAGTCAACACTGTCAGGATTTATTGAAGATAATAATTCTTTGGCATGGCCAACGAAAGCACGCCCAAACTTTGTATAATAAAGCTCAATCATTTTAGTATTCCTTAAGTTGATAGATCCAGCTCGATGTAATTTTCCAAAGTACTGTAACCGCGAAATACAATTCCGGGTCACAGCTCTTTAATTTTTCGATATCATTAACAACATGCTCGGTTTTTGAATTTCCGAGGATAAAAGCCCCCCATTGTCTCATATCCAGGTTTTCCGGATCGATATTGTCCATCAAGGCGCTTAATTTACAACGTCCGTATTTTCCAAGTGCCCATGAAATCCCTGGACGTTCTATTTCACTACTATCTTTGAAGACATTTAAGAGCTTATCCAAATGCTTATCACACATTTTCTTTAAGCTTCGAGCAGCTTCAATTCTAATAGGAAGACTTACCTCGTTAAACGCAGAAACTAATGAGGGTATAGATGACTCCAAACTCAATTCGCCTAATGCCCATGCAGCACCGCCTCTGATCTCCTCGTGCTGAGTATTGTCGGCAAGGACTTTTATTAACAAATTTGCAGATTTCTCTGTCATCAACTCGCCTAATATAATAACAGATTCCAACCGATGTTCTAAATATTCTGACATCAAAGCCGTTTCAATATAATCATAGCCTGATGAAGAATCAGACCTTGCTAATGCAGCAGCAGCTTCTAGTTTCACATAAATGTGTTCTGCGTTGTCTTTTATTCTCTCCTCAAGAGGAGTTCTATCAAATTCCTGGTTTAAATAAGAATAAGCCTTTGCCGCTCCATATCTGTCCGAAATCGATGTGCTTGATAGCAACTCGCGGTAATGCTCCTCAAGTTCGATTTCAATTTTTGGCACGCTCAATGATACAGGACTTACTGATGCAAGTATTTGATAACGCTTTATTTCTTGCCCTTCGGTAACACATGGTGTAAGCTCAATACCTTTTCTTGATAGTGATAAAGAGATAGTCCGGTTGTCGCCTGACCTTATAAATTTAAGCCTATTCGATATTTCTATGACTGTGCCGTCGCTACTGGCAACCGAACAAGGCCATGTTAACCTTGTCTCGAAACCTTCCTGGGCACCCTTGGGTTTTTCTTGAATTACCTTGTTTGCCTCAAGTGCGTCACGTAAATTCGCCACTTTGATGTACTGCACTTTTTCATCTGCTATCCAGTCAATAGGTTCTTCAACACTTTTTTCACAAACAACGAATGCAACATAGTCTTCATTCTTTAATCCATAGTCCCAGCCGCGAGTTTCATCGGCTGAGGAGTGTGACATAGAAATAACAAGATTAGTTTTTGCCCTCGATTCAACTCTAATTCCGGAATTAATGCACAGAATATCGGGAACTCTTACCCTCTTTATTTTTATTGACTTCCATATCTTATAGCCTGTTGAACCACGCTCTAATTCCACCGGTTTGTGGCCTTGTTTTGCAAGATTCTCCAGCACCTTTTTTGTGCCTATAGCCCCTATAGCCAATTTTTCGAGAAAACTTTCATCTATCTTAAATGATTTCTGCACCATAATTTCCTTTGATATTTTCGTTTTATACGCCCAACGCCTTGCACAAAGGCATTATTTCGAACGAATCAAGGCGACCCAATCTGCTGTTGACTCTTTCGGCGGCATGCCAATGAGCACCTTGCCGGGACCCGTTACCGATGTGACATCACCGCTTTTAAAATCACCACCGGTTCGCGGATTGTACCATTCAACGGAAAATGTCTTGTTAGTATCGCCCACGTTCAAACTTGTCGTGCCGCCCCGGGTCAGATAGACGACGTACATGTCCCCGGGATTCGCAAAACAATAGCCGTGTTTTGTGTCGATCAGCTCATCCGCGTTTTTCATTTCCCAGAAAGGAATATGTTGTTGAAAAAACTCGAGCGCATAACGAGTCAGTTCCCACAGCTTATCGCGCGAGCGCCAGTCTTCGCAGTTCAAGTCATTGTGAGCATATTGGTAGCCAAAATACCATTCCACGCCGGCGCCGCCGCCCATCAGGTTGCCCCACAACACGTGCTTGCGAATAAAGTCATGCTGCGGATTATCAGCGTCCGGTTTGGCACCAGTATGGGCCGGACCGATCTCATCGAGACAGACCACCCATTTGTGGTCCGTGGTATCAGAGCGTTCGCGCCAGCGCACAGTTTCGTAATGCACATTCGCCGGATTGCCGACCTGCAGTGACGGACCGTCGAATGCTTCAAAACCGAGCAAAGGCGGATAGGTTTTTTCTTTACGAGACGGATTGGCATGTGAATGCACCACGGTCAAATGACCGTACGGATCATGCGCATGAAAATAGGCAGCCATCGCTTTTCGCTGCTCCGTGTTTTGTCCGAACGGCGTCCAGTGGGCGGCGCCGTTTTCTTCGCCCAGATTCCAGGTGATGCCTAAATGATGCGAAAACCGGGCAATCAGTTCGCGGTAATACAATTTACGCTGAACCCACAGATTGCCAATGTCCAGAAGCAGCTCGTTTTCGGTTTCCTGAGTTACAAAATGTAACATGATGCCGAGACGGTCCATGTGCGAAAAAACGATTTCCCACTGAGCGAGTTTGGAACAGTCAAAGCGGTAACGTTCGTTGCGGTCGGTCCACGGCCAGACATCATCGCCGTCGCCGTGAACGTTCATCGTCAGCATGTACACCGAGTTCATGCTTTTGGACGCCAGATAATTCAATGCACCAATGATATTTTTACCTTTGCCATTTTGCCAGGTCGGATCACCGGGATTCCAATCCATTGCGTGCGGTTCATAGGAATGCAAATCCAGGTTTGGAGCACTTTCACCTTTTCTGCTTTTCTTGTTGCCGCCATAATAAGTGCCATCGAAATCAACATAGGCGAGAAAATTTTCCGGGGAATCCGCGCCACCTTTGAGAAAATAGTCACCGGTCCAGGCGAACTTGAGATAATGCTCCCCCACATAAGAAAGACGGCCTTTGGCGCGGAAATCCCGTCCGGATTTGTCCGTTGGTTTGACCACAAAAGAACCCTGGTCGCCATCAAAAAAAACCGCTTCTCCGGCCTCGGGGTCATCAGACACGGCAATATTTTCTCCGGCTCGGAAAAATGCCTTGAAATTCCATTGTCCAGGCGTATCCGGTGTAAAATGAACCTGCCATTTATTGCCACTGTTTGCGCTGGTTTCTGCGGCGTTGCCATCGGCTGCGTAAAACCCAGGTATCAAATATGTTTTCTCAGCATGGGTAAACTCGACATTCAATCGATAATTGAGAAAAGGATTGGTGACATCGAGCTCATGGGTTTCAGGGCCTTCAAATGTCAGTGTGATTTTGTGCCACTGCTTCATTTCGCCGGACATATCAGCCGCGCTGGTATCAGTTGCAAAAGATGTCAAAAAAAATGATAGGATGGATAGAACAATCGTGCAGCCTCGCATGTTTTTTCTCCTTATGGAATCCGTAAGTTTATTAGTTTTGCTCTTTTGATTTTTGATATACATACGTTAGCACCGGCCAGGGCAATTTTAAAATTTCAACAGTTTTTCAGCAAACGCGGTTTTGTTATCGAGCTGGCAGCGATACAGGTACAAACCCGGCGGAACTTGCCGGCCAATGGCGTCCCGGCCGTCCCAGCGTATAATATGCTGCCCCCTGGACTGTACCTGGTCCGCCAGGATTTTGACTTTCTGACCAAGCAGATTATAAACAGTAAACTGAATATGCTGCGATTCGGAGAGCGTGTACGAAATGGACACCTGTTGATGAAAAGGATTCGGCGTGACCCGGAACCTCAGTTTTACAGGACCGCTTGTTTGCTGCACCGAAGCAAACTGCGCCAGTTCATCATCCATCCATTCAAGGTGAGCGTCCAGCCAGTTTTTCATATAATCGACTTCTTTTTGATAGGTATCGCGGTCGTGCCAGCCGTTTGTCGAGCGCCAGAGCTCTTTGCCGAGTATTGGCCAGCGCTCAAAGTTGCGCTCCTGCGCTTCGGAAAGGTGGGCAGCGCAGGAATCGATAAACGCGAACAGGCGAGCCGTTCGGAACGGGCCTTCACGAAGCTCAAACCAGCGGTCAGCAAGTTGGGTTTTGAAACTGGAATCGGTCCACAGGCGGTACCAAAAATCCGGGTGATCGTTATATCGTTTTTCAATTTGCCACTCCTTAACGCAATCGCCGCACGAAAAAGTGGAATTGGATAATGCCTGGTCAAAATCCCACACCGGTCCGGCTTTGAGTTTGCCGCCCCGGTCTTTGTGAAAGTAACTGCTCCAGCCGTAGGTGTCCGAATTTTTGACCGCCTCCTGCACCAGAATTTCATCGATAAAAGCCGGCACATCGATGTATTTTGGATAGCCGGTCTGAGGATCATTAAAATCAGCACGCCGCATGACCCGGCGGAACTGGTCGTCGTATTCGCGGATGTAATCGACCTGCTCTGGCATGATGTCGTCCGGTTTCGGATAGACAAAACGCCGGCGTTCGTCAAAACCCGGGCCGTCCTGCGAAATTTCGTAAATATAGCCGCCAGTCACATCTTTACCGGCAATATCGGACGAATCCATTTTGGCGATATCCAGACGGTCGTTATCGGGTTTTATTTGTTCCTCCAACACATAAATGCCCTGATAATTATCATCGACAATCAACTCGATGTGACGCGTTCGTGGCGCCCAGCGTCCGGTACTCCTCGACATATAAAATGCCAATGCATCGCGAATGAACGTTTTATCAATATACGCGGCGCGCAAAATCCAGTCATTTTCGCGCGGCAAACCGCACAATTCAACATTGTTGTTACTGGTATCTTCGTGGCGCGTTTCAAAGGTATAAGGTTTCTTGGGAAACAGGTGAAGACTGGCATTGCCACGCAACTCCAGGCCAATCCAGCCGTTATATTCGTTAAATGGGTCGTTGCGATGGTTCAAAAGAGCAGGACCATTATCAATCACACCCAACTTTACCATGGTTTTCGGTTCATCCCGAATAGATTTGCCCTGTGTATCAATGACAAAAATGGGTAAATTTGACGATTCCAAAATAATTGATTTTGCCGCGTCAGCGGCAGGCACTGTACAGACGAGAAATAGAAAAATTAATCCGAACATGTTTTTTAAACTCATTATCAGCCTTTTCATTTCTTCTTGTTGATTTTGATATGCAAATTAATTAACTGGGGAGAATATTCAAAGGTATTTTTGGGCAAAGAAACATTTGTGATTTCATTGAATTATTTCGATCATCCTTTTTGTCAATTTTTATAATCGTTGACACATAGATTCTTAATTTGTAAATTATAATAATAATTAAAGTGTGGGTCCATTCTTTACTGAATTAACTTGATCTAAAAGGAAGCTAATGCCGGCAATATCAATGTTTTATGGTATCATCATTTACATGTTCTTTTTTGACAATAAAAAACATCACGCTCCCCATATTCATGCACAGTATGCAGATTATTCAGCCATTTTATCGATTGAGCAAGGAAAAATTTTGGATGGAAGTTTGCTAGAGAAAAAGTTAAAATTAGTGCAAGCGTGGATAGAAATACATAGGGATGAACTCTTGGCCGATTGGAAATTAGCCACAGCAGGACAAGAACTTTTTAAAATCGATCCATTGAGGTAAAAAAATGGTAAAAGTAATATACGTAAAAGCTGAGAAAGATTATCATTTATTTGTCAAATTATCAAATGGCAAGACAGGCTATTTTGATGTGTCCCCATATTTAGAAAAAGGGATTTTTAACGAATTACAGAACTTTAGTTATTTTAAAAAAGTCAAACCAGCTTTTGGTGGTGTGGTGTGGCCCCATCAGCAGGATTTTAGTGCCGAAACGATCGAGTATGAGCTGGAACCCATGGAAGAGAGTGTTACATAGAATTAGTCAATTTTGGTTTTCATAAAATTCTACCAACGCAACTACCGAACTTTAATTATCAAAACATTTTTCATAATGCTTTATCAATTTCGCCAACTCCCGATTCGAAAGAAGCGCCGTCGCCTTGTCCACCGCTACCAGGCAGCATTGCCTCTCCTCAGATTCCAGCCATTCTTCCGGTTTCAGGATCCGGGTAATTTCAAGGGGAAAGACATCTACGCGATATTTTTCATCGTTTTTTTCGTACGTATAGGAACCAATTGGTTTTTCCGCCACACAACCTTTAATTCCGGCTTCTTCCAGAGCCTCCATTTGCGCCGTTTCGGCAGGTGTCATGTCCGGTTCCAGTTTGCCTTTCGGCGTGATCCAGAAAGTGCCGTCCGAACGTCTGGCTGTGATAATCATTATTTTTAGTTGGTCTTTAATCCTGAGAAAGGGTATCGCGCCTGTCTGGGGGATGGGATTTTTCTTTTCTACCATATTTTATTGCTAAATAATTATCACCATTAAATCATTTTTGCGGGAAATCACCGAGTATTATAAAAAGATATGCGTTAATTGAATTCACTTTACTTCCCAATCAACAATCTTTAAATTTTCAACACGCATAAATTCTTTGGTATTATGTGTTACTAAAGTTAGACTATTGGCTAAAGCAATTGACGCGATTAATAAATCATTCGGGCCTATAAGTTGCCCTTTCTTTTCCAATCGTGATCTAATCTGCCCATAAATTTCTGAAGCTTGGTCGTCAAATGGTAAGGAGATAAAACGCCCTGTGAAATAATGTACTTTTTGGATATTTTCCTGAGGCCTTTCACTCTTTGACGCGCCGTAAAACAGTTCAGCCTTTACTACAGAACATAAAACAATATCCTCAGGATTCGTTGAAGATATTTTATTCTTAATGACATTAGAGGTTCCATTTAGAAATTTAATACATGTATTCGTATCCAATGAAAAATTCATTGGATATTATCTCTTTGTTCATATTCCAATTTTTCACCTCGGCCTATTTTCGACATGCTCAAGCAACCAAAAGTTTCCTCAACAAAATTTTGCCAGTTTTTCGTTTCATTGTTACTATTGTTTTTGGCAAAAGTGTCTACTTGTTCAGCATGCTCAAATGACTTTATAATTCTGTATAGTATCGGAACATGCTCATCTCTTACATTTTCGATTTCGTTTTTTAAATCTTCTTTTGAAATCATTATTCAACTCACCAAATTTATAACGAAAAGATACTTACATTTGTTAATAAATGACTGATCACATTGTTGTTTATTACCAATATAATATAACTGAATTCGAAAAACAAATCATTCATCTCGATAAACATTCTCCGCATCATACTCTGAAATAATCCCGCCGGTTATTTTCAACAATGCGTTTTCGGCATCGATGACATTATAAATGGCATTTAAACGGTTAATGGCGGCATTCAGGTAAATCAGTTGCACATCCCGGTAGTTGAAGGAATTGATCGCGCCAGCCTGGAATTTTTCTTCTGAAATTTGCAGGTTCAATTCTGCAGCCTGCAATGATTCGTTTGCCACATCGAAAAGCTCTTTCCGAACCTGGTAAATTTCAAAGAAATTGTACAAACGGTTGACCAGACTGTGCTTCATGCTGGCAATGGACACCTGACCGTTCTCGCGTTCAATTTTGGCAATCTCGACAGCGCGTTGTCGATTGCCGCCGTCAAATAACCGCCAGCTCAGCGACAAGCTGGCGAAAATATTCTCCCGGTCACCCATGGCAGCCGGTGCGCTGGATTCGGATTTTTCGTAACTTGTGCGGACGTTCACACTCGGCCACCACGCGCTCTTTTCCAGATTGACATTTTTTTCCAGCAACGCCTGATTGATGTACTGATTTTCCAGCGTTTGATTGTTGGCGAGCATTTTTTTCTTGAGCGAATCGAGTTGCATGTCCCGCGTCTGGACTGTAAATTCATCGGTAAACTCGTAGATAATATTTTCCGAAACGCCCATCAAAAAATTGATATCGCGCACCGAATTATGAAACGTGGTTTCCTGCTGTAGAAAACGTGCCTTATCTTCCAGGTAAGCATTTTGCGCCTGAAGCAAATCGTATTGTGTTTGACTGCCCAGTTCATGCCGCTCCTGAGCCGTGTTGTATCGATCCTGGGAAAGCTGCATCACATCGCGCGATACCTGGAGTTTTTCCCGCTGCAACAGCGCGTTGTAATATGCCGAAATCACAGCCTGGATGGTATTTTCCACCAGCAGCGCTGTATTGCCTGCTGAGAGTTCTTCCAGGTCTTCAAGTCGGTTTTTACGAATCTGGACGGCAAAGCCGTCAAAAAGCAGCCAGTTCAATGTCACAGAACCGCTTAGCGTCTGTTGTTCGCTGGAAGCAGACAGTTCCTTATCCCAACTGAAATTGTCGGTCAGGCTGAAATTTATAGATGGCAATGCCCCGGCGGCTCCCCAACTGTTTTGTATGGCAGATATCTCCTGATCCGCTTTTTGGATCTGAATATCATAATTATTTAGCAATGCGGTTTCAATAGCCTGGGAAAGACTCAGCTCCTGCGCACCGGCCGGGATGACCAGGCCCATCAGCACGAGACCAACACAAATTAAACGAGACATATCAGCTTTCCGGTTTTAGGATGAGAATCATTTCTATCGAATGTTTTTTATGCATCTGTAATACCAGGATTGTCATTTTCACTCGATGTGACGTTTGCTGTAAATAACAGCAATTTCTACATCTTCTGGTTCGAGTTTCTGACCAGTCCATAATTTTTGTGCTATGACTCGAAGATCATTTAAAATATTGATGAGCACCGGGAAAAAGATCAAAATAAACATGGTGCCGAATGCCACCCCGTACGCCAGGGAAATGGCCATTGGAATGAGAAACTGGGCCTGGTGACTTTTTTCCAGGATCAAGGGATAAAGTCCGATGGTCGTTGTCAATGTGGTTAAAATAATCGGCCGCAAACGATTTTTACCTGTGGCAATTATCGCATCCTTGACTTTATGTCCGGCAGCCACAGAGCTGTTATATTTTGACAGAAAAATAACAGCGTCATTGACAATCACACCGGTTAATGCGACCATTCCCATGACACTGAACAACGACACCGGTTTGCCGTGAAGCCAATGCCCCCAAAACGCGCCAAGCAAGGCTAATGGAATCATGAGCAGAACGATAATGGGTTGTTCAAGAGATTTGAAATGGATCATCAAAATTAACACAATTAATGCAAAGGCAATGAGAAACAGTGTTTGCAATTTATCCACAGCCAACCGGCTTTCCCTTTGCTGGCCCTGATACTGCACCTGAATCCCGGGATATTTGGCTTTGATTCTTGGAATAATATCGGAATCGATCTGGGCTAAAATATCAGGGACAGAAGCATAAGGATCGACCAGATCCGCCTCCACGCGGATTTCCCGGTTGCCGTTATAATGCTGAATGCCAACAGGTCCGCGCTGGATATCCCACTCTGCAAGTTCAGCCAGGGGGTATTCGCCCTGCGCTGTCTTGATTTTCATTTTCTCCAATTGTCCGCGATATTGGCGATCTTCTGCCGGATAGCGCACCCATACTCGCAGCTCGTTACGGCCCTCTTGCAGGCGTTGCACCTGTCCGCCATAAAATCCCTGGCGCACCTGATGGGCAATAGATTGTTGATCCAAACCGAGCATATAAGCTTGCGGTTTTAATTTTAGTCGAATCTCCTGCTTTCCCTGGGCATTGTTGTCGACAATATCCTTGAGGATTGGCATGTTATCAAGCTCGCGCATTAAAATATCACGGGCAGCTTCCAGCTCTAGCAAATCCCGGCTCATCAAGCTGACAGCCACAGGCGAGCCCCACCGGCTTCGCCCGCCGACGGTATATTTCTCGGCTTCCGGAACCAGACCAATTTTTTCACGCACCTTTTCGGCAATTTGCATACCAGTGAGATCCATTTTTGTCAAGTCACGGGGATGAACCACGATCCTTCCGGCATGAGCACCATTTTCCCGTCCGGAAAAAGCCCTCCCAACCTGCAGCCGGGTATCGTCAATAATCGGGATAGTCTCATTCAATGATCTGGTCAGTTCGTCGCTTACGTCCCACACAGCATCTTCAAAACGATGAAGATATTCATAGGTGCGCTCTTCACCAGAACCAGGCACAAAAGCAATGTTTATTTCAAAACTGTCAAAATCTACCACCGGAAAGTAGGTGTTTTTTATAAATCCACCAAAAAACAAACCAATCGTTAACATTGCCAGCGCCGCCGGGATGCCGATTACGAACCAGCGCCATTTTAATAACCGCTGCAGCGCCCCGGCATAGACATATTCACGAAGCCAGCTAAAAAAACGTTCGGTATATTTTCGCATATTCCATTTGGTATTTTCCAACTGCTGGCGTTTGAGTACATGTTCATTTCCGACATGAGCCGGCAAAATGAAAAACGCTTCAACAAGTGAAAGTAGGAGAGAAACGATAACAATAAAAGCGGTTTCCCACTGAGCCTCAAACTGAGTGCCTTTCATGAACAAAAGCGGTGAAAAGGCAACCACTGTGGTTAGCACCGATGTCACCACAGCCGGTGCTACTTCCATAGTGCCGTCTACTGCAGCAAGGCGCGGATTTTTGCCGTCCTCAAAATGAGTAAATATATTTTCGCCAATCACAATACCATCGTCGACCAGGATACCGATGACCAGAATCATGCCAAATAACGAAAGCATATTAATGGTAATGCCATAGAGATTGGCAATGATAAACATGGCCAGGAAAGAGGCAGGGATGCCCCATGCCACCCAGAGGGAAACTCGGAAATTTAGGAATAATGTGAGCCCTAAAATGACGAGAGTGAAACCGATCAATCCGTTATTGAGCAGCACGCTCAAACGGCTGTTCAAGATTTCCAGAAAACTAAAAATCATGCGCAGTTCAAGTCCGTTATTGCGCGCATTATAATCCTCTATATATTGATTGACATATTCTGTAATCACCTCGAGGTCTTCTTCTGGCAGTTTGTCTATAGCCAGGGTGATTGATTTTTCGCCGTTTCCAAAAGTCGGATAAAAATTTTCCGGTGTTTGCCGTTTGACCACTGCCACATCGCGCAGGCGCAAGAAACCTCCACTTTCGGTGCCGCGGAGAACTATATTAGCAATGTCGTCAGGATCGGTGCTGCGCGAGCGCAGGCGGATCAGCGTTTCTTCGTCTTTGGATTTTATCTGACCGGCGGACAGATCGCGGTTGTTATTGAAAATTACATTAGCCAGCTCGTTGAACGTCAGGTTATAAGCCAGTAAATCAGATTCGTTAATTTCAACAGAAATCTCCGGTGACGGCGCGCCGCGCATATTCACCTGGCTGATCACACCGCTGTTGAGTAAATCATCTTCAATGCGGAACGCCTCATCCTGAAGCGTAAAAACGTCATCCGTCCCGCTGAGGGTCATAAACAACGCCCGTGACGTGTTGCGCTGTTTGCTCACAATCGGGCGCTCTGCTGCGCTGGGAAATCCTGAAATGCCATCCACTGCATTTTTCACTTCCATTAGCACTTCATCGATGTCGTATTCGCCGGTGGTTTCAATGGTTACCCGTGAGCTGTTTTCAGAAGATGTTGATGTCATTTCTTTAATACCGACAATGCTTCGGATCGCCGCTTCAATCCGGCTGGTAACACCTTCTTCCATTTCAACCGGTGAGGCGCCAGGATAAAAAACAGAAATAGTGATAATCCGTGAAGACCGTTCCGGGAAAAAAGATTTCTTTAGATTATTTAACGATATAAACCCGGCTATGACAATAACAGCAATGAGTATATTGGCGTAAAACGGGAATTTGACAAAAGTCGATACAATTCGTCGCAACATGACAATTCTACCTATCTTTTCTTTGCACTGGATAATTAACTTTCTTCCTTTTGCAGTTCAGAAGGCTGGCTGGCTTTGGGTGAATCTTTCCCCAGGATTTTAACGGGAGTATTCTCCGAAGCATTGATTAACGGCTGTGTCACAACTTCCAGTCCCGGCTCCAGGCCGTTAAAAATGACTGTGGTTTCATTGGTCTTTAACAAATCGATTTGTCTTTTTTTCAAACGGCTATCTAATACCACAAAAACCTCGTTGTAATTGAAAACAGCGTTTCGGGGTATGGACATGGCATTCTGAATCTGTCCGCCATCAAACGTAGCAATGAGATATTGCCCGGCATAAAGTTGAGGTTGATTATTTAGCGGCACACGGATAAAAATCGGTCGCGATTGTGTGTTAACATCCACAAAACTGGAAATGCGCGCGACCGAACCTTTCCAACTGGTATTATTGTTACCTGCCGTCGATACCAGCGTAACCGGGTCACCGATGCCAATCCATTTGGCATCACCGTTATTGACCGGCACTTCAACCTCCACCTCATCAGTGTGGATGATTCGGGCAATGCGTCCACCGGCATTGGTATAAGAACCGACTTGTAACATGACATCTACATACGAGCCGTTAAATGGTGCATAGATCGTATGCCGCTTGAGTTGCTTTTCTGTTTTTTTGATAGAATAATAATCATTCAGTACATTTCTGCTGGCCAGGAAAATCTTGAATTTTTCTTTATCAACAGGTGGCAGAGAGGGCAAATCCTCATTTAAATCAATATCATTAAAAAAGGCGCGAAATTCATCATACCGGTCCGGGAAATCGACTTTAATATCCGGCAAAAAATTGGCAATAGTGTTCAGGAAACGGCTTTTTTGCGCCTGGAGTGCCAGCTCCGTTTCGTCTTTATACACAGTCAGGAGCACATCTCCCTTTTTAAAGGACTGGCCTTTTTTAAGCGAGACATCGCCTGGCTCTATTTTTCCGGGCGCTTCAGCCACGACATCGATTTCAGCGCTGGCAACCACACGGCCTTTGGCTTCTACCGGCGCGTGAACAGTGCTATAGTCTACCGTTTGGGTTTCCACGTAACGGTCGCTAACTGGCGGCTGCTGCCGGGCAAATTCAGATTTTTGCGCGATTAAATATCGCATTAGAAAAAAACTGCTTGCCAGCAAGCCTGCCAGTGAAACAATAATGACAAGTTGTCTTTTTTTCATGTTTTATTCTACCTGTTTACAATTTTCCAGTTCGCCATCATACGATTCCGGCTCGTACCTAATCAGATGAATAAAGAAATAGCAACTTTCGAAATAATATGCCCCCCTTTTGGCATGACGCTCGTTCAAGAATTATCGTTTGGATGGCTTATGGTTTCGACGTTTTTCCTTATACTGTTTTTGTAATTCTTTAAATTTTTCCACCTGCTCTTCATGCAATATTTCTATCAATTTCTCATCGAAACTTTCTCGCAATTGACGGTATTTCTGACGTTCGCTTTTTTCGATTTCCCGATGGCGAGACCTTATCTCGTCCAGTAGCTTTTTCAGTTGATCCTGTTGTTCCGTGTTGAGATCAAGTTTTTCGGTGAAATGTTCGAATAAATGCTGTGAAATATCTTTAGGTTTTTGGGGGTAATCCGGTTTTCGTATAAACATGAACCTGTCCACAGCAATACCGATGACCACGCCAAAAATAAAAACAGCGATCAGACTAAAGAGCGCCATACGTTTTGATGACATCATTTGTTTTCTCCAGCGCTTTCCAATTCCTGGTTATAGAGCATAAAAGCCAGAACATCATCCCGGCTGGCCAAGGTCTGTGTGGTTGAACTGAACAGACTCGAATAATCTGGCTGTGTTTCGGTAGCCACGCTCGATTGTGATATCGGTGAGATCAGATAGCAAAAAGCCACAACAGAAACCACCAACAGCAAAGAGACAACCGGACGCGGCATCCATTCGAACACAGACCAAAAAGAGGGTCGTGCATCTATTTCAGCCCGATTGACCACCCGTTGCGCAAAAAACGGACGAACATGCGGCACATCCTGCACTTTTACACCGTTTGACATTTTTTGATAAAATGCCAACATATGCTGACATTCTTCGCAGGTGTGAAGATGTTCCTCCAATCGTTTGCGTTCAGCGGCTTCCAATTCATTATCGTGATATAAAGATAACCTTTTTTTGTA
>CAZSMC010000078.1:10499-19089 GCA_964607755.1 uncultured Cytophagia bacterium | reverse complement strand
TGGTTTTGCGAGTAATTTGTGAAGGATACACTATTTGCCCCTATAAGAATCAATTTTTTTATTGTTTGATTGCTTTTAATTACGAATTTGTTATCAAAAATGCAAGTGTTTTTCTGAAAAAAATTCGAGTGTTGAGCCAAATATGTGAGCTATCTGCGCCGGACATGAAAATGTATGCCCCCCCCTTTGATTGCAAAATCAATTGAAGCTTTTGCTTATAAACGCTGCTTACAGTTTTATCGCATCGTGCTTGAGACAGGTTGACACTGCTGTTGCCGAGTGGAAAAAAATTTACCAGTGCAATCCCATATCTTTCATTGCTTTTATGTTTCTGTCAATCAGCGATATGCGTTGCTGGACGCAGGCATGTGTCCGGCCAGGGTCTTCGGGGGTATTCATCATATAATCGACCAGCGTGTCAACCGTGGTAGTCGCGACGTGTTGCCGGGTATCGGACGAGGCATAATAGATGTACAGATCGCCGTTATCGTCCGCGATCCAGCCGTTCAGGAAAAGCACATTAGAGACATCGCCGACGCGTTCCTCGCGAACCGGGCCCATGAAATAACCGCCCGGCGCGTGTGTAATACGCCAGGGTTCATCCAGCGCGGTCATGAAACCGTATAGCACATAGCGCAGACCGGCAGCGCAGCCGCGCACGCCATGCGCCAGATGCAGCCAGCCGTGCTCAGTTTTGATGGGAGCCGGTCCCTGGCCGTTTTTTACTTCTTTGATAGTGTGATACCGCCGGTCATCGACAATAATTTCATCGTCGACAATGGCGGGATCGATTTTCTCGGACAATCCCCAGCCAATGCCGCCGCCAGAACCGGCTTTTAAAAATCCATCCTGTGGGCGCGTGTAAAAAGCGTATTTGCCGTCAACAAATTCCGGGTGGAGCACGACGTTGCGTTGCTGCGGTGATTTGGATCGAAAATCCGGCAACCGCTCCCAGGTTTTCAGATCTTTTGTTCTGGCGATACCGCTCTGCGCTACAGCAGAGGATGTATCCTCCCGGGGAGCATTGGGGTCCTTGCGTTCAGTGCAAAAGACGCCGTAAATCCAGCCGTCCTCGTGTTGGGTCAGGCGCATGTCATAGACATTCACGTCAGGATCATCTGTTTCCGGCATGACGATCGGATAATCCCAAAATTTAAACTGATCCACACCATTCGGGCTTTCAGCTACAGCAAAAAAGGATTTGCGGTCATATCCTTCGACCCGGCCAATGACGTAATATTTGCCGTTCAATTTGATCGCGCCAGAATTGAACACCGCGTTAATGCCCAGACGTTCCAGCAGATTTGGATTGGTATCGTAATTCAAATCGAATCGCCAGTGCACCGGAGTGTGCTTGTCTGTGAGAATGGCGTATTTGTATCGATTGAAAATATTATTGCGGGAGGGCAATTTTTCATTTGGCGTTTCGATAAACTTCTTGTGCTCTTTGAATAACGCTTTCACTTTTTTTTCAAAGGTCTGTCGATCCATGTTAACTCCTCTCTCCGATTTATGCTAAAAATTGCTGTTTTTCGATATGATGCAACCGGGTTATCAGTTCCATGCACGTTCGTGAGTTGTGGTACGGCCCTTTCCACGGCGAAATTTTGGGTTCTTCAAGATAAGGTTTGTGATCCTGAGAAACACGCCAAAACCATTCACCGTACTTTTTATCTACAAGAACATTGTCAATAAACTCCCACGCTTTAAAAGCCGCATCAAAATAGCCAATATTGCCAGAGAGCTCATACGCGTTCAGAAATCCGACGGCTGCTTCTGCCTGGGGCCACCAATGCTTGTCCGTGTCGATGATCTTTTGTCCTCTGGCTTCATAAAACAAGCCGCCGTCCCGGTCCAGGCCCTGCTCATAAACCGCTTTTGTCATTTTAAGGGCGCGGTCATGAACTTTGTTGGTTAGTGACGATTTTCCCAGAATATCCGCCGCTTCGCACAACAGCCAGGTGCCTTCAATATCATGGCCAAAAGAGATCACATCGCTTTTGCATTGCCATGTTTCATCGAAAAAAAGTTTAAAATGAAAAGAGGTGGATTCGATGATATGGTCTAAAAAGATGTTTATCAACTCTTCTAATTTTTGTTCGACTTTTTTGTGTTTCCACACCCGGCAAAGATGGGTATAGGCTTCCAAAAGGTGCAGGTGTGTGTTCATGGACTTTTTTTCGTTCATGTCTTTTTCACTCAGGCGAATATCTTCACCCAATTCCCAGTTGCGCTCGAATGCTTCAATATAGCCTTTATTTTTCTTGTCAAAGGCATGTTGCTCCACTAACTCGAATAACTTTTTAGCCTGATCCAGAGCCTTTAGTTTGTTCGTTGCCATGACATATTCTGCCAGAGCATAGATGAGAAAAGCCTGCCCATAGGTTTTCTTCTTTTCATCTTGAGGTTTGCCTTTGAAATCACACAGCCAGAACGCGCCGCCATACTTTTCATCCCAAAAGTGTGAAAAAATATAATCAAAAGCTCGTTCTGCCATATTTAAGAACGAGCTGTCTTCTGTGAAACGGTATAGCGCGGAAAAGGTCCATAATAATCTGGCGTTCAGGATGAGGCCTTTTTGCGGGCGAGAGGGAACCTGCAGGTCATTGGACATCTCGCCGGTAAATCCGCCAAATTGCAAATCCGGTCCGTGTTTCAGCCAAAACGGGATGATATCTTTAAACAGCTCCTGTTCTACGCTCTGAAGAAATGTATCAATCTGTTTTTTGTCCATAGGTGATCTCGATTCGTGATATTTGACATGTTGTTGTCAATTGGATGTTCAAACGTGTTTTGTCATTTTCTAATTCGGCTGTAAATGCGACCGGTTTATAATAGTTATACTCGCCTTTGCCCGAATAATAGTTGTGCTGCGCTAGTTGTACCGGAATGGGGCTATCATCGTCATTGGAGGCTGTTACTTTGAACGGGCTGACATCATTCGGGAAAAAGCTGTATATTTTGATACTGTGAATGGGGTGATCGAGTTGATAGGTGATAACGTCACCGTTGCTGCCCTGAAATCTGTGCGCGTCTTCTTTTGTGGTGCGGCAGGAATCATTTTTCAGAGTCAGTGTGCCTTTGAGGTTGTGGGTTTTATCCCAGTTGCGGCATTCATCGATCAGGGTGAAATGGTTCGCTGCCGGTGCTTTTTCAATATTTGACGGCGCAGAAGAACCGGCTGTGTTATTGGCAATGACACGATAGAAATAGCTTTTACCCAGCACAATAGATGTGTCATTGAACAGCGGTTGATATTGCACGTCAGCGTCAGACAGGTTGTGCCCCACCACCTGCCACGGCCTGGTCTCGCTTTCAGCGCGCTCTATATCATAAGAAGCCGCCCCGGCAGAACCCTGCCAGGTGATAAAAGCAACGTTATTGATGGGCAGCAGGGCAGGGGATTCGGGAGCTTGCCGGTCCGGAACTTTCTGCTGGCGAATTTCATAGGCTTTATCACGCATCAGATGAACAAGCGCCCGCTCATCATAAGCTGCGCCGGATTCAAACCCGGGCCAGTGGTATGCCTTGAACAGGTTACCGCCATAGGGTTCGGAATGCCAGTAAAATCCACCTTGCCGGTTGTGGAATCGCAAACTCCAGATCAGCGCACCGGCGCATTGGCTGTCGATAACGGCATCCAAAACGTTGCCAACGCCGTCAGTGTCGATAAAACCAAACTCGCCGATAAAATATGGTTTTTTCCCTGCCGTTTGATCACAATTGGAACGAACCTTTTGAATAATTTCTTTTGCATTTTTCTCGTAATGATGGGTGGTGACGATATCGATGTTCGGATCGTACAATGCACTGTTGCGAATGCTAGACGCAAATCCATCGATGACCAGATGATTTGCATCGATACTTTTGATATACCCTGCAATTTCCGATGTCCATTCCATGGGACTGGACAATTCATTGCCGGTTTCCCATGCCAGTATGGCTTTGTCATTTTTATAAGCTACTCCGGTGGAGGAATTCTTGCGGTTGAGAACAAACTCGATGGTCTTTTTAAAATCACTGATGATTTGCTTATCTGTCCAAAAAGCTTCCTTGTCCTTGTCCCGGAAAGCGGCGTATTCTGCGATGCCGCCCCACCACTTCCAGTTGTCAACAAAGGGAATGATGATTCGAACGCCAACCTCATTGGCAACCTGCAGCACTTTATCCAGTGTCTGAAAGCCATCTTCATTGAAACGCCCCGGGCCGAGAATGTGTCTTGGAATCTCGGGGGGGTCATCTGGGCAGCGGACTGACAATGTGTAAATTCGCGCTACCTGGCCGCCTGATTGTTTGATCGACATCAACGCATCCCGGATTTCAAATTCGTTGGAAAAGCGCCACGGATTTGTTTCCTCGAATTTCATGTTATCTTCAATATAATGAAGATTGGGAATGTTGTAGGAAATGAACCGGTATTCCTGATTATCTTGCATGAGCCGGTCTCCGGATACGGTGATAAAATGATCAAATTCGGAATGGGGTTGTCCGCAGGATAACAAACAAGACAAGGCGATGAGAAGCGCAAAAAATAAAGTTATTTTTTTCATGGCATCCTCTATGTTTGATTAGAGTTCTCATGCTCAGATTTAATGTAAATTCTCGAGTTAAATATTCTAAATAAATGGCAAATATCAAAAATATTTTTTAGATTAACATCGAGCCCCTGACGTTTTTAACTAAACCTATAACAAATAAAAGGTAGCAAATATTTGGGCAAGATTCAAGCTTTATCAAATTGAACTGTTGCTGTTAAAAACGCTGCTATCTGATTTTGAAAAGAGGAATAAACAAATTTTTAGTGAACAAATAATCGAACTCGCAATGAAATTTCTTTTTTTGTTTTTATGGCTAATCATAGCTTTAACAAGTCTGGCGCCTCAGCGGCCGGATTCCTTGAGCCGGCAGCACAAAAAACTTATCGAAAAAGCTAACAAAAGTGTCGAGGCAGCCGCACAAAAGGCTCAGGCAGATCCCTATTATCCGCAGTTTCATCTCCGCACCAAAGCAAACTGGATTAATGATCCCAATGGCCCTATTTATTTTGCTGGTGAATATCACATGTTTTTCCAACACAATCCGTATGACGATCAGTGGGGTAACATGTCCTGGGGACACGCAGTGAGCCGTGACCTGGTCCACTGGCGACATTTGCCCATCGTGCTCACACCCAATCCGGACAGCTACGATGCCGGGGGTGTGTTCTCCGGCTGCTGCGTCAATGACGATGGTGTACCTACGATTATTTACACCGGAGTGCAGCCGGAAGTGCAGTGCCTTGCCATGAGTTACGATTCTCTGCAGACATTTCGAAAATACAAGGGCAATCCGGTTATTGAGACACGTCCTCGTGATGATCTGGAAGGTTTTCGCGATCCGTTTGTGTGGAAAGAGGATGATATGTGGTATGGTGTTATAGGTTCCGGTATCAAAGGGAAGGGGGGAACGGCTCTGCTGTATAAATCACCGGATTTGCTAACCTGGAATTATCTGCATCCGCTGTGTATCGGCTTTGGCCGGAACTGGGAATGTCCGAACTTTTTTCCGCTCGGCGAAAAGTGGCTGCTGGTTGTCTCACCTCACGGTGAAGTGAAATATTCAGTGGGAGATTATAAAAATCACCGCTTTCATCCGGGCCAATGGCGGCGAATGGATTTTGGCGGACGTCCAGGTTTTTATGCGCCAAATTGTCTCAAGGATGCAAAAGGACGACGGATCATGTGGGGATGGATTCATGGTGGCGGAAGCGAAGGCCATCCGTGGAACGGCATGTTGTCATTACCGCGTGTTTTGAGTTTGAGCGCGGATAACAGTTTACGTATGCAGCCGCTCCCGGAACTGAAATCTCTGCGAAATAATCATATCCATGTGGAAAATGTGAGGTTGGTTCCGGATTCGCTCTACTTTATGCCGGAAGCCAAAAGCAATACATTCGAATTATTGGTCGAGTTTGAACCGGGAAATAGCGAGGGAATTGCAATCAATGTTTTGCAATCCCCTGACGGAAAAAACAAGACGACCATTTTTTACGATGCTCAGAATTTGCGGCTCTCTTCCGGCGATTATAGTGGAACCTTTCAACTGCTGCCAGATGAACCGGTTTTGCAACTGCACATTTTTGTTGATAAATCTGTCATTGAAGTCTTTGCAAACCAGAGAGAATGCCTCACGGTTCGCCGTTATCCGGATTCAGCAGATAAAATCGTTTCCTTTTTCTGCAACGGTCGACCGGCAAGAATCAGGCGGGCCGATTTTTGGGAAATGAACAGCATCTAACAGGACGTTCAGGAATAGCTAAAAAACACATTCGTTTTCTACGCCGGGATGATATTTAAGCTGAACAAGAAAGGAGTTCCATGAACACCACCAGACGACAATTCATAAAAACATCTTCATGTGTGGCTTTGGCTGCCAGCGGCGTTCCCGCTCTGACTAAAGGCGCGACCCCGGAACCGACGATGAATATGCTGGGCAAAACCGGCCTGCATGTCTCAGCCATCGGACTCGGTGCCACCAGAACCATGGAACCGTCAATTATCGAGACCGCGTTGCACGCCGGAATGAACTTTATCGATACCGGCCGGCATTATCATAACGGTCAAAATGAAGAAATGGTCGGCAAGGTTTTACAGGCTTTTTCCGACCGCGTCATTGTGCAGTCAAAACTCAGAGTGAATATCGATCCTGACAAGGCAGACGACGACACCGATCGTCAGATCCGACAGCAGATGCGGTCGTCGATGCAAGCCAGCCTGAAAGCATTGCGCATGGAAACGATTGATATTATGCTGCTGCACAATCAAAGTGAACTGGGTCTCATCGATCACGAAACAGTTATGAGCGAGTTCGCCCGTGCCAAAGAAAAAGGCTGGATCCGGTTTTGCGGTTTTTCCTGTCACAGCAACCAGGCCAACATGGCCCGATGGGTCAATGCGAACGGTTTTTACGACGTGGTCATGATTGCATACAATCACCAGGGCGCTTATACGCATTCGCGCGGTGAGCGCAGTAATTACTGGGATCAGGATGAACTGGAAAAAGAATTACAAATTGCGCACCAAAACGGCATTGGGGTCGTCGCGATGAAAACCGCGTCTGGCGGACGTTTAGCAGCAGAGGGAGAAGAGCCGAGCATGGCCCGCGCCCTTGAGTGGATTGCTGAACGTCCCTTTATTCACACCACAGCCACAGCCATGGTGAATTTTGATCAGATCGAAGAAAATCAAATAGCACTTAAAGGAGAGCAAAATGGATAGACGCACATTTATTAAAACCGGTGTTGCTGCCGGTGGCAGCTTGATCTTTGCAGGATGCAACGGCAATGCTGTTCCCTCTTATTTAAAAGATCATGCCGACCTGTATCGACAGGATCCAAAAATAGGTGCGTTGCGCTGGTTTGAACAGGCCCGGTTTGGTCTGTTTATGCATTACGGACTGTATTCGATTTTAGGGCGCGGCGAATGGGTAATGCTGCGTGAACGCATTCCGATTAACGATTATGAACAATTAACCGAACAATTCAATCCGGTGAATTTTGATGCGGATTTTATCACTGATCTGGCGCTGGAAGCCGAGATGAAATACATCAATATTACCTCCAAGCACCACGATGGTTTTGCCTTGTTTGATACCCGGCAAAACGATTACTGCAGTCCGAAGTCCGCAGCCCAACGCGATTTGATTGCTGATCTGGCTGAGCAATGCCAGCAAAAAGGGCTGGGACTGTTTTTGTATTACTCTTATGCTGCGGATTGGCATCATCCCTATTTTTATTCCCGGAAAGCCGGGTGGAAAAATGCGCGTCCGGCTTATGAGAAAAAGCCTGAACAATACAAATGGGAAAAGGATGAAGATTTTCAATATTACGTCGATTTTGTTCACAGTCAGCTCAGAGAAATTTTGACCCAGTACGGTCCGTTAGCCGGAGTCTGGTTCGATCCGATTATGGGATTTTACAATCGCCCTGATTTATTTCCCATGGAAGAAACCTACGCTCAGGTGCGCTCGCTGCAACCGCAAACGTTGATTTCTTTCAAACAAGGCGCCACCGGAACTGAAGATTTTGCCGCACCGGAACGCAGCGGCCATTCACTTGCCGAGCGGCTCGAAGATCCTGAGAAAAAACGCATTGCACACAAAGCCTGGGAAAGTAACAAAAACAAGCACAACGAAATCTGCGATACCCTGCAGCCGCGGACATGGGGATACAACAAAAATGTTGACGCTGAGCACAAAACACCGGATCAGGTGATGAAAATGCTGGACGATGCCTGGGCCGCTGACTGCAACCTGCTGCTCAATACCGGTCCTTTGCCCGACGGTTCGATAAACGAGACAGATGTCGCCACATTGAGAAAAGTGGGCAAGAGGTTACGTGCCCGGACGAGCTGAATTTTTATCGAGCCGTATTTGGAGTGCGCCGTCTGTGTCGGCGCATAAAGTACTCAAAACGTACTCGTGAACTGAGTGACCAAATAAAAAAGATTTCACGGCAACTTTTGTCACATTAATTTTATCATAACACGAATTTACACCATTTCTCGCGCACTTGTATTGAAGGCGATATGAGTTTAAAAGAGTTTCAGCAAAA
>CAZSMC010000078.1:0-10399 GCA_964607755.1 uncultured Cytophagia bacterium | reverse complement strand
ATTTCTCGCGCACTTGTATTGAAGGCGATATGAGTTTAAAAGAGTTTCAGCAAAAGGCCCTGGCGTTCAAAATTTTACTTGCGATCTGTCTGCTGATGGCGGTGTATTTAATTTTTTTATCTGCTGATTATGGCAGGAATGCTTGTGTATTGGTTGAAAATAGTTCGGCCAGGGATATCCAATATTTATGTTAATGCAACCTGATGAATAGTATGGAATCAGATTTGACTATACAAAATTTGAGGGGACAAAATGAATAATGAAAACATTAATTTAGTGCTAGAAAATCAAACACTGAAAAATGAATTTGTGATTCGAAATCTTAATCTTGATGAGGTATTTTATTCTACTCGGGAAGACCTGAATCGCGAAAACAGATGTTTAAGAACGCTTCTCGATTGGGTCGATAAATACAAGGAATACGGTTCCCGAGAGAAAATGGAAGAACATGGCTATCTCTTTCCACCCATTGAACCAGGTATCTCTCCTGAGAATGACTGGTTTCTTTTCAAAAGATGGCTAAATGGGCAACCTCTCGTTCTTCCAATCATCGACCAGTTACAGACGCATTATATCCCAAAAAATCCAGATGAATTATCTGACCACGAAATAAAAAGTGAATCGGTAAAACAATTTGTTCAACCACGTCCGGTATCGTTGGATATTTTACGCAAATATCAGGCTGAAGAGGATGAAGAAATTGAAAAGTATATGCAATCCAAAGATGATAATGACAATCCACATGGATTTACATCCTTTGATTCTGATGATGATCTTCCATTTTAATATGTGTTCATAAATACCATACTTGATGTGTCAATGCCTGCAAATGGCGGGCAAGCGATCAGAATTGTGCTTGTTGAGTAATATTAAATCCATTCCAAATAGAAACAAATACATAGCACTATCAGAAAGGTTGAAATTATGTTCAAACTCAAATCGAAAAAGAATATTTTTTTGATGCAATTTGTGCTTCTCTGCCTGCTCTTTTCCGGCAGCAGGGGAGAGGATGTAAAAACTCATCTCAATAACATGACAAAAAGTCATCCGCGACTTTTTATCACAGATGATGACGCACTATGCAACAAAATCGATTCGGATACAACCTTGAGCCGGGCTTTTGCGCGCGTCCGGTCAATTGCCGATGAGATACTGGACATTGCGCCGGTGGAGCGTAAAAAAGTTGGCAAGCGGTTGCTCGGCGTTTCCAGAACCTGTCTCAAGCGAATGACACACCTTGCGCTCGCCTACCGTGTGACCGGCGAGAAAAAATATGCTGCCAGGGCGCAGAAGGAGATGCTTGCTGTCGCGGGTTTCAGTGACTGGAATCCAAGCCATTTTCTCGATGTCGCGGAAATGACCGCAGCACTGGCCATCGGTTATGACTGGACGTACGAGGCTCTTGATCATCAGGCAAGAGAAACCATTAAACAGGCGATTGTCGAAAAGGGATTGAGAACATCGCTCGGTGAGCACTGGTGGATTACAGCCACGCACAACTGGAACCAGGTTTGTCACGGTGGTCTGGTTCTCGGCGCACTGGTGGTGGCAGAAGATGAGCCGGACCTGTCGGCGCAAATTATCGAGCGCGCGTTAAAGTATATTCCGCTGGCAATGGCAGAATACGCTCCGGATGGGGCTTACCCTGAAGGACCAAGTTACTGGGGATATGGCACAACATATAACGTCGTGTTGATTTCCGCCCTGCAATCGGTTCTCCGCACGGATTTTGGCCTCACAGAGTCGGAAGGATTTCTGGAATCATCAGATTATTATCTACATGTGACAGGCCCGATGGGCCTTTATTTTAATTACTCGGATTGCGGGTCACGCGGCGGCGTGTCACCGGCGATGTACTGGTTTGCTGCCAGGCGTGACAAACCATCACTTTTATGGCGGCAGCGACAGAGGCTCGAACACTTTTTCAAAAGAGATCACAATCCTGCAAGCGGCTCGAACCGTTTTTCCCCGTTTGTGATTGTATGGTCAGACCTGTCTGAGAACATTCCCCGTCCGGATGTCAATCACTGGCAAGCAGAAGGCAAAACGCCTGTCGGCATTCACCGGAGCGGCTGGCAAAATGAGCGAGAGACTTATGTCGCTGTCAAAGGCGGTTCACCCGGCACAAATCATGCGCACATGGACATTGGTACTTTTGTGATGGATGCGATGGGTGTTCGCTGGGCAGAAGACCTTGGCGGGCAATCTTATCATGATCTGGAATCCAGAGGAATTGACTTGTGGGACGGGTCCCAGGACGGTCAGCGTTGGGATATTTTTCGGCTGAACAATTTCAGCCACAATACGCTTGTCGTGAATGGCAAAAAGCAGCGCGTTGATGGCCACGCACCGATTATTGGCTTTTCCGGCAAAACGCCCATGCCGCACACCATTGTCGATTTGACGTCGGTTTACGAGGGGCAGCTTGCATCGGCACAGCGGGGCGTTGGTCTGTATAAGAACGAGCAGGTGCTGATCCAAGACGAAATCGAAACTTTGAATCAGCAAACCACTGTGCGTTGGGGAATGGTGACAAGAGCAGAGGTGGATACTCAAAAAGATCAAACCGCGATTCTTCAGCGGGACAGCCAGCAACTGTCATTGCGGGTTCTGAGTCCGGACAATGCAAAGCTTGAGATTTACGAGACAGCCGATCCGCCGCGCGAATTTGATGCGCCGAACAAAGGCACACGCATGATAGGTTTTAGGGTCGAGTTACCACCCTCGAGCAAAGAAAAACTCGTGGTTTTACTTGCTCCGGCAGATGTTGATAACGATGTCCCGATGACTCGTCCGCTTACGGAATGGCAGCAAGAATAGACTTAAAAACCAGTAATCCGGGCACAGCACCATGCTCCTGTGCCCGGCTGAGTTTTGACAGGTAAAACATGGGCTGACTATCCTATTTTTACTAAATTTGAATCTTTTCCAGTGCATTTTCAACCACAAGACAAACAATAGCATCACGCAGGCGCTCAATCTTGATGAGCGACAGCCCTGCCTGCTCCAATCCTTTTAGCTTGATGAGTTCTTTTTTCGATTGCAAAAGAAATTCAAGCTCGTCCCGGCCAAGTTCGCCCTTTACGACAAGTCCCACCCATCTTTGAATATCCTCTTTGCTCTCTTTGAGTACAGTTTCTGTTTCATCGAGAATATCTTTTGCATAACCTTCCCAGTGCTTTTTAATAAATTCTTTGAGTTCTTTCAAGGTTTCGGACAAGAATCCGTCAAAATCAAACATGACCCACTCCTTAAATTATTTTAGTTTTTTACGCTCCAGATTGATGATAGAATCAAATCCCTGGCTGATTTGCATTTGAGCTTCCTTGATAAAGACTTTACCGAGTGTGCCTTTTTCCTTCCATTCCGATAAAATACCACCCAGCAAATGACCTTCTGGATTGACCATCAATTTCCATTGCTCAGTTGTCATTTCATTTTTGGGGATGCCCTGCACGTACTCGACCATGATCTTTAACTCAACGATAAGCTTTTCCACTTCTTTTTCATACTTTTCGTATGGCTGGCTCGCTTTATCAAGCAGAGCCAAAGACTGCTGTTTGATCTCGATGGCGCGTTCATACGAATACTGGTTGTAAGGCGCGATGAGCCGTCCGCACGATTGAAAAGACAAAATGATAATGAGAAGAATAGAAACCGCACTATACGTCAATTTCCTGGTTGTTTTCATAATGAACCCCTTTTAAAAAAGTGATTTATAAAATTAACGAGCAGTTATTCTATTGGAAAAGAAAATCTCTTTTACGCTCATGTCCTGATCAAATAACCAGTTCATCGGTTGATCACTTGTATAACATATACGGATTTTTTCTGAAAAAAAGAAACCATTTTTTCAGCATTTCGTACGCCTGTTTTTTTCTTTATCAAAATAATAAAATAATTTGAAACTTTTAAGATCCTCACACGTCTAATTGATCAATATTTTACCGAACGGTAAGTAAATAATACAACCAAAGAGAGGTAAATTAAAAAAATGATAGATCATGTGAATAATATGCATCAGTGTAATGATACAAAGTCAAAGATTTTTGCTGTTGCCGCTCATTTGTTTGCCGAAAAAGGTTTTAATGGCGTTTCCATGCGCGAAATCTCCGAACAATCAAATGTTACCAAGCCAACGATTTACTATTATTTCGGCAGTAAAGAACAGATTTATAACGAGTTAGTGGAAACAGGTTTAAACCACGTGTTTGGAGCGTTGGAAGAAATTCGTGACAAGAATATTTCAGTCAAAGAGCGGCTTGCCCTGTTTTTAAAAAGATTTTTTCGCGTTGCCTACAATAGTCCAGAGTATACCCGTTTTTTCTTGAATTTGTTTGTCACTTCGGCCAATGATGCTATTACACGAAAGTTTAAAACGGAAGCAGAACGGCGAGGGCGTATTTTGGTTTCCATGATAAAAGAAGGCATTGATACCGGAGAGTTTGGCGCCAGCGCACGCCCGGAATTGGCTGCGAACATTATAGGCGGTGTTGTGCAACATTTTATGTTTCAACAATTGGCAACAAAAAAGAAACTGTTAACTGATGAACTGGCGGATGAAATCATAGAATTGCTTTTCAGAGGATTAAACGAATGATCTTAAACCACGTTGTGCAAAACACGGAGGAAAGTATGAAACGGACTTTCATTTCAGGGGTCCTGATATTTTTGGTTTTCGTAGCATTTGTCCAGGGTGCACCAAAAGTATTGACGCTTGAGAAAAGCATCGAGATAGCCATAGAAAACAATCCAGGTTATCAAACCACTGAAAAAGAATTAGCCAAAGCCAAAGCAGGTGTATGGGAGGCGTATTCGCGGGTATTGCCGGAATTGAGTGCCAGTGCCAGTCTTCAGCATTCATGGGCATTGCAGGAAAGCACGGTTCCCAACTTTTTGAAACAGGCATTTCCGCCCACGTTTCCGGGTTATGAAGACATGCCCGATTTTATACGAATAGCTTTTGGCATGGAAAACACCTGGCAATACGGCGCAACATTGAACCAGCCGCTATTCCTCGGCGGAGCAGGCATTGCCGGCATTCGAATCGCCTCTGCCGGAGCGCGCGCTTCCCGTATGAATTTACAAAGTCAAAAACAAAATCTGATTTACAACACCACCGATGCATTTTATTCGTGCATTCTGTCCAAAGAAGTGGTCAAGGTACAGCAGGATGCATTGGACCAGGCTCGCGCCAATCTGGATGTAGTGACCAAAAAGTACGAGGCTGGAGCAGCTTCAAAATTTGACAAAATGCGTGCCGAGGTTAATCTGGCAAACAAACGGCCAGAAGCGATTTCAGCGAAAAACAGGTTGCAAATGGCGCTGACAAATCTTCGCGTTATTCTCGGTTTACCAAAAGATGCAGAAATCGAGGTGGACGGTAATTTGCTTTACGTTGAAGATGATTTTACCAATGCCCCGCTCGGTGCGCTGCAAGAAATGGCGCTCAACAATCGTCCCGAAGTAAAAGCTCTAAAAGAACAAAAATATATTCAAAAGAAAAACATAACTATTGCCAAAAGTTCGTTTTTACCCAAATTGTTCTTTCAAACAAACTATTCATTTTTAGCAAATACCAACGAATGGGATATTAGTCAGGATGATTTTAGCAAAGGTTTTACATCGGCAATCAGTTTGCAAATCCCTTTGTTTCAGGGCTTTAAAAACAGCAAACAGTATCAAAAGGCTAAACTCGATTACCGGATTACCCTGGATAATCAGGAAAGTCTGGAAAACGGTGTAGCAGCCCAAGTCGAAGTGGCTTATAATAATTTTCAAGAAGCCCTGGAAAAATATCAATCAGCCAGCCAATCCGTAGATTTGGCTCAGGAATCTTTCAAATTGGCAAATCTGAGATATGAAGAAGGCGCCAGCACCCAACTGGATGTGTGGGCGGCACAGTTAGCTCTCACTCAGGCCAGGCTCAATTATTTATCTTCCTTGTATGATTATCAAATGGCGCGTTATCAACTACGCAAAGTTACCGGACAATTGAATGGACTTTTAAAATAAACAGGATGGAGAATTTATGATGAAAAGATTATATCCGTTGTTGATGCTCTTAGCTATTGCCCTGCTGATCAATTGCGGGCAAACTGAAACCCAGGAGGAGGAGACCAGAGTACCAGTTACTATTACCGAGATTAATAGAGGTAATCTGGAACAAACCATAGAATACCAGGGTGACATTAAAGCTGAAGTCGAAGTCCGGGTGTTTTCCAAGATTACCGACCGGATTGAACGCTTGTACGTTGATGCAGGGGATGTCGTGAAAAAAGGTGAACCTATTGCAGATATTTCCTCGACCCGGATTCAACAACAAGTACGGCAAGCCCGTGCCGGTTTAACAGCAGCAGAGGCTCAATTTTCAAACGTAAAAGCAGAGTATGACCGGATAAAACGGCTTTACGGACAGGGCGCTGTGAGTGAACAGCAGTTCGATCAGATGCAAACACAGTACGAATCTGCCAAAGCCCAACTGGAACAAGCTGAAGCCTCGCTGATAAGCGCAAAGAGCGGTCTGGAAGATGCAACAGTTACCGCGCCCATATCCGGGATTATCGGTCAACGATTTGTGGAAGAAGGCGACATGGCATCTCCAGGTATGCCACTGGTCACTGTTGTTCAAACGGAAAATGTTGAAATCACATTCAATGCCACGGAAGAGGATCTGGCCGAACTGCGAGTAGGGCAAACTGCTTATGTACATGTCCGCAGTTACAAAGATAGAGTGTTCACCGGAAGAGTGATCAAAATCAGTCCTGTCATGGACCCGATGACGCGCATGGCACAGGTCAAGGTTCTTGTCCAAAACAAGGACAAACTGCTGCGCTCCGGCATGTACGCCAGAGTTGAAATTCTCACAAATGTGATCGAGAATACCATTATCATTCCCCGATTTGCGACTATTGAAAATACCCGGCTTGAGCGCCAGGCAGGCGAGGATAGAGTTGTGAAAAATTATCAGGTGTTTGTCGCTGAGGACAGCACTGCTGTGCAGCGCGAATTGGATGTAGAATATGCGAATCATGAAAGAATTGCTGTTCGGTCTGGCGTCTCTGCAGGTGAAAAGCTGATTATCGAAGGTCAAAACAATCTTAAAGATGAAATGCCGATTACGGTAGTCAAGGAGGACGAAGCACTATGAAATTAGCAAAAGTCTCTATACGTCGTGGCGTTACATTTACCATGATCTATTTAATCGCCGCGGGATTCGGACTCTTTGGCTTGAGCCAGCTAAAGCTTGATCTGTTTCCAAAGCTGGAATTTCCCATGATGGCGATTATTACACAATACACTGGTGTCGGACCGGAAGATATGGAAACCGTGGTGACACGTCCAATCGAAGAAGCCGTATCGACTACCGAAAACATCGAGACAGTTAGTTCCCGGTCCAGCCAGGGATTGTCTCTTGTCATGCTGGAATTTGCCTGGGGCACGAATATGGACCAGGCAGAAATGGACGTACGCAATAACCTGGAATTTGTCCGGGATTATCTGCCTGATGACATGACAGACCCTCTTATTTTTAAATTCGATATTTCCCAGCAACCTATCATGTATCTCATGCTCAATTCAGATCAGCACGGATTGGCAGAAATTCGGGATATGGCATTACATGATGTTGAACCACGGCTGGAACGCGTACCTGGTGTGGCTGCAGCCAGCACAACAGGAGGACTTACGCGTGAAATCCAGGTTCACGTAGATCCTGTTCGTTTACGCGGTCATAACCTCTCTATTCAACAAGTTACATCTGCGTTGCAGAGTAATAATTTACAAATTCCGTCCGGATTTATTGAAAGTAAACAGATGGAATACTCTATACAAACACTAGGTTCGTATGAACGTGTCGAACAGATCGCTAATACTCCTGTGACTACGATAAATGGTTCGACTATTAAAATAAAAGATGTTGCCAAAGTTACTGACGGGTTTAAAGAAATCCGTCAAGAAGTTTGGACAAATGGCAAACCATCGGTCATGATATTTTTACAAAAACAATCCGATGCGAATACTGTAAATACGTCGAAACGTGTCAGAGCTCAGATTGAAGGTATCCAGGCAGAGCTGCCCGAAGGGGTGCAACTTGACACGTTTTGGGACCAGGCGGATTTTATTACGCGCTCAATGTCCAATCTTGGGAACACTGCCATCCAGGCGATTGTACTGGCTTTTCTGGTGCTTTTATTTTTTCTGAGAAATTTTCGCAGCTCAATCATTGTGGCGCTTTCTATTCCCGTTTCGATTTTGTTGACTTTTGCTGTGATGATGCAAGCAGACCTGACGCTTAATGTGATCTCTATGGCGGGACTGGCGCTGGCTGTTGGATTATTGGTGGATAATGCTATTGTTGTCCTTGAAAGTATATTTCGTATTCATGAAGAAGGAGAAGAGCCGGCAGAAGCAGCCGATCGCGGCGCTTCTGAGGTTGGCATGGCAATTACTGCGTCGACACTGACAACTGTTTCCGTATTCGTACCTATCTTGTTTGTACCTGGATTATCAGGCCAGCTATTCAGAGACATGGGATTGACGATCTGTTTCTCCTTGATCGTTTCTCTTCTGGTTGCGCTCACTCTTATTCCGCTGTTGGCTTCGCGGTTTCTAAGAGTGCGAAAATCAACTCATAAAAGTGGTCTTTTTTCCAAACTAAGCAGACATATTGAAAACACCATGAACAAATTGTATCAACGATATAATGTCTGGCTTGATTGGGTTCTGAATCACAGGAAAATGACACTTTTGGTGGCTGCTGGTTTATTTATCCTGGCAGTTGTGGGGTTGAGTTTACAGGGCGCAGAATTTTTACCTGAAAATGATCAATCCTATATTGAGCTAGAAATAGAACGCTCTCCTGGAACAAGTCTGGCGAAAATGGCAGAAACCATGCGTTCGATTGAAAAAATTATCCAGGAAGAAGTTTCTGAAGCCAAACTCACGTATACAAATTTTGGCCAGGGAGAAAGCATTATGGCTCTTTTTGGTTCTCAATCTTCTTCAAGAGGATCGATGTCAATTAATTTAATTGACTTGAATAAGCGTGAAAGGGACCAATTTGAAATCCAGCGCGCTTTGCGGGATAAACTGGATAACATCCCGGATGCGAATATTAAATTCATTGAAAGCGGTTTCGGACAGATGTTTGGTGGCGGAGATATTGTGGTGCAGGTTTTTGGCTACGATCTTAAGACAGCACAGGTCCTGGCAGACGAGATTAAAAATAAAGTCAGTAAAGTAGAGGGTGTTGATTTTGTTTCTACAAGCACGGAAGAATCAGCCCCTGAATTGCGCATCAATCTGGACCGTGAACGCATCGCTGATCTTGGCATGAACACCGCACAGATTGGCAATACCATAAGTACAAGTGTATTGGGAAGTGTTGCTACATTGTACCGCGAAGGCGGGGACGAATACGACGTCCGTGTTCAGTTCCCCAAAGATTATCGAAGAAGCAAAGAAGATCTGGATAATATTCTGTTTGTCACACCAACGGGCAGGCAAATACCCTTGCGTGCTATTGCAGATATTGAATACAGTACAGCTCCACAAGTCATCACTCGTGAAGGCCAGGAACGTCATGTGGATGTGAATATCGATATCGCTGGCAGGGATTTGCGCAGTGTGACAAATGATGTCAATAAAATCGTTAACGAGATTGTTGTACCGCGGGATTTCCGTTTGGCAATCTCTGGTGTCGCTGAAGAACAGCAAGAATCGTTTATGTATCTGGCTCTGGCTATGATCGTGGCTGTCTTGCTAACATATATGGTTATGGCTTCACAATTTGAATCTTTTATCGATCCGTTCATCATACTTTTCACGATTCCATTGTCAATAATCGGCGTTGCTTTGGGACTATTACTCACCGGCACGATATTGAGTACTGTTGTCTTTATTGGCGTGATCATGCTGGTTGGTATTGTGGTGAATAACGGCATTGTTCTCGTTGATTACATCAACCAGCTTCGGAATCGAGGTTATGAATTGTTTGATGCCATCAAACAGGCCGGCATTGTGCGTATACGGCCGGTTCTGCTGACAGCACTGACCACGATTTTGGCTATGTTACCATTAGCCCTGGGACTCGGAGAAAGCGGCGAAACCTGGGCGCCGATGGCGCGCGCTGTGATGGGCGGCTTGATTGTCGCCACCGCACTCACTTTGCTTGTAGTTCCGGCTATTTACGCTGCTCTCGAATTATATAGCAAAAAACGTAAAGAGAAAAAAGCCGCCAAACGAACTCAATTTAGCACAGAGTAATTCTTTTCTGCCCATATCAAAGCCGTCTCGCTTTCACAGGCGAGGCGGCTTTTGTTGCGAAAGAAATACCGCAGTGAGAATTCCAACAATGGGTCACAAAACTAGTAAATAACACATTATAATTTCCAAATTT
>CAZSMC010000077.1:0-19189 GCA_964607755.1 uncultured Cytophagia bacterium | reverse complement strand
CGAGATACTATGAAAAAAAAGAAATATAAACCCAAAGAGATTCCGCTTACCTTCAAGAGTGAAGGCAATAACATTGTGGGGATCCATCACAAGGTAGAAACGGAAAAAATCGTTATTTTTTGTCACGGATTTACGGGAGATAAAACCGAAAGCAAACGGTTATTTGTCGAAGCGGCTCGTGACTGCGCCCGGCACGGTTACAACGTTCTGCGATTCGATTTTTACGGGTCCGGTGACAGCGCCGGCGAATTCAAGGAAACAACCGTATCACATAATCGCGCTAATTTAAAAGACGCCATCGGTTGGGCAACGGAGAATGGTTATTCTTCTATCGCTGTGCTGGGAATTAGTCTCGGTGCGGCAACAGCCATCCTGACCGTTGGACACGAGTCAGTAGATGCCCTGGTGACCTGGTCGGCAGTACCGGATATGAAAAAACTGATTACCCGGCATGCCGGTATCAGCCTTGATCAGTCTTTGCAAAAAGACGTTTATGAATATGATGGTTGGGAAATATCCCGCGATTTTGGTCTGGATGCGTTGCAATACGACGTCCAGGGTGCGCTCGCCGGGCTGAGTATGCCGAAATTTATCGTTCAAGGCACAAATGATGCCGCATTATTTGTGGAAGGTTTTCACGAATTTCGCGATATTGTATTACCGCCAGCGGATTTCATGGAAATCCCGGATGCCGGTCACACCTACCAAACGCCGCGACACCGGCATCAAGTTATTCGACAAACAGTTATCTGGTTGAATCGTCATTTTTAGAGGAGTTTATGTCTGAGAAAAATAATTTTTATTCGTCACGCAATACGGAAAGTCCGTTCAAGCGACCCAACGGTGCAAAGCGCCAATTCTCCAGGCCACATCTGACCAAAGCGTATCAGAACGAGGAATTTATGAGCAGCAATGACGCCCGGCCGGTGCGGATTCTTTCGGAATACCTGGAAACAGAAAGCAGGCTGGCTCATTTTCAAATCAAAGATACCGTGGTTTTTTACGGGTCTGCTCGAATTCGTCCAAAGCAGGAAGCTGCTGATCATCTGGAAAAAATAAAACAAAAATATTCGGATAATCCAGAAGACCCGGTGCTCCAGCGTGAATTGCACCAGGCCGAAACAGCGTTAAAGATATCGCATTATTATAGTGACGCTCAGGCATTGTCTTATAAATTAACAGAATGGTCGTTAAAGCTGGACGAAGGAAAACGGTTCATCGTCTGTTCCGGCGGCGGACCCGGCATTATGGAAGCTGCCAACCGCGGCGCTTCAAGAGCCGGAGGGCCGACAATTGGCATGAATATCAGCCTGCCCTTTGAGCAAGAACCAAACCCGTATATTACCGAAAATTTGTCCTTTGAGTATCACTATTTTTTTATGCGCAAGTTCTGGTTTGTCTATCTGGCAAAAGCGCTGGTTGTTTTCCCGGGTGGATTTGGCACGTTTGATGAATTGTTCGAATTGCTGACTTTGCGGCAAACATCCAAAGTCTCCAAACCCATGTCTGTGATTGTTTACGGCAAAGAATATTGGAACAGCGTGGTCAATTTCGACAAGATGGTCGAGTGGGGAGTCATCTCGGAAGAAGATTTAAAATTGTTCCATATCGTTGATGATGTGGATGAAGCGTTCACTCTACTTCGCGAGCATTTTATCAAAGAATTTGTTGGCAAACCACATTACTGGCATCTATAAATTGATCGGGTACTGGCAAGCCAACCGGTCGCTGCGAGAAAATATGCAACAGATTTTTAAATCCATAACTGAACTTTTTAGGGGATTTCTCGTCTATATGGACGAATTCATGAACAACATATAACAGTCACTTGTACGAGGCATGAATGAAAATTTCTATCCACGATTTGAACAAGCAGTACAAGAACAATTTTATGGCATTGAACAACATTAACCTGGAAATTAATGACGGTCTGTTTGGATTGCTCGGCCCAAACGGAGCTGGCAAAACAACATTGATGCGTATTTTAGTGACCCTGCTTAAACCGACATCAGGTGAGGTCAAAGTGAACGATCTGGATTTGCATAAAAACCGCCGCCAAATCCGGGCGATGTTGGGATATTTGCCACAGGATTTCAGCACGTTCTCAAAACTCAAAACCTGGGAGTTTCTGGATTACGCTGGCGCACTGGCCGGTTTACATCGTAAAAAAGAGCGCTTCCAGGCTGTGGATGAGCTATTAGAAAATGTCGGATTGTTCGATGTGCGCGACCGGCCTGCCAGTAAACTGTCCGGCGGTATGAAACGGCGACTCGGCATTGCCCAGGCACTGATCGGCGATCCCAGGATTGTTATTGTCGATGAACCGACAACCGGCCTGGACCCGGAAGAACGCATCCGTTTTCGCAATCTGTTGGCAGATATGACGCAAAAGGAAATCATTATCATCCTGTCTACACACATTGTTGGCGACATTTCCAGCACGTGTAATGATATGGTGCTTTTAAATCGCGGTCAGGTGGTGTTTAACAATGCGCCGGAATTATTAGTCGACAAGGCGCGCGGCCACGTGTTTCAGATCGACGCTGTGGACAGCGAGCTGCCGGCGATCAAAGAAAAATATCCGGTTATTTCCACCATTCCTTCTGAAAATGGATGGGCTGTCCAGGTGGTCGCCGATCAATTGAATGGAGAAAACGGCACAGAAATTGAGCCCACACTCGAACATGCTTATGTTTATTTTATGGAATATTTAACTCAATAATATCGAGGATAAAATGCCATCTTTGAAGAACATATTTACAGTTGCGCGTTACGAAACCAAAACCTTGTTGAGAAGCTGGTTTTTTCGCATTTTTGCCGGACTGGTTTTGATTGTGCTCACTTTTTTGAATCTTGTCTTTTTCGGAGAAATTTTCGAAACCATGCCGTGGTTCATGCGCGGCATTCCGGGAGCTATACCTTACTTTAATATGCTGCTGCTCAATAGCGCTCAGGCCGTTATTGTTATTTTTCTGGCTGCAGATTTCCTGAAACGGGACAACAAGCTCAATACAACTCAGGTCATTTACATGCGCTCAATGACCAATGCCGAATATATAACTGGCAAGCTTTTCGGACTTTTACAGGTCTTTATTGCTCTTGACCTGTTCATGCTATTCCTCGCCGCTGTTATCCAGCTCGCTTTTGCCGATGTTTCTTTTCAGCTTTTACCATTCCTCTATTATTTTGTGCTCGTAGGAGTGCCTTCACTGGTGTTTATGATCGGGATGGCTTTTATAATGATGGTGTTGTTTCGCAGCCATGCTGTCACTTTTATGGTCCTGCTCGGCTATGTGGCGCTGACTCTGTTCTTTCTCAATACCAAGGTGAACTATCTTTTCGATGTTATTGGCTTTTTTGTGCCGATGGCTTTTTCCGATTTTGTTGGATTTGGCAACTTGACGCCAATACTTGTTCAGCGGGCTATATATTTGTCTATTGGTTTGGCTTTTATTTTTGCTTCCATTTTTCTGTTCAAACGGCTGCCCCAGTCCAATGCGCTCAGGGTTGTTGCACCGGTTTTGACTGGCGTTTTTCTGTTTCTGGGCGCTTTTTTGATCTATGCCCACGTCAATCAATGGCAAAGTGACCAGCACGTTCGGGACACCATGCGTAAACTGAATGACCAGTACGCAGACCATCCTGTTATTCACATTGATTCCTGCGGCATCGAACTCTGGCATCAGGGCCGGTCATTGACCAGCAAGAGCACGCTATTGTGCAGCAACCGGACTGATGAAAATATCGATGAACTTTTGTTTAGTTTGAATCCAGGATTGCGCATCGATGAAGTAAAGATTGCCGGAAATGCTGTTTCGGTAGAACGTGACTATCACCATCTGCGTATTGGTGCTCCACAACCGGTGCCGCCTGGGAGCAAGGTGAAAATAGAAATAACTGGCAGCGGTCAACTCGACGACCGGGTGTGCTATCTGGATGTATCCGAAGAACAACGTCAAAAAATGCAATCAATAATGCTGTACAAAATTGCAAAACAGCACAGTTTTGTCACATCTGACTATGTGTTGCTGCCGCCGGCGGCATTGTGGTACCCGGTTGCTGGACCGACCGAAGGGTCAAATTTGGTGCGTAAACAGCAAAAGCAATTTACGCAATTTTCCCTCGAGGTGAATAAGAGCAAAAATCTGGTTCCGGTTTCCCAGGGGGAACAGATTGAACATGACAATACGATTATTTTTCAACCGGAAACACCGCTGCCGCAAATTTCTCTGGTGATAGCACCTTTTCAAAAAAGATCAATTGTGGTTGATTCACTGGCCTATAATCTCTATACATTGCCTGAACATGATTATTTTATAGAATATACCTCGGCACTTGGCGATTCGCTTGAAATACTGATTCGAGAGTCCAGGGATGACTATGAAGATGCGATGGGATTATCCTATCCGTTTCCCAGGCTATCCCTGGTAGAAACTCCGATCCAGTTTACGACTTTTGAGCGTCCTCTGATATTTCACAATGATGCTGTTCAGCCAGAGCAGATTTTTCTGCCGGAAAACGGCGCGCCAGTGTCGGCACTGGACTTGAAGAATACCATGCGGTTTGCTGAACGGCAGTCACAACGACGTAATCAAAGTGTTCCGGAATCGGAAATGCAATTCCAGGCAGTCAAGCGCTTTATTGATACTGAATTATTGGGCACTCAAACCCGCCGGCCGTGGGAAAATGATCTCTATTCCGGACGCTATCAGGTGTTTCCGAATTATTACTCCTATGTCAATAACGTGACGGCTGAGAACCTGCCCGTTCTGGGTCCGGCGTTTGAATCCTATTGGCTGTCCAGAACAACAGAGCAGCGGGGAGCGTGGCGATTTATGGAAGCGATTTCCTCCAAAGAGCGTGCTCAAATCGCATTAAAAGATTCGTCTATGAAAGATATCCTGGAAAGCACAGATGATGCCGAGCTTGCCAACAGTGTGCTCGAAACAAAAAGCATATTTCTTTTTTATTGGATGCAGGCTCATGCCGGTAAAGAGGAATGTCAGCGATTACTGATAGATATGCTGATCAATAATCGATTCCAGAATTTGTCTTTTCAACAAATTATGTCAGCTTATGAACGCTCTTTTGGCCATTCACTGGATTCTTTTATTGATCAGTGGTATGTTCAGGAAAAGCTTCCCGGTTATTTGTTTTCAGATATTGAGCACTATCAGGTCATTGAAGACGCCAGAACCCGGTATCAAGTCAAGGCAACCATTAGCAATCCGGAACCCGTTGACGGTCTGGTGGTGGTTGATTATCGCCTTCGAGGGCAAGGTGGATTTGGCCCATTTGGCGGTAACCAGGAAGAAACGTCAGAATATGAACGTCTCGTCAACGTTCCGGCCGGGTCGGCTGTGCGTTTTGCCCAGGTTTTAGCCGACGAGCCCAGAACGATCCGGTTTAATACACTATTGTCAAAAAATTTACCCATTGAATCCGAAGAACGCTTTGAAAAGTTTGAGGAGCGAAACAGCAAGCCGGTGGACGAGACCCGGGTGTTAGATGCACTGCCGTCACTGCAGGAACCAGGAGAAATTATTGTTGATAACGAGGATGAAGGATTTTCGGTGCAGGGCGGAAAAAAAAGCACATTAAAACAGCTCTTTGAATCCAGCCGCCAGGAAGAGGATGAATACGTGCCGTTTCAGTTCTGGCGTGGCCCGCGACAATGGCGCAAAACGCTGAATAATAATTTCTATGGACGCTTTGTGAAATCAGCGCATTATAAACGAGCCGGCGACGGCGAGCAAAAGGTTCAATGGCAGGCCGAGATCCCGGAATCCGCCCGGTATAAAGTTTTTTGTTTTGGTGAGGATATACCGCGTCCAGGACCGCGCCGTGGTGGTGAGTTTTTCAGCGATTTCCATTTTGCTGTTCACCATGACGACGGTGTGGATGAAATACAATTCGATGCCGGCGACGGTGTCGGGTGGAATTCACTGGGTACGTTTTATTTTTCTGCTGGTCCGGCAAAGATCGTTCTATCCGATAAAACTAAAGGACGCTTTATTTTTGCAGATGCTGTTAAATGGGTTCAGGAATAATTACAAGGTGAATGAAAACAAACGTGGATGAATAGAATGCGATTTGTATTTTTCGTAATCACAATCATTGCTCTCACTGCTCTGTGGGGCACGACTTTTAGTCAGAAAGTGTTGTCCTTGCAAGAGTCTTTGGATATTGCCATGGACAATAGTCCGCAAATTCAGGAAGCCCGGTTGAGTTTGAAACGCAGCCAGGAATCACTGAATGCGCAGCGGGCAGCACTAAAATCAAGATTCTCACTTTCCATAACTCCATTTTCTTATACAAGTGACAGGAGATTCGACCAGTTTTTCAATACCTGGAATACGAATGAATCGAAAAGTTCTTTTGCCAGTTTTCGGGTGTCTCAGCCGATCAAGTGGACCGATGGGACATTCAACATTTTCAATAACCTTGAATGGCAGGATTCGTGGAGTGAGTACAGCAACGAGCAGGTTACCAGTTTCAGTAATAATTTATATCTAAATTACGAACAGCCGCTTTTCACCTACAACCGCACCATGCTGGAGACCAAGGAACTGGAGCTCGATCTGGAAAACTCGGCGTTAAATTATGTCGTCCGGCGCCTGGCTGTCGAATACAATGTCACCAATCAGTTTTACAATGTGTATTCGAACAAGCTAAATGTGCAGATTGCGCGGGAAGAATATGCCAATCAAAAGGAAAGTTACCAAATTATTAAGAATAAAGTGGATGCCGGCTTGTCCGCAAAGGAAGAGTTGTACCAGGCCGAGTTGAATCTGGCAACCAGTGAATCGAATCTGCAGAACATGAAAGTCACGCTTGCCAATTCGCTGGATCAGTTTAAAAAACTCATCGGCCTTTCAATTGAAGATTCTCTGGACATTGCCGGAGATGTAAGCCACACGAAAGTCGAGGTCAATCCGGAAAAGGCCATGCAGCACGCGCTGGAAAAGCGTATGGAATTGCGCCAGGCCAACATTGACATCGAGACAGCGTACCACGCTTTGATCCAAACAAAAGCTACAAATGAATTTAGAGGGGATCTAAGCCTTACCTATGGGATTATAGGTGATCACAAAGAGTTAGCCAATGTCTATGAAACGCCGACGAAAAATCAAAAAGCATCTATTTCTTTTGAAATTCCGCTTTACGATTGGGGAGAACGGGCGTCACGCATCGAAGCGTCGAAGGCTGTGCTGGAGAGCCGCAGGCTTTCGTTGCGGGAGCAAAGCAAAGACATCAAAATCGAAATTCGTCAGCTCATCCGCAGCCTGGATAATTTGACCAATCAGATCACCATAGCCCGGCAGAATGTCCGCAATGCCGAATTGACCTATGAAATTAATCTTGAACGCTATAGAAACGGCGACCTGACCAGTATGGATTTGAATCTGTATCAAAATCAATTGTCAGAAAAAAAGATTGCTTTGGTGCAGGCGATCATCGATTACAAGCTGGCGCTGCTGGATTTGAAAATTAGCTCTTTGTACGATTTTGTGAGAGATGAACCTGTATCACCGGAAGAGATAACAGACGTTAAATTGAATGAATTGTGGTAACCGGAGATTTTTCGTGATTTGAAAAGAAAAGCTTTTCTTCCGATATTAAATGACGTTATTGACAGCGGTCTTGTGATGGTTGAAAAGGTTCAGGGGCGTTTATATAAAAGCGAGAAAAAGAAACAGTATATTTTATGACGAGGAGATTGACGTGAAAAAACTGGTCGTTTTATCGATAATTATAGTAATGTTAGGGCTGATGTGCGCAGACCGTGAGATCGATCTCGAGTCGTCCGTTACGGTTCCCGTATCCGTTGAAGAAATTCAGCCTCAGTCTATTGAGCAATTTATAGAAACAACAGGCACAGTCGAGGCTATTAAAAAAGTCGAGCTGACTGCTGAAACCAATGGCTATTACCGCCGCGGTACAGCCGACGATGGCACCCCGTTTTCTGTCGGTGATGCGGTGAATAAAGACGATATTATCGTTTATCTGGAAAATCCAGAATTGGAAAACGAGATCATGATCGAGTCAAAAGAACTCGAACTGGATATCTCAGAACGTGAATATGAAAAACAGCAATCTTTATATGAAAAGGGGGGAGTCACGTTACGTGAACTGAAAAATGCCGAACAGGCATTTATTAATGCGCGATACAATTATGAAAACGCAAAGTTACAGTTGGAAAAAACCAAAGTGCGTTCTCCTTTTGATGGCTTGATTGTTGATTTGCCGTATTACACAGAAGGAACGCGGATGCAATCCGGGGCTGTCATGGCCAAGGTGATGAATTATGAAAAATTGTACATGGATGTGAATGTCCCTGGAAAGTATATGGGGCGTGTTTCTGCAGGACAGCGAGCCCGGGTATTAAATTATACCATGCCGGAGGATACGCTGTGGGGAACAATAACGCAGCTTTCCCCGGCGATTGATCCTGACACTCGCACCTTTATGTCCAGCATTGTTGTGGAGAATCCGGAGCTCACCTTTCGTCCGGGCATGTTTGTTAAAAACGAGATCATCGTTGCAAGACGCGACAGCGTCATTGTCATTCCCAAAGATATTATTATCCAGTCTCGTGGCAGCAAGCGGGTATTTGTTGTCGAGCGCGGCGCTGCTGACGAACGCCGGATTGAAACAGGTCTGGAAAATCCCACCCACGTTCAAGTCGTAAACGGCATCAGCGAAGGCGAACGGCTAGTTGTCAAAGGTTACGAGACGCTGTCGGATCGGACCAGAGTGAAAATTGTACGCTAAGTTTCTAGCAGTTGGGTGTATGCAACCAAGCTGATTCCTGTATTGAAAAATAGTGATTTTCATCCTAATTTATGAGAATATTTGCTTTCGGGGGCATTATTTTAATTATTTAAAAATCAATTCATTTCAAACCGGTCAAATATATTTTGAATTTCAGGAAGATTTCATGTCTCGTTTTTTGTTACTTCATTGTGAATTTAGGATAAAATGATTACTTTTAGTGTTCAGGTGGTTAGCGCTTTTCTTTTTATTTAAAAATAATTGATTTCTGATTAAATAATATGGACCAAACACAAAAAGTTGACAAACGACTCATTCAAAGGCTGGATCCTTACATTGCTCAAATTGCTCACCAATTTTCATCGGAAATTAGGTTAAAACTAAATGATCCTGTGATAGAGTTATTTCTTATTGGTTCTTATGCAACAAATTCTTATACCGTCTCATCTGACATTGATTTTTTAATTATTGTAGATAAATACACAACTGAACACCAGTGGGAGGCGAGTAGCCTGGCTTCGGATTATTCATTGAAATATAATTTATGCTTTTCAACTCTTGTTCAAGGAATTAGCACGTGGAAAAAAAATAAGCAGGCAAGGACGTTATTTTATAAAAATGTCATGCAAGAGGGAATTCGTTTATGAGGTTGAAAAAATTCAGAATGGAATCAAAGCGGGAAAAATAACATTACCTGATCGAGAATAAATAGTATCCAATTATATCATTCCCTAAATTCACGAAAGGAGAAAAGAATATGTCGAACTATCACGAACCTGTCGAGGAACTCGACGCGAAAACAAGAAACATGACCAGAGCTTTAAACAGTCTCAAAGAAGAGATTGAAGCTGTTGACTGGTACAATCAAAGAGTAGCTGCAACAAAAGACGAGGCATTGAAGAGAATTTTAGCTCATAACCGGGACGAAGAGATCGAGCATGCCTGCATGGCACTTGAATGGCTGCGCCGAAACATGGGGGCATGGGATGAAAAGATGAGTACATATCTGTTTACCGAAGAGGATATCACAGAGCTTGAGGAAGAAGAAGGCGAGAGTGGCAAAGAACAGGGAGATTTGGGTATAGGAAAAGTATAAAGAAAGGAGCTTTTTATGAATATAGCAAAACGATCTCTGGCACCGGTTCCGGATGCCGCGTGGGAAGAGATGGACGAGTTGGCGAAAAATATTATCAGCAACGAGCTGACAGCCCGGCGGTTCATTGATGTTGATGGACCAAAAGGCTGGGATTTCGGCGCGGTAACTCTGGGCCGGCTGGATGTCCCTGGCGGACAGAAAAAAGGTGACGTTCAGTACGGCATCCATAAAGTTTTACCGCTGATGGAATCTCGCATTCAGTTCAAAATGAATATATGGGAACTTGATAACATAGAGCGTGGGGCTAGAGATGTGGATTTTAGCCCGCTCGAAGAAGCAGCCAGGAAGGTGGCTGTTTTTGAAGAAAAGGCCGTGTACTATGGCTTTGAAAAAGCAGGGATCACCGGCCTGAAAGATGCCAGCGCTCAGGAAAAAATGGCCATTCCTAAAGATGGTGATGAAGCTTTGCGAAGCGTTTCTGAAGCGGTGCGGCTTTTGCAAGAAGACACTATCGAGGGGCCGTACGCGCTTGTCGTAAATGCAAAAAAATGGCATGATATTATAAGTTACTCACGTGGTTATCCACTGGAACGTCATCTTGCAGAAGTGCTGGGTGGAAAAATATTGCCCAGTCCGCATGTACAAGGGCTCTTTGTGGTGTCGGAACGGGGCGGTGATTTCAAGTTAACGCTTGGCAGTGATTTTACCTTTGGATATAATGCGACTGTTGGTAATGATGTTGAACTCTTTTTTAGCGAGACATTCACTTTTCAGGTATTGGAACCAGCGGCTGTTGTGGTTATGGAATAACAATAATTAATATTATCAATTGAGATTATCTATGAGGCCGGTCCCAAAAAAGGATCGGCCTTTTTTTTAAAATTCCTGTGAAATCCCGAAATGCCAATAATTGTTCCCATAATCATAGTACGGATCATTGGAATTGTTTTGCCATAATGTATAGCCCAGTTCAATATGTAAAGGCTGTATATTTTTGAAAGAATCGTCCGCTGCCCTGGTAAAAGGCGCGGACCCCCTGAGAGGACAAGTACCAGTCATAATTTAGATAACCCTCGATCGAGCGGTAGTAATCGGACAGATTCTTGTAATTTTGAAAAATATTCGAGTCATAACCGCCAGAGGCATCGACGGATGCGCCAAATTGAGCCCATACCGGAGACACCAACAGGGTTAAAGTGATAAAAATCCACGTCAACAAGTTAATGGTTCTAAACATCATATTTCTCCTAAAGAAAAGGTAATGGAGAAGATTCTCCATTACCTTTGTCACGAAATTTATTAATTTTTGCCGCCACGGCCCTTGCCATTTCCATTACCGCTTCCATCATCTTCGCCGGAGCCTTTACCTGCATCCGGGTTGCCTTTGCCAAACCGGCCGCCCATTTTAGCGCCGCGTCCGAGGCAATCTTCCGGGCGTTCCCAGTCTTCATCCTGACCATTGGGAATGCCATCGCCGTCAGAATCCGGTGCGTTATCATTGAATCTATTGGAAATATTTGGCATGCGCCGGGAGCTGACTCACCTGTTGGAAGAACAATCGCAGACCATTATTACAACAATTGAAGAGGGCAGCGAAAATGCGATTGCGTCTTTTAATCTTGTACAAGACCTGATCGCCGAACGGCTGCTGAATAATGCCGCCCTGATCGAAGAGCTGGATTTCCACGGTTTGCTGACGCGGGAAAAGTGTTCTCAAATTGCTAAAGACAATAATATTTTCCGGATTAATGTTTTTGATGAATCCGGACAGCGTGTGATGAGCTCATTTTCCAGTCCGGGCCGGGGCGGAACGCAGTTTGTACATGAGGGTCTTTTTAAGCAGTTCGAACAGAGTGGAAGCGATGAGCTGGTCTTGGGGTTTCACAGTGGACGGTACAGCACAGCACAACGCTTTGCCGTAGCTAAAAAACGGCGTAAAGGTGGCGCTATTATTTTAAACACCACGGCTGAGCAGATGCTCGAATTTCGCCGCTTTATTGGTGTGGGCAGGCTTGTCCAGGATATCAGCAAAAATGAAAGTGTAGCCTTTATTGCTATCCAGGATACGTCGATGATTCAGGTAGCAGCCGGGGTGGATTCATTAACAACCATCCAGACCGAACCGTTCCTGCGCAATGTGCTTGTTGACAATAAAGCGGACAGCCGTTTTACCCGCCACAAGGATGGCCGCATTTTCGAGCTGGTGCATCCGTTCAATCCTGATAACCGGGAAATTTTGCGCATTGGATTATTCACCCGGCATCTTGAGGAAGCAAAACGAAACGCCCTTTTTCGGGCTATTTTAGCTTCAGTGCTTGTGCTGATCGTTGGCGTTGCCACGGTGAATTGGGTGGTAGGCCGTCAGAGTTACCGATCCTTGCAGCGGGCTTTTGAACGCATTGAATCCTATACCGGCAGTATTTTATCGAATATGTCAGACGCGGTTATTGCAGTTGATAGCAATGGCAGAATTACCCTGGTCAACAGTGCCGCAGAGCAGCTTTTTGGAATCGATGCCAAAGCAAGTCTTGGAAAAAGCTGTGACCAACAGGTGCCTGTTTTATGTGACATGTTCGAACATGCGTTGCGTACCCGGCAGGTCACGGAATATGAAAAGCGGGTGCTCATTGGCCAGGAATCGCTTGTTTTGTCAATGACGTTTCGGACGATTCAGCACGACAAAAACAACCAGATCGAGGCGGTGTTTGCTGTGGTCCGGGATGTGACCGAACAAAAACGCCTGCAAGAAAATCTAAAGCGCAAAGACCGCATCATGGCCATGGGGCATCTTGCGTCCGGGGTGGCTCATGAAATCCGCAATCCTTTGAACGCTATCAGCATGCTGGCGCAACGGTTCAAGCATGAATTTCAGCCTGTTTCCGATAATGACGAGTATAAAAGAATGGCGGACACGATGGTCAGTGAAACATCGCGAATCAACACGATTATTGATCAATTTCTCGAGTTTGCCAGACCGGTTGAACTGAACTTGCATCCAGTGCACGTTTCTGATGTTTTTCAAAATATTGAAACATTGCTCAAGGGCGAAGCATCAAATCGCGATATTTCATTCAATGTCGAGTGTGAACCTGAACTGACGATCCATGTTGATGTGGACAAGATGACACAAGCCATCGTCAATGTCATTCGCAACAGCATCCAGGCGTGTGCTCCGGGCGACCGTATTGACGTGACGTGCACAAAACAAAACGCACGCCTGCGAATTGATATTTCAGATAGCGGAGCCGGCATTCCTTCTGAGCAGTTGAAAAAGATTTTCAATCTGTATTATTCTACAAAAGAACAAGGCACTGGCATCGGACTCAGTGTGGTGCAACAAATCATATCGCAGCACGGCGGTGATATCGATGTCCAGAGTACAAAAGGCAAGGGCACAACGTTTACGATTTATTTACCGATAACGGAGTAATTTATGTCCTGGACAATTTTGGTGGTTGATGACGAAGCAGCGCAACGGGACGCATTGGCCGGTTTTTTAAAAAAGAAAGGCCATAACCCGAAAACAGCGGAAACCGGGGAAGAGGCGTTTCAAAAGATAAAAAACGAAACCATCGATTTGGTGCTCACGGATATGCGCATGCCAGGCATGGACGGACAGGAGCTTTTGAAAAACATCAAGCAGCTCAATCCGGATATCGACGTGATTGTGATGACGGCCTATGGCAATGTCGAATCAGCGACCCAGGCTATGAAAAACGGTGCTGCGGATTTTATCACAAAGCCAATCGATCTGGAACAGCTTGAATTGGCTATGGCAAAAACGCTGGAGCGCAAGCAGCTCATTTCCGAAAACAAACGTCTCCGCGAAATGGCGGATGAACGGCTGCAATTTGGTGGAATTATCAGCAAGAGTTCAGCCATGGCTAAAGCGCTCAGCGTTGCCGCCCGGGTGGCGCCGAGCCGGGCAACCGTGCTCATCCTCGGCGAAAGTGGTACCGGCAAAGAACTCGTGGCAAGGGCAATCCATTATGCCAGTCCTCGCCGCGATGAGCCTTTTGTCGCAGTCAACATTGCTGCCTTGTCTGATAACCTGGTTGAAAGCGAATTGTTTGGCCACGAGAAAGGCGCTTTTACCGGAGCGGACCGGCAGCGCCAGGGGCGTTTTGAAATGGCGCACCAGGGTACCCTGTTCATTGACGAAGTGGCTGATATTCCCCTCAACACTCAGGCGAAGCTGTTGCGTGTTTTGCAAGAACAGCGAATTGAACGCCTCGGTTCATCAGGGTCAATCGAGGTGGATGTGCGAGTCATAACCGCCACCAATCGCCCGCTTGCAAAAATGGTAGAATCCGGCGAGTTCAGAGAAGATTTGTATTACCGCCTCAATGTGGTGAGCATTCAGTTGCCGCCGTTGCGCGAACGGCGCACAGATATTCCTGCACTGGCTGAACATTTTCGGAAAAAATATTCCGAACGCCATGGCAAGAATGTGACGGCCATATCCCGGGAAGCCATGGACCAATTGATGAAATATGATTATCCCGGCAATGTACGCGAGCTCGAAAATATGATCGAACAGGCCGTTGTGCTCAGTCGGGATGACGTCATTGCCCGCGCGGACCTGCCTGGCATTGCCGCGGGTAACAAGAATTATGACGATCAAGCTGGCTTATTTCAGGAACGCGTCGAAGCGTTCGAGAAAAATATGATCGTCGACGCTCTGCGAAAAAGTCATGGTATTCAAACCCGCGCTGCAGAATTGTTGGGTATCTCGGAAAGGCACTTGCGGTACAAGATCAAAAAGTATGGGCTAAAGTGAGGGAGGATGCGGCTTTGCAAAAGATGTAGACGAGCGCGTACTGTCTAATAATGATATAGTGTGTGCAAAATTATTACTTGCTATTGGCGAATAAATGTCGTATTATATTAGCAATTAATTATTCGTACCCTGTTTTCAGGGCTTTTGGTTTTTTTGTTTACATTCTTAAAGACAATACACAATAAAACAACGTCGCTGAGAATGGTACAAAAATATGTTCCATTTAAAGCGATTTTTTTTTGAGATCTGAAAACTGCGTTGTACATAAATTTTCATATTTGACAAAGGATTGGTTCTATGCAAAAAGGAACAGTCAAATGGTTTAACGGATCAAAAGGTTATGGCTTTATCACTACTGATGAAGGCAAAGATGTATTTGTTCACTATAACAGCATTGTTGGTGATGGATACAAAACACTTGACGAAGGTGAAACCGTTGAATTTAACGTCGAGGATAGCCCGAAAGGTCAAAAAGCGACCGACGTTTCGAGAGTATAAATTCGGCTCATTATTTGCCCCCGTCTTTTGAGGCGGGGGTTTTTCGTATTTGGAAGACACCAAATATAATGGGTAAGAAACAACCCCTGCCTGACAAATAATACAATCTGCCAGCGAGTCTCCCTATCGTAAAAGCTGATAGTGCATCAATTTGGTTATTTATAAAAGCGTCTTTTTATTTATTCTGGTTCTCATCTCAAATTATTTTTTCTGTTTACCCCCGGCGTGGTCATGTTGGACGGAGAACTTTTTTTCATGGTTGAGGTTTAAAAGTTATATTGTAAAGTGTGCAAGAGTCGATCGCCGGTATTATATTACAACTACAAAAACTATCGCTATATGGATCGGTACTGTACCTCATGTGCTGGACATGAGGAATAACATATAGCCTGGTATTCAGCATAATTTTAAAAAACGGAGTGCGTTATGAATATGTATGTTGGAAATCTTTCCTATAATGTTACCGAGAATGACCTGAATGATCTGTTCTCTAAATTTGGCAATGTTGAGAGTGTCAATATTATAACTGACAGATTTTCAGGGCGATCAAAAGGATTTGGTTTTGTGGAAATGCCTGATAATTCAGAAGCTGACAAGGCAATCAAAGCTCTCAACGGAACAGAACTCAAGGATCAGAAAATCAAAATAAGTCAGGCGGAAAATCGACGCAAACGGTCCTCCCGCAGACGTAGACGTTAATCGTTATTCAGAAAAAAAGAGCAATGAATGAAAAATAGAAAAACGTTCCAGGATTTTGGTTTTTCCACACAAATACTGGATGCTATAAATAAAAAAGGATTTGAAGAACCGACGGCAATTCAAACCATGACTATTCCGGTGATGCTGAGAAATGATACAAATATCATTGCCCAGGCCCAAACCGGTACAGGCAAGACCGCAGCTTTTGGACTACCGCTGATTGAAATGATTAATACAGATTATAAAACCGTTCAGGCTTTAATTCTTGTTCCCACTCGTGAATTAGCCATTCAGGTATCTGAAGAAATCAATTCACTCAAGGGAAACAAGAATGTTAAAACGATACCGATTTATGGCGGTCAATCAATCGGTCAGCAATTACGTGGTCTAAAAAAGGGTGTTCATATCGTGGTTGGTTCTCCAGGCAGGATTATGGATCATCTTTACAGAAAGACACTCAATCTTGAACACATCAAGCATCTAATACTTGATGAGGCAGATGAAATGCTCAGTATGGGATTCATCGATGACATTGAAAAAATATTACAGTACACCAACCCTGAAAAGAGAACTCTATTGTTTTCGGCAACAATGCCGGGACGGATAAAGGAGCTGGCATATAAATACATGAACGGGTACGAGCTTGTTAAAGATAAAAAAGAACAACTGACAACGCATTTGACAGAACAAATCTATTTTGAAGTGAAAGCGTCGGATAAATTTGAAACGTTGTGCAGACTCGTTGATATCGAAGATGAATTTCATGGTTTGATTTTCTGCCGGACAAAGAACGATGTTGATTCTGTTGTTGGCCATTTGCTGGACAGGGGATATGATGCAGAAGCCATTCATGGAAATATTTCACAAGCCCAGAGAGAAAGATCTTTGGGAAAATTTAAAAATCGAACTGTCAATATCCTTGTCGCAACCGATGTGGCTGCCCGCGGTATCGATGTGAATAACATCACCCATGTTATCAATTATTCATTGCCCCAGGACCCTGAATCCTATGTGCATCGCATTGGGCGTACAGGAAGAGCCGGTAAAGTGGGTACAGCTATTACATTTATTACCCCCAGTGAGTATAAAAGATTGGTTTTTATCCAACGGGCAGCAAAAACTGATATTAAAAAATCCAAAGTACCAAAAGTAGATGATATTATCTATGCAAAGAAGAAAAAAATATCGGATGATCTGGTCTCTATTGTAAACAAAAAAGTTGATGGTCAATATTATGACTGGGCTAAAAAGTTGCTAAAAGATAACCATCCGACAGAAGCCCTGGCTGCTTTGCTTCATTATAGTTTTGACGACGAACTTAATCCTGATACTTATAATGAAATAGCAAAAGTGAATGCGAATGGGAAACAACTTGACCGGCAGGGCAAAGCAAGGCTTTTTGTCGCATTGGGCAAAAACGACAATATCTCAGTCAGGACACTTGTTGACCTTGTTTCAAGCCGTGTTTCAATAAAACCCAACCATATTAGTGATATACAGATCATGGATAACTTTTCTTTTATTACGGTTCCTTTTGAAAAAGCTGAAAAAATTATTGTCAGTTTTAAGAAAAAAGGGCAAAAGCCTTTGATATCACATGCAAAGAAGAAAAACTGACAATTGGGATTGTCGGATTTGTTTTAATTGATTGTGCGTTTTTACTTTGCAGTTCGCGCCACGCCGTTCAGATCAATGAGTCCCATGAACTTTTGCGCTGTTTCTTCACTCTCCGCATCATCAACCTGGACAAGGACGTTGTCATGCAACGCTGATATCTTGTAATCTTCAGGGCCGTTTTTCTCGACCAACACGTACCAGTCACCCTTTTGTCCTGTTTTGACAATACCTTGTTCTTCCATCATGCTTTCTATCATGCTTTTCATGATATTATTGTTCTGCATAATTTTCGTTATTTGCTGATAAGGTTTAATAATTTCCGGGGTGTTTGTAATCAATACCACTGTAGTTAAAAGTCATGACATTGATGCCTGCCTGAGAAAGTTCACTTCCAAGCCCAAGAACATCTGTTTCATTTCCAGGGAAGCCATGCAATAATATCACCGTGGCAATATTTCCTTCACCTTCTGAAATATAGAACTTGCCTTTAAGTAGTATGCCGCCGCGATCAATGATAATATCTGTAGGAATGGATGTCTGGCTGTAAGCGACAAAAGTCAAAAGTAGCAAAATTATATTGAAAATTGTTATGATTTGTCTCATTCTAATGAGCTACCTTTGATGAAATTAGCTAACGATCTTTATCGATAGTCTTAATGCTGCGGCTAACCCGCCAAAGGGCTAAGCCGCACTTTACTTGACAACCCCAAAAAGCTTTGAGAGAGCACTCAACCCAACCAAAAAACCGGCGCCCTTTGGTCGGATTGAGCCGCTTGTTATGTGCTCGCAGGATTTCTACACGCTCTTATACGGCAGTTTATGCTGCTTTAACTCGTCCTTTATTTGTTCAAATTCAGGATCTTTATGAACGATAGTTGCTTTATATATTTTGGCCAATCCAGCGATACAACAGTCTGCAAATGACATTGATTTGCTTTCTTTAATCTCTCCTATTATTTTCGCCATATCTGAGTGTAGAGACTGCTGTTTTATTGGGAGACCATCGATTAGTTGCAGCCTTTCGTCTGCTACTGTTTTTCCTTGTTCTCGGAGGGAGACATAATAGAGTTGGATAGTACTGACTGCGGAAATGAATATCTGAACTTTGCCTTCGATAGCATCAAGAAGGAGTTTTTCTACATCTTCAACGCCCGCTTCGTTCTCAATAAAAGTTAGCAATGCGGATGTGTCCAGAATGTAGGTCTTCATTTAAGTTTGTCTTTCTGCCTTTCCTCCAGAAGAACAGAAACAAGATTTCCGTTTCCAGAACCTTTAAGTTTTTTCATAGCTGAAATCGCTGTTTTCCTTTTCAGTATCTCTGCATTTGCTTGCTCGTCTTCAAAGGTAACGGATAGCCTGGTATCAGATGGAAGCTTAAGAGAACGAAGCAGTGATTTTAGTTCTGATATAGTAATAGATGAAAGAGTCGACATATCCTTTATCTCCAATTGCTTTACCAAATTTTACCAAATATAAACAAAACGCCTGAAAAATGAAATCGAATTTTCACATTTGGGTCCAATTCTCGATATTATACTTTATGAATCGTTACTGATCACATCACCCATAACAATTAAATCAGCCGTTTTAACCGCATCGGACAAGCTAACGCAAACCAACCAAACTTGAAACTACCCCGAAATGTGCCTGAACGAATCGGCGGTTAAAAGTAGGGTAGGCGGCCAGCGAGCCATTATGATTAAGCAACCATAATACTTTTCCAA
>CAZSMC010000076.1:14538-19314 GCA_964607755.1 uncultured Cytophagia bacterium | reverse complement strand
AAAAATATTTTTCTGCATGCCGGTTATGGTGTTGATATCGTGGAATCAAAAGAACAGCATCTGGTTGGCTTTTTTGGCGGCGTAGATTTTCGGCCTTTGCACGAAATTTCCGTCATTGCTGAATACGATACCCGGTATTTTAACATGGGTTTTAAATTTCATCTTTTTTCACATCTCGAAATTATGTACATGTGGTGGGACATGCAGCATCTATCGTGGCAAGTGGGAGGCCATTTTCCTTTAGGAGTGATGAGCGCGGATTAACGACAGCGACTATGATGACGACATTTGTAAACCGGCAACACATTTCAAATTTACCCCGTTTACCCTCAAAGGGTTCCATAGATTTAACCTACCGGTGTAATAACGCCTGCCGGCATTGCTGGGTTTGTAAAATGCCCGGCGACGATTCCCAAAAGTTTGAATTATCCCTGGATGAGTGGATCGATATTATCGATCGGGCACGCGCAATGGGTACGCGGGAATGGTCGGTTTCCGGTGGTGAACCGATGCTGCGGCCTGATTTCTACCAAATTTACGAATACCTCACAAGACATGCCAAAAGACTTGCCTTGAACACAAATGGCGTGTACATCACACCAAAAATCGCGCAATTACTAAAACAGCGACCCGGCAAGAAGATGGTTGCCATTTATGGTGCTACGGCGATAGTGCATGATCATATCACCCGGCGCCCAGGTTCCTTTGAAGCGACGATGAGAGGATTTGCTTATCTGCGCGAAGCTGATGTTGATTTTACTGTTCAAATCGTGCCTATGCACGGTAATTATCATCAAATTGATGATATGATGACATTGGCAAAGTCATTGGGACCAAACTGGCGAATCGGTGCTGCCTGGTTGTATCTTTCCACAGATAGAGATCCGCTTAAAAATGCCGAGATTAAACGTCAGCGTCTGCCGGCTCATGTGGCTGTCGAACTTGATAAACCAACTTTTCAAGCGGATAATCAAGAGGAACCAAGCTCCTGCCAGGCAATTTGCGATCAAAATTTGTTTGCCTCATGCATAGAAAACCGGCGCGAATTTTATATCGATCCTTTTGGCCGGATGACATTTTGCAGTTACATTCGCGATCCGCAATTAATGGCAGATTTGCGAACCAATACTTTGCAAAAAGTCTGGGATGATTTTATACCCTCGTTGAAAACAAAAATAAAAGCAAAATCGAATTACCAGAACGAATGCGGCACCTGTCATCTTCGTCATGATTGCCGGTGGTGTCCGGTTTATGCCTTTTTGGAACACGGTGATTATTCAGCACGAGTTGATTATTTATGCGAAATTGCAAAGGAGAACCGGGCGTACAAAGAGATGTGGAAGAAAGAAAATATTCGTTATTATCGAATTGGGGGAATCACTATTCAGGTCGAATCGGAACTGCCGATCTCATACGACACATTTGATCCGGATATTCAAAAATTCGAGGTCGATAATCCGGCTCCGGATATGATAAAAATTGAACACCGATTTTCATTTCCAAAATATAAACCATCGGATTTGGGGACAAAAATATATAAAAAAGCACCATGGTATATTTACAAGCGCAATGACCATTACATTTACTTTAATGTATCGTCTCCGGAAGCGGGCGAAGCCATCCAACGAATTGCGACATGCAATTCGGATCATTCCATGTGCCGAATTTACCACGAAAACGATGCCGCTTTCCGCTTTGGAAACATGCAATCATTGTCTCACCTGGCATCCGATCAACTTGTTTTAACGCAGGTTTTAGCAGCGAGACAGGGGTGCTATATACATGCGGCCGGTTTGGTTTTCAAAGAGCATGGTCTCCTATTTGCCGGTCACTCTGAGGCCGGCAAAACCACCACTGTGCGACTGTTCAAAAGTCGTGCTACAGTACTTTCTGATGACCGTATTATTATTCGACAACACAACAATGATTTTCACATATACGGTACATGGAATCACAGCGACCACACTGAAATCTCACCAAAAAATGCGCCTTTGCGAGCGCTATTTTTCCCGGTTCAGGCAAAGGAAAACCGTTTGGAGCTCATCACAGACCGACGAGTTATTTTGAAACAATTACTGGCCACGATCATCAAACCAATGACAACGATAGATTGGTGGGATAAAATTTTTGATTTGCTGGAACGAATCACTCAAAATGTGCCCTGTTATTTTATGCATTTTGACAAGTCAGGTGATATTATTGATCGAATTGATGAGGTCGTGAGCGAGGAACCTGCACAACATGTCAACATCTGAAAACCAATACGCTGTAAAAGTCACATCACTTCAGGCAGATCTCTGGAAAAAAATAAAACCCAAAATTGGCCAGCTTGACATCGAGTTAACCGAACGATGCAACAATGATTGTATCCATTGTTATATCAACCAGCCGGTTTTGGCTGAGTTGCCGGAGCTGGGAACTGATGATGTCAAGTCACTTTTGAACCAGGCTGTGGAGCTTGGCTGCCTGCGAGTTCGATTCACGGGTGGTGAACCTTTGCTTCGACCAGACTTTGAAGAACTTTATGTTTATGCCCGAAAGTTAGGTCTCAAAGTCATTATTTTCACCAATGCGACTTTGATCAATGAAAACACAGTTGAATTATTAAAGAAAATCCCGCCGAAAGAACCTGTTGAGGTGACCGTTTATGGCATGCATCAAAAATCCTATGAAGCGGTGTCGCGAAAACCGAACACTTTTAAAGCCGCCTGGCAGGGAATTCAGCTTTTAATTGATCACGACATATCATTTATCGTCAAGCAGGCGTTACTGCCTCAGAACAAAGATGAAATTGACGAGTTTGAGGCTTGGGCATCGACCTTAGCCGGAATGTGGAAAGCGCCCTCGTATTCGATGAATTTTGATCTTCGTGCCCGCCGGGACTTTGAGGAAAAGAATGAGATGATTCGTTCTTTACGTATATCGCCGAAAGAGGGATTGCGTATACTGTTGAGAAATAAAGAATTTTTTCTCAACGAGATGAAACAATTTTGCGCCAGATTTATGCGTCCGCCCGGCGATACGCTGTTTGCCTGCGGCGCCGGTAAAGGCGGCGCGACAATCGATGCGTACGGCAATATCCAGTTGTGCATGCTGCTTCGCCACCCGGATACAATTTACCCGTTGAGTAACGGATCACTTTCAGATGCTGTTACCCGCCATTTCCCCAAAATACGCTCGCTAAAAGCGAAAAATCCGGACTATTTGCGTCGTTGCGCTCGATGTTTTTTAAAAGGTTTGTGCGAGCAATGCCCGGGTAAATCGTGGATGGAGCACGGTACGCTGGACACGCCAGTTGAATATTTATGTCAGGTCGCCCATGCCAAGGCGCGGTATTTCGGAATGGTTGAGGAGAATGAGAATGCGTGGGAGGTTGATAATTGGCAGGAGCGGGTTGAGAGGTTTACTCGGAAAGAAGTTCCAGTCCAATGATTTTACTTGTCTATTCTCACTGCTATTTGTACATTTTTGAAGCGTTAACTTAGGAGTTAAAATGAAGACTATACCTATAAGTGAATTAAGAGCAAACCTAATGAAGGTCATCCAAAACATTGAACAAGGGGCTTCATTTTATGTTACGTCGCGAGGTAAAATAGTTGCAAAGCTTGTCCCACCCGATAATTCAAAATATGCTGAAGAGAAATTAAATCAGGTTAGAAAAACGGCGAAAATTCATGATGTTATTTCTCCAGTATATGAACAATGGGAGGGCGATAAAAATAGTCACAGTTGATACTCACATAATTATCTGGGATGCACTTGATCCAAATAGACTCAGTAAGAATGCTCGAATTGAATATGATAAAGCAAATCAATCTGACGGTCTTTTGTTTTGTGATATTTCGCTCTGGGAAATATTGATGTTAATTAATAAAAAACGTGTAGAAATTGATATATCATTTCTTGAATTCATTAATCTGCTAAAAAAATCAAGAAATTACGTTTTTCAATCAATAACACCCAAAATTGCTGACATATCGACTAGATTAATTACAGAAATTAATTCTGATCCAGCTGATCGTCTAATAGCGGCAACGTCACTATGTTTTAATTCTCCTCTAATAACAGCAGATAAAAATTTGCTTGATTCAACGGTTCTTAAAACCATTTGGTAAGATATGTAAGTGGAATCCACTATCACATTACATATATTCATTAAATTAAACTTGACTAAATTTTGTAATAATTGTTCGATTCAAGATCATAAATTTTTTTCATAAAATATTTGTTTTGTCATTGATCTTTCCCATAAAAAGAGCCGGACTGCTTCTTTTCGGACAATTGCAAAACCAGTCAAAGTATCGCCGATTGAGCAGACGGTTTTTGCCACCGCTAACTGTCCATGAAGCTGACAGTCTTGAACGCAAGGCGCTGACCAGATGGATGAATCCAAGACGCTTCAAAGCGGCAAAAACAGCACACGTTGACTATTATTTTATTGCCCGGATTGACCGATTCATTCTAGGATGCGTCAAAATTATCGAATGGGATAACAAACCGAATTACGATGGTTTTTGGCTTTATGGTTTAATAGTAAAGAGCTATTGCCGTGGTCTTGGAATTGGAGAAGAATTGTGCAAAGAAGCGATTCACAAGACGCAATCACTACAGCGTGAACATTTATCTCTTCTGGTTCACGAGTCGAACTTTCGCGCCAGAGCACTTTATGAAAAAGTTGGTTTTCAAACAACGGTTATCCCAAAACTTCAAACTGAATTGCAGGAAAAATCTGCTGCGGATGATTTGATGATCATGCGAATTTATTTTCGTTGAATG
>CAZSMC010000076.1:2164-14438 GCA_964607755.1 uncultured Cytophagia bacterium | reverse complement strand
GGAAAAATCTGCTGCGGATGATTTGATGATCATGCGAATTTATTTTCGTTGAATGTGGCCATAAATGAATTTTTAAGATATTAAACGATTTATCTAACCATTTACAACGTTTTTAATTTGAGGAGAACCTCATGCAGGAACAAGTGAACATGGACGATGTTTACACTCAAAGCGAAGATGTCGTGTCCAGAGAAATTGAAGGCGAATATATTCTTGTCCCGATTACAGCGGGAATCGGTGACATGGAGGATGAAATCTATTCTCTGAATCCGGCCGGACGTGCGATCTGGGACAAGCTTGACGGCGAAAAGAGCCTTAACACAATCAAACAGGAACTGCTCGATGAGTATGAAGCCACGGAAAAAGATGTTGAGAATGACATTACCGGTTTTATCAATGAACTTTATCAGCGGAGAATGGTGAACCGTGTTTGAGCCCTCGATTCGTGAGGAGCGTGCGCAGGAGTTTTCTACACAAGCTTTTTTGCAACTTGTCAAGTCAGTACTCAAACGGAATGCCTTGTTCCGAATGCGGGCAAGCGGCTATAGCATGTTTCCGTTTATTTGTGACCAGGATATCGTCACCATCGCGCCGTTGATGCACCGGCCAAGAATAGGTGACGTTGCTGTTTTTGAACACCCGACGTATCATCGATTAGCTATTCATCGAATCGTGGGCAGAAGAGGCGATTTTTACTTGTTACGCGGAGATAATTCACGGCAATTCGACGGCTGGCTGCATCGGGATCAACTATTTGGTCACGTCATTGGTCTGAAACGAAATGAAAAAAATGTGTCTTTCGGGCTGGGTATTGAACGAATTATTGTTGCAATGATGTCGCGAATGAAGGTACTCATTCGTCTGAGAAAAAATATGCTTTTCTTCCGACCACTTTTTAGATGGATCATTCTTGGTTATTAGATTAATTTTGCAATGAACTATTTGCTCAAATAATGACATAGCACAACAATGGTCAACATATTTGTAACACGCTTTTTGGTTCTGGTTTATCCGGGTTTGATGAGTTGTATGAAAAATATCACACAGATGAACAGACCGGTTAGTCCGACCGATATTAAAATAAATATTTAAAATACATCTTTTCTCTTGATTTGTGCACATATTGTACATATATTCATTTTATGAATTATCAATGGGATCCTAAAAAAGCAGTATCCAATCTTAGAAAGCATCGTATTGAATTCGCTGATGCAGTTGGAATATTTGAAGATGATTGGGCTTTAACTATTAAAGAGCAGGATATTGAAGGAGAACAACGCTTTGTAAGTATAGGATTGGATTTTTTGGGACGTTTAATTGTTGTTGTATACACATATAGAAATGATGATATACGTATAATTTCTGCACGACGAGCAACAAAGAGAGAAAGGAAGTCATATGAACAAAAAAGAGTATAATTTTGATAACGCAAAACAGGGGGCTATTAGAAAATCGCCAACAAACAAGCAACGGATTACGATTCGTATTGATAAGAGTATACTGGATTGGTTTCGCAATCAAGTAAATCAAGCTGGTGGTGGTAGCTATCAAACACTTATTAATGAAGCATTAAGAGAGCATATTCAGACAAGGGAAGGAACGCTTGAAAAAACTATTAGAAAGGTCATTAGAGAAGAGCTGCAAACTGCTGACAAATAATATTTTTTTCAGTTGTGTTTTTTAATTTTTAAAATTTGTGCGTGATACTTTGAATGTTGTCCTGACTTCTGACCGGCGACGAATGCAATGAAGAAAAGCGGTAAAAATCAAGCGGTGATGCTCTGCGTCATTTAGCATAAGAGCAAAAAGGATAGAGTCGGATATATGCAACTATAAAAGGTTGCAAAAAGACTATCAGATTATGATATATTTCTATTTTACATTTTGTCAAATTGTTTTGAAAATACCTTATTTTATTTTTTTTGAACCTTAGTAGCCATGATAACCAAAGTAATTTAACCTTATTACCTTATTGAAATGAAAATCAAATACAACAACCTGTACACTCATTTTGTGTTTAGTACGAATGAGCGGCAAGCGTTAATAACGGAAAATTGCCGAATACGAATTGAAAAATATATAACCGGAATTATTAATAACAACTTCTGTAAACTGTATGCGATTTATGCAAATCCTGAACATGTGCATTTTTTGATTTCACGCTCTCCCGAGATATCAGAAGAAAAGTTGGCTACTATTATTGCAGATAGTAGCGAGCGTTTTATTAATCAAAATAAATTATGCAGATATCATTTTGCATGGCAACAATCGGCCTCTGCCTTTTCAGTATCAAAATCTGATATTGATAAGGTGTGTAAATATATATTAAACCAAGCAGAACATCATAAGAAATTAACATTTGCTGAGGAATATGAACAATTCATAAGATATTACCAAAAAACATTGAAGAGAATAAGGGAATAAGGTAAAACTTTTAGATAATTTAATGCTACTAAGGTGTAACAGCAAAAATAAGGTTGAAAACCGTACTTTTTTTAATATGTTCCTGCTATAGCAGGTAGGGTGGGTTCATGATAGTAAAAACCAATATTTTACATAGAATCTCATGATTTGTCATTTTTTCATTCTATAACAACTCATGAACCCACCCTACTACTGATCTCGTAGCCAGCCTCCGGCTGGTGACGCATGTCGAATGTTGATAAGCGGCAGAATTGAATCCAGTGATGCTCTGCATCACACAATGCACATATCAGGCCTGGAGGTGTTAATCGATATGGAGAGGCACTGAAAAAGAAAACCTTATTTTCATTTTTTAAAGCTTAGTAGCAATTATAGCCAAACGAATTCAACCTTATTACCTTATCGACTTGTACAAACATTTTGTGTTTACTACAAACGAGCGGAAAGCGTTAATAACGGAAAATTCATAAAACATTACCAAAATACATTAAAGAGAATAAGCTCAATGGCTCCCTGTCCTGATACTTTAGTCGCGATAAAGCAAGATAAGAGCTGAAAAAAGACTCTTATCCGTCATGCGTCCCAAGCCGGAGACTTGACGAGTTTGAAGATCGTCTTTGGATTCGTGTTATATGTTAGTAGGAATTGCTGTTGAACGTTAGAGAGCAATGTAGAGAATAGCCATGATCCATTTGTACGCAGAATGTCAAAAATTATGCATCCCAACCGGAGGTTTGGATGATTACGGAACCGCTAAAAATATTGACTAGACAATCCAGTTGCCAATCTCCGAAAGGTGAAGAATGATAATATTGTGAGTAGAATTTATTCGGTGATGCTCCGCATCACTCGATATCAGGACTAGAATGATAGAATCAGTTGCAATACAGATTCGTGAAAAATAATTGAAATTATGATATTCATATGTTACTTTTTTGTAAAATCGTTATAAAAAACCTTATTTTTTTTGAACCGTAGTAGCCATTTAAAGGTTGTCCTATGAATTCATCACATAGCGAAAAAATACCTATCAAAGATTTCTCTCTGTGGGAAAAATTTAAGAATCGACGCAAGCTGCAATCCTTTAGCCTGGAACTGACTGCACGATGCAATAACAACTGCCGGCATTGTTATGTGAATTTGCCTGCCGGCGATAAAGAAGCCAAAAATCAGGAAATGAGTGCAGAGTTTATTTCTCGACTTGCGGAAGAGGCCGTTCAAATGGGAGCGATGTTCTGCTTAATCACTGGCGGTGAACCGCTGCTGCGCAGCAAAGGTTTTGCTGATATTTATCTAAATTTGAAACGCAAAGGTCTGCTGCTGCGTGTTTTTACCAACGCTGCTCTGATTACACAGGAGCATATCGACTTGTTTAAAAAATATCCGCCCTATGATGTGGAAGTGACTATGTACGGCGCGACCACTGAAACCTATGACACTGTCACCCGAACGCCAGGTTCTTTTCGCGCATTTAAACGGGGACTTGATCTGCTCATCGAAAACGACATTCCCGTTCGTTTAAAGACTATGGCTTTGCGGTCCAATATCCACGACATGCAGGCCATTGCAGACTTTTGCCGGCGCTATACAAAAGATTATTATCGATTCGATCCGCAATTGCATTTGCGCTTTGATCGTGATGCCGCGAAAAACGAAATGATCAAAGCTGAGAGACTGATACCAGAAGAAGTTGTTGAACTTGAAAATAACGATGACGAACGTTCAAAAGCGCTTCTGGATCATTGCGATAAAATCATTCTTCCGGCATTAAAGCAGCGTCACGATAACAGATTGTTCAGTTGCGGGGCTGGCAATACAAGTTTTTATGTTCGATATGATGGAAGCTTGCAGTTATGCTCTTCACTCAATCATCCTGATTGCGTTTACGATTTAAAAAATGGCACTTTAAAAGAAGCATGGGAAGAATTTATCCCCAAAGTTCGTTCCATGACCTCGGATCGTGCAGAATTTATCAATGGATGTCACCGATGTGATATTATCAATTTGTGTTTATGGTGTCCGGCGCACGCCTACCTGGAAACCGGTGAACTGGACGCACCGGTGAATTATTTTTGCCGCCTGGCGCATGCACGGGCAGAAAATTTGCAGCAGCATCTGAAAAAAGAACAGCAACCTGCTGCGAATCAACCTTAGCATCCCAAATTCGAACGAATATCATCATGAGTTGTTCGCGCCTCATTATTTTACTTTTTTTATTATCCTGCCCGATTATCTCCACGGCGTTGTCGGACCCTGTCCATTCCAATTCTATTAAAATCGATATTATTCAATCTTCCACAGACCAGCTAACTTTTGACGTTCATGTGCCGCCATTTACAATCACAGAAGCGGATGGACATACTCTTCACATCCCTGGCTGTTCGCAAACTACTTCTGCAGGAGCGCCTCAGCTACCTGTTCGTGGTGTGACGCTTGCCATTCCCTTTGGCTCGCGACCTGCGATTCAGGTTGAAGCGTTTGCGACCAAAACATACTCTAGTTTTAACATCCTACCGGCACCGGAATTCGAGCCGCGCATGCCCGCTGTTAATCTCCAACATGTGCCAAAGATTGAATCAACGCAACGACGGAAAAATGCGGATATTTATGCAAAGAATGCGTTTTATCCGGATGCTTTTGTGTCGCTGGATTCAACGGCCGTGCTCCGCGACCAGCGGATCCAATTTTTGCGTATTTTCCCCATTCGCTACAATCCGGTGTCCGGTGAAGTGCAGCATGCCGAGCATCTTCGCATATCAGTTCAATTTCAAAAAACAGATGAATTTCGGCCAGGAGTTTCTCGAACCGAGTCTCAGGTTTATGAGAAAACATTTGAAAAGATCCTATTAAACAAAAACGTCGCCGCTTTGATGCGCACTCATCACAAAAGATCGTTAAGACGGTCTGCATTCGGATTTGCAAAACAACAATACAAAATCCGTATAGCAAACCCCGGTGTTTATGCGCTGAATTATAACCAACTGGCTTCCGCCGGTTTGCCGCTTGATACCATAAACCCGCAAACATTCTGTCTTTACAACAAAGGTGAGGAGGTTGCCATTCATGTTTATGGTGAGCAAGACGGCCGGTTCGATGGCAACGATTACATTGAGTTTGTTGGGACCTCGGCGCAAAACTATTATGAAAGTGGCAATGTTTATTGGCTGACGTTTGGCGACTCTGCGGGCCAACGGATGGCCGTTCGCAATGGCAGTGTGCAGGAAGCAGACCCGGTTCTTGGCAGAGGATTCGAAACAGTGCACCTTGAAAAAGACAGTCTATATATCAACGAAATTCCGGTCGATGAAAAAGACGACCACTGGTTCTGGCGACGTGTGATAAGCGGTCAACCGTTCCAGTTGCCTTTGCAACTTGACGATGTTGCGAATGTGTCGTTCGATTCCTGTTCGATCAGCGTTGATTTGTTCGGATACACTTATGTGCCTTCAATAGCGCCGGATCATCTCACCTCGGTGTTTTTGAACTCGCAAAAAATTGGCAGCGCTACCTGGGACGGTCAGCAGCCGTTCGAACTGAGAGGTCTGTTTTCCCAATCATTGTTAAAGAACGGGCAAAATGAAATAAAGATCGATGTGGAGACTTTGCCGGATGTGGCGTACGATTTTCAGTTGCTGGATCATATTGAAATTCGTTACTGGCGCAATTTTTCTGCAACCAGTGACAGTCTAGCGTTCAGCGCAGAGGCGCACGGTCGTCAACGAATCCATGTGACCGGCTGGACGGCCGGCAACGCGTGCATTTACAATGTGACCGATTCGGAAAATGTTATACGAATCGAGCACCATGCCATTTCCTCGAATACTTTAGCGTTTGCAGATTCTCTGTCCGGACAGGAGAAATATGTCATTGTTTCATCTTTTCAAAAACGGGCACCTGATTTTATCGAAAAGACCTCAGCACCGGATTTATCAGCACCGCACAATCAGGCAGATTACATTTTGATTACTCACGATCGATTCATGGAGCAAGCACACACTCTGGCTGATTTTCGGCGTTCTCAGGGTTTGATCACCATGGTCGTCGATATTCAGGATATATACGATCAGTTCAATTACGGCATGAAAGACCCGCGTGCTATCAAGGATTTTTTGCACGCTGCTTTTCACCAGTGGCGCGCGCCGGCGCCGGTGTATACGCTGCTTTTAGGCGATGCGTCGTACGATTACAAAGATCACACCGGAAACGGACTCTCTGATTTTGTGCCCACGCATTTGTTCATATCGAACACGTACAGTTTTGAAACCGCATCAGATAGTTGGTTCGCCACGGTCAGCGGACACGATATGGTGCCGGATATGCACATAGGCCGGTTGAGTGTCCGAACAGCCGGGCAGGCCGATAAAGCAGTGACAGACATTATCGACTATGCCAAACATAACGACACGGAACCGTGGCAGGAAAATGTGCTGTTCATTTCCGACGATACTGATAATGCCGGTGACTTTGAGCATTTAACCGATGAGCTGATTCAAACGACTGTTCCGGATGCCTATCATGTCGAAAAAATCTATGCGGCTGATTTTGAAACGGAAATCGACGCTCAAAAAGCGGTCATGGATTCGCTCGATGCCGGCGCGGTTATCACCAATTATATGGGCCATGGTTCCATGGTAAGCTGGGCGGCCAATCCGCGTCTGTTTCATGTGACGGATGTGCCGAACATGAACAACGCTCATCGCATGCCGCTTGTTTTTACACAGAGTTGCATTAATGGTTATTTTATTTATCCGGATGATGAGCAAACATCTCTGGGTGAGGAACTGCTCATTAATGGACAAAACGGCGCACTTGCCGTTTTTACCGGATCAGGATTTGCCTACTTGAGTGCCACACAAACGCTGGCTTTGGCTTTTTACAACTCGGTATTTGATGGCGGTAATGCTGTTGTTGGGCCGGCTGCGACTGAATCCAGATTGGCTCTTTTGTCAGCTCATCCGGGCAAGTATGACCATGCGGCTTTTTACATTTTATTTGGCGATCCGGCATCAGAAGTGCATCTGCAGCCGGCTGAGAAACCAGCTCCGGCCACGTACAACGGCATGATCACAATCAATGATGAACCTGCGCCAATAAGCACACGGATTTTTGCACAGCTTTATCAGCAACGCTTTGGTGGCGTCACCTTGCAGGGTGATGACGGCTTGTTTCAAAATTTGTCGATTCCTGCGGACGATCCGGCAACCAACATTCGGGATGGTGCTGCAGAAGGCGACAGCATCCGCTTTCGGGCAGTGTTGCCGCAAGGCGACAGTCTGCGCCTCGAGCCGCTGGTGGTGTGGCATTCAGGCGCCAATGAAACAGTGCATTTGTCCGGTGTGCTTACCGGCGTGCACGAAAGCGGAATATCTGTTGACATGTGGTTCAATGAACAGCGTGTGAACGAGCACTATTGGCAAGGCGATCCTGTGCCTCGTAACGCCAGATTTTCCGCGACGATACAAACGCCGAAAATGCATCTGCAGCCGCCAACCGTCGAGTTGCAGTTGGATGAGCATGTTGTGCCGTCGCAGAATTATTCATTTCAGGCCAACCATAAAAAACCACAGACTTTTGATGTCTGGTTTCAATTGCCCGAGATTAAAGACGGCGAACATCATCTTGTCCTGAAGGTAAAAAAAGCCAATGATGTGAATGTTCTTAAAAAAGAGTTGACATTTACGACCCAATCCGAATTGACCATCGACCGGGCATTGGCGTTTCCGAATCCGATGCAGGAGGAGACAGCCATTTCGTATCGTATTTTAAATGACATTCCGGCCGATGTAACGATAAAAATTTACAGCCTGGCTGGTCGATTGCTCAGAGCGATCCAAAATGCCAGCGGAGAGGTGGGATTCAACAGTACCCCGTGGGACGGCCGTGACAAAAACGGTGACCGGCTGGCCAATGGTGTGTACCTGGTGCGGATCCATGCACGAGAACACCAGGAAAGGGCAACCGGGGTAACAAAAGTTATTGTGATGAATTAATGTTCTTTTTAGAAATGATTTTGGCATTTTTTTTGTTTTGTAGCTATATTAAATTATTCAATTTGTTTTAACGCCGAGATCGCGGAGGTCGCAAAGCTGCGCAGAGGAAAATATTTCTGAACTTGTGGTAACGTTAAAGCGATCCTGGTTATTTTGTGATGTGCAAAAATTATTCGAGTTTATTAATGACAACAAGATCAAGTGTGCAGTTATTCAGAGTTTCGCGGTCCATATCAAGATCGATAATGATGTCGATTATTAAATAGCCTTTGTTTTTCTCTGCGTGCTTTGCGGACTCTGCGTTAAGCTAAAAACCTGCAACGCATCGAAACTTTAAATGGATAAATAATATTTTTGGAGCGGGTATGAATCGTACTCCTTTTTATATACTTTTAATTGTGCTTTTCATTTTTGCGCCATTTGTCGGGCAAAAATCAAAAGAAATCCGTGGAGCGCCCACGAAAGAATCCACTGATATTGTCCCTTCTGCGATAAAAAACAATGTGGTTCAGGTTCTGCAATCCGATGCCAACACACTTGTCTTTCAGGTAAAAGTGCCGCCATTCACGCGCATCACCAAAGGCAGCGGCGAGTTTCGAGACCAGATTAATATTCCCGACTTTTCCCAGTCTGCTGATCCGGGCAAACCGCAATTGCCGGTCAAGGGATTTCCTTTTGGTATTCCGGAGGACGCTGAACCCACATTTACGGTTATCGACAAAGAAGTGGAGACCTATTCCGATTTTTATATTCACCCCGCGCCAACCATGGTGAAAAAGGAGGAACAGCCGCCAAACGATGAGCTGTTCACGACGCCCGATTTTGATGTGACCTATGAGCTCATCAAAGATGAGGCAGCCTACAATGCAAACCGTTTTTATCCTGAACAGATTGTCCGGTTGAACGAATCCGCTTTTTTACGCGATCAGCGACTGCAGGCAGTGCGGGTGTTTCCGGTTCAGTACAATCCCGTAACCAAACAGATTCGATATATTAAAAACATAACCATTCAGGTGAATTATAACGCTTCACTGAAAAAACCGCAGGGCGCGGTGACAGATGATGCGGAAAGTTTTGAAAAGCTGTACCAGCGAACGCTGCTCAATTATGACAAAGCCAAACAATTCCGCAAACGACGACAGGCGAGTTTGCGCAAACCCGCGCAAGATGATTACTTTTTAACCGAGGGCGACGAGTGGTACAAGATCTTTGTTGAAAAAGACGCCATCTACTGGATGGAACGCTCTGACCTGGCAGCCGCCGGACTGGATGTGGACACCATCGATCCGCGCTATATCAAAATGTTCAACAAAGGCCAGGAAATCGACATTCACGTTTACGGCCAGGACGACGGCAGTTTTGACGCCGGCGACTATATCGAATTCTACGGCACGGCCTTTAAAAACTATTACACCGACACCAACGTCTACTGGCTCACCGTTTCCGACACCCAGGGCAGTCGCATGGCTGTGAAAGACGGCACGCCCAGCGGTACGGCGCCGGTGTTGACAAGGGGGAAGGAGAGGGTGCATTTTGAGGAAGATGTTGTCATGATAACAAGCATACCGAATAGCGTAAATGAAGACCAATGGTACTGGGAAGTATTTGCAGCGCCTGAGGTGTGGGAGACTCAAAGTGTTCTTTTTAATGTTTCAGATACGAGTGCAAATGATTGCTCTTTTAAGTTACGAGTCAAAGGCGGGAGTGATCCGAATATAGATCCTAATCACCATATAGTTGTCACCATTGCCCCGGATAGTGATCCGTCAGATTCCTATGAAATTATTAATTATACCTTTAATGATTTTAATCTGGATACTCGTCAAGTCTCTTTTCCGCAATCCGCTATCAAAGATACTGATAATACGATCAAATTTAACAATCCCGGAGATACGGGAGCGTCTGTTGATTATACAGTTCTTAATTTTTTCGAAATTGAGTACTGGCGGGATTATCTTGCAATGAACGACAGTCTTGGTTTTTCTTCTGATACGAGCGGAATCGTTGAATATCATATAAAAGATTTTTCCATTGATAATTTACTTGTGATCGATATATCAGACACAACTCGTCCCAAAATTGTAAACAATTTTGTCACTACACTAAATACCACTTTATATAATCTATCATTTCAGGATGATGTATCCGGGCCCATGAGATATGTCGCGTTATCGCCTTCTAAAAGAGAAAAACCGGATAGTCTTTTTCGCGACGAATCATCTGATTTGCGTTCCATATCGGATCATACAGATTATTTGATCATCGCTTTTGATGACTTTTATTCAAGTTCCTTGTCGTTTGCTGAATTCAAAGAGCAGCAAGGATATGATGTTAAAACATTTAAAGTTCAGAATATTTATGATGAATTCAATTATGGTTTTTATGACGATGCTCCTATACAACAGTTCCTGGAACATGCTTATAACAATTGGACTCTGCCAAGACCGTCATTTGTGCTGTTAGTGGGTGATGCCTCTAAAAATCCACGCATCGTAAATCCGGACAGATATGGATATGGTCGTTCTGATTTTGTTCCAACACATTTTTTTGAAAGTATTGCTTATGAATTCACAGCGGCCTCTGACAACTGGTTGGCATGTGTAAACGGGGGAGATATTTTACCGGATATGCATACAGGACGAATTACAGCTCGTACAAATAATGAAGCAAAAAAAGTCTTTGATAAAATGAAACAATATCAAACGAATGCTTTAAAAGAAGAGTGGCAATCTACAACAGTTTTTATCGCTGATAATGGTGAACAGGGTATGCCGTTTGAGGCCAATTCAGATTCTCTGATGAAGCGTATGCCAACATATTTTGAAAATAAAAAGGTATATTTATCAGAGGAGGGAACAAGCACGGCAAAGTCTCTTATTAAACAGTATTTTAATGAGGGTGCTTTTGTCATCAATTACCAGGGGCATGGAGCAACAAGAAATTGGGCCCAGGAAGGACTGTTTTGGACGAGTGACGTACCGAAGCTTCGCAATGATATAAAAAATCCAGTGGTTGTGACGGAAGCATGTACAAACGGCAATTTTACCGAACCACAACTTGCGCACAGTTGTTTGGGAGAAGTGCTTCTAAACGAACGCAACAGGGGAGCCTCTGCGATTTTTACCGGAGCCGGCTATTCCTATTTATCACCGGCACAGACATGTGCAAATGAGTTTTATCGATCGATTTTTAAGGAAAAGGTGATAAATATAGGTGATGCAAAATTGAACGCACTTATGGGTATTAATAGAGATACGCCACAATATTGGGATCATGTGATGTTTTACACACTGTTTGGTGATCCATCTATGGAATTCCCTGTTAGAGCAGCACCTCATGTGGTCTCCTCGAACTATTCAGGCACAATAACGGTGGCTGGTAACGCTGTGCCAAAGAACACAGAACTGTTGGTTCATTCGAAACGGAAACGCATCGCATCTACATACACATTTGACGATAAAGGATCATTCGGTCCAATCAGCATACTGCCAGATAATCCTGAAACGCTAAAAACGGATGGAGCAGCGCCCGGAGATACTCTTTTTTTTCTAGCTGTCCTTGCTGAAAAAGATACGGTATCATTGCACCCCACACTTTTATGGCAGCCTGGGCAATCACAACAAGTCGATTTAAAAGCTGTGTCAACCAGTGTCTTTTCACGCGATAGCGATATTCTGTTTTACATTAATGATCAACCCTGGAATGGTGGTATATCTGGTTTTAAAATAATAGCGAAAAATACGAATCTGAATACACATATAAATAATGTTCCAATAAATAGTAAAGTGGAATTTCGTTTGAATGAAAAAAAATTACAACAAGATAATATCAATATAGAAATAAATGCTGCTGAAAAAAGC
>CAZSMC010000076.1:0-2064 GCA_964607755.1 uncultured Cytophagia bacterium | reverse complement strand
AAAAAAATTACAACAAGATAATATCAATATAGAAATAAATGCTGCTGAAAAAAGCATAAATGGATTATTTGTACCAAAAGACCTGGCAGATGGACATTATCAATTACAGGTCACGCTCAAGCGTGAGGGCAATGATGAAATCATTGCTGAAAAGAGTATCGCCTTTTCCATACAATCCGATCTGCAGATTGAAAAGGTACTCAATTATCCCAATCCTATGCAGGATCGCACATATTTCACTTTTAGCATGCGTAATGATCGGAATGCGGCCATTAAAATAAAAATATTCACTGTGGCCGGACGATTGATTGATACGATCGAAACGCACGGCCACGTTGGTTATAATGAGTATCTATGGGATGGCCGTGATGAACGTGGTGATCTTTTGGCAAATGGCGTGTATTTTTACAAGATAATTGCCAATGACGGCGACGAAAAAAGCGAATCAATAAAAAAACTAATTATTGCCCGTTAAAAATATTTATTGCATTTAACAAAGAAGAAATTTATATTTTGATTACGTTAATCGGAGTTTATAATGAAAAATATTCAAATTATTATTTTCTCACTGGCCCTTTTATGCCTATTTTACCCGTTAAGCATAAAAGCGCAAGAGGCTGACTCTCCGCTTTCCGTCACATTGATATCATTCACCACAGCGTTTGATTCATTAAATGATGAGGTTGATATTCAATGGGAAACCGGCTCTGAACCGGATGTGAGAGGATTTAATATTTATCGCAGTACGAGCCGGGAAGCTACAGGTACGAAAATTAATGACTCAAGAATAGATAATACAGGCAATGCTTCAATCGGTGACAGTTATTCTTATACAGATGTCCCTCCGGCTTCGGATCGATATTATTACAAATTGGCCGAAGTTCTTGACAATGGCAATGAGAATTTATTCGAAACCACCACGGATGATAAGCACGTGGATGTGGTGTTGTCCACTGATCCGATAGCTGATACTGAATCCATTAGCGGTGACGGTTGGTATCATTTTAATGAGGGACTTGATGACGGTGATGCTTTAGGTGATGGACATAAAGTGGTTGTTGAAATTGTCAATGGTGATAACGGGTCGTTAACCGTGACACAAACCAACCAGGAACCGAATAACGCGCCGGGAGCGGATGTTGCTCCATATCAATGGGACGTTAGTGGCGATATCCTTTCAGAGGTGCGAATTTCATTTTATTATAATGAAGATGATATAACGGGTTTTGATGAGAATTCGGATTATATCGGTATTGCTCAATATAATGCCAACTCGGAAACATGGAGCTGGCGGGGCGGAACAGTGGATGATATGAATCACAAGGTGACGTTGCAGTCTGTTTACGCGACCGGAAAATTTGCTCTCTATCGGCGTATTTTTGGTGATGCGAATGGAGATGGCTATGTGGATGCGATTGACTTGCAGCGATTCGGTGATGTGTGGAATCAGGCTTCTTCGTCAGAGTTTTCAGATGGGACGGATTCGCGGTTTTTCAATTTCAATAAAAGCACCAACGGCGGCAACCAAATCATCGATGCGGCTGATCTGCAGGTGTTTGGCGATACCTGGAATAATGGCGGGAATTATTAAAATAATATTATGTGGAGATAAAACATGAAATTGGCAAGAATTTTCAAGATAATTTTTCTATGTGGTATTTTTGTTGTCCCGGCAATATTGTATAGCGGACAAAATTCGGATGCAAAATTTCAAGTGGATATCGAATTAGGTTATCCGGGAACGACTGGAAACCAAAATGTCACACATCGTGAGGGTATTAATAATGGCGATTACTTGTACATCGACCTCTATGCCAAAGATGTGTCCAACCTCGATGCCTATCAACTCAAAGTTGAATTTGATCCGAATGAACTTAAAAACTGGGGATTTACAGACAATAAAAATCCGTATGAACCCAATATTTTGGGATCCGACCTCTCAGCTTCCGGCAGTCAGGGAACGGATTATCAAACAGTCGGGCGAACAGCCAATGGTGATCAATCCGATGCCGAGGCACCGGATGGTGACGGCTACTTGGGCTATTTTTTGTTCGAAGCCTTAGT
>CAZSMC010000075.1:0-19862 GCA_964607755.1 uncultured Cytophagia bacterium | reverse complement strand
GCTAAAAGCTAACCCCGCCAGGGTAAATACTGGATTGTACTTAGCCTTTAGCAGTTGGGGTGCGTTACAAGGCAGAGCCTTGTAACGCGATGGTACGCAATAACTGGTCTTCATGCACCGTTTTCAACATTAATATTCGTCTTTACATTTGACTGATTTTTCCTTAACTTGTTTCTATTATTTCAAAACAAAACAGGATTTATATGTTTTTTCGCGGCATCATTTTACTTTTGTTATGTGCCAGTCTGCTTTTTTCACAGGAATTGGAAAATACTCCAGAGTTTTCCCACCGGCGTGGATTTTACCGGCAACCTTTTGAATTAACGATTTCCGCACCTGTAGAAAATGCGGTCATAAAGTACACCCTGGACGGCAAAGACCCGGAAACGGCGTTTGGCACAGAGTCGCCATCTCCGCTAAAACTGACGATGGACCCTGCCAACCTGCCTGGACCTGATACGGCTCCCGGAGTTTGTGTCCGGGCAGTGGCTTATCTCAATAACCAGCCTGTCACAAAATCTGTGACGCACACCTATTTGTTTCCAGACCACATCGCTGCCCTGTCACCGGATGGGCGAAAGCCCGGGCCGGAATGGCCGGATATCAACATGTCGAACAATAACCGGCATTTCTTTGATTATGGCATGGACCCTGAGGTCACGAATGATCCTCGATACAAAGAAAAGCTTGTGGATGCGTTTCTGGATATCCCCACCTTTTCCATGGTTTTAAATTTAAATGATTTGTTCGATCCCGGTTCAGGGATTTATATCAATGCAGTTGAACACGGCAAGCAATGGGAGCGCGAGTGTTCACTCGAATTAATTCATCCTGATGGCACACAAGGTTTTCAGGTGAACTGTGGTGTGCGCATTCGCGGCGGCTGGAGCCGGAACAACAGCAATCCAAAGCACGCTTTTCGTTATTTTTTTCGCCGCGAGTACGGTGCAGGTAAACTGGAATATGAACTTTTCGACAATGAAGGCGCTGACGAATTTGACCATATTGATTTGAGAACAGCGCAGAATTATTCGTGGTCATACCAGGGGGACGATCGCAATACGTTTCTCCGGGATGTTTTTTCCCGGGATACCCAACGAGATATGGGACAACCTTATACTCGGAGCCGGTATTATCATCTGTTTATCAACGGGACGTACTGGGGACTCTTTCAAACCCAGGAGCGTTCCGAAGCCGATTTTGCTGAAACGTATTTTGGCGGCGATGAGGACGATTATGATGTCGTCAAAGTTGACGGCGGTATTGGCAGGCCCTACGACATAGAAGCAACAGATGGAAATCTGGAAATCTGGAATGATTTGTGGGAACTTTGTAGCGAGGGATTCTATTCGAACGAAAATTATTTCAAAGTCCTGGGATTAAATCCTGACAGTAGCCCGAATCCTGATCTGCCGAAAATTGTTGATGTGGACAATTTGATCGATTATATGTTGTGCACTTTTTATGTCGGCGATTTTGACGGACCGTTGTCTAGTTTCCGCAATAATCAGGATCCAAATAATTTTTACGGAATTTACAACCGGGTGACGCCCGACGGCTTTAAATTTTTTCGGCACGATGCAGAACACAGTCTATTTCATTTCAACGGTAAAGACAGGACAGGTCCGTATCCGGGCGGGCAGCGAAAAGAAAAGTTTAATCCCCAGTGGCTGCATCAACAACTTTCTGTGCATCCTGAATACCGGCTAATTTTTGCGGACCGGGTGTACAAACATTTTTTTAACGATGGCGCCTTGACTCCTATAGCGTGCCGGAATCGTCTTTTAGAACGGAAACAACAAATTGATTTAGCGATCATTGCTGAATCAGCGCGCTGGGGCGATGCCAAATCGCATCAGCCAAAAACCCGGGACGATCATTGGCTGCCTTCAGTGAATTGGATCCTCGAAGACTATTTTCCCGGCAGGACCGATGTGGTTCTTGATCAATTGATTCAAAAACAGCTCTATCCGCCATTCGATCCGCCTGCTTTTAACACTGATGATCGTGTAGTAGAGCCGGGTTTTCAACTGTCAATGACTGCTAAAGAAGGTACAATATTTTACACTATCGATGGATCAGACCCGCATGCTGTCGTATCCGGAGATGAATCGGCTTTACGTGTTTTGTTGCCGTACCATAATACAAAACGTGTTCTGGTCCCGCAACAAGTTCAGAGTTCGTTATGGCGCCGGCAACTGGATTATGACGACTCTGACTGGACCTATTGTTCGGGCAAGCCTGGCGGCGTGGGCTACGAACTCGGCGACGGCTATCAATCCCGGATTAGCTGCAATGTGTCCGGGTATATGCACGAAGACGAGACCTCTGAGCCAAACGGATCGTGTTATATCCGCATTCCATTTACCATCTCACAACCGATAGACGAACTGAATTCACTGTTTTTAAATATCGAGTATGATGATGGTTTTGTCGCTTACTTGAATGGCGTGCGTATTGCCGAAGCCAATGCTCCCGGACGCACCCAGTGGAATTCATTTGCCACCCAAAATCACGAAGCTGATGCTGCAGAAACGTTTGACATTTCACAGTTTATCGATGTGCTAAATGACGGGGATAATCTTTTAGCGATTCACGGCTTGAACGTCAACACGTCCAGTTCTGATTTTCTCATCAACGCCCAGCTCACCGGGCAAATGGCAGGCGAGCAGGAAAAGCTCATCTCTCCTTCGGCGCGTGAATACACACAAGCGATCCCGATCCACAAAACAACGCATCTCAAAGTCCGCAGCCTGTCCCGCAACAAATGGAGTGCGCTGAACACGGTAACACTTGCTGTGCCGGAAGAAATGCCCGGACTGAGCGTCACAGAAATTCATTATCATCCCCTGGACCAGGATTCGGTTGATGGTGACAAGTACGAATTTTTAGAGTTAAAAAATATCAGCTCCGGGGTATTATATTTAACTGGCGCATCGTTTATTGATGGCATCTATTTCGAATTCTCTCCTGGCACACGATTGCAGCACAATAAATTTATCGTATTAGCGTCTGATGCCTCCCGTTTTCATGAACGCTACAGCATAAAACCATTCGGTGAATACCAGGGCAATTTGAGCAACGGCGGTGAACGTCTGACAATGATCAGTGCTGCCGGCGATACAATAATCGATATCGAATACGATGATGACCCCCCGTGGCCAACTAGACCTGACACAGACGGATACTCACTTGTTCCTGTTCGCTTGACTCCCTGGGGTGACCAAAAACAAGCAACCGATTGGATGACCTCAGCTCAGGTGCATGGTTCGCCAGGCAGAGATGATGTGTCCAGTAATGTCCGGGATAAAAACAACGAACCCGATTATTTTCAACTGAACAGCAACTTTCCAAACCCATTCAATGCCGTCACGACGTTAAGTTGGCAGCAACCCTTTAAAGCTCATATAACTTTGAACATTTACAATATTTTGGGGGAACACGTCGAAACGCTTGTTGATGACGTGATGCAAAAAGGACGTCACCACATGAGCTGGAATGCTGACTCTATGCCCAGCGGTGTTTATTTTTACACGATTTATTCTCCTCATTTTAAAACAACCCGCAAATGCATCGTGCTGAGATAGACCGGGCATCGAAATGCATTTTTTTATCAAACCTGAAGCGTTCAAACTTTTCATTGTCATTCTTGTGCCGGTGATCGTTCTCTTGCTCCCACCAGAATGGATCATTCAGGATCTGACTGTAATTGAGCACCGTTTGATTGCCATTTTTGTGTGCGCATTGTTGATGTGGGTGCTCGAACCTGTACCCATTTATGCCACGTCAATTTTGATCATAGTACTGCAGATAGTAACCATTTCCGATGCATCTTTGATCTGGTTTGCGCGAGGCATCGATCTGGATGCTGCGCTCAATTACAAAAATATCATGAGTTCTTTTGCTTCACCTGTCATTATGCTCTTTCTGGGCGGATTTTATCTGGCAGCAGCAGCCACAAAATACCGGATCGATATTAATCTGGCAAGAGTGCTGCTCAAACCGTTTGGCGCGCAGCCAAAGTACATGATGCTGGGACTCATGCTATCCACGGCGCTTTTTTCGATGTTTATGAGCAATACAGCCACAACAGCGTTGATGCTGGCGATTTTAACTCCCGTTTTAAAATCTTTTCCACCGGAAGACCGTGGCAAAGTTGGTTTTGCGCTGGCCGTGCCGTTTGCCGCAAATATCGGCGGCATTGGCACGCCCATTGGAACGCCACCGAACGCTATTGCCTTGCAATTTTTGACCGGCAAAAACGCTGTCACATTTGCCCAATGGATGACGTTTGGCGTTCCTTTTGTACTGGTAAATATCTTTTTTTGCTGGCTTTTGATCTGGCACTTTTATCCGTCCCGGAAAACAAAAGTCGAGATGATGATAAAGGGGGCGTTCATCAGACACTGGAAAGCCATTACAGTCTATATCATTTTTGCAGTGACTATTTTTCTCTGGCTCACAGATTTCATCCATGGCATGAATTCCTACACCGTTGCGTTGATCCCGGTGGCGGTGTTTTCATTAACAAACATCATTACTGTCAAAGACATGCGCGGATTGAACTGGGATATTCTGTGGCTCATTGCTGGCGGCATTGCCCTTGGCCGGGCGATGGAACAGACCGGTCTTGCCCGGCATATCGTTGACGCCATTCAATTCGAAATCCTGCCTCCTATTATTGTTGTTGCTATAGCAGCGCTCATTACTTTTATGTGCGCAACATTTATGTCACGTACAGCTACAGCCAATCTGATGCTGCCGGTGATCTCTGCTCTTGGCGCAAGTCTGCCATCCATTATTCCACTCGGAGGCAGCAAGATGTTAATTCTCACAGCAACTCTTGCCGCTTCACTGGCTATGGCGCTGCCGATCAGCACACCGCCAAATGCCATGGCGCACGGTACAGGCGAAATCACAACACGGGATATGATTATCCCCGGCCTCATTGTCGGAATTGTGGGTCTTGGATTTTTAGCCCTGCTCATGACTGTTTTAAAAATGGTGAATTTTATATGAACTCTCTGCATCGCGAATATCAGGCGCATTTGCAAAAATTGCGCACTGTTTATTTTTCTGATGAGAAGCGTCACCAGACTATTCCCAAAAATGAAATCGTCATGTATCAGAACGGTTGGAATGATAAATTATACCTCATCCTGAGTGGGGAACTCATTGGTTATCACGAGCAGGATGATCACCGGATCGAGCTTTTTCGTGCCGGTCCGGATATGTTTGTCAGAGTTCACAGCTTTTTCTCTGGCACGTTTAAAAGCGGTGCCACTGTCATTGCCAGACATGAAACCACTTGCGCGACTATTGATTTAAAAACAGCCCATTCGATGACATCGCCATCGAATTTTTATCAGGATTTTATGCCGGTTGTGGTCCGGGAATTATTTAACCGCACCCTGCGCCTGCAAAGCACTGCGCTCGAAAAAGCAAAATCCATGAAACAACTCATGCAATCTGAGAAAATGGCATCGCTCGGTCAAATGTCCGCAGCTATCGCTCACGAGCTCAATAACGCTCTTGCCGTGCTTTCGCGAAACACAGCCTGGATATCTGAGCAACTTTTGAAGCTTTTGCAGCCTGAAACAGATTTTGAAAAAGATTTAATCACTCGCGCTCTGCATAAGGGGAGAACATTGTCACCATCAGAAATTCGTCAACGTAGAAAAACTCTTCTGAAAACAACGCCGTTTGACAGAGAAAATTGCGAGCGGTTAAGTGAAATGAATATTTCAGCAAACATGATCAAATCACTTTGCTTGAGCGAAAGCGATATTGACCGTATTTATTCGAGTTGGCAACTGGCAGCCAGAGGATAAAATGGAAACATTGCATATCATGTGCGTTGATGATCAGCGCAGCGTTTTATCGGCATTGCAAAAAGACCTTGCGATTTTTGCCAATGATTTCGAAATTACAAGTTGTGAATCGGCTGACGAAGCCATGAAAGTGATCAATGAACTGGAGGCTTTCGGAGAATTCGTGGCTGTTCTTATTTGCGACCATATTATGCCGAACCGCAAAGGTATTGATTTTTTGATCGACTTGCGCAACGACGAACGGTTTCAACACATCAAAACAATATTGCTAACAGGTCTGGCAACGCATCAGGACACGATCGTGGCGATCAACAAAGCGCGGATCGATCACTATATGGAAAAGCCGTGGAATCGCAACGAATTAACCGCCACGGTCAAAACATTACTAACAGAATATATTTTCGATACCGGTCTGGATTACAATCGTTATAAAAATTATCTGGATAAAGATATTTTCTTGAAGAAAATTCACAAATCCCTTTAATACGCTGTTTTGACAATAAATTCTTGAAATGGTAAAAAAGAACCAAAAGGTAAAACTTTCCTATTGGCGGCGCGCAGTGATCAAAGTCGGCAGCGGCCTGGTAGCGCCACAGGGCCGCGGACTGAGCACCAAATTTTCTCTCGACATTGCCAGCTTTATCACCAAAAGCAGGCTGCAAGACAAAGAGATCATCCTGGTCACCTCCGGAGCCGTGGCTGCCGGCCTGACGAGTCAGCATAAAGTCAGCAAGCAGCAGCTCAGTATTGCCGAGAAACAAGCTATCGCTGCCATCGGCCAGCCGTTGCTGATGGCGCATTGGAGTAAATTTTTCGATTTTCCCTGTGCTCAACTGCTGTTAACCTATCAGGGCATCTATGACCGGCAGCGATTTGTCAATGCCAAAAATACACTGTTAAATTTGCTGGAACGAAAGGTCCTGCCCGTTGTCAATGAAAACGATACTGTAATTATCGACGAGCTCAAAGTGGGAGATAATGATAACCTGGCAGCACACGTTGCTGTTCTTGCGGACGCTGATCTTCTCATCATCTGCTCGGACGTTGACGGATTGTACAGCGGCGATCCGCGCCAGGATAGCAGAGCTTTCTTGATCCACACCATCCAGGAAATTAATGAGGATGTGTACGAGCTGGCAGGCGATACAAAAAATCCAACAGCCACCGGCGGCATGCGCACAAAGATCGAAGCTGCCGAAAAAGCTACAGCGCGCGGTATTGATACAATTATCATTAACGGCACAAAGCGCGCATATCTTGAGGCTCTTCTCAATGGCGATGTACACGGAACTCTTTTTTTGAAAAAAGATATTCCGATGAGTGCCAAAAAGCACTGGATGCTGCACGCGCTGCCAAGCTCGGGGCGCCTCTATGTAGATGCCGGTGCGGCGCGAGCTGTGCGTGAAAAAGGCGCCTCCCTCCTGCCCTCCGGGATCGTGAAAGTAAATGGACGTTTTGCACGGGGCGATGCCATTACGATTGTTCATGAAGCCGGGGGAAAAGAGCAGACCATTGCCAAAGGTCTCAGTCAGTATGATTCTACGGATCTGGTAAAGATTATTGGCAAGAAAAGCACTGATATTGAATCCATTTTAGGATACAGTTATACGGATGTTGTCATCCACCGTGATGACCTTGTTCTGCTCAAATAGAAATTCTTATAAATATAAAATTTTCATTATAAAAAGGTGAAATAAATGACAGCAACTTCTAAACTTGTACAGGCAGCAAAAGCATGCCAAAAAGCCAGCAAAATATTGGCACAATTTGATACGAGTCAAAAAGATGCCGCTCTAAATGCCATGGCAGATGAGTTAATGTCGAACCAAAAAGACATCATTAAAGAAAACAACAAGGATATCGATAAAGCAAGAGAAAACAATCTTTCCGATGCCATGATCGACCGGCTGATCCTCACACCGGATCGACTGGAAAAAATGGCAAAAGCATTGCGTGACATCATCAACCTGCCCGATCCGGTTGGCGAAATCACAGAAACGTGGCGGCGGCCCAATGGATTGACGGTTTCCTATCAGCGCATTCCGCTTGGCGTCATCGGCATGATTTACGAATCACGTCCCAATGTCACCAGTGATGCTGCCGGATTGTGCCTAAAGTCCGGTAACGCAGTATTTTTGCGCGGCGGGTCCGAAGCCTTTCATTCCAATCAAGCCATTGCGGCAGCGCTGCATAACGGCCTGCAGTCGCAGCACGTACCAGAAGCTGCAATTACCCTGGTATCGACAACAGACCGTACTGCTGTTCAGGAAATGCTCACGTTAACCGATTATATCGATGTCATCATTCCGCGTGGCGGCGAAGGACTCATCCGGTTTGTTTCAGAGAACAGCCGCATTCCGGTCATTCGTCATTATAAAGGCGTGTGTCACCAGTTCGTTGATGCCACTGCGAATATCGATCAGGCGATTCAGTTACTCATTGATGGTAAAGTATCCCGTCCCGGAGTGTGCAACGCCCTTGAAACGTTGCTTGTGCATGAGGATATGGCGCAGGAATTTTTGCCCGCCGCTGCCAAAGCGTTACAACGCGATCATGTTGAAATTCGCGGCTGCCCGGAAACAAAAAAGATTGTCCCGGATATCAAGGATGCCACTGAGGAGGATTATTCCGCAGAATACCTGAGTCTGATCATCGCGGTCAAAGTGGTTAAAAATCTCCGGGAAGCTATTGAACATATTGCCACCTATGGTTCAAACCACACGGATGTCATTGTCACTAACGATTACACAAATGCCAGGGAATTTCAGCGGCGAGTCAATTCTTCTGTGGTTCTGGTCAATGCTTCATCCAGATTTTCAGACGGCGGTGAACTGGGACTCGGCGCTGAAATCGGCATCTCGACCACCAAACTGCAGGCGTACGGACCCATGGGTTTGGATTCATTGACAACCAAAAAGTTTGTGGTTTTGGGTGAAGGGCAGACCCGGCATGGTTTAATATGATGTGACAACTCTAATGAAAAATGTTTTTTTACAATATAAATCGAGGAATTTTTAATCCGCAAAAAATGTGAACACCGATTTGACGGATTCAGAAGATCAGCACGGATTTTTGTCTCTTTTTATCTCAATAACAGTATCTTTCGAGACTGCACAGTCGATTCCGTAAAAAGACGACACATATAAACTCCACTCGGCAAAGCAATTCCGGATTCATTCTTGCCGCGCCATTTTATATAATGTTCACCAGCTTGTTGATGATCATCCACGAGGGTGCATACCTGTTGTCCGGCCATGTTATAGAGAACCAGACGCACGTTTTCAGGCACTGGCAGATTATAGTTAATCACAGTCGATTGATTAAACGGATTGGGATAATTCGGCGCCAGCACGGCCGATTGAACAGTAATCTGCCTGTTTTCTACCGCCAGAGGTTGCACTATAAATGAATCCACAGCCATAGGTGCGCCACGAGGATAGGTACCGGTCCGGCCAAGAGAATCAGCGGCTGAAGCGTAAAAATAGATATATGATTGTGTGGTTACATTATCTAAGGGAATGTGTGTTTGGTAACCACCGGTTGTATCCGGCTTTAGCATAGAAACGGTTTCAAAATCACTGCCCTTGCCAATCTTGTAATGCAGAGCAAAAGTGGATTCGTCCAGGCCAACCGAATCGGTTAAAACAATCGGTGGCTTGATTTCGAATTCCAGCGTATAAAAGCTATCCTGCAAAACAGGTGTTTCGGATAAAAGATTAACAACCGGTTCTTCTCCCGCCGCATAGGTCACAAATAAATTGGGACCCATGTTTTCCAGAATCAGATCCATAATTCGCGTGGTATCCGGCCAAAAGGAATCCCGGGAGGTACCGACTTCGGGTGTGAATGCATAGACACCGTGCACACCAAACAACCAGTCGTCAGAATCGCCATTGACAGCGTAGAGAAAATCCAGCGCGTTGCCTGACCGGTAACCGTTGTAGGCAGTGCAGCTATCTGCCAAAGCTTTGAAAACCGAAAAATGCGGCTCGGGTGGATATTTGCCTTCATAACTCCATGGAAAAAGCCAAAAGTTGCCGTAACTGTGATAGGAAAGACTGATGAGAAAATTATGCTGTTCGACAAAATCCCGCAGTGCCATCAGTTCTGGTTCGGAAAACGGATGCGGCCCGCGATAAGTCACACTTGACGAGTCCGGGCTTGATCCTTCATCATCAAGCCCCCACTTGTAATCGAAATTGCGATTTAAATCCACACCGTCAACATGATTCAAATCGCCACTGTTATCATTATCGCGGCAATTTTTCCGCCACCAGATCGGATCATACGGATAATTGTCGCGCTGGTTAATATCTCCTGAGAATACGACTTTATGACCATCAGGATTAATCATTGGAATCAGCCAAATTTCACGGTTATTGATGAGATGGGTGATAAAGGCATCTTTTCCATAATTGTGCACAAGATGATTCATGAAATATAAAATGATTTCTGGTGTAATGATCTCGCGTGCATGAATAGTTGCCATCAGCAACACATCGGCCTCGGTCGAATCGTCTATTGCTGGCTGGTCTGAGATTTTAAGCGCCCAGATGTCATGGCCGCCACGGTCATAGACTTTTAAATAGCTGTCACCAATATCATGCAGGGCAGTGATGTTTGGATATGTGGCTGCAACGTGCTGCAATTCGGTCAGCATGTCATCGTAACTGTGAAAATGATCAAAGTACCCGGATTGCCGCAACTGCGCGGCATAGGCATCCATATCGTTTATGAGAATATCGATAGAGCTGTGTTGATTCTTTAGCAGCTCAATGTCATCTGCCGAAACGATGGCTTCCACAAAGCGGCCATCCGGATCAACCGTGGTTATATCCATAAAGGATTTTTCGATTTGTGTCACAGCCTTTTTAAGCGGTTTCTGATTTAGACGCACTAGCGCATATTTCTCAGCGTGAGATGTTGCGACAATTGAAAATATAAAAATGATAATTGCATACATCGCAAAAGAGCGCATCTCTATTCTCCCTTGAACTGGTAATCAAGATAGACTTTTTTGAGCCGCAATGAATCGAAATCATAGATAAATTGAAAATCCACTCGGTGTAAAACACCGGTTGCCGTCAGTGTGACAATCACGTTCTTTTTTTGTTCGTGGATGAAAACATGCCAGTCTCGCTGCACAAGACTTTTTAGCTCGATTTTTTGAGGTAATGATTCGATGAGCTGTTGTTGATTTTTGGAATGCCATTGCCTGGCATCTGTTAACAAAAGACTGGTCTGTTTTATCACTCGACATGAATCGACGTGAATACAACGAGATTGCCGGACTTTGTGAATAGACTGCGAAAAATGTCCGGCAATTTTAACATAATCGCCGATTTCGGCGTGCTGCGGATCACATAACCGATACATTAAAATACGATTCTTTTCCAAACAGACAAGTGCCGGTTGGCCGGAATTATTCATTTTCTGGTTGGAATACACTCCATAAAGAACCATTGAATCGGTTTGGGTCGGCGCATGTGCCACTCGTGCATCAATATTGTTTTCTGTAAAATAATTCTGCTCAGAAACCAGCACTGGCTGGTGGCACCTCAGGGAACATATAAAAAGACAAAAAATCCATTTTCTTTGCATCTGAATCTATGGTTCCTCTATTCACACATTACACGAATCCGTCCTTGTATCATTTTAAAACTAACAAATGATACCTGGCCCAGATATGTCCGGGATCGAGCTCAAGCACTTGCTTTAATTCTTGTTTTGCTTCTTTGTTCTTGCCCAAACCTTTGTACGCCAATCCTGCCAGGTAATGATTCGCAGCGCGCTGTCTGTCCTGCGATAAACCGCGCTCAAACTGACGGAAAAAAGTGTCATTGCTGCGGGACCGGGCGCTGCTGAGCATTTCTTCAAAAATCTTTTTGGCTTGTCCAGGTTTGTCCAGTTTTTGAAAAGCCTGTCCGTGGTAAAATGTAAACTCTTGATCTCTGCCCCTGCCCGGGACATCAACGTCAAGACAGTTCTGAAAAAATATTTTCGCCTCGTCGTTCTTGCCAAGAGCTTCCTGGACGGCGCCGGTCAGATAATTCAACTGCGCCCACCTGGCGCGTCCAAAGCGGCCAACCGGATAATCCAACGCAGTTTTGAAATCTTTTAACGCCAGCTCATATTTTCCCTGATTAAAATATTGCAGTCCGCGAAGCGTAAACGCGTTCAAGTAGGTATCCTGCATCTCGCGCCCGCCTTCAAACTGGGGAAACTCGTTGTTGAGCAGGATGTCAAGCGCCTCGTCATACTTGCCAACTTCGACCGAGCGGGTGGCAAGACGCAACATGGATTCGGTGCGCTTTTTGGCTGTTTCGCTGTTGTTTTTGAGCAAAGCATATTTCTTTTGCGACGGTTCCTTGTTCTTTTCGTACAGCTCGTCCATCTCGTATAAAAGCCTGGGGTCAGTGTTGTGGCATTCGACCGCCCGTTCCATGCTTGCCATGGCTTTGGACTGATTACCTTGCTGCTCTTCATACGCAAACGCCAGGTTCCGGTGGACAATATAAAACGAATCGTCCAGATCCCGGGATTTTCCCCAGTATTCCATCGCTTTTTCAGGCTGATGTTCATAGAGCAAATTCCCGAGATAATATGGCGCCATGGCATCATTTGGATTGACTTTCATGGCATCCTGCAGCACGTCCACCGATTCCCGGCGGAACGGAAAACAATAGGTATGCGGCATCTGGCTGGCGGTTTGGTAAAACTCTGAGGCTTTATCTGTCTCACTTTTTTTCGACCAGTAATATCCCAGATAATAATGCAGCATGGGAAACGTTTCACCTTTTTGTGCGAGCCGGTTGAGCAGGTCTATAGCCTCGTCATAACATCCGGCATTCTGATAGATTGTAGCCAGTTCCAGATAGGACTGCACCTCATCGCGCATAATTTCTGTTAATTCTGTCAACCGGACTGATGCCTGCTCGTTGTTATCGGTTATTAAAAGGTTGAGCACCAGTTCATTTCTGGCATGATGATTCAAAATATCCTTTTCAATAATCTTTTGTGCTTGCGCCACGGCTTTGTCGTACCGGCCCATTTTTCTCAAAATGACAGCCTTTAGATTCAGCGCTGTTAAATTTTCAACATTTGTTGAAATCGCCCGGTTCACATGATCGAGCGCTGTTTCAAAATCGCCTCTCTGGCAATCGATTTCAGCCAGTTGATAATAAGCCGGCGTGTGCCAGGCTGCACTCCAGGAGGCATCGTATAAATATTCATACGCTTCATCTAATTTTCCCTGAGCCTTGAGAACATAACCCAAATAGTACAATGCTTCGCCGTCTTTGGGTCGGGTGTAATTGGCAGTAATTCGCGTTACGGCGGTGCGCAGTCGTTGCTCGGCTTTCTGCCAATTTTTATCCTTGATTGCCAGAACGCCAAGTTGAGTGTTCACCCGGTAATCGCCAGGATCGCGTTTGAGCGCTTCTTCATAATAAGGCATGGGATCCAGCGAAGCATTGTAGAATTGATTCAGCCGCAAACCGGTCAGGTAGAGCTGTTCAATCGTTTCAATTTCTTCCGGAGGCGCCGGCGGTTCCAGAGGATCGGGCAACGGCTCATCCGGCGGATGATGCTCGGCAGGTCGATAGGACAACAACGTTTCACCGGACGCGCTCAGCAAGGACACATCAAGATCATCCTCTACAATACCAGAGGGCGCCTCAATGCCTACAGCGTAGGGTTTTGCTGGACTGATTGAAATCGATTCTTTAAACACAATGTCGCTCTTTGCTTTTAACACCACTTGAGCGTTCTCGTGCGGACGAGTGGTGTTCATGCGGATTAAAATCTTTTCATCATCAGCAATCTCTAAATTCAGTGCGCCGTTTCGATTGGCATATTTCAATCCGCCCAGTTCGCGGACCGGAAACCAGACCATTTTAACCGCTTTGCCTTCGTACGGCTGCATCCAGCTATAATCCGGTTGATTGTCTGTATAAGCACCGGCCATGAGCTCGATATAGTGTCCGTCGTTATCTGTGAGTCCGGCGTTGGCGCGGTCGCCGCCAGGATTATTTCCCCATGCCCAGAATTTCATTCCGGGACAGGTGAAATGATTGCCGGTCCAGACAGTACCGGCTTGTTTGCCGTGATTATAGCCGCCAAAATAGTTCTCTTGCGGATTCCAGGAAAAAAACGACGACGGAACGCCGATATTTTTCCACCAGCTAATATTGACACCCTCGTAGTCAAATCTGTTGTAGCGCTTTGTGGAAACCGGCCAGGTGGTCATTTCCCGCTTGGCGTGCTGGGTGACGTATTGCACTGACGGCGGGAAAATGACCTGATACGTGGTATCCACATGCACCGATGGATTGGCCCAGAACAGAAAGGAATTGACAACAGGCGTCGGGTTCACCGGCCGGATGGTCATTTCAATCAGCGACGAGTTTGGAAAAATGGTATAACCGATAATGATGCGCATGCGGTGCCGCTGATCTGTGTTGGCGATCCAGATGGTCTGGCTGTCATCGGAATTTTCAACAACTTTGTAATCCATGGGCTTGATCGTATTCGGCCCGTGATGATGCGGAAATCCCCAGGCATTCGAGCCGGAAATCCAATAACCAACCATGCCGATTAGCGACGGTTTAATCACGTGCTGACGATAGAACCAGACATAATCATTGGTTTTATCCTCAGCGTAAAAAATCCGCCCGCCCATTCCTGGCATAATACCCAGATCAATAAATTCGTTTTCGAAATGAACGATATGATAATTCCGGTCTTGTTTATTGCGCGTCAAATTATCGTTCATCGGATACGGATAAATCCGCCGCTGCACCCCCTGATGCGTGCCACCTTCGTAAAAACGGGGCATCGGATTTGGCGGTTCGACGATATACGTGGGAATTGTTAACGAGTCTTCGTTGGTTTCAACTTTTGCAAAAAGATCGCCTGTCACACAGCTAACAACAATAACCAGATACAAAATCGCCACCTGCAAGAAACGAATGCTGGAAAACACGGATGATGTTCTGTTTGTCATGCCGTTCTCCTGAATAATGATTTGTGAGTTGTTTATAAGATAAAAATCATTGATTTAAAAATACTCGGCTAATTAAATTGCTATCAAAAACCGCGAGGAACGGAAAGCGCGCCGAGAAAAGATATCAAAAATTAAAAATCATTTTAATCCTGATTTCCAAACAGTAAATTCTTACAATTCCTTCGCGGCTCTTTGCGTTCTTTGCTGTTTAACTCTTGATCATCCTTAAAAAAGAGAAATATTTTAACAAAAACAAGGATAAAAACAAAAAGTTAAATGTGACATAAACCTTGACATTCAAACTGAAATTTGATAAACTGTCAATTCTTTTGCAAAACACTGGAGTTTATTGTGAACATAGAACGTAGAAAAACACGACAAGTCAAAGTCGGCAAAATTGCTATTGGCGGTGATGCGGCTGTATCTGTCCAATCCATGACCAACACACACACTACAGATATTCCGGCGACTCTGGCGCAAATCCGGGTTCTGGAACAAGCTGGCTGCGATATCGTGCGCTGCGCTGTTCCTGACAAAAGATCCGTCGACGCATTTGCTGAAATTAAAAAACAGGTTTCCGTGCCGCTGGTCGCTGACATCCATTTCAAATACGAGTTAGCACTCGGCGCTATCGATGGCGGGGCTGATAAAATCCGCATTAATCCGGGAAACATCGGTTCTCCTGAAAAGGTTCGCGATATCGTCAAAAAATCCGTCAATTACAGCATTCCCATCCGCGTTGGCGTCAATTCGGGTTCGATTGAAAAGGATATTCTTCGCGAACAAGGCGGGCCCACAGTGACTGCTCTGGTTCAAAGCGCACTGCGAAACGTACACATGTGCCAGGATTTTGGCGCTGATCAAATCGTGCTCTCGCTCAAGTCCTCGGACGTGCTCAAAACCGTTGAGGCTTACCGGCTGGCATCGCAGCAAACAGATGTGCCGCTGCACCTTGGCGTTACCGAATCCGGAACCATACGAACCGGCACGATCAAATCTGCCATTGGCATTGGTATTCTTTTGGCAGAAGGCATTGGCGATACGCTGCGTGTCTCGCTTACCGGCGATCCGGTGGAAGAAGTTTTTGTTGGTCAGCACATTTTAAAAAACCTTCATTTATCCTCGCGAGGGGTGAACATTATTTCCTGTCCCACCTGCGGCCGCACCAATGTCGATTTGATTCCCATCGTCAATAATGTTGAAAACCGCCTCAACAATGTGGACAAACCCCTGACCGTGGCCATTATGGGCTGCGTGGTGAACGGACCAGGCGAAGCCAGAGAAGCCGACATTGGCGTGGCATGCGGACGCAACAGCGCTGTGCTGTTTAAAAAAGGAAAAATTATCCGTAAAATCCCGGAAGATAAAATTGCTGACGAGCTTGTCGATCTGGTTATGAACTGGGAGGACAAGTGAGAATTATCGAGTGCGTGCCCAATTTCAGCGAAGGTCTGGATCAGGCTAAAATAGACCGGATCGCTGCGGCTCTTGAAAACGTCTCGAATGTGAAACTTTTACACGTTGATTCTGGTATCGATGCCAACCGCACCGTCATGACTTTTGCCGGTTTTCCAGAAGCTGTTGTTGAAGCCGCGTTTCAGTCTATTGCCACTGCCGCGCAATTGATCGACATGCAGCAACACAATGGCGTGCATCCGCGACTGGGCGCCACAGATGTGTGTCCGCTCATTCCCGTCTCCGGTGTTACGATGACAGAATGCGTCCGGTTCGCTAAAAGCCTGGGACAGCGCGTGGCACAGGAATTGGGCATCCCGGTTTATCTGTACGAAAAAGCCGCTCAAAAACCAGAGCGCCGCAATCTGGCGGCTGTCCGAAAAGGCGAATACGAGTATTTATCTCACCGGTTAAAGGATCCAGCCTGGCAGCCCGATTATGGTCCAGCACAGTTTAACTCTCGCGCCGGAGCAACCGTCATTGGCGCGCGCTCATTTCTCATCGCCTATAATGTGACTCTCGATACAAATGATCAGGCCGTTGCCGATGAAATTGCCGGCATTGTCCGGGAATCTGGCCGTTTTGAACGCAATGCCGGTGGTGAATTAGTAACAACCGAAAATGGCCAGCGCATTCGAATACCGGGTAAACTGCGTGCCTGCAAAGCCATCGGCTGGATGCTCGAAGAATACGACCGGGCGCAGGTCTCCATGAACTTGACGGATTTTAACATCACACCACTGCATGTGGCTTATGAAACTGTGAAAAAGCAAGCAGACAAATTTTCTGTCGAGGTCCTGGGAAGTGAAATTATCGGTTTGTGTCCGCTGCAGGCACTGTTGGACAGCGGCCGGTATTATTTAAAATCTAAAAATCCACCGGAAGAACAACTGATCAACGCAGCAATCAAATCATTGCACCTGAATCATCTGAACAGTTTTCATCCCGAGAAAAAAATCCTGGATTATCTTATTGCGCAGCATTTTGCACATTAAAAATCTTTTCTTGCACATTATTTAAAAGCCACTGATTCACACTGATTGACACTGTTTGGTAAACCATTAATTTAGAATTATGCAAAATTTGAAAAAAATCCTCTGAAAAGTGCGCAGGAATTATTAAATTATGGCATGCAAATCGCTGCAGTAACCTGCGGAGAAAACGGCAGTTACTGGGCAGATACAAAAGAATGTTTTCATCAGCCGGCGTTTCCGGTCAATGTTGTGGATACCACAGGAGCAGGTGATGTTTTTCATGGCGCTGCCCTTTTAGCCGTTCTGGAAAAGTTTTCGCTAAAAGAGACAGCCATATTTGCATCCGCTGTCTCTGCTTTTGTCTGCTGTCATGTGGGAGGAAAAGTGGGCATACCAACCATGGAAAAAGTTGACGCATTTTTGAAAAACAGAAACGTCGATACCAATTTTCTAATTCGGAGGACATAATTCTATGAAATCTGTGAAATGGAATGGAATCATTTTAACATGTTTTTTACTTTTCATGCTGGCAGGTCAAGCCGGTGCTCAGTTGCAGAAATTATATATCAGCGTGCCCGAGGAAAACTTTCGCATTGCACCGAACGGACGGAAAATCGGCACATTATTGAAAGGGACGGAAATGACCGTTCTGCAGGAGCAGGATAATTGGGTCAAAGTGCAGGTTACCGGATGGATTTGGCGGCCTTCTACCACCGGCATTAATCCGAATGTGGCGACGGGCAAGTATCGCGCGTTGCACATCCTGGTAAAAAACAAAGATACGGCTGAAAAGATTTTGCAGCAGCTCAGAGAAGGCGCAGACTTTGCCGAACTTGCCAGAAAATATTCCGTGGCTCCGAGCTCTGAGATCGGCGGTGATCTTGGCTATTTTAATAAAGGCGATTTTAGCTCGACTATCGAAAATGCTATTCTCTCGTTAAAAGTCGGCGAAACCAGCGGCATCGTCCAAACTGAGTTTGGATATAATATCTTTAAACGCCTGAAATAATCTTCTTGTGAAAGAAAGACATATTTAATAAATTGACTGATGTTCGGGATTCGAAAAACGTACTTTTAGCCATTCCCGCTTTTAATGAACAGAAATTTTTAGCACCGCTGCTCTTTGACATGTTGTCCTTTGTACCGCGCGATGACGTTGTCGTTATCAATGACGGCTCGACAGATGACACGGCCAGAGTGGCACGGTCTGCGGGCGTTCAGTGTATTCGCCACCCGGAAAACCAGGGTAAGGGCGTTGCCTTGCAAACAGCTATTGATTATGCCAGTGCTCATGTGTACGACTGGATCATCTTTATGGATGGTGACGGTCAGCACAATCCCCGTGATATTGAACGCTTTTACCGGGTGATTTCCGGAAACGCTCACGATGTGATTATCGGCAACCGGCAAGACCGCCGCACCGCAATGCCGATGCACCGGCAGCTCAGTAACGGCACGACTTCTATTATCATTTCATTGTGTGCACAAGGGCAACGCATCCACGACAGCCAATGCGGTTACCGCGCGATCCGGCTCTCGTGCTTAAAACATGTCAACTGTTCTGAACGCGGCTTTCAATTCGAATCCGAGATTTTGCTCCGGCTGGCCAAAAACGGAGCGCGGATCAAGGAAATTCCAATTCAAACGACGTATGCACAGGAATCCAGTTCCATTCAACCGGTGCGCGATACGTTACGGTTCATTAAATTAATTCTAAAGAGTTTTACCTGGACATAATGGGTGCCGTGGAAAAAACAATCTTGTACACTGAACCGCCTCATCATAAAAAACCAAACATTGTTCGCAAATTGTACGATTGGGTACTGGGCTGGGCGGAAACCCCGTACGGCGGACTGGCTTTGTTTCTACTGACTTTTGCTGAAGCTTCTTTCTTTCCCATACCTCCCGATCCCCTGTTAATCGCCCTGGTTTTGGGCGTACAAGCCAAGGCGTTCAAATACGCGCTCAGCGCCACTACAGCTTCAGTCATTGGCGCGTGTTTCGGATATTTTATCGGATATGCCCTGTGGTGGAGCGATCCAATGACCTTTTCGGGTGTAGCTACCTGGTTTTTCAACAACATCCCCGGATTCACCCATGAGATCTTTTATCACGTGCAGGCGCTCTACGAGAGCTGGGATTTCTGGATTATCTTTACTGCCGGATTTACCCCGATTCCCTACAAAGTGTTCACCATTTCCGCCGGCGCTTTTGACATTAATATTTTAATGATGATCCTGGCCTCCGTCATCAGCCGCGGCGCCAGGTTCTTTATCATCGCCTGGATGATCTGGAAATGGGGCACACCGATTAAAGGATTCATCGACAAGTATTTTAACTGGTTAGCGCTGTTGTTTACAGTTCTGCTTGTGGGTGGATTTGTTTTGATAAAGTATGCCTTGTGAGAATAGCTATAGTTTATTATTTATATGTAATACTTTAGTTACAATCCCAACAATGGGTCACAAAGGGAATACAGCACATGTTATAATTTCAAATAAAATAGCATAATACAACGTCAACACGAAAAAAGATTAGTGACCCATTGTTAAATCTATGGAGCACCGCCACCAATAACTGAGCTAATACATTTATATG
>CAZSMC010000074.1:1300-20549 GCA_964607755.1 uncultured Cytophagia bacterium | reverse complement strand
AATTCCAACAATGGGTCACAAAACTAGTAAATAACACATTATAATTTCCAAATTTATAGAATGATACAACATTGATGCAGAAAAGATTTGTGACCCATTGTTTAGTTTAGATAGAGCATATCAACCGATAACTGAGCTTTTACCTGTCCCCGGATATTTTCCTTGAATAAGAGCCTAAAAATGTTAATTTATAGAGTTCTTAAAAACACGTTTTATATCTTTTGAAAAGATGTTCAACGACACTTGTTATGAGACACGAATAAAAGCGTTCAAGAAAAGTGTGAGATAAAACAAAAAGAATTAAAGGAGATGTTTGTATGGGAAAAGGCGACAAAAGAACCCGGCGAGGCAAAATTTGGCGTGGTACGCACGGCAATCCTCATCCGCGGAAAAAAAGCAAGAAAAAAAAGAGTTAATTGCGCCCCGATTTAACGGGGCTTTTTTTTATTCCTGCACTTTTTCTGTTTGTGTATTGTTTTCTTTCACAGTACTGTAATCCAATTGCGAGCCGTGCATACTGTGCGGGATAAGAAAGATAAGCAGTGTGATGATTGCAGCGCCCAGCGCCCAGCGCTGGGGACGCTTTGCTCGTTGCAAAGCAATCAAAGCTGCGATCCACGCTATTAAAGCGATTAGCGTTTTGCTGTCTGTCAGATCAGAGCCAAAGGGGATGCCAGTCCAGAACTCGCCAAAAGCAAATTTTTGAACGATGGGTCCAAAGATAAAACCACCTGCTACCAGGAACGAAAATGTCACCCACATATAGGCCTTTAAAGGAGCGTTCCGGTGCAATGCCTGAATCCCGGTCCGTGTAGATAACAGCATGGCTAAAAACATAAAAATGACGTGAGGTAAAAGAGCCCACAGCGGGACTTGACCCCTGAAACGGATGATTACATTTTTATCTTTAGGAATCAGCAGGCGGGTGCTATTTTTGTACAATTCAATGTGATATTCTACTTTTCCGGCTGGAGGCTGGTGAGGGAGAAAAGCCCATAATGCGTTACCTTTTCGGGTCATGGGGACCTGAATCCATTCATCGCGTGTTGGATAACGGCGGAAAACCAATAGTCCTGTAATTTCTTTGTCAGGGGCGATGATTTTGACTGGTTGATCTCCCTCGCCGGAATGACTACGATAAAGCTCGTAAGTGACAACGCTGCCCATAATAGATGTCTTGCCACTGACCGGATATGTTGGACCGGTCAGTCGCTGAAAAATAGCTGAGGCCATAGTGATGAGCAATGCAAGACTCCATAAACCAAGATGCTTGAAAAAAATCTTCATCATGCTGCCTTTTAATAGAGTGTTCGTTCCAGTATGTCATGTTGTACACCAGACGCCGAATCACAAAATCGTGCGCAAAAGCCGCCAAAGCGAACAATTTGATAATAGAATTTAAAAATACACAAACAATTAAACAAAGGCAAGTTGTAAATGTTCTGTTAAAACCAAACTCTTGCCAAAATGTTCTTGAATTGTTATTTTATATGTCATTTTGTCAGAATGAACATGCCCGGGTAAATATTAACTATAAATTGTAAATAAATGATAACATTGAATTAAGGGTAATATAATATATTTGCATGATATTTGCAAAATAGTAAAAGATTGAAACTATGACATAAAAAACGGAGGATTCTATGAGTCAGGAAACATCGCAGGAAACTAAAACATTTGAATTTCAGGCAAAAGTCCGGCAGTTGCTGGATATTCTAACTCATTCGCTTTATACACACCGGGATGTTTTTATCCGCGAATTGATTTCAAATGCAACCGATGCACTGGATAAAGCCCGGTTTATGGATGTTAAAGGGGAGGAGATAGCGGATAAGGAACTTGACTATCAAATCAATATTTTTCTGGATGAAAAAAACAAACTCATGACAATATCCGATACGGGTATTGGCATGACCTATGACGAACTTGTCGAGAACATCGGCACGATTGCCCGGTCCGGGACGTCAGAGTTTGTCAAGCAGCTCGCTGAAAACAAAGGCGATGTCAATCTTATCGGCAAGTTTGGTGTTGGTTTTTATTCCGTATTCATGGCAGCCGACAGGGTGGAGGTCACGACAAAATCAGCCACACCGGGTGAACAGGCCTGGACGTGGTCCAGCGACGGTCGCGGGTCCTACGAAGTGAGCCCTGCTATTGGCGACGTGAAAAGAGGCACAAGTGTTAAAATATTTCTGCGGGAAGACGCCAAAGAGTTTTCCGAGAAAAATACAGTCGACAGTGTTATTGAAAAGTACTCCAACTTTGTGCCTTATCCAATTAAGGTGAACGGGGAGCAGGTGAACCGGATTTCTGCTATCTGGCGTGAGCCAAAGACGAATATTACCAAAGATCAATATAACGAATTTTATAAATTTATCGCGCATCAAAATGACGATCCCTTGACGTGGATGCATTTTTCAGCAGATGTGCCTATTCAGTTTCATTCGTTGCTTTTTGTACCGAAAACCAATTTGGAATTTTTTGGCTTTGAAGCGCAGGATGAAGGTATTCACTTGTTTGTCCGGCGTGTACTGGTGGATGCACACCAAAACGATATCTTGCCGAATTACCTTCGTTTTGTCCGCGGGGTTCTCGAAAGCGATGATTTGCCGCTAAATATTTCACGGGAGACGCTTCAGGATAATCCGCACCTGATTAAAATTAAAAACACCGTGGTAAGCAGATTTCTATCTCGTCTGCAAAAACTGGCAAAAGATGAGCCGGAAACCTATACCGAATTCTGGAAGCAGCATGGCCGGATTTTCAAAGAAGGATACAATGATTATAGCAACAAGGAAAAGGTTGCTTCGCTGTTTCGATTCAATTCGTCCAAATGCAAGGATGCGAATGAGTTGGTCTCTCTGGATGAATATGTTGAACGCATGCCGGAGAACCAGGAAGAAATTTATTATCTTTCTGGTCCGGATTACGAAACCTTGACCAGCAATCCGAACCTGGAGATATTTAAAGCCAAAGATGTTGAAGTACTTTATTGCTACGATCCGATCGATGAATTTGCTCTGCCGGGATTAATAGATTACAAGGACAAGCGAATCGTTTCCGCAGATCAGGTCGATGTTAAGAAACTGGAAAAAATTCCTTCTAAAGAAAAAGAGGAGAAAAAAGAAGAAAAGCCGAAAGCGTCAAGCAGGGAACTGGATAAATTAGCGCGCCGGATTAAAGATATTTTAAGCGAGCGGGTCAAGGACGTCCGGCTCTCCGAGCGGCTCGTGGACAGTCCTGCGGTGCTGATCAGCGAGGGCATGTCATCACAAATGGAAAAAATGATGCAGGTTTACTCGCAGGATACAAAGCCGCGTCCCAAAGTGATGGAAATTAATAACTCCCATCCGCTGATTATAAAATTGTTGGATATCTATAAAAAGGACGCCAAGGATCCGGTGCTGACAATCGCCGTTGAAAATCTATTCAACAGCGTTGCATTACTGGACGGCACTATCTTTGATCCCCAGACCATGGCACACAACATACAAGACATGATCAGCACAAATGTCGATATGTATCAAAAATCACAGGAAGAATCGGAAAAGGAATAGTCTGCAGTGAGAAAATGACAGTAGCCGTTGATTAACGGCAATCTGCATGAAAACAAACAGCCCCGTATGCTTAAAAACATGCGGGGCTGTTTTGCGTGGTTATCTCTTCCACGGAGGGGTTTCTGGCAACAATTTGTTGAAATCTTTGATGAGTTGTTTTTCATAATCACCGGCATATTGCCCGTTTCTAAAACGATCTGCTGCTTCATTGTAAAACTTTTCCCAGGACGATTCTTCAATATTTGGATTGACCGGGAAAAAGTGAATACCGTTACCTTGAGCAGCCCGCATATCGCCGGGCGCATCGCCCAGCATGAGCGCTTTATCTTTATCGTAGCGGCCGTCAGCGATGGCAATTTCAATCATCTCCTTTTTACTGCCAACTTCCTGTCCGCCGATAAACCGGGTAAAATCGGCGATGCCATGTTCCTGCCACTCACGAACCAGCGCTTCGTGCGGCGTGGCAGAACACACGATAATATCTGCCCATTCGGATAGCTTTTCCAGACTTTCCCGTACCAGCGGAAAAGGTGGGATATTGTAAACTATATCCGCCACGGTCTTGTTGACATTCTCTGACCATTCCAGCGCCTGCTTTAAATCGGGATCGTTGGTTTTTTCAACTTCTGTCCTCAAAGCTGGATTCCCAAGCTTGCTCTCACGTTTAATCCATTCTTTCACGCCTTTGAGTTCGGGAATATCCGCATGGCGGGCTTGCACTTCTGGCCGTTCACCCAACAAATCCAGTGCAAGGGTGTAAGATTTAAAACGGTTCGAACCACGCCATTTTGAATACAGGTTGGTAAATTCCGCTGCCTCGCGTGCATATTTGGCAACGGGTTGCAAGTCCATGTATTTTATGAAATTCGGAATAAAGCACTCTTTGTGTTTGATTTCCATAGTGTCAAAGGCACAGCCATCCGAATCCACTGCAATTAAAAACTCGTGCCGCGGTTCAAGATTTTTTAGATCAGCTTGTGGGTCTGACATAATTTAACCTCGCTTTTTTTTAAATTCAGTTCAGATTATTCTGATGCATTGACATTTATGCAATAGTTCTCACTTTCATTAATAAGCTTGCGGTGTATATTCATCGAGTTTTTTCTCTGCAAAAATGGGTTCAAAACGGGTGAATCGTTGCACGCCGTTTACAAGCGGAACGCTTACCCAGTCATCGCCAATCAGCGGACGCGCATAGCTGATAAAATCGTCTGTCACGTCGATCTTGTTATCAGCGATCCAGTCTTTGGGAAATTCGCGTTCCGAGTTGGCAACCTCTTTAAGAGGTACTTTGTCGTAATTCACATTATAAATCAGTCCGGGTTGACGCAGAATCGTTGACATGTAACCGGACCCATATTCCAGAGCGATAACCACGCAGTTCTGGCCGACTTTGTAGGATTCTTCCAGGTCGGTGCTGGATGCATAAATAGCCGTGTCTCGCTGATCTGTGCCCGGCACCTGTCCGCGCGCCGAACCGCGGGCTTTGATTCCTGCCTTATTGAGGTGATTGACAATGAGCTGTTGTGCCGTGAACATGCTGGAACTGAATTCAGTGTGTCCGAACGAATCTTTCATTTCACCAACATCGCCAACATCAAATCCTTCGGAGACAACAACCAAACACCGGCCGCTGCGGTTCAGTTCATCGTTGACATTGTCTGTCAACTCATCAAGCGACAAGTTCGATTCCGGCATGTAAATTTGCATCGGCATGTCGCGTTTGGGATCAGCAAGCCGCGCTGCCGCCGGAATAAAACCGATTTTTCGGCCCATGACCTGCAGCACTAAAACCGGATCGGACGGGGAGGAGCCCATGTTTTCCTGATTGGCGTTCTGCACATTCAATGCCCAGTAACGCGCTACCGAGCCATAGCCAGGTGTGTGATCAACGAGCTTGAATTCGGTGTCACCGACATCGTTATCAATGGTTTTGGCGCCCCCGCCAGCGACCAAATCGAGGCCGCGCTGGTGTGCCAGTTGCGCTACTTTATGAGCGGTGTCCATGGAATCATTGCCGCCAATGTAGAAAAAATAGCCAACATTGTGCGCCTTGAGCACCTCGACAATGCGCTCCAGGTCTTGCTGCTGATGATCTTTGATTTTGTAGCGGCATGTGCCGATAGCACCGGCCGCCGGGGTGTTGCGTAAAAGAGCAATTTCTTCTTCCGGCTGAGCAGAAAGGTTGAGCAGCTCTTCTTTTAATATTCCCTCGATGCCATGCCAGGCGGCGTAAATCGTATCAAATTTGTCCGGAAACATTTTGCATGTGTCCACTATGCCACGAACCGTGTTATTGATCACCGGAGAAGGGCCTCCGGATTGAGCAACAACGACATTTTTATTAACTGCCATAAAATCCTCCATGCATTTTATTTTTTATTTTGATTATTCTTTTCGAAACGGATCATCTTTCAAGCGATAAAGCAATTCACCGGATTTGGGAACGTAGAGATAACCTTCATCTTCCCGGTCTTTATATTCATTTTCATCGATGCTGTCCGGATCGCGATAGCCGAGATTGACGTGCTCACAAACGTCTTTTGGGATCTGTGAAGCCAACACCACGTTGATACGCGGCTTTTCCACACCATTCTCAAATTGACCCACACCTTTGACGTGCGTCGAATGAGCACGAACGCCGCCGGGGACAGCATTGAACTTGTCCGGCTGTTTGAGGAAATAATCGCGAACGTGATAACCTACTTTGCGGATTTTTTCTCCATGTGTTACGGATATTTCCTTGATGTGCGGCGCATAAATAATCAGTTCGCCGCCGTCAGCGACAACCGGCTCCAGTTTATACATGCACTTTGCGCCGGTCCACAAATCATCGTACATTTTGGGAGCGCGGGACAATACGTTGGTGTACGGATGATCTTTGTAAATGATATGCAATTTATCGGACAGATCAGCCGCTTTTGCCCAGGCTTGTTTTGACGGCCCGGCATAGAGTCCGGCCAGTCGATCATCTTTGACCACCAGACTGATGCAGAACGGCTCGAATGGTAAAAACTCGGTCGCCCGGTCAACAACGCGGCGCACCGGAGTGTATTTGCTGCCAATAATCACCGGACTGGTGATGAGGGCGCCCAGCCAGTGAAACATGTCGATGATTTCCTGTCCCGCAATACCGGGGAACAAATATTTGTTTCCGCCAGAAAATCCGACAACTTCATGGGGAAAGGTCGGACCAATGATCATGATATGATCATAATCAAACACCATTTTATTAATGGTGATATTGACTTTTTCGTGCAACAAACCGAGAGAAATATCTGCCACCTCGTCCCCGGAAATGGTGCCGATATGTGCAAGTTGTGCCGGGTTATCCCATGAATGATTGAAAAACCGGGCTTGTGGATAATCGTTTTTACGTTCCTCTGCCGACAATCCCACAAGTTGACTCATGCCTTCTTCGCTCATCAGCGGATGCGTGCCGAGCGCTACTAAAAAGTCCAGATTTTTAACCCGATCCGCCAACAACGAGTACACGGTCCGAAACATCACATCCATCGGTGCAGAACGGGTGTGATCGGGAATGATAACCAGGACTTTTTTCGATGAAAAATCCTGCTGCTCAAATGCCTCTGAGCACAGTTCATGTATTTCTGATTCGGTTAGATAGTTCGTTGTTAATCCTTTACCAACAACCATGTTAACTCCATGTTTCTAAAAGTCGCAAAAAAGCGGGTTGAGATTGCGACTTTATTACGAAGCAAACTCACCTTTTTTCAAAAATGCCAAAACATGTTTTATGACAGATTCTTTATAGGTAATCCAATGATGGTTTGTTTTCGCTGTGCAAAAATCTGTCATACCTTTTATTTTGGTATGTTCAATGGCCACCCGGCCGTCATCTTTTCCGGGAATGAACAGCGAAGCGATCGGATTTATCGTCCGGGTTCCGGCAATGATGCCGACCGGATAATTCGGGTTTTCGAGCTGATTTACGAAATCAGTTTCATCTGTTCCAAGCTGCATTCCGGACGGTCCGTTAAGCCAGCGAAAAAATGCACTATTTTCAAACCTGTCAACGAGTGCACTGCCCTGATTTGGGGGACTCAACATCACCACCCGGCCAAGCTGTTCCACAGGGTGTTTTTGCAGATAGTAACGCACCAAAATAGCTCCCATGGAATGAGCGACAATATGCGCTCTGTCAAAATGCAATGAATCCAATTGTTGCCATGTCTTTGACAGTGCGCTTTCAGCCAGCGGCTCTATCCTTTGTTTCATGGACGGATAATCGACCTTGATCACATCATATCCTTCATCAAGAAGAGCTTTTTCAAGACGATCAAATATGGAGCTGCTGGCACGCAATCCGTGCACCAAAATGACAACCGATTCGTTTTCCGGATTCTCATTTTGGGTGACAAGGATGTTATAAGACGTCGCGCACCGAGAACCAAGAATCAATAAAGGACAAAGACCAAGACCAATGAAGAGAATGAACTTCATAGTGTATTCAAATGTATTTAAACCGGTTTAAGCGCAACCCGAGATTCTTCATGGTAGAAATTTTCCGCAAGGTTGCGATATTTTTACGAGTTTAAGCGTTATACGTTCCGGCTGCAGTGGTGCCGCCGCGTCCAGTCCAGTTTGTGTGGAAAAATTCACCGCGCGGCTTGTCAATGCGTTCGTATGTATGGGCGCCGAAATAATCGCGCTGGGCCTGCAATAGATTGGCTGGCAAACGCTCACTGCGATAGCCGTCATAATAGGCTAATGCCGAACTCATGGCCGGTGTGGGGATGCCCAGCTCAGCGGCTGTCTTGACAACCCGCCGCCACGACGGCAAGGCCTCGGTGACTTCTTTTTTGAAAAATGGCGCCAAGAGCAGATTTGTCAAATCGGGTTTTTCATCGAACGCTTCTTTGATTTTGCCCAAAAACACAGAGCGGATAATACAACCGCCGCGCCACATGAGCGCAATGCCGCCATAGTTCAGGTTCCAGCCGTATTCCTGAGCAGCAGCGCGCATGAGCTGAAATCCCTGGGCATAGCTGATGATTTTGGATGCGTACAGCGCTTGTTCAAGATCGTTGATAAATTTTTGCTTGTCGCCTGTAAATTTTTCAGCTTGAGCTTCTAGTTCTTTTGAAGCGGCAACCCGCTCGTCTTTGAGTGCGGATAAAAAGCGCGCATATACTGCTTCGCCGATCAGGGTGAGCGGCTGCCCTTGGTTCAGCGATTCGATAGCGGTCCATTTGCCGGTGCCTTTTTGGCCGGCTGTATCGAGAATGAGATCGAGCACGTATTGATCGTCTTCATTTTTGTATCCCAGAATGTCGCGAGTGATTTCAATGAGATAACTATCCAGTTTGCCCTTGTTCCATTTAGCAAATACGTCGTGCATGTCCTGATTGCTCATGCCAAGCCCGACTTTCATCATCTGATAGGTCTCGCAAATCATCTGCATATCACCGTACTCGATGCCGTTGTGCGTCATCTTTACAAAGTGTCCGGCGCCGTTTTCGCCAACCCAATCACAACAGGGTTCTTCTTCATCTGTATGCGCAGCAATGGTTTGAAAGATGTTTTTCATGTGCGGCCAGGCTTCGGGCGTGCCACCGGGCATAATAGACGGCCCGTGCAGCGCGCCTTCTTCACCGCCAGAAACGCCGGTGCCGATGTACCGCAAACCTTTTTCTTCGACATATTCAGTTCGCCTCATTGTATCCTTAAAATTGCTATTGCCGCCGTCAATAATGATATCACCTTTATCGAGGTGCGGAATCAGTTTGTCGATAAAAATATCAACCGGCTTGCCGGCTTTGACCATCAGCATGATCCGGCGCGGTTTTTTCAGGCTGTTCACTAACTCTTCAACCGAGTAGCATCCTTTGATGTTTTTACCTTTAGCACGACCGTTGATAAAATCATCCACTCTGGATGTGGTCCGGTTAAAGCATGCCACGCTAAATCCTTTGCTCTCCATGTTTAAAATGAGGTTCTCGCCCATGACAGCGAGTCCGATTAGTCCAATATCATATTCTGACATGATAAATGCTCCTGTTTTCTTTGTTAACGTTCTTTTGTTTTCTGGTTACGAAACTTTGAAAGATTATTTCGAGAAAAGCCTCTTTATTGCCGTCAAATCCGATGATGCGGTCGCGTTCCTCGCCATCCGGCAAAAGTACGATTATCGTCGGAAATCCCAGCATGTTGAATTGTTCTCGCAGCTCTTTGTAATTCTCATCGCCTTTTATGATTTTAAAAGAGACAAACGTTTTATTAATAAATTGTGCTGACTCTGTATTTTGAAAGACCAACTGGTCCAATCTTCGGCACGGGCCTCAAGTAGGCGAATAGAAATTGATGAGAATCGATTTGCCCGTTTCTTTAGCTCTGGCCAACGTATTTTGAAATGACTCTTGAAAGTGGACACCGGATTTTCCACAGCTCAGCAGAAAAATCATTGTCATAAAGCTGATTATTCTTTTCATAGAAAATTCCCGATCTTGATGATTAGTGTATTCAGAACGTTGCCAAAATTGGTTAACATTTTTAAATCGTCATCGCCGTAAAACCGCCATCAACGCGGATAATAGCACCAGTGACAAAAGAAGATGCTTTTTCCGACGCCAGCCAGATGGTGGTACCGACCAGTTCTTCTGCTTCACCAAAGCGGTCCATGGGTGTGTGCCGCATAATATTTTCGATGCGTTCTTTGGTCAGAATTTTACGGTTCTGCTCGGCCGGGAAAAATCCCGGTGCAATCGCATTAACGCGAATGCCCTGAGTTGCCCACTCCCGGGCTAAAAATTGCGTTAAATTATTGACACCCGCTTTGGACAGGCCGTAGGTAAACACTTTGGACAGCGGCGGACCTGACGAGGCGGAAGAAATGTTAATAATAGAACATTCCTTTCCGCTGTCGAGCATTCTTTGCCCGAACACCTGGCAGGCAAGGTACATGCTTTCCAGATTGACTTTTATGATTTTTTCAAATTCATCTTCAGTGATCTCAAAAAAAGGCGTGCTGGAATTAATGCCCGGCGCGTTGATCAGAATATCAGCCTCGCCCAATTCTTCTGAAATCTGTTTTGCAGCAGATTGCAGCGCTTCTCTTGAAGTCGCATTGCAGGGAATGGCGATGCTTTTAACACCGATCTTTTTAATTTCAGATGCCACTTTCTCTGCGTTTTCCTTGGAAAGATCAAGTATCGCAATGTCAGCACCAGCCTGTGCCAGACCTTTAGCCATGGCGCCGGCAAGTACACCGCCGCCGCCAATGACAGCAGCGACCTTGCCATTCAAACCAAACATATCTTTTACAAAATCCAAAAATACCTCCACTGGTTTATTTTACAACGGTTGAACATATATTTAACATCTTATGACTTTTTCTTTATTTCGAAAGCTTGTGCATGCTTGACAAAAAGTTTTTCCAGAAACTGATAATAATCTTCCTCATGCTCATTCAGAACATTGAGCATACTGTCCCGGAACCGGTAACTGCCGTCGTCGTTCCGAGCGGTCAGTGTGCCGCCAAAAGTGATGTGAAGAACCTGCCTGCTGTCATCCTGGTCCAGAAGGCCTTCCAGAGCCCTGTCGTTCACATCCGTGATATCCGGTACCTGAGCCATATTGGTTGTGACGTGATAGGAATGGCGCTCTTTTTGAAAGCGTGTTCTGGCAAATTGAAATATGTTGCGAAAAAGTTCAGGATCATGACGCGCGATGACCCGCAGCGCTTCCAGATAGCTGGTACCGGCCGTCTTTTCGTGAAAAAGACCATTGGTTTCTTGACCGATAACCGGGAAAATAGAGAACTTGTCACTGCCGGAATGGATGCTGATTTTGTATGGGCCAAAGTGTTGCGCGATTGTGACATGATCTTTCAAGTGCTTGCGGAACGCATCGATGTCACCGATATAATCTATAGCTTTTTGAAATTCTCCCACGAACCGGGGTGCGAGGGAGGTGCAAATTACATCCGCATCTTTCAGTTCTCTGGCAACCATATAATGAGCAGCCACTGTGGTGGGCGTTTCGGTTTCGTCAACCGACATTTCAAAATCAAAGTTTTTGTTCTGCAAGAGGCGGGTGAGAAGATCGTATCCGTAAATCGTATGCCGTATGGCTGGCAGATATTTAACAGCCAACCGTTTTGTATCTTCCTCCGAGATCGTTATTTCAAGACGTGCCTGTATGCCGCTTATTTCTGCCGTTTCTTTGCTGTATTTCAGCAAGAATGCGTTCGCCTCATCTTTCGAATCAAATAACTTTTCATAAGCTTTCTGGAGCGTGTCTGTATCCATGGTATCAGCATCGTTGTTAATATGATCCGAAGGATCGACTGTAAATCCGGTAAATCCGGCTGCCACGGTATTGCGAATATCTTGTTCTGTTTTTAAATGATCGGCGTCCGAGCCAAAGCCGCCGGTATAGCCTTCCTGGAACACTGCCCAGGTTGCATCGTCCATTACTTGTTCCGGTGTGCGGCCGGTTCGCGTCATTTCGCGTATGGACTGCTGCGCCAGCACCGGCACAACATCGTACGGTTTGAGAGCGCAAATGTGCCCCGGGGTAGCCACGCCAATGCGATCGCCAGTGCCAAAAGACGTTTTTAATCCAACCGGGATTGGTCCGGTCCAGGGAAACAACTTGCGCAACGCAACAGCATTTTCGTGCGTCAGTTTGCACACGGTTATAGAGATGCCATTAATCTCTACTTTATCACCGGAAAACATGTCGCAGGGACCGGTAGAAAAGAGACGGCGTTCTTTGCAAGTTTTCGCCAGCAAAACTGTGGTATCTTTTATTTGTTGAAAAGATACGTCGTAAAACTTTATCGGGGACAGTTGCATTGATTCGGCAGCTCTTGTTACGTTTTCTTTAATATTTTCCATAATGCCCTTTTTGTAAGAGTAAAGTTTTTTCAACTCGTTTCCCGGATAACCAAAGTGGTCTCCAGGAAAATCTTTTTCGATTGCCAGTTTTCACCTTTGAAATTGATTTTTTCGAGAAGGAGCTGAGCGGCGCGCCGGCCGATTTCCCGCGCCGGCTGGGCAACGGTGGTTAAACTGGTTTGCAAATATTTTCCCACTCCAGCATCGTCAAAACCGATGATTTCAAGATCATCCGGTATCTTGTAGCCGTTCTCGAATAGGGCGCGCATCAAACCGATGGCAACAGAATCGTTGTAGCAGAATAATCCGGCATCGAGAAGCGAGCGGGACCGGCACAATTCCTGGCCGGTGGCGTAACCGTCATTAAATCGCCAGCCAGAATAAATCACATTTTGTTCATCAAATTCGACATTGTTTTCCTGCATCGCACGTTTGAAACCTTTTAGTCGCCGTGCGCTGGCGTAGAAGCTTTCGGGTCCGGAAATATACATCAGTCGGCGGCGGCCGTTTTGAATCAGATGAGATGCGGCATGATAGGCGCCGCTTTCGTCATCTGAGCGCACCAGGTCGGCATCGATATCCGGCAAGTCACCTAAAAGAACAATGGGCAATTGAGCCTCGAGCAATTCCTGAAAAGCCGGTAATTTCGTATCCCGTTGCAACGGTAAAATCAAAAGTCCGTCCACCCGGTGTCTTTTGAGCAGATTCAGATATTCCAGTTCTCTTTCGGTTTCGGTATGCGTGTTGCCCATCACCACATTATAACCCGCTTCTTCGCACACCTCTTCGACACCGAGGGATATTTTCGAATAAAGCGGATTAGAAATATCTTTGACAATCAAACCAACAAGTCCGGTTTGACGAAGCGCCAGCGCTCTGGCAATTTGATTGGGACTGAAATTGTATTTTTCAATAATTGCCAGGACTTTTTCGCGGGTTTTTTCAGCCACATGAGGATTGTCGTTGAGAACACCGGAAACCGTTGCCCGGGAAACACCCGCTTCTTTTGCAATGTCCGAAATCGTCATTCTTGAACCGATTCAAATTTTGGTGAAATAAAAACCACATAGCGTATCTGAACACGCGATGTGGCTGAGTTGTCTTAAAAACCAAATGTCTGCGGCAGCAGCAGTGAAATAATTGGCACATACGTCGTGATCAGCAACACAATAATCATTGCCAGGAAAAACGGCAGGATATGACGTATGATTTGTGTAATTGTTGTATTAGCAATGCCACAGCCGACAAACAAACACGTACCGACCGGCGGCGTGGTGATGCCGATACACAGGTTCATGATCAGAATGATGCCAAAGTGAATGGGATGCAAGCCCAGCGATGTCACCACCGGCAGAAAAATCGGTGTAAAAATGAGCACTGCCGGAGTCATATCCATGAACGTACCAACAATCAGCATCATGATATTGATGAGCAACAATATAATATATTTGTTGCTGGTCAGGCTGAGCAATCCGTCACTGATTTGCGTGGGGATACCTTCAAAGGTCATGACCTGAGACATAGCTGTTGACGTGCCGATAAGGAGCATCACAACAGCGGTCGTAACGCCGCACTGCAGTAAAATATCCGGAATTTGTTTCCATTTCACTTCACGATAAACAAAGACAGACAAAACAAATGCATACACCACAGCAATTGCAGAGGCTTCAGTTGCAGTAAAGATGCCGCTCAAAATACCACCCAGAACGATAACAATTAAAAGCAGTGGCGGAATGGAAGCGAAAAAGCGAACAATGCCTTCTTTGAACGAAAACGTTATACCTCTGCCGTAATTTCGCCGCACCGAAATAATTCCCGAAACGACCATGAGACCGAGTCCCATGAGAATGCCCGGTAAAAATCCTGCTAGAAAGATACCGGCAATGGATACCGTGCCGCCAGTGGCTAATGAATAAACGATCATGACGTTGCTGGGCGGAATTAAAAGTCCGGTGGTGGCTGCTGTAATACTGACGGAAGCGTTAAAGTCTCTGGCATAGCCCTCTTTGTTCATCAGCGGAATCATAAAACCGCCCACGCTGGAGACCGCGGCCACAGCAGACCCTGAAATGGCACCAAACAGCATGCAAGTGACAATGTTGACATAGGACAGTCCGCCGCGAAAACGTCCAACAAGCACATTGGCGAAATCGATCAAGCGCCGGGCAATGCCGCCGCGACTCATAAAAAGACCGGCAAGAATGAAAAATGGTATAGCCAAAAGCGCAAAACTGTCAATGCCGGTCGCAATGGTATGAGCGACCAGTTCAAAAATAGCCACACCGCTCATCTGCCCAATAGCGATCAGAGTAAGAAAAGACGCAATGCCCATAGTAAAAGCGATCGGAACATTCAACAGCAAAAGTATAACAAAACTCACAATCAATATGATGACAGGCAAATCCATTACATAGTGTCCTTGTTTTACGTATCCTTGGTAATGACGTTTTCAGAAGCGTCGGTTCGTAAGGGGCTGGAAGAGGAGTTTTTAATCGTTTGCAATGTATCGATCAGGTATTCCAGACTGTAAATCGTCAGGAAAAAACCGGCAACCGGAATGCATAAATAAACATATCCGAGCGGCAATCCCAGTGCAGGAGACGTCTGGCCCATCGCGAACGTCTTGCTCACGAGTTGCAAACCGCCAAAAAACATAACCAGAAGTGAAAAGACAAATGTAAACAGATAAACAACACATTCAGTGATGCGTCGTTTTTGAAGAGTCAGCTTGCCGACAAAATAATCAATGCCCAGGTGAGCCTTGCGGTTAAACGCCACAGCAGAACCAAGCAATCCCACCCAGATCATCAAATAAGTCGCCAATTCTTCTGTCCATTCACTAGGATTTCTTAAAATAAAACGGGTAATGACTTGCCAGGTAACATCCACAACCAATACACCCATCGATACAGCGGTAAAAAATTCCAGTCCTCTGTTCAGTCCATCCAGTATGCGTCTGAGCATAATTTATTCTACCTCTTGAATTTCTTTTGCCAGCTTGCCAATGACTGTGCCTTCATATTCGTCATACATTTTTCGCGTTCGTTCGATAAAAGGTTGTTTATCCGGATGGTACACCTGGAGGCCCTCAGCTTTCATTTTGTCCAGAGATTCCTGGACAAACTCGTCCCATAATCTGCGTTGCTCCGGCACAGACGCTCGTGCCGCTTCTTCGAGGACTTTTTTGTGCGCTTCGGACAGGTTGTTATAAACATCGTTATTGATAATAACGACATCCGGAACGGCGGTATGCTGATCCAGACTGTAATGTTTACAGACTTCGTAATGGTTGGATGTATACAGGCTGGGCACATTATTTTCAGCGCCATCAACCACTCCGGACTGGAGTGAGGTGTATAGTTCACCCCATGAAATAGGCGTCGCAGAACCACCCAGTGCTCTGATCATCTCCATAGCCATCGGGCTTTGCTGGGTGCGGATTTTTAAACCTTTCAAGTCATCCGGATGCAAAATCGGCTTTTTACGGGTGTAAAAACTTCTTTCACCGGCATCGTAGTATATCAAGCCTTTTAACTTTTTATCCGCGCCAGATTCTAAAATTCTTTTGCCGATAGGACCGTTATAGACTTGCCATTTGTGATCTTCATCGCGGAACAAATAGGGGAGAGCGAATACTTTGTACTCGTCAACAAAACGTTCGAGCATAGAACTCGACACCTTGCACATGGCAATTGCGCCGATCTGCAGTTTTTCAAGAGTTTCTTTTTCGTTGCCAAGTTGCTCGTTAGGATAGATATCGATCACGAGCGTGGAATCGGATTTTTCAAGCGCTCTATTAGCAAAAAATACCATTCCTTTGTGAACAGGATGACTGGGTGCCAGGCCGTGAGCCAGTTTGAGTTTGACCACACCATAATCTCCTCCGCATCCGGCCATGAAAAAAGAAGTTGTCAATACGAGCAGAAAAACGAGGGTGAACAATTTAAATAAACGCATCATGGAATCCTCCAGCATATTTTTAAACCGGTTCAAAAATTTAAATCAATATAAGTATTAGTATAATAATAGTCAAGATTTGATGAGGATTGTCAAAAAAAAATTACTGCTGGCTGGGCATAAAAAAGGTTGGCACACCAGTACCAACCTCTTTTATCATAACAATAGATGATATTTTACTCTTCGATGATAATGGCTTCGGCAGGACAGGAATCAGCAGCATCTCTGACATCTTCTTCCAGATCCTCAGGCACTTCATCGACTTTGGCAACGGCAATGTCATCTCTCATTTCAAAAACGTCAGGACAAGTGTCTACACACAGTTCACATCCCGTGCACAATTCTTCATCAATTGTAACTTTCATTCTGTGACCTCCATTTTATTGAAAAATTTAGATTCAATTTATGACAATTAAAACGTTTATTTTACAAAATATTTTGAAATTTATCAAGGAAATTTTAGTGGAATGTAAAAGCTCACTGATGGGAGAAGATCTTTGCAGCATTACAAAAGTGGAAAAGCCCGTTATGTTGAGAGGTCATCTTTAACCCCGAGCTAAAGCTCAGGGCTGGTTTAGATCACTTTTTTCCCGCTGGCTAACTATTTCTAATGTCCAAACTTGAGACCCCGAGCTAAAGCTCGGGCCAATATTATAGCCCCGACTTTCAAGTCGGGGTTATTATTGAGATTCTTTAATAGGCACTTTAGTGCCCAAATATTAAAACTTCCACCCAAGACTGAGCTTTTACAGTGGAATGACCAGAAGGAGGGAAATTTAACGCAAAAACCAGGGGCAAAACGTCCCTGGTTTTTACGTGTGTAGAACGTTTAGCGCATCAAGACCATGCGATTGGTTTGTTGCTGATCCGCTGTTTTTAATCTGTAGAAATAGACACCGCTGGATACTTGCGAGCCGTTACTGTTGGTGCCATTCCACGTCATTTTATAACAACCTGCTGGTTTTTGGCCGGAATAGAGGGTCTTGATCCGTTCTCCGCGCACGTTGAAAATAGCCAGTTCAACCTCTGCAGTTTCCGGCAATTCGAATTCAATCGTCGTGGACGGATTGAATGGATTGGGATAGTTCGCCGACAGTTTGAATGCACCGGGTTGAGCCGGTTCGCGTTCAGTTACATCGGTCGGATGTACGACGCGAATACGGTCGAGGTAGATTTCAGTATCAAATTGCTCTCCAGTTTCGGAAACAAGCTGAAAACGCTGAACCATGGTCCAATCAAAGAGTTCTCCCGGACCGCCATACCAGGTCTCATCGTCCGGATCCCAGGCGCCCTGGTCAACCATTTGATTGAGTGGTATCGAGAAATACTGCCACTCACCATCAAAAGGGATGACATTGTCATCGATGTGATAGTTCATTCGCCATGGACGTTCTTCGAAATCCATATTGGTGTCTTCAAAACGGAACTGTACGTGACCTTCAGGATCCCAGCATTGAATAAATGCATCGATAACATATTCATCTTCGACCAGTGTCAGCAAATCAAGATAGGGCCTGAAATAGAAATCGATAGCATTATATTGACCGGGATAAAGCATGCCCATGGCAAATTCACCGACCTTGGGGGGGACCAGTTCTTTAACAAAAAAGTTGGGTTCGCCGAATTCGCCCAGCCACCAACTAACGTCTGCCAGGGGTGTTGGTTTGTCATCAAAAATAGCAAATGCTTCGCCAAGAATTTCTCCGTAATAGGGTTCAGTTTCTGGTGCAGTCAGAGAGAGAGCATTTGTTAGCGAATCATTCACATCAAATTCGAATACGCCCCAGGTTTCCCAGTGGTTTGGCGCCAGACTATTATTGTACATGATACCAAAACCACCGTTGTAACCGGCAAGAGCCCAGCCGATGTTGTTATCTTCGAGTTTTGTTCGCACAGCTTCAAGATAAGGAGCACGATATTCAGCTTTGACATAATATCCGCCCCAAAAGCTTCCAGCGATTGTGCCAAAACTGGCGCACCATACTGGTACACCTTTGTCACTGGCAAACTGTACTGCTTTGTCAAGTTCGCTGTTGATATAATCCACAGTTCCGGTGTTTTCATAATTGTTGTAAGCATCTTCGGCCGCAGTTCCGGCATCCTCGCCTGCCATGTCCGGCATTGGACCGGCATCCTGTGGGAAGGGCACAACTGTAGTGTTGTAGCTCACCTCATCAAAAGTAGCTCCCTGATGAGTGAACAAGTAGGGTTTGAAAAATTCAAACGCATACACAACATTATCGTCACCGAGTACAGCAAGGTCGCTTAATTCATCAATGGAATAATTTCTCGCCCCAACAATGATGGTATGTTTGTCATTGACTTCGCGAATGCCGTTGACAATCGCCTCAGCTAAGGAATTCCAGTTTTCTGTGCTCATTATATCGGTGGGATTTGCGAAGATTTCAAAAGCAACCGTATTCTCTCCCTTGTTAGCATAACGAGAAGCGACATCTTTCCAGGTCGCGACCATTCGTTCCTTGGCGCTTTCTACAGTAACATCAGCAATTTCCATTTCAGTGTTTGTGATAACCAGGGTCATGCCCAATTCTTCCGCCCAGGCAACCGCCTGATTCAGAGCTCGATAATAGATAGGGCTCAATTTGTAATCAGGCTCGACGCAATCAGAGGTATTAAAATTCACAAATAGCCGGATATGATCGCAGCCTAATGAGTTGATGTTTTCCCAATCTGATTGTAAATACCGGTTAATTTGCACCATGTAATAGTCATCAGAATTCAGCCAGTTGCCGATATTGATACCTTTTGACAGGGGAGCAACGGCTGACACCGATTGGATTGATAATAGTGTGACGAGTGAATACACGACCAAAATGAGTAATACCTTTTTCATGGTCTCCTCCGTGGTTTTGT
>CAZSMC010000074.1:0-1200 GCA_964607755.1 uncultured Cytophagia bacterium | reverse complement strand
TCAGGCTGTTTTCGATTTTTCCTGCACGGTATCCTTGAAAAAGATACCAAAAATCACCATCACGGCCAAAGCAAAAATCGCCGGAATCAGCCAAAATTGTCCGTACTGCGGCAGCGCTGCTGCGCCGGTTTCGGTCACGACTCTGTTGAATATCCAGCCAGCTACCTGAGCACCGATCAGCATACCAACGCCATACGTGACCAGCACAATGAATCCCTGTGCCTGCCCGCGAATATCAACGGTTGCTTTTTTTTCCACATAAATTTGACCGGTGACGTAAAAGAAATCATAGCTGATGCCGTGCAGCAGGATACCCGCCATAATCATCCATGTGGTGGCTGCGGGAGCACCCAGAGAGAACAAAATATAACGCACGCCCCACGCTGCCATACCCATAAATAATGTCCATTTGACACCAAGCCGTTTGAAAAACCACGGCAATAGCAGAATGAAAACCACTTCACTCATCTGGCCAAAGGTGAGATTAAATGCCGGGCGTATGAATCCGGCGGATTCAATGTACGTTTGCGCATAAGCATAATAAGCAGAGAGCGGAATACAGACGAGCAGGGAGCAGACGATAAACAGGTTAAACGACGGATTGCTCAGTTTTTGCAGCGCATCAATACCGGCAATTTGGCGAAAAGTTGATTTTTGACCCTTTGCCGGCGGCGGGGTGTGGGGCAGAGTGAGTGAGTACAGTCCAAGAATAATTGCGGCTATTCCGGCCACATAAAGCGGAATGGCTGTTCTGTCCGCAATAAGAATTCCGCTGACTAAAATACCGGCAACGATCCAGCCCACAGTACCGAACATGCGAATAAACGGAAATTCCTTTTCCGCGCTTTTGATGTTATGAAACGATAGTGTGTTGCACAGTCCGAGTGTGGGTTGGAAACACAGCATGTGAAGGCCAAGAAAAAAGATGAATAGCACTGGATTGTCTTCAAAAAATGGCACTATAAACATAAAAACTCCGCCGAGAATGTGCATAACGGCAAGGATTCGTTCAGTTGAAAAATAACGGTCAGCGACCATGCCCAGGAAAAACGGCGATATAATAGCGCCGATCGGTCCGACAGTGAATGCCCAGAAAATGTGCTTGACCATGCCGATCTGAACCATGTAATTAGCAACCGTCGCATACCAGGCTCCCCAGACAAAAAATTCCAGAAACATCATCGTGCTAAGCCGAGCTTT
>CAZSMC010000073.1:0-20964 GCA_964607755.1 uncultured Cytophagia bacterium | reverse complement strand
TGAGTATTTTGCTCAGGCAAAACAAGAGATGCGTGAGAATGACATCAATCAGGCAAAGAGCACTGCCCGCAAGGCTGTCTCTGAATATATCTCGGTTTTTAATAAATCAATAGATGACTTTACCGACACTGATTTGATGAATTTTGGCGAATGTTTGATGATGCTTGAACGGTATAGCATGGCTTCGGATACGGTGCTGACCCAGATCGATGAGTTTTCGCTAAGGTATCATTATTTGATGGGAACATGCTATAGATTCCAAGATAAATGGGATTTGTCAATTCAGCATTATAATATATGTTTAAGGTTCCAAGAACAAAAAAGTATGAGGAAAATATCAAGATATTTTTTGGCGAAATCATATATAAATTTACAAATGTATAATGAAGCGATATCGACCTTAAAAAATACTGATGAAAAATGGTACATTGAATTACAGAAAGATTACCCAAGATATCCAATAATTAATGATATGTATTTATTTGACGATGTTTTATTTACTTTGGGGAATGCATATGAAGAATTGGGGAAGAAAGAAAATGCTTTAAAACAATATTTAAAAATCAAAAGATTTGGTCAAAGATTGGATTACTCGGAGAATAAAATTGTTGATGAAAAAATAGAATTATTACTTGACTATTTTTCAAAACAAGAGGGAGGAAATAATGACTGAAGGGAGTCACGAAGAAAAAAGAAAAAATACTTGTAAAATACTGGTGGGATATTTGATTTTATTTATTTTTTTTGCCATTTTAGGACCTATTATTTGGGGCCGATATTCTGAACTACCCTCATTAGGATATCCAATTATATTATTAGTTAAATCTTCCATTTTTCTTATAGCTTGTTATTTTATTGTATATTTTTTAGACAAATCAATTAATTGGATATCCCCAGGAGGATATAATTTTAGCAAAACAATTGCAAGTATATTTATTAAAGTAAAAAATGGAGATGGTGAAGATATTCTTAGCACAGGTGAAAATGTTCTGAGAATTATACTAGTAATTAGTTTATTCACAATAATACCATTTCAAATAGACAAAATTAATAGTTTATTAGCATTAAGTCCGAAAGAGAAGACAAGAATTCATTTAAAAAAAACTAATGATAGAGTCAATAGGAGTAAGTATAGAAAAATAATAATATTCAGATTTTCTCATGACGAATTAAATTTTACCGATTTTTTTGAAAAAAGAATCAAATTTATATTGGAAGATATGGAATTAGCAGATTCATTTGATCTATATCAAATCCCTGTAAACGGTGAATTGATTGAAAAAGAAAACGGTCGAATCCCAATTGCAGAAATTCAAAAGATAAATTACAATATTTGTATCTGGGGAAGCTTATATTCGAATTTTGACCATGTTGTTGTCAGATTACAAAAAGCACATAGTACTGACAAAGGAAAAATTAGTCCAATTCCTCCCGGAAGATATTCTTGCAACATAGAAAAAGATAAGACATTTTTGGTTCCAACGATTTACTTTTTAAGAATTAAAAGATATATTTTATCAAGTATCATTCTTAGTGTAGTTGAGCAAGAAAAAGAAAAGTTAATTCAAGAAGTTAGAAGAATAACGTCAATTATAGATAGTATTAAAGAAGATATTATTCAAGATCCTCATATTCAAGTGAGTAAGGAGACTACTAGTTATTTAGAAGTGATTAATATTGAAAATAAATTTTTTTATGGATACACTTTTTACATAAGTGCTAATTATAATAAAGCCTTAGAACATTTCAAAGATATATATGATATAGTAAAGGATAGAAATAAAAATAGTTGGGATCAGATAGAGATTTATTCATATTATTATTTGGGAATGATTAAAATAAGGGACCCCAATGAGAAGAAAGAAGGAATTAATATTCTTAATAATATTTTAAATAATTTCCAGTCAAAATTAGATGACGAATTTACGAGTTTGATTAAGGATCAAATTGAAAAAAGTAAGGAATGATAATTAATAAAATGAACAAAAATTTAGAAATTTGTGTTGTGATAATATTTATAACATCTTTAACTGTTGATTCAGAGAATAATAAAACCCTTTTTTTTAATTATTCAACTAAAAAACCAGATTTCATAAATGTTTCTATTAATAATAGCTGTTATAGGAAAATTACTACTTCAGATAAGATAGTATTTAATGATTATGAAGCAAACAGTGATATATTATTTATAAATCCAAGCCCTGGATTTAAAAGAAAAATAGTAGATATGAATAAGGATGATAGTTGCAATATCGAAGAATTATCACCAACCCCACAGCAAGAAATTTATAATTATAAAGTAAAATCTAAAAATACTAATTTTAATAATATTAACACTTCTGTGGTAAGAGTATTTTTAGATAATTCTACATGGGATGACGAAATTCAAATAAATAATAGAAAGTTAAATGATTTTAAAATAGAAACAAGAAATAAATATGAATTAAAGGATTCAGTTTACTTCTGGATAAAAGGTGACTTTTTTCTTCCAAAAACAATAAAAGGTTACATTGAAGTTGATGAGTCTAATAACCAAAATATAGTTTTAGAGCCAGCTACATTTAAAGAAATATCCCCTATAATTATTGAGACTGATCCAAAAGATGTAATTTTAAAACTGAATGAGAAAATATTAAAGAATAATAAATACTTGCCAAAAGATTGCTCACCTTGCACTTTTACATTGAGTAAAATAGGATATGAAGATACTACAATAACAGTTACTCCTTCTGATAAAAATAGAAAAATTAAAGTAAATTTAAAGAAAGAAGTAATTGTTAAAGAGACAGAACCTCCCAAATTTGTTGAAAAGTGCTCTTTAAATTTAATCTCAGACAAAAATATAAATATTTCTATATATGCAGCGGAAAAAGATTCTCTTATACATTCAATAAGAACACCAAAGACTGTTGATATTCCCTATGGTACATATATATTCAAATGTTTTAAAAAGAGATTTAGGGATTCGACTATTACAAAACAACTCGATTCAAAATATGATACTTTACAAATTGATCTAAAACCCAAAAAATATAATTTGACTATTGAAACTATCCCATCTGAAGCTAATTTAGTTATTAATAATGCTGTTGGAACTTTTCGGAGAAAGGAAAAAACGGATTGCAATATGAAATTAATTGAAGGAGAATATGAATTAGAGATTTCAAAATGCTTATATAGAAAAGAAAATAGAAATGTTAATATCCCTTCCGATACTGTGAAAACGATTAGATTGAAGAAAAAGAAGATTCATTTATTAACACCATCAAATAAAAGAGTTTTTAAAAAGGGAGAAGAGGTTTGTTTCAGATGGCGCGATATAAATTGCGGTGAATTTGATGCAATATATAAATTTTATATATCCTCAGATTCTACATTTTCATTTCAAGATCAAGTATATTTTTTAACCGATAATGATACTTGTTTTAGTGGGGAGTATTTTAATGAAGGCGAGTACTTTTGGAAGGTTGATTGCATTGTTGATAATGACTCAATAGTTGCCAATAAAAGTAATTCTTTCAATATAGTTAAGCAAAAATCAATTAATTATGTAATTGATAAAAGATTTTCTTTAAATTATCATAATAAATTAAAACATGATTCAGATTTATCTGATATCAAGAATAAAACCCCCTTTTCCTCCTACTTTGAAGTTGGAAAACCAAATGTGATAGTTATTGATTTTTTACCAACTCGCAAGATTAGATTTAGCTTGGGTTCCTATTTATATTTTTCCTCAAAAAATGTTTTCAATTTCGGAATAAAACAATCACCTAAATTAGGTTTTTTCCTTATATCTAACAAGTCTTTACAATTAGATTTATATGCAAGCTCGGCTTTTGTTTTTGCTGGTTCTGGAATCGCGGAAAAAAGCATAACATATTACGAACCAGAAATAGGTTTTAATGTAAATATCAATGATAGGAGTTATTACTTTACAATTTCCAAAATATGGCATAAATCATTTTATAAGAATATGGAGCATGTGTCTAAAATTTATACTGATTCCGGGATCAGAATTAGTCCAGAAGCATTTGTGTCGCCATTAAATTCATGGATTCAGTTTAATTATATAGCATTTGAAAAATTCAAAGAATTTTCAATCGGTCTTTCTACAAATTTTTAAAGCAAATATAGGAGTATAATAAAAATGATAAAAAAAATTGCTTTTATTTTTTCACTTATTTTTATTATTAATACAAATGCCCAACCACCCTACAAGCTCCACATCTCCAACATCCGGATATCCGAGCCGACGGAGACGAACTGGTATGGCCGGCCGGTGGCGAGCGATTTTGTGGTGCACTGGGAATTGTTTAACGTGGAAAATGAACAAGAACCGGTGCGGGTGTCGGTATCCGGGATACCGGCTTATCGTGTACATATGTCCCGGGACGACAGTACGTTTGCTGCGGAGAATACGGTTACGGACACGCTGGTCAGCAACGCCGGTAAAGTTGTTTTCGCCGGCTATGATGTCGGCCCAAAGTATTATTTCCGCATCGACGGATTGGATCAGAACAACAACGTCATTGTCCGCTCTGATACTGCCTGGGCTATCAACGGCAAACCGGGTTATCTCGCCCAATTTGACGCGGACACGGATGAGGATAAAAAATCCATTCCCATTCCGTTGTTTTTCCCGTTGTCCACAATTCTCGATCTGGTTTTTGATATGCAAAATGATATATATAACCAAGCGACACCGTACGGCAAAATTGCATTTACATTTATATGGTATTTTTTCCTTTTTGGCGTGGTCTATATTTTACCATTCCGGTGCATGAAAAATATTCAACTTGGCTTGTTGTTTCCACTGAATCGAAGTAACCTGTTCAATGTGCGGTTGAATAAAGACCGCAATTTTGAGGAGCGTATCTCGGCACGGTTCCTTTTTGTTATTGAAGCCTGGAAAAAAGTCATGGCCAAGACAAACAACATCGTTAGCGTTACAAACGCTAAAAGTCTGGATGAAGTGAATCAGAAATGCTATAGACATTTTAAATCTCATGGTTCAGCAGCCATTAATGTGCTGAAAGATTTGGTGAACTATGATCCGGAAAAAAACGACAACTGGCATGATCTGGAAAAAAGGGTAAAAGAACATTTCGGAGAGACCGGAGTATTCGGTGACATTATTTCAAAATCGATCAAAGTTGAAACAGAATACAGACCCATTAAATTGGAATGGAACGAATTAAAAGGTCAGTTTTTTAGTGCGAAATCCAGGCCATTAAGGTCATTCCCGACCGGACGGATTCTGGCGGCCGGGCTGGAAAATCATTTGATCAATGGCTTTCAGTGGCAAAAGGTGTCCGAAGAAGTAGACAGGGCCATCGAAAACAGAGCGGCTACAGAGTTGAGCAGCTTGCACGAGAAATCGTTTCTGGAATGGCTGTGGAATCTCGGCGCGCTTTCGCCGCTTTTAGGATTGTTCGGAACCGTAACCGGTATTACTAATGTGTTCTCGGAAATTCGGGGACTGGAAGACACCTCTCATCTGCAACTGGTTCAGCAGCTTTCCGGCGGCATATTTGAGGCGCTGTGGACCACGGTTTTTGGTCTCATTTTTGGCATTATCCTGATGATGATTTTTTATTATTATAAAAATATCATCGACTGGATTTACGGAAAATGGGAATCTATTTTCGTTCCGGTGACTGAAAACTTGTAATGAGACAATAAAAGGCAGTTTATTAAACTTATGACAAACAAGAAACACAAACCATTTTTTGAGAACAAGCGGGAAATAGAATTACCCACGCTCATTGATATGGTATTTCTGCTGTTGATATTTTTTATATCCACGCTGTCGCTGTCCTCCAGCGGTGATCAGGATTTGCCGGCACCATCCCGCAAGGCTTTTACCTTGCCCCGGGCCAGAGGCGAAACAACGGTTTTAAAAGATGAAGTGCTTTCGACTCTGCTGATATATGTAACGCATATCAGTGAAAACCCGGCAAGTCCAAAGGCTGTTTATATCCTTCAACCGGATGAAAACACCAAATTAACAGAGTCGCAGGCCTTGAAAAGAGTCAATGAAGAGATTGCCAGCGTGCCGCCGGATTCGAGCCATTACGGTATTTTCCCGGCAAATGCATTCGATATGACCAGAGCAGCTCGTGATACTATTCACGCATTTTCTATTATCCGTGAAAATATAGCGCAATACACTGAGGAGCATTTCCACAGCCCCAGTATTTCCAACACCATCGAAGTGCGTGCTGTTCAGGATACTGAATTTGGTATTATTCGTTATATTATGGAACAGTGCAGTCAATATGACAATTTAATCCCGAAAATTACATTTCGGGTGTTATCATCGGAAAAAAAGAGTTTAGCGAACCAGGAAGAAGAGGAGAGCGCAGGTGGCGTTTGATAAATATGATGTGGGGCGAAAAAAACCCCAGATGATGTCGTTGATTGATATGGCATTTATATTATTGCTCTTTTTTCTGGTCACCAGTATGGTGGCTCAGATGACCAAGGAAGAGCAAAAGTTGGCCATCCCCACTCCGGAGAACAAACCGGGCCGCGCCCAGATTCTGGTCCAATTTGTCGATGAAAACGGATTTTTGTATCTGGACCAAACCGCCACATCGATTGTCGAACAGGTTCAGAATAATTTTGGCTTTAAAAGTCGACAATGGCAGCAGCAACGAATCGTTTCCACGCTGATGAATGACCGGTATTTTAGCAAAACCCAGCTATTGTCACGACTCAAAGAGCTTAAAATGAATGCCAGTAATCATCCGGAAGAAAATTATTTTGTGCTCATTCGTTGTCCGGATGAAATCGCATATTATCATGTAATCGAAATAATCCAGGCTGTTTCCGGTTTGTCCAATATAAATTATGGTTGCGTTGGCGGATCTATCGATGACATTCGAAACGCCGATGATATTGCTCTGAAAACAGAGCGTGACAGTCAAGGAAATAAAAGAGAAAATCTGGTTATTTTATTTCCTTCTGATAAACGGTGAATTCTTCCGAGATGACGCCGGATCAACCATGGGTTAAAAAAATCAACAAAATGAAGATGAAACAGGATTCATAAGGGTGGAACATAATATTAAGAAATATATTTTTTATTTGTGGTTGCTGCTTGTCGTTTTGGCGGTTGCCCTTTTAATACTTTATAATTTACGCTATACCGGAATGGAAGCCCGGGACACTTTTATCCCTCCGTTCACAAAACCGGATACGCTGAAAATTCCGCCTCGTCCGGGTGTGCAGGGTATTGTCATTTCCGGGCCAGTGATCGAAGATTTGATTTTCGATATTGATCTTCGCGCCGCCGGGATACGACCTCTGGACTGGAACAGGTTAACCGAAATCGACCGGACAGCGGATGTGACGGTGCGCGCCAGAGTAGCTCAGAGCGGTGCGCTGCTTTTTAACCGGGATCAGGGCGATATCAAAGATCACGGCCATCCTGATGCCGGGCAGTATATCGAACGGATATTGAATACCTGGGTTTATCTTCCCCGAAAACAGGGCACGATTATTTTTTATTTCAATGTGCCGTCCAGAAAAAAGAAATTGACCATTGATTCAAGCCGGATGGACAAAAGCGATAATATCCCCGATAAAGTAGACGTTCGCGATGGATTGCTCTATTATATAAACAATCTTGACCGGGAAAGAGTCGGCTATAGCCGGTTATCTTTTTAAAATTGCTAAAATCATTTTTACCGAGGCATATATGAAAAATTGCATCGTTTTCATCCTTTTTCTCATTTTATATATAACAGTCCCGGAGGCTGCTTTTGGACAGGATTTCATGCAGTCACAAGCCATGGATTCTTTCAACCAGGGGCTTTATGAAAAAGTAGTGGAACAGGTACCGGACTGGATAGAAGAAAACACTGTGCCTCGAGAGCGGCAGGGTGTAGCGCTCTATTTTCTGGCTGAAAGTTATTATAATTTAGGATTGACCGCAGCAGAGCGCGGCGCATCTGTTAATTATTTTAAAGAGGCTCTGGCCAATTTTGAACAGTGTGTCACGCGTGCGGATATCAAAGTTGAATATCCAAATTACCTGATCATAGCCGGATACAAAACGGGATGGTGCCATTTTCGGCTGGCTGAAAGCGGTTCAACGAACGCCGTGGAACAATTTGGGCCTGCTTTTACAAGCTTTTCCAATGTCAATCCAAATGCACCGGACAGTTTAAAGGTTTTAAGCAGCTATATGGCCGGTGAATCCAGACTGCGTCAGGCCATTTTGCAGCGATATAGTGTGTTTAGCAGACCGTCTGTCCCGGCTTCTAAAGTCAATGAAATACTGCGACGTTTAGATGACGCCAGAGATCACTTTCGCACGGTCGTTTCGAAGGCACTGTCCGATGAACTGAAATTCGATGCCTCGTTGCGGTTAAGAGATGTGTATTATGCGAAAGGCAAACTTTACCAGGGTGTATCAAGAGAATTGTTCGAAAATCTCAATGATGCGGACAAACAGAATTCGCCTTCTGCCACGGCACGCTTTTACCTTGACCAGGCAAACTATTCACAACTTATTCCACACCGCAACGGTCTAACTCAGGTTCTTTTATATTCGGATGCACTGCGCTACCTGAATATTTATCTGCAATCGCAAGATGATTATAGCTCCTTACGGTTTACAGACAAGATAGACAGCCTGGAGAATGGCGGCTATGCGAGTGAAAAATTGTTCAGGAAAGGCAATCACGATCAGGCGACTAAAACGTTAACAGCAGGCCCGTTTTACGAGTTGTCTACCCAGAACAGTTTTTACCGCCGGGCAGCGGAAGATATACCTGAAGCGTGGTACTGGTTTGGTTTTGTAAAGAGTATCCTGAATCAGAATGACGCTCCGGAGAATTTTGAGCGTTATCTTCAGGAATTGGATAATCAGCCGCTTAGTATACGGCAGCGCGTTTTGATGGACGATGCCCGGTGGCGGGCAATCACTCACACGTTTAAAAACACGCTCAGAATTGATAACCGGGGCGAACGCAGCCGCCAGTTGGACGAGTTGGAAAACCGGTTGGATGAATTTCAGCCGACAACCGGCAGGGTTCAGCAAGAAAAACAGCGTTTAATGACGCAAATACAGATTTCAAAGGAAATAGCCAGAGGCACAACAAATATCGCCAGCAATATTTACCGAAACGTTCTTGATAACGATATTGATATGGCGCTGGACATTGTCAGGGAATTGCTTCCGTTAGCAGCATCAGTCACTGGCGAGAGCAGGGCAAGATACGTCGATGTTTTGGATATTCTGTTTGAAATTACTAAAGCTCAACGACCCAATGAAACGCGTTTTTACCGCGGTGTAACCATGTCATTAAATGCTGAAATCCAAACTGATCCGGCGGAAAAAAAGGTGCGTTTTGAACAAGCGGCCAACAGACTTGAGAATGTCGGCGGAATTTATGAGGACGAAGCCAGATATATACGTGCGCGCGCCCTGTTTTTCGCTGAAAAATATAGCACTGCTCAACAGATATTGATAAATCTGATCAATGAAAAAAGTGTGCGTGCCTTGTTTTATCTCGGTGAACTCTTTCGCAAAGAAGAAAACAACAAAGCAGCACAAATGTGCTATGAACAGGTTATGGCAAAAACGAAAAATATAAAAGATGCCGATTTTTGGTACAACAATGCACAGGCAGCTCTCAATGGTTTGTCAGACAGCCAGGGATCATTGGATGTGCTCGATGATGTTGATATCGCCGGGGTGACGTTCCCGGATGATTTACTGACCATAGATGGTGCCACGTTGAGTTATGAAAAGTTGGCGGATGCTAAATACTTGCAAAATGAACAAACCCGGCAAAGCATTGTCCTGTTGATGAAATTTGGTTTGCCGAAAAGATCGCTTTATCCTTCTGTCAATCTGCTCGAACATTCGCAATTTCTCGCAGAAGGTATTTTTGATTTTAAAGCTCCTATCGATGAAAAAACCGGCGCCATTACGTCCGGTTTGGAATTGCGGGTACTGTTCCCGCAGGAAAAAAGTCGTGAAAGCTGCACGGTGGAACTGGCAGGCCGTACGCTTACAGCAAAGGCGCCAGGCGTTTATTCTAAAGAATCGATTCCGCTCAATGACAAACGTATAATCAAAATTACCACACCGGATTGTTATCCTTACGTTAAAGAGCATACTTTTACGCAGGCTGGCGCTGATTCCATTTTTGTCAATCTAACGCCAAAGCTGAATTATGTAAATGATGGAAAGGCCCCGATTAACGCGAATTTTTTCCCGAAAAGACTGGACCAGAACATTGTCTTGCAAAAGGACTATCAATTACCTGAAAATTCCAGGCTGTACAAAGATTTTGCAGAAAATATTTATTTGCGGGATTACGTCTATCATAAACAATTGGACAAGATCCTTATTGTTGACGCGAACAATGACCGCATTTTGAGTTTCCCGGATTCAGATATGTCTGTTGCAAAAGGGAGTGTGTTTCCGCTGGACTTTGGTGCAGAGCCCGATTCTCTGGATAGTCCGGAAGGCATTGCTGTCGATTCTGACGGCAGGCTTTATATTGCTGACTGGGGAAACCATCGCATTCTGGTTTTTAACCAGACCGGATCACTCGTACGCAAGTTGGGCACATTTGGCAGCGAGAACAAAGTCGGCGAGCCGGTGAAATTTATTTTCCCGAACCGCATTGCCATTGCCGAGGATAAATCAGGTGGGTTGTATGAAAACAAGCGCGTCTTTCGAGAAAGATATTTGTATATCACTGACAGAAACGGTGTTCATTTGGTGGATGACACAGGTCATTATATGGATACCTTTATAACGGTTTCGACCAATTTCCCAAAAGGCTCTTTTTACGGTATTGGCGTTAAAGGCTATGGCAAGAACTCGGAAATGTATCTGGCAAGACGAGAGAAAAATGAAATAATCCGGTTCCTGGCGGATACCGATTAAAAATTAGCAATTAAATCCGTGTGCTTTTTACATCACCCTGTCAACACTGGTTGAAAATAAAATTTAATTTTGGTTTGATTGTTTTTCTGTCAGCAATGTCTGGCGGAATTTCAAGAGATCCTGAAATTCTTTAGTGTCTTCGATCATGGTTCGAAGCTGTTTCAAGTAGTGATCCCCTGCGTTGATGCGGCCTTGATTGTAATAGGCACGGGTGAGATTGTACATGGATTGCGCGTCCTCCGGATCGCGTTCCAGCGCTTCTTTCAAGAATTGAATGCCGCGTTCTGTTTCATTCAGTATGAGATAAATTTGACCGATCCACTTGTAAACAAACGCTGTATCCTGATACCACAGCGCTTCGTGAAGAATCTGCAGCGCCAATCGATATTCTTGCATTTGCAGTAGCAGCCGGATCATCGGTTGATAGAACACGTCAAGCGTCGGTACTGTGTATATGAGCGCCTTGTATTCCCGCAACGCTTTGACATATTGCTCGTTTTTTTCATACATTGAAGCCAACTGAATGTGTCCTTGTTCCAGCGTGCTCTCGCCCCTGCTTAAAATGTTATAAACGATCTGTTCTTCAATTGATTCGGGTTCGAACCGGGTCATAAACCGGTTTGGCGTACCGCCTGGAACGAATGGCCAACTTTCCTTTAATTGTTGAATGGATAATTCTGCATGCACACTATCCAACTTTGTTAGTCCCCAGTTTTGTTCATAGTAGCGGCCTGGCATGTAATCGACCTGACTCCAATCAGACACCACATAGTCATGCTCTCGGATTGTCTCGAAAAATGCATCAGCCATTAAAAAATAGCCGTGACTTTTCGGATGCAAATGCTCCCATATTAAATTTTCACCGAAAAGTTCGTGCGGCGATGCTTGTTCAAAATAATTTTTCATGGGAACGATAGGAATGTTGTTTTCTGATGCCAGTTCGTGCAACATTGCGTTAAAGTCTTCCGAGGCGCGGAACCGTAGCGCGTCATAATCTTTGGCATTATAATAAAGTTTTTTTGCTTGCTGAAAGTTTTGATATTGCTCGGCTTGTTGCGCTTTTTTGTATTCATTGATCGCAGCCGGATAATTTTCTGTTTCAACCGAAACAAACGGTTCGTGATCGCGGATATTACTCACCAGTTCACTCAAGATAACTGGCACGCCGGCTTTTTCTGCTTTATCCACTATGTCCTGCATGTTGCTCTGGAATTGTTTTAGCCCCTTTTTGTAGACACTGCTTCGGTAAGGAATCGTCTTATCTTTGACGATTCGGGACATCACCGTCCGCGTGGGGTCCCAGGTTTCTTTCTTTCTTTCTGAAAAAAGAGCAGAGCGCACGGCATTGATGCTATTTCGCAGCCATAAGAACAGCTTGAACCGCTGAAGCTGCAAATAGCTCTTTACAAACCAGCGTTGTCGTCCCAGAGATTCCATGGACGATACACCAAGCGCACCGTAATATTCGTTGTGACCGGCATATACCAATAGTAAATCCGGTTGCTGCGCAAGTATTTCATCCGTGTAATCCAGGAGCGTATAGGTGTTGATAGCTGTAAACGCGCAATTTACTACTTCAATATGTTTTTTGGGAAAAGTGTGAACCAGCCGTCTGTGCAGAATTCTGGAAAATGTCAGATTGTTGCCGTAAGGAAATCCAGCAGCCGTGGAGCCGCCAAGGACAAAAATGCGATAGCCGTTTTCCGGTTTCTTTTTTAAAAAGAGGTCTTTTCGGGGAGAAGGGAGAAAAGTTGTGTCGCGGTAAAAAAAACGTCGCCCGGCATTTTTGTTCAAACCCAGGTATGGAGAATTTTCGTTCGGCGTGGAAACAAATAGCGTGGTATCGCCGCCATAATTGACAAGCCTTAACCCTGTTTCGAACAGCACCACCACAACAAATGGAATGGTCAGAACAATGAGTGTAAAAGTCCTCTTTTTCAGGGGAGAAAGTTGAAGGGTATTTTGTTTTTTGGATTGGCGTTTTTTCATGCAAAAAATTATGGTCAACACTTTATAAAAGCCGCGACGCTGGCCCGCGGCTTTTGAGTTGTGAAATTTGTAGCACACTGAAAGAGTGTGTCGAAAAATTTGATGTCACTCCTAACAAGGGGTCGCTCCTGGAAACAATAAAACTGCGTAATTTGCAATTAATCAAAGATTTACAATATTGCTCAAATTCTTAAGCGACCCCTTGTTGGGGACTAGCTTTGAGTTTTAGAATTTGTAGCACACCTGAAAGGTGTACTACAAACATCTTGATCTTATTTGATGAAGGTCATCTTTTTCGTTTCAACTTTGGAATCTGTTTGCAGTTGATAGAGGTAAATACCGCTGTTGAGATCAGAGGCGTCGAACGTGAGGAAATAAATTCCGGCGTCGCGTTCCTGGTCTACCAGTGTTTTGATATGTTGACCGGTTACGCTGTAAATTTTAAGCGTCACATGTTCCCGTTGTGCCAGCGAATACGAAATGGTTGTTGTCGGGTTAAAAGGATTGGGATAGTTCTGAGACAGCTCAAATTCGATGGGTGTTTGAGGCGTCTCGTCTTCCACAGCCGTTTCGGGTGGGATGTACCATTCCGGATGTTCATTAACCGCATCACCTCCGGCGGAATTGACAGTTTCCATTTCTATTTTGTTGCCTTCGAGAAACGTAACCGTGCCGTGGAGCTGGGGATTCATCCAGACTTCATCAGCCATGCTGGCTGCCCAGCGCAATGCGGCTTCGCGGTTGCCTTCGTCGTTGTCATGAAGATTTACTGCCATGCCCATAATGCCGCCTACGACGTTGTAGACATATTTATCTTCGCGGACAATTTTTTCAAACGGAAGCCGGAATTCCAGATTGTAACCATATCGCTCGTCGGTGTATACAGGTTTGCGGGCATAATCTTCGCCTTCGACAGGTTCCCATTCGGCGTCAATTTCGCCGCCAGCGACGAGGTTATCTACGCCTGCCGGTTCTTCAGCATCGTCTTCACCCCAGGCTGTGAGTCGTACTGCAGCCACGCCGGTTGTGGTTTCCATTGTTGGGTCAGGATCGATTTTCAGTTCGATGCAATCATTTTCATAAGTGGTTGAATTGTTTACAACGACATATTCATCGGTGACTTCGGCATAGCAATAAAAGTACAGGCTATCCCAGGCAAACCAGACCAGTCCGGAGCAGTCGATATTATCGTCCGGTTCGGTTCCGGTTCCGGTTGCCACAGCCGGCAGAAAAATGTGGCCGTTTTCCGGTCCTGTGAGTGTGTTGAAAAAGTCATCTCTCTCTGCGTCAATAGTGATATCAAAATCACCGTCTGCAAATACTCCTGTGGAAAAAAGTACCGTTAGAGAAAGGATAAGCAGTGTTAAAGTTGTTAAAAAATTTTTCATGAGTGATCTCCCTGTGTTTAGGTTAAACTGCAACTACGCTCTTTAGGTACAGCCTACATCAAAAGTAAAAATACACCTCCTTTCCTAAAAGTTCACAATATCCCCTTACAACCAATCTGTTTAATTGATTGAATTGTCGATAATAAATTGAACAGATAAAGAAACAACTGATTTGAGATTTGATAGTTATATACAAATTGAGTAACCCTGATAAAAAAGCATATCATTTTTGGTAATGATTGAATAATTAATAATAATTATTTAACTTGCCAGAATCAAGATAAATTTTGCTTTTTTTTATCATCGATTGTAATTTTATATGCGAAATAAATTTCCTAAAAAATCATCAGAAAAAAAAGTTGAAAAATGATTTCATTTTCTATACTTTTAATAGCCTTGATAAATATCTAAACCAATCTCTTCACAACCTGCATTTTTCAGTAGTATGTGAGATTATTTAGGCGAGTTATTTTAATTGAATTTGAGAACAGGACAACCACGTGAAGATACAATTTATTAATCCTCCGTACATTGGACGTTTCAGCCGGGCGCAACGCAGTCCCGGCGTGATAAAATCGGGAACCATGTATTACCCGTATTGGCTGGCGCATGCCGCGGCGCTGGCAGAGCAGCGGGGTCATGCTATTGATCTGATCGATTGTCCGGCTGATGGTCTTTCAGAAGCTGATCTGCAAAAAAGAGTTCAATCCTACGAGCCAGACCTGATGGTTATTGAAAGCGTCACAGCAAGCTGGACTTCGGATTGCGAGACTGCTGAAAATTTAAAAAAGATTCTGCCAGACACTCGTATCGTCATGGTCGGTACGCATGTGACGGCGTTGTGGCGGGAAACGTTGTCGCGCTATCCGGCGGTGGATTACGTGGCTATCGGCGAATATGATTATACCATCTCTGAGCTGGCCGATGCGTTGGAACGTAAAACGCCGGCGAACAAGGTAGATGGCCTGGCGTATCGAGACGGCGAATCACCGGCACGCACAGCCGACCGGCCCCCGATTCAAGACATGGATGACCTGCCCTGGATTGCGCCGATTTACAAACGTTTTCTCACCCCTGAGCATTATTATTTCAATTTATCCTATCACCCCATGGTTATGTTGATTGGCGGTCGCGGCTGTACAGCGATGTGTTTTTACTGCGTCTATCCACAGGTGATGCACGGTCACCGCTACCGGCACCGCAGTCCGGAACATATTGTCGGTGAAATGTTGTGGGTGCAGGAGAATATGCCCGAGGTGCACGAAATTACCTTTGAGGATGATAATTTTGCTGCTGATCGCAAGTATGCCCGCCGTTTTGCCGAGGTGGTCAAAGACCGCGGCGTGAAATTGCCGTTCTTTGCCAATCTGCGCACCACAGTGGATTATGAGACGTTGAAAGCGCTCAAAGATGCCGGTTTGAGAAATACGGCTGTTGGTTTTGAATCCGGTGATAATATGGTGTTGAAAAATATGCGCAAAGGTCAAAACACAGATATTCAAAAACGTTTTGTCGACAATGCGCATAAACTGGGCTTGCTGGTGCACGGCTGTTTTATGGTGGGCTTTCCTGGCGAAACTCACGAAACGATGAAAAAAACACTGCAGCTTGCCAAAGAAATTAAACCGGACAGCGCCCAGTTTTATCCGGTCATGCCATATCCGGGGACCGGAGCCTATGCGTATTACGAAAACGAAGGGTATTTGGCAGATGTTTCGTTCGATCAGTGGCTCAATGACGAAGGCGGTCATCGCTGTGTCATTAATCTCCCGGGCTTGTCACCGGATGATCTGGAAGCGTTTTGTGAAAAGGCTTTCCGTAAATTTCATTTTGGCCCGTGGTATTTGTTCTATAAATTAAAGCAAGCCATTCTATCCCCAAAAGAAGGGTGGCGCTCGATTGTTGCCGGTTTTATTTTTTTGAAATACACATTAACCAATAAACGCAAAAAGCAGCGTCCCTTGCCTGTGCAGTCTATTCAGGTGCCGCAGAACTGGAATGAGCACATCAAAGTGCCTATGGGCCGCATGGAGCGTATCCGAAAAGGTTTAGATAGTGAAACCGAATTGCTCCATGAAGAATCCAGGGCAGGGAATTCAACCAGGTCAATAGGTGACTTTTAAAATTGAAAAGCATTTTTCATATTGAAAAATATTTAATAATAACTTTTTTTGTAAAAGTCACTAAATAACTAAAAACAGGCTCCTACCTTTAATTCAACAAATGGCATAAAATTGAATATTTTTAAAAACTTTGTGTTATTAGCAGTGTATAATTCATATCTAAAAATTATAGCAAGAATTCATTTACACACTAATTGCCAGGTGTATGTTATATCCTGTCTTTTTAAAACTCACTGATGTGTCATGTGTTGTGGTTGGCGGCGGCCAGGTTGCGGAACGTAAAGCAGAGCAACTTCTTAAAGCCGACGCAAATGTTACAGTTGTTAGCCCTGAGCTTACACCAACGTTGCAAGAATTAGCTCGCAATCACAAAATCCACTATGAAAACCGCGCGGTGCAGGCGAACGATTTAGACAGCGCCACGTTGGTCATTGCGGCGACTGATGATCCTGAGATCAACCGTATTATTTATGAACAGGCACGTGAACGGAACATTCTCGTCAATGTTGTAGACGTCCCGGAACTGTGCACTTTTTATGTACCGAGTCTCGTTGAACGTGGAGACCTCACCATAGCCATTTCCACCAGCGGACAAGCTCCGGCGCTTTCCCGGCGAATCCGTCAGGTGCTGGACACATTCCTGCCCACGGAAATTGCACATGATGTAAAACGTTTGGGTGAATTGCGCCGGCAACGGAAAAAAGCTATTACTGACGAAAAAGAACGTTCCCGGTTGGCACAACAAGAAGCAGATAAAGTGATAACCCGATATTTTAAAAAATCATGAATACGATCCAGGTCACAGGAGTTAATCATCAGAAAACCCCGCTGGCGGTCCGCGAACGACTGGCTTTCGATGAGCCATCGACCCGAAAAGCGTTACACTTTGTTGTCTCCAAGTCAAAAATTCACCAGGCTGTGATTCTTTCAACATGTAATCGTACCGAACTTTATGTGGTATGTACGCAGGACCTCGGGCCGAATGCCCACATCTCAGAGTTGATGCTGAAACACGTTAATTGCGCTGATGAGAATATTAAAAAATATTTTTACACCTACAAAGGCGAAAAAGCGATACAGCATCTGTTTCGTGTTTCTGCCGGACTCGATTCCATGGTTCCGGGTGAGGATCAGATTCTGAATCAGGTGAAACGAGCCTATTCGATTGCTACTGAAGAAAAAACCGCTCGCCGAACTTTTCACAAGCTTTTTCATCAGGCATTCCGGGTAGGCAAACGCAGCCGTAACGAAACCGGCATTAATACCGGTTCAGCCTCCGTCGCTTCTGTGGCTGTTGAATTAATGACAAAGATTTTTACCTCGTTGACGGATAAAAACATCATTCTGGTGGGTGCCGGAGAGACTGCTCAAAATGTGCTATTAAATGCGCAAAAACACGGCGGCAGTCACATTACCGTTCTCAACAGAACGCGTGAACGCGCCGAATCGCTTGCCCGACCATATAATGCTAGGTTCGGAGAGCTCGCTGATCTGCCTGCTGCCCTGATCAAGGCGGATGTTGTCATAACTTCCACGTCCGCCCGGAATTTTATTCTTACCTCGGCTCAGGTCGCAGAGCTCATGCGTCGACGAAAAGGCAAGGCGCTGTTCATTATTGATCTCGCTGTACCCCGGGATGTCGAGCAGTCGGTCCGGGATATCTATAATGTGTATTTGTACGATATCGATGATTTGCAGGATATTGTCGACCGGCACCTCAAAGAACGTCAACACGAGATTCCGCTGGTTGAGAAAATCATCGAAGAAGAGTTGGGCGTGTTTCGTGATTGGCTGACGGATAATGAAGCGCTGCCCACCATTCGCGAATTGCACCAGCACATGGAGATGCTTCGCAAGCAGGAAGTTGATAAAAACCGCAAGCGTTTTCACAAAGATGACTGGGAACAATTGGAAAAGTTTTCAAAAAGTTTATTAAAAAAGTTTTTGCATTATCCGATGACGCGTTTGAACGCCTGTCAAAATATCGATGACTTGTGCGGACGCTGTACAGTGCGTGAGGTTTTTGGGCTGGAGGACGATGAATAGAACATTCATTATCGGCACGCGCGGCAGTGAATTAGCTAAAAAGCAAACACATATTGTGATAAAACTGCTCCGGAAAACGGTTCCGGGGATCAAACTCGAACAGAGAATTATCAAAACCACCGGCGACCGGATTCTGGATGTTGCGCTGAGCAAAATCGGCGACAAGGGATTGTTCGTCAAAGAAATTGAATCCGCATTGCTTAACCGGGACATTGACATTGCTGTGCACAGTTACAAAGATTTGCCGACCGAAAGTCCGGATGAGCTCATTGTCGCGGCTGTGCCAGAGCGGGCCAAACCTTTTGATCTTTTGGTTACCCGGGACGGGGCCACGCTGAATGACGTGCCGAAAAACGCTGCTGTGTTCACCAGCAGCCTGCGCCGGCGGGCGCAACTTTTAGCAGCCCGACCCGATATTTCTGTTCTGGATATCCGCGGCAATGTCGAAACCCGGCTGAAAAAATTTTATCAAAGTGACAAGCACGGTATCATTTTAGCCCAGGCCGGACTCGAACGGCTGAATTTATCCGGTCATGAATTTCAAGTGCTTCCTTTTTACACGATGTTGCCGGCTCCGGCCCAGGGCGCGCTGGCTATACAGGTGCGTCGCGAAGATCAAGAGACCAATGAAATCGTTCGAACGATTAATGATACAGACAGCATGATTTGTGTTCATGCCGAACGAGCTTTTTTGCATCGATTGGAAGGCGGATGTCAGACGCCAGTGGCGGCGCTGTGCCAGCATATCGGCGATCGTATGTTTTTGACCGGCCGCGTTCTGAGTCTGGATGGCTCGCAATCCATCACCGGACGTCAGATCGTTCATTCCGAATCCGCTGAACAAGACGGTCGATCTTTGGCTGAGGAACTTTTGCAAAAAAAAGCCGCAGACATTTTAAAGGAGATACGTGCCCAACAGGAATGAACAAAATGGAAAGGTTGTCCTTGTCGGAGCGGGACCTGGTCATCCCGGTTTGATGACCATCGACGGTCTCGACGCCATCCGGCGAGCAGATGTGATTGTCTATGACCATCTTGCTAATCCGGCGCTGTTGGCAGAAAATCCGGATGCCGAGAAAATATACGTCGGTAAACAAGCCGGCGCACATACGCTAAACCAGGATGAGATTAATGCGCTGCTCACAGACAACGCCAGAGCGGGTAAAACTGTGGTTCGGCTCAAAGGCGGTGATCCTTATGTCTTTGGACGCGGTGGCGAAGAAGCTCTGGCTTTAAAAACTGCAGATGTTCCATTTCAAATTATTCCGGGCATTACCGCCGGTGTAGCCGCGCTTGCATACGCCGGCATCCCGGCAACTCATCGCGGTCTGGCCACGGCAGTGACGTTTATTACCGGTCACGAAGACCCGGCAAAACCGGATTCTCAACTCAACTGGCAAGCCATTGCCAATCTGCACGGCACACTGGTTTTTTATATGGGCGTGCGAAATTTGTCCAAGATCGTGGATCAACTTTTTAAGTACGGCAAATCCGTAGACACACCGGCTGCGCTCGTGCGTCACGGCACGACGCCTCAGCAACAGACTGTGACCGGCACGCTTGAAAATATTTCAGAGCGAGCCCGGGCGGCAAAATTATCGCCACCGGCTTTGATTGTTGTCGGTGAGGTGGTTCGTTTGCGCGATCGGCTTGCCTGGTTTGAGAACAAATCTTTGTTTGGCAAGCGAATTGTGGTGACCCGTTCACGCGCTCAGACGAGCGAGTTTGCCGATCGGTTGCTGGAGCTGGGAGCAGAGGTACTGATGGTGCCCACAATCAAAATTGTACCGCCGGAAAACTGGCGGCCGGTGGATGAGGCTATCAACCGGATCGATAGATACGATTATCTCATTTTTACCTCGGTGAACGGCGTGAGTTCTTTTTTCGAGCGCTTGAACCATCAAAATCTTGATGCGCGAGCTCTGGCAAACGCCACAGTGTGGGCGATCGGTCCGGCCACTGCGCAACGCCTCAAAGAGTTTGGCATTACTGCGGATGTGCAGCCGGAAAAATTCGTCGCCGAATCGATTCTCGACATGTTCAAACAATACAATGTCAGAAACAAACGTATTTTATTGCCGCGCGCTGACATTGCCAGGCCGACGCTGCGTGAAGGACTTGAGGAAATGGGCGATCAGGTCGATGAAGTGACTGTTTACAAAACTGTTGTCGATGAAAACCAACCGCCTGAAACGATCGAACGTATTCGACGCGGCGACTTTGACCTGGTCACATTTACAAGTTCAAGCACGGTGCATAATTTTGCTTCGATGATTGGCAAGGAACAACTCTTGAAATCGATTAGCACTGCACGCATTGCCTGCATCGGGCCGATTACCCGCAGCACAGCGGAATCTTTCGGCATGAGCGTTTCAATTCAACCGGAGAATTACACCATTCCGGATTTTGTTGATGCGATTGTGCGGTTTTACACCGAACAGAAATAGAGTAAATGCTCAGTCTTGGGTGTAAGTTTTAATCTTTCGGCACTAAAGTGCCTGTT
>CAZSMC010000072.1:0-21094 GCA_964607755.1 uncultured Cytophagia bacterium | reverse complement strand
ATAACAATATTTACAAAGAAAAATCAACAAAGTCAAGTATTTTTCAATATTTTGAAAAGTCGTTTGTTAAATATGCAGCCATTTTTTTAATTGAATTTTAATCTTTTGCGTTTAAATTTAAATGAATTAACAAGAGTTTGCTTATGAATGTGCTGATTGTCGAAGATGAAATCAAAGTTGTTGCTTTTTTAAAAAAGGGATTGGAAGAAGAAAACTGGTCCGTGGCTACAGCGTACGACGGATTGCAGGCGCTTGATATCATCCAGGAACACGATTTTGATGTCATTGTCCTGGATATCATGATGCCCCACCTCGACGGACTCGGTTTTTTGAAAAAAATCCGCGAACAGGGAAATTTGGTGCCGGTGCTTATTCTTACCGCCAGGGATTCCATTCCCGACCGCATCAAAGGTTTGAAACAGGGCGCTGACGATTATCTCATCAAACCTTTTGCTTTTGAAGAACTATTGGCCAGGCTTTATGCCCTGGTTCGACGTAACAAGTGGGAGCAGCCCGAAGTCATCACTATTGGTGACATGGCCATCAACATCGAAAAACACACGGTTCATCGCGATGGTCGAGAGATCGAATTGAGCCGCATGGAATACCGTCTGCTGGAATTTCTTGCCCGCAACCGCGGCCGGGCGCTTTCCAGAGAGCATATCGAAGATTATATCTGGGGAAAAAAGTCCGCGCCCGATACAAATTCTGTGGATGTTTATATCAATTTCTTGCGCAAAAAAATTGACAAACCATTTGAAAAGCCGATAATTCACACCGTCCGGGGCATCGGCTATAAACTGGAGGCGACAGATGTTGATTAAGAAATCGGTCAGTCTCCGTCTCACCCTCTGGTACAGCCTGATGCTATTCGCTGCTCTGTTGTTTTTTAGCATCATTATTTTTGGGGTTGTTTCAAGAGAAATCCATGCCGAACAGCGTGGACTGCTGATGGAAAAAATCGAACGCATCAAAGAACATATGCGAATCGATGACGGCGAATTGGATAAGGATTATATTTATGAGCACCGTGATCGATTCCAGTTCGAAGAAAACGGCGTTTTTTATGAAATCCGCAACGAGACCGGAACGTTGATTCGTTCGAAAAACTATCCACTTGCTCTGCATGTGCCGCAGCAGGACACAGATCGGTCGCTTTACAAAAAATTCCGCACATCAGACGGCTATGCGTTTTATTGCCTCATCTCCCCCTCAATTGTTTATTCAGATCGGAATCAGTCCGATCTTTATTATATTATCACCGGCCGGTCGGAGATTTACAGTCAAAGAGTCATAAAAAGAATCAAAGTGATCGGCGCATTTATGATCCCGCTGGTTTTGCTGCTGGCGGGTTCCGGCGGCTGGTTCATGGCCCGGCGCGCCATGAGACCTGTTGCCCGTCTCACCAACACGGCCAAAGACATCACCCTCGGCAATCTCGATCAGCGTTTGCCCTCCACGGAAAATCCGGATGATGAGATCGGGCAGCTCACAATGACTTTTAATGAGATGATCGGGCGAATCCAGAGCGGTATCGAAAAAATACGCAGGTTCACCGGTGATGCCTCGCACGAACTGCGAACGCCGTTGACAATTATGCGCGGAGAAATCGAGGTGGCGTTGCGAAAAGCCCGCACCACCGACGAGTACAAACAGGTCCTGCAGAGCTCGCTTCAGGAACTCACGTTTATGGAAAAAATTGTCAACGACTTGCTCACACTCACCCGCATTGATGCCGGCAAAACCACGTTGCAATTCCAACAGATCAATCCGGACGAACTTTTACAGCAGGTTATTGATTTGCACCAGAATGCGGCTGATGCTAAAAACATCACCATTCACCGGGCGGATTTTTTGAATCACAATCCCATTATGGCTGATCCGGATAAACTCAGACAGGTGTTCAGCAATATTTTGGATAATGCCATAAAATACAGCCCGGAAGGCGGACACGTTTACATCTTTCCCGAGAGAAAACAAAACGCGGTGTCCTATATCATTCAGGACACCGGGATCGGCATTCCTGAGCATGACCTGCCGCATATTTTTGAGCGCTTTTATCGTGCCGACAAGTCCCGTAGCCGCACCATGCACAGCAGCGGTCTCGGTCTGTCCATCAGCAACTGGATCGTCGAGGCTCACAACGGCAGCATCGATATTTCCAGTCAAAAAGGCAAAGGCACGCGAGTTATCGTCACCTTGCCGGTTGACGTACACACCTGATTTTCAAACCAATTCTTCCCGGCCACTCACTCCCACGACCTTTTAATTATTACATTTGTTTACATTCCTCATCGCTCGATTTAATCAAATTTTAATTTTTTTCGATTATCATTGTGGTGTAATTCAAAAAGGATTTCGAATAAATCGAGGGATATTCTGCTATGTTAAAGAAAACATGTTTATGTATGCTGCTTCCGCTTGTGCTTTGGGCCGGAGAACCTGTCCATCTCACTTTTGATTCTGCTGTCAAGATTGCGATGGAAAACAGTTACCGGATAAAAAGCTTAGAGATGGAAATCGAGCGCACAAAGCTGCGTCTGCAAGCCAGGCAAGCGGGACTGAAATCCAAGGTTTATATGAACCTGGAAACACCTGATCTCCAACAAATTTCCGAATACAAATGGAATTCGTCGTTGCGCCGGGACGAAATCGTCCGGCAGAATACCCGGCAGTGGCAATCCGAGTTGTCTATTAAACAGCCGGTCATGCTTTTTGGCTATCCGACCAATGGATACATATCGCTGAATTACAACGTCTATCGGTACAGGCAACGCGATAACGGTCATCACATTTTAGATTATTACAATCGACTGTACATGAAATACGAGCAGCCGTTATTCCGGCCGAATGAACTCAAAAACGATCTTGAACGCGCCAGACTTGCGGTCAGGGATAACGAACTGGAATATATCGATGATCGCATGGATATCATTGATGACATTGGTGATGATTATTATGAGCTGTTCGAGTTGGCTTTTAAACAAAAAATTTACAACCAACAATTAAGTATTTTACAGCACATTTTACCCCTTGCCGAATCACATATTGGCACAGACTCTTCCAGACTGTCTGAAAAAGTACAGTTGGAACTGGAAATAACCAATGAAAAAGAAAACCTGCTGGAGAGTCGCAGTGAGTTTCGCCGCGAATCCGCTGACATGAAGCAACGACTTCGTTTGAATATGGACGATTCGCTCTATGTGACGCCGAACGTTCATATTCCAAATATTGCGATCAAGCGGGAAGAAGCCATTCAGCTTGGCTTGAAATCGAATGCCTATTTGAAACAGTTGCAAATCTACAAACGATTTTCGGAACTGGATGTCCAGGAAGAAAAAGGAGAGAATTCGTTTCACGTCAACCTGGAGTTCACTTATGGTCTTGAAAGGAAAGATGACAGATTCCGGCACATGTGGCAGGAATATGACAACAGTAATTCTGTGACGGTTAATGCCTATGTTCCGTTATGGGATTGGGGCGAGCGCAAAAAAATGATCCAGGCTGAAATGGTGGATGTGCGTCGGAGGAAACTGGAAATCGAGGAACGCCGGGAACGAATCAAAAAAGACATTATCAATGCACTCACCAATATGCGGGAATACCAGCAACGCAGCTTGAACATGCAGACAAGCCGGGAGACATCTCAACGGTTTGTGGATTTGAGCATGGAAAAGTATGCGAACAATGACATTTCGCTGCAGGATTTGCTGCAAATCGTCCGGCAGCACAAAGAAACCGAGCTCAAGTTTCTGGACACTTATCTGGGATATCGGTACGCGTTACTGGATTTGATGGATGAAACGTTTTACGATTTTGAAAATTCGCAATCGCTCACAGATGCCGAGCTTTATTAAAATGTTCTCCGGCACTCGCGATTTTGCAAACATGTTCTGTAAAAGCTCACTGATGGGAGGAATGCTTGCAACATTATCAAATTGGGCTAAAGCCCAATTTTTTGAGAGGTCATTTTTACTTTACCCCGAGCTAAAGCTCGGGGCTATATTATTGCCCCGACTTTTAAGTCGGGGTATTGAAATTCCTTTACATTTAACAGGCACTTTAGTGCCGAAAGATTAAAACCTAAACCCAAGACTGAGCTTTTACCATGTTCTCAAAAATTGTTGTGGAATAATTATCATGAACTGTTATATTTATGGCAAAAATCTCAACAAATCATTACCGACCATGAAAACCTCAAAGCTTGTGACAACATTGGCTCTTTGTTTATGTTTTCTCGTTCTCCTTTGTAAAAACAGACCCAAGAATGAAAAGACGCAAACGCTAACCAGTATTCACCGTGAGGTTGATTTTAACTTTGACAAAGATCGCGTCGGTGCTGTGCCTGACGGCTGGCGCGTCGAGAAAACCGGCCGCGGCACGCGCGGGGAATGGCTGGTGCTGCGCGATACTACATCCAGAAATATTGATTACGTTTTTGCCCAAATCAGCAAGCGCAGCTTTGGCAACCATTTTCACCTGGCTATTCTGGATAACTATATCGTGGATAATGTTGAAATTGAAATCAATCTAAAAATGCTGGACGGTCAGGAAGAGCAATCCGGCGGCGTGGTGTGGCGGTACCAGAATCCGGATAATTATTACGCCTGTCTTGCTGATCCGTTAAAAGAGCGGCTCCGGCTTTATAAAGTTATGAACGGCGAAAAGCGGTTGCTGAAAAGCGTGTGGGCGCCCAAAGTCGAGGCGCGGGAATGGGAAGAAATGGATATCGAGCACGTCAACGACCGCATTGAGTGCCGGTTTGACGACAAGACGTATATCGAGCTGCGCGACAGCACATTTACATCCGGCAAATTCGGTCTCTGCACCAAGGCAGATGCGGTGGTTTATTTTGATGATCTGGAGATAGAGCGGGAGGAGTGAAGGCAAGGCGTAAGGATGAAATACGCGAAGAATTTTGAACACAGATTGAACAGATTAAATGGATATTCACGGATTATTAATTTTTTTTAAAAACAATAATCTCGAGCAGGAAAGCAATCCAAGATAATCACAGGAAAAACGAGGAGAATCATGAACCTGAATAAAGAAGAAAAAAAGATCCTTGAAGAATATCTCACCATTTGTCACATCGCACACAATCGGGTTCAGAGATTTCTACTCTACAAAAACATCTGTATTATTTGCCAGTCACTGTGGTAATTACATTTAATGTAAAAAAATGTTTTGGAATATATTTGCGAAATAACTATGTTTTTCAAAATCATAACAAGACATGGATATCTACAATAATCTGAAAAAAATTCTTTAATGAGTGTTGTTGATAAAAATATTAGAAAAATTCAGTCTTTGTGCGACAAACATAACGTCTCCAAACTTTATGTATTTGGTTCGGTCTTGACGGATCATTACACAAAATCAAGTGACATTGATTTTCTGGTGAATTTTTCCGGTGTTGATATTTATCATTATGCTGATAATTATTTCGAATTCAAACAGTCATTAGAGAATTTGTTGCAAAGAAGAGTAGACCTCCTTGAGGATAAAGCCATAAAAAACCCATATCTTCGAAAATCAATCGATTCTTCAAAAAAACTCATTTATGGATAATGAAATAAAAACCTGGCTCTACGATATACTGCAATCAATTAACGAAATTGACAGTTTCTTTGAAAACAGGCCAAAAATTTTCCAAGAATATATAGCAGATATTAAGACAAAACGAGCAATAGAGCGAAATCTTGAAATAATCGGAGAGGCTGTCTATAGAATCCTCAGGAAGAAGAATGATTTTCCTCTTGAAAATGCGGATAAAATTATAGGAACACGCAACAGAATAATTCATGGATATGATAAAATATCCGACGAGTTAGTCTGGAGTATTGTGATAAATCATTTACCAAAATTAAGGGAAGAAGTCAAGAGACTGATCGACTAACATTAATGCTTTCAATATCCCCCATTGCGAATCGATAGCACTAAAAGATATTCTTGATGACATTGATACGGAGGACACACTAGTCATCGGGATAACTCTCCATATTACAAAGGTATTTCCTGGCTTTCCTGTTCCAGCCTCACAGAAGAAAAGATATAACCCACATAAAAAACAACAATCAGCGCAGATGCTGCGAGATCAACGATGATGAAAAATATCTCACCGTTTGTCATATCGCCCACAATCCGGCTGAAGAGAAACAATCCAAGCAATCCGCCGAGCAGAATAAAAAACGCCCATTTCACCAGCCAGGCCAGCGAATCGCGTGTGTGCCAGTAAAATCGACTTTCCCCGGTAAAAGCAGTATCATTTTCAGCGAGCTTTAATTCCCGGCGAATTTCCTTTTCCAAAAATCCCAGATACATGTAATTGCGAATGACAAAACGTGAGCGGTGATACAAATTGACCATCAGATAAAAGACCACAATTAACAGCAGAGTTTGAATGAGATTGTACGGAAAGCTGGTGCGCAATTCGTCAATTCGCTCATTGTTCGAAATATCCAGGATTTTAGCCAGCATATCGACCAGCAGCGAGTGCGTCTCTTGCGGCCCCAGCGCCAGAAACGATGCCACGCCCACAACGATCAATAAATACAAAAACAACCGGTTTCGCTGTTTCCACATCTCCAGCGTCACCTCGTGCGTCTTTTGGTAATGGCTGACAAGCAGTTCAGGTTTTGCCATGGCTGTACCCCTTTTCTATGATATGTCATGATCCTTCATCACACAACTCGTGTGTGAAAAAAGTGCGGTGTCATGATGCTCAACAATCACGTTCGAAATGTAACTAATATAAAAAATCCGGTGTAAATTTACAAAAGCAAATTCGATAATATAGTAAAAGCTCAGTCTTGGGTGAAAGTTTTAATCTTTCGGCACTAAAGTGCCTGTTAAATGTAAAAGAATCTCAATACCCCCGACTTGATCGGGGCAACAATATAGCCCCGAGCTTTAGCTCGGGGTAAAGTAAAAATGACCTCTCAAAAAATTGGGCTTTAGCCCAATTTGATAATGTTGCAAGGATTCCTCCCATCAGTGAGCTTTTACATAATATATTTGCGCCCTTCTTTTTAGACCGGATCGCAGATTTTTTAAGTTATGTCAAACAGAGTGCTTGTGACAATGTCTATTTTTTCAGTTCCCTTTCAACCGCTGTCGACAGTTCGAGTCTAATAAAATCCTAAAAATTGGAATCTATAATTCCATTTTTCCCGCAAAAATGGAATTTGTACTTCCATTTTTTGGGTTATTTTTGTATCTTTTAAAAAAAGAGAAAAAGATATGAAATACATCGAACGACATTTTTCACCGCCGCGGCATTCTTATTTTTTATTCGGACCGCGCGGAACCGGCAAATCAACATTCCTTCGCCATCATTATCCGAACGCACTGTGGGTCGATTTACTGATGCCTGACGTTTACAGGACAATGTCTGCCTATCCGGAGCGATTAAAGGAACTTGTAGAGGGCAACATTGAAAAAAATATCATCATTATCGACGAGGTGCAAAAAGTGCCGGAACTGCTGGAAACCGTGCATGCACTGGTCGAGCAGTACAAAGAAAAGCAGTTTATCCTGACCGGTTCCAGCGCGCGAAAGATCAAAAAGACCGGCGCGGATTTGCTGGCCGGACGGCTGCATTATTACACCATGCACCCATTTATGCTCTCCGAGGTCCCGTATACGCCCCTTAGCAAAACGCTGCAAACAGGCCTGGTGCCGGTCATTGCGACAAGCCCGGAGCCAGAGGCCACACTGGATGCGTATATTACACTTTACGTTCGGGAAGAAGTGCAGCAGGAAGGCCTGGTGCGAAATAACGGCGCTTTTAGCCGTTTTCTTGAATCGATCAGTTTTTCGTACGGAGCGCAACTTAACATCAGCAATGTGGCCAGAGAAGCGCACATCGAACGCAAAGTTGTGGAAGGCTATGTTAAAATATTGGAAGATATTTTACTGGCGTTTCGGCTGCCTGTGTTTACCAAAAAAGCAAAACGCGCTGTGGTTTCCCATCCCAAATTTTATTTGTACGATTGCGGCGTGTTCCGGGCACTGCGCCCCGAAGGGCCGCTGGACCGGCCGGAAGAAATTGACGGCGCTGCGCTTGAAGGCCTGGTCGCTCAACACCTGAGAGCGTATCTGGCGTATCATACGGAAAAAAATAACCTGTATTTTTGGCGCACGCAATACGGCCAATACGGCCTGGAAGTTGATTTTATTGTGTATGGCGAAAGCGGACTCTTTGCCATCGGGGTAAAGAATGCAAAACAGGTCCGCAACAGCGATCTCAAAGCGCTAAAAAGTTTTCGGAACGACTATCCGCAAGCCACTTGTATTTTGCTCTACCGTGGGGATGAAAAGTTGTTGATTGATGAGATTTATTGTGTGCCAATCGGGAAATTTTTACGCGCATTGAAACCCGGGATGACGATGCAGACAGTTATACAAAATGCTTGATGCCGTTACCAAAAACTATTACATTGAGTATTGTAAAAAATATCTAAAAAAAGTGAATTACGATCATGATGTATAATTATGGAATCATCAAAAAGAAAGAAATATAACATGATGAATGCAAAAGAATTACATTCCAGAATCACAGTTAATCCCAAAATCATGGTCGGAAAGCCTGCCATTCGGGGATTAAGGATTACTGTGGAACAGATTCTCCGGGCGCTTTCTGCAGGCGTTTCAGAACAGGAACTTTTACAAGAGTATCCGGAACTTGAAAAAGAGGATTTCCAGGCCATCTATTTATATGCAACCGAATTAGTTGAAGAAGAGCAGGTACTTCCTGTTGGGGATCAAGAATGACATCATCCGACCTGCGATTTCTCGTCGATGTAGGTGTTGGTAAAACGATCGAAACATATTTGAATGACAAGGGATTTGATACAAAAGCGGTTCGAGATATAAATCCACGCATGAGTGACAAAGAAATTATTCGGATGGCTGCCAAGGAGGACCGGATCATCATAACATTAGATAAAGATTTTGGAGAACTGGTTTACCATTTATCTATGGAACATAGTGGGATTTTACTGCTGAGGCTGGAAGATGCCACAGGCCCGGAAAAACTACAGGTAGTAAAACATATAATAAGCCATTATTCTCAACGACTGGCGAATTGTTTTTGTGTATATCAAAATCAAAAATTCAGAATTCGAAAAATGAGGTAAAAACAAAAAGTGCAATAAGATATATATACTTTTATTCATTTTTACATGTGTTATAATTAAGTAATTGTTACGTGCGAGTAGTTTTGAAAAGATATGGTAAATTTAAGTGGGAATAAAATGACCCTGATCATTATGAAATTGTCATGACCCTGGAAAGCATAAGCTTATGGAATAATCATGACCCTGAATGGGATCAACCTATGGAATAACTTGACTCTGAGGCTTATGGAATTGTGATGACCCTAAATGAAATTTGTTATGGAATTATTGTGGCTCTCGACAATTAACCGGTTTCTTGAATCGGTCAGTTTTTCGTACGGAGCGCAACTTAACATCAGCAATGTGGCCAGAGAAGCGCACATCGAACGCAAAGTTGTGGAAGGCTATGTTAAAATATTGGAAGATATTTTACTGGCGTTTCGGCTGCCTGTGTTTACCAAAAAAGCAAAACGCGCTGTGGTTTCCCATCCCAAATTTTATTTGTACGATTGCGGCGTGTTCCGGGCACTGCGCCCCGAAGGGCCGCTGGACCGGCCGGAAGAAATTGACGGCGCTGCGCTTGAAGGCCTGGTCGCTCAACACCTGAGAGCGTATCTGGCGTATCATACGGAAAAAAATGACCTGTATTTTTGGCGCACGCAATACGGCCTGGAAGTGGATTTTATTGTGTATGGCGAGAGCGGACTCTTTGCCATCGAGGTAAAAAATACAAAACAGGTCCGCAACAGCGATCTCAAGGCGTTAAAAAGTTTTCGGACCGACTATCCGCAAGCCAACTGCATTTTGCTCTACCGTGGGGGTGAAAAACTGTTGATTGAGGAGATTTATTGTGTGCCGATCGGTAGATTTTTACGCGCATTGAAACCAAGGATGTCATTGCACACAGTTTTTAAAAAATGACTAATGCTTCGATTGTTGAAAGTTGTTCTTTATATCGTACCGAGCCTCTAACTTCCCGTATTTTTATTCCTTGTTGTGAATTCAATTTCCAGGTAACAAGATAAATATAATTACGAATTACAACTCAAAGAAGGGATACGAATCGATAGCGAGCTAAAATTCCATGCTTTAAACTAAAGTTTGAATGAGATTGTAAAGATGGATTGCAATTTTAATTATCAGAAAAATTTTTTATCTTGCGTATAAATTATGACAAATGTGATTTTTATACATTAATGCATAATTTAAATCATGAATTCTTTTTCAGCCAATCATCAGTAGGAATAGAGTAAGGTCGAAATTTTTCTAAAACTCCCTCATTTTCATTATAAAATAGGGCTCGATATGGTCCAAGTTTAGAAGCATCTAATGAGTCTATTATTTGTAATGAATCATCCTCTTTCATTTGAAAAAGAATAAATAATTCATATTCTTTTATTGTTTGCCGATCTAATCTCCGGTTTAAATTTCTCAAAGTATCAACCCATGCTATCGTATGTATTTTGAGGTTGGGGCCATCTTGAAGAATTTGACTAAATTTATTAAAAAGGTTTTGTTCATTTTGTTTGCCGCTATCATCATAACTAGGTATTGAAAATGACTCATCTGGTTCTAAATCTTTTGCATGTTGCAATCCATAAATAATTAAAAAAATGTTATTTATATTATCCAAACTTTCACTCTTGTCATATAACTGTTCTCGGCTTTCTAATTCATTGTTTATTTCATTAATAAAAATATTGAGATGTTTTCTTCCACCAAGTTTTGTATTTGAATAATTATTACTAATTACTGAAAATTTTCTAGTGAATGTTGAATCTTTTGGTCCCAAATCAAGAATATATAATTTTATACCTTCATAATATTGAACATTCAGTGTAATAATACTAACCAAAATAATTGACATAGCAGCTTCATTATTTTGTCCTATTATTAAAAGATTATTACCGCTTTCGGGTAAAAAAACTGCCTGTGTTGATTTCTTTGTTGCTATAGGCTCCCCAAGCCAAGCAACGCTTGTTTTATTATCGAACAAATTTGGATTGCTTAAAAATGAATTAAGATAATTATCCTGCTCAACATTAACAGGTGCGTTTCCTTCAAAAATATATATTTTTTTATTCTTCCATTTTTTATTAACCTTAGCAAGCTCGGCAATTTTATTTAAAAAATTCATTTTAGTTTTTTCATCAAGCCAGGCCACTTGGAAAGGATTATTACCTTCAATGAGCCCGTTAGCAGAATTATAAATAGCTTCACCTGGCCTTGACAATTTTCTGGCTGCTGTATTTTCATCACTGAGAATTAAACGTGATTCTGCCTCTGAGCATTTAAGGGCTATTCTTACACCCATTTGATCAATGATACTTTGAGGCAATCTATTATTTCCTGATAGTGATTGGGAACCAAGTAATACATGAATACCAAATGCACGCCCCTGTCTTACTAATCCATCTAAGAGCTGAGTGGCTCTATAAGCGATTCTATCATCTTCGTTAAAAAAAACATGGAACTCATCGACTAATAATAATATTCTAGGCATTTTTTTATCTAACTTCTTTCTATATTCTTTGATAGAATCAATCGCTTCTTTTCTAAATAGTTCACCACGTTTTTTCAACTCTTCATCCAAACCGGAAAGAACACTTAATCCATATTCACGCTCACTCTCGATTGCAATTACTTGTGCGTGGGGTAACCTATAATTTGAATATATTTTGAATTCAACACCTTTCTTGAAATCGATTAAATATAATTCAAGTTCATCAGGATTATAGTTTAATATCAAACTACATATTAAAATATGCAGTAATGTTGATTTACCTGAACCCGTTTGTCCTCCAACTAGTGCATGCTGTGCAGTACCTTCACCTAATTCTATAAACTGTACTCTGTTAGCTCCAATTGGGCCAAGTGCCGCACGTATTCCATTAATCGTATTACTACTCCAATACTTGTTTTCTGATAATCCTGTTTTCTCTAATATTTTTTCAAAAGGAACTTCTACTTTAGTTGATTCAATTGCGGCATTTCCCATTTTATTAATAATTTTATCAAATATTTCATTTGACGGTGGTTTATCTAATTCCAAATTAAATTGTTTATAAGCTGGATTTTGCCACTTAAAATATTTATTTTCCCAAATGATTATTTCAGAAGATTTTGTTAAATCATTAATATTAAAATTATGCGAAAGCTTTTTAGTTTGATCATGAAGAATAATAGCATAAACTCCACATTTTGGACCATTTTGTACAACACTTACCAATCTTTTTGCTGCATCTTCTGTAAAATTTTCTGGAAAATCAATTATAACAACAATCCGATAAGGCTCTGCAACCTCTTCCGCGTATTCATTGTATTCCTCAATTGAAGAATATTTATTTCTTAAATATTTTTGTATTACATCTCCCATATGTTCTGTCAGATCTTTCAAGTTTCTTTCAATATGTTGAGATTCAATCCATACTTTTGATGTTATTAAAGATTCCTTAAAATCTGCTAAACTTAAAAAAGGTGTAACATTTTTACCTATTCCAATAGGATCAAAAAACATTAATCTAAATTTTCCAGGTGGTAGTAAAGCAATTATTTTTAAGATCATAGACTGAATACCTTCAACTGCTTTTATTTTTCCAATTTCATCCGAAAAACGTATTATTAAGGATTTTGAACTTGGAAATGGCAAGATAGCTGGAGTTGTTAATTCATACCCATGAAATTTTTCTTGAAAGTTGCCAATTTTTAAAAAGGATGGCAAAACAAATAATGGTATCCAATTTTTCCATACAGGATCATTAAAATTAGGGCAGGTTTTATTTACGTTTTCTAAAAATGAACTATGCCAATCTTTAAATTTATTCATTTTTACATTAAAATTTTTATTTATTTTTTCTATCTCTGCAGCATATGACTTTTCAACCTCATTTTTCTTTTTTTCATAACGTTTTTCTATGTTATTGATACTACTTTTTAATTCATTAGAATAATGTTCAATGTAAAAAGAGTATAAATTTTGTGAGTTAATCTGTATGCTCAGCAATTCATTATATAGTTTAAGAGACCAATTATCAATAAATTTTAATATCAACCATGTGAATATACCACTTACCAACACAGAAAAAAATAATAAAGGCAAAAAAATATCTTTTATATTTATTTCATTGAATAATAATATTTTAACTCCATATAAAAACAAAAATACCATAAAAAGCATAGTCGCATATACTGATATCTTTTTGAATGGCAGTATTGGTTCATCATCATCATTATAACATTGTTCTTTAAGTTTTTCACATAGCTCTTGTGCTCTCCTTTTATATTTTTCTAATATAAATATTGGATCATCTGGATTTTCAATACTCTTTTTAGCAGAAGCCATATCCAGAACTTTATTTCTTTTTGCTGCTTCCAAATATTTTTTTGCATTACTGGCATGATTTATAATTTCATCTAAATTACTTTTGGGATTTTTCTTAATCTGATTAAAAGTATCTTTAGCTTTGTTGATTTCTTTATTTTTTTGTTTTTTAATAGCTTCTATTTCAGAATCCAGTTTTTCTTTTAAAGGAGATTCACTTTCAATTCTCTCGCTTATTATATTTCTAAAGTATTCTAGCCACTTTTTTTGTTCGCCAATTATTTTTTGCCTTTCATCTAACATTTATATATCCCAAAATAATTAATCTTTATTTTACTTGATCATTTGCTTGCTTAATAATTTTTTGGAGTTGATCTAATTCTATCTGAATATGCTTTATTTGTATTTTTAAAACTTTTAGATATTTTTTTTCAAAGTTTTGACGAGCTTTATCATCCCATTTACTTTTTGCTTCATTCCAAGTCTTATAAAAGTTTCGCCAGTGAGTAAGATATTCTTGCATATCCCAAACTTATTTTTAACATTTCAATTTCTTAATTGACCCACGACATTAATAATATTTTTAGATGTCGTACCAACAGATTTAATTCGCTTTACTGAGTATGTATTAGCTTCACTTTGTGAGAACTTATAACCAAATCCAAAATTCTCGGGTGATTTTAATAAATCTTTTTTTATTTTATTCCTTACAGCTTTAACATGGTCAGAGGGTACAAATAGTATTGCATTATTATTCAAATATTTTTTCATATGAGAGATACTTTTAATATTATTAAATTCACTATCTTCTGATTGTATAAATTTATTGTCTTTCGCTTCTAGAAGTGCTTCAGCGGCAATATCAAATTTTCTAACTTTTCCACTTGTCCCTATCGCTTCGTAAAATGCATTACAATAGCGGTTAATTGCAATACCATCTAGCTCATTAAATATACCAAAAAATTTAACCGAACCTATTCCTTTTTTTGTAAAATTATCATAAATTGGAAAATGGGAACCGTTAATAGGTGTTTTGAGCTTTTTACGTAAAACATCAAGATCAACGCCTTTATGCTCATGGAGAGTTGCTCTTTCTGTTGCTGTTCCAATGGTTTTAACCATAGTTCCATATGCTAAGCTTGCTTCGTTAGCACCAGCAAAAATTGCTTGTCTTAACAATCTGGAAAATTTCGAGATTTCAACATTTGCATATTGATTAATAAGATCAATTTTATTGTTCAGTAATGATTTAGATTTAGGTATTATTTCATCAAGCAAAGCCTGCAGATTTTTAATATTATTTTCATAAATTTGAGCAGTTTCATGCACCTTTCTCATCCATCTCTGGACATTTCGTAATTCTTCTTCCGATTGTGCAAGTTTTATTTGAGCATTCCTTAAATCTTCTGCATATGAGGAACAATCCGCCCCTTCACTATCTAAGCAATCCTTATATACTATCCTTGCCTCAGATAAGGCTTTTTTACTTAGTTGGACATCTCTTTGCCAATATTTTAGTCTTTCTTCCAGCCAAATAATTTCTTGTTTTATTTCGCTTCGATTAGATAGTATAGCTTTTTTAAGATTAATATCAAGCTTGCTTAAATTATTTTTTATATCAATCAGTGTTTTAGTTGATAATATTTTGGCCCCGGGACTCATTCTCTAAGAACTCTGTAAATAAGAACGAATTAATTTTGCTTTTTTCCTCAGTTTGGGTATCTGTGCATCTGCGGATTTCATAAATTGATTCAAAGCCTTTTTAGTTTGTTGAAATTCTTTCGCAAATTTTTGATATTCAGAATCTCTCCATGTTGAACCCAAATTATTGAAGTGTCCACTTAAATTTGAGGTATTTTGTCTCAATTGTTCATTAAATCTAGCTAAACTAGATGCAAACCGTTCTAATTCATCTGGATCTACTATTGCTTGAGGCATTGCTATCTCCTTGATAATTATAATTTAATAATTTCATATAAGTATTTATTAATATTATTCTGTCAATATTTTTAAACCTAAAATATAAACATAACCAATACTAAAAAATAATGCAAGCAATTTAATGAATTGTTTTCATGTAAAATTAAAAGTAATAATTTTATTGAGTTTAATCACACTGCACCCAACTGAGCTCCGCCATCCAAATCCCGTCCACCCGGTACGCTGCGATGTACTGATTCCCCTCGGCATTGGTAATAATTTCTGGTGCCCAGCAGCGGTGCTGCCAGACGCGGTCTTCGAGATTGGCGATCCGGTTGGTGAACGAAAACGGATCGCCGGAATGGAACACCTGCAACTGGGCGAACAGATAATATCCGCTTTCCCGCCTGAGCACAAACGGACTTTCTGCGAATTCGAACGCATAAATCGGTTCCGGTGTGCTGGAATGGCCGTCGTATACGCACACGTATTTGTCCTCGGACCAGGGACCGGTCAGTTTGGGTGCGGTGCGCGCGGATACGCATTGCGGATCAGCAGCGCCGTCTGTGTAATAAGCGATCCAGCGGTCGTTATCCTGTCGGTCGTCCAGCAGCATCACATCCCGGCCCATGTCGAAAAACTTGTAATGGCCGTGCACGTTCTGTGCATACTGCCAGTCGCGGCCGTCCGGGCTGGTCAGGAAATACGCGCCGGCGTTGTTGTGGAACAAATAATACCGGTCATTCACAAAAAGACAGTGCGGCGCCTGCAGTTTGCCTTCTACCCGGTAGGGGGTATCTTTCAGCCGGCGGCCGAGAGCGTCGGCGCTGTCGGTTGTGCCGGTGGTCCAGAATATCCCCTGTTCTTTCCATGTGGTGGTGGCAAAGCGGCCATTCAGCAGCCAGGTGGTATCGCGCAGCGAGGCGCCGGTCCATTCATAGAGAAACCGGTGTTTGCCGGGATAGGTGTTCAGCCGCACACAGGCAATCAGATGCCAGTTTTTTTCGATATCCTGAAAAATGGTAAAATCACACACGCTGTTGTTGTGGTGCGTGTAGGCATAGGGCGAAATATCCGGACGCGTGTCGCAGAGCTTCCACCAGTCTCCGATAATGATCGGCTTTTCAATCGGTTGAGCAGATAACAGAATAGCAGGCAGGAAACAACAGATGAGCAGGGTTTTCATAATAACCTCCGGGAACATAAAGATGAGAATGAATTTAAAAGTGGTTTTGATATTAAATGTTCGTTCAAAACCGCCGAGGGCGCTATGAACGCCGAGAACTGATTCACTAATATTTTTTATCCATGCTCGTTGGTCTAACTAAAAATGATAATGTCCTAGCTGCGGCGCTCTGCGTGCATTGCGGTTCATCTAACCATTTAAAAATATGCCAAGTTGTCATAATATTGAAAATAGCAACTTTACTTTTTTTTCACCACTTCCCACACCGCATCCAGTTCTTCCAGCGTCATCTCGCTCATGTTCTTCCCCCGGCGTTTGATGTCCGCTTCCACAGCTTTGAAGCGGCGGTCGAATTTGTCGCAGGCTTTGCGCAGGGCCTGCTCGGGTTCGGTATCGAGAAAACGGGACAGATTGACAATGGAAAACAGCAAATCGCCACATTCATCCTCGACCTGTTCCGCATTCCCGCTGTTGTGCGCCTGGTGGAGTTCGTCGATTTCCTCGTGCACTTTATCCCACACCGGCTCTATGCGCGGCCAGTCGAATCCAACGGCTTTGGCTTTGCCCTGCATGCGGTGCGCGCGCAGCAGCGCCGGCAGGTGCCTGGGCACGCCGTCGATTGCAGATTCTTTGCCTTCGCGTGTCATCTTGGATTGTTCCCAGGCAATGGTCTGCTCGGCAGAGGTTTCGATCACCTCGTCGCCAAACACATGCGGGTGACGGCGGATGAGCTTGTCGTTGATGGCATCCAGCACATCGCCGATGTCGAATCGTCCCTCCTCGCGGCCGATCTGGGCGTGAAACACGACTTGTAACAGCACATCGCCCAACTCGCCGGGCAGTTCATCCAGTTTGTTTTCGTCTATGGATTCAATGACTTCGTAAACTTCTTCGAGCGCATGGCGGCTCAGCGACTGGTGATCCTGCTCCCGGTCCCAGGGACAGCCGTTTTCACTCCGCAGCGTGGCCATAATGTCAACGAGTTTGGCAAATTTTTCTTTCCAGGACTCCACATTGTTCTCCTTTTTCTGAGTGATTGTTGTAAAAGATAGATATTTTAATCAGGAAATGCAAAACGGAATGAAGGGGAGGTTTTTTCTGAAAATCCCAAATCGCAAATAACAAATCTCAAATAAATTTCAAATTCGAATCACGAAATTCGAAACAACTTTAAGCCACTGATTTACACGGATGAACACGGTTTGAGAAATATTCATCATGGAAGCCGGATAAATATGGCAACATTGGATACTATTGAAAATATCTTTCAATTCACGTAAAATTCAAATCAGTGAAAATCAGTGTGAATCCGTGGCTCACAAATCAATGTAAGGTGAAAAATATCCGTGTCGATCAGTCAAATCCGTTCCACCCATGTCCTATCATAAAAATAAAAATCTTGACAATGACCACAACAATTCTTATCTTATTTCGTCATTTAGCGAAATGTAGGAATATTCGAGATGAAAAAACTGGTGAGAATTTACAAAGCGTTATCTGATCCGAACAGGGTCCGGATTATCAAAATGCTGGAAAAGCGATCGTTATGTGTGTGCGAAATTACATCCATTTTGAATCTGGCCACGTCCACTGTGTCCAAGCATCTTGCCATACTCCGGGATGCCGGATTGATCGACGAGTTCAAAGACGGCAAGTGGGTGAACTTTTGCTTAAATGCAAAAGAGGATGCTGCATACGCGCCGCATATTTTGTCACAATTGTCCGGGTGGATCAATGACGACGAGGTCATCAAACAGGACATTCAAAAAGTGAAAACCGTGGACCGGAATCAGATTTGTGGTATAGATTAAAGAGGCGTTCCCGGAACACGGATGAAACGGATGTTGTGGATTTTCACGGATAAAAATGCTTGATGAGAATTGGAGATGCATAGTATACGAAACAATGGGTCACTTCATGGATTCATTTTAAAAAGGCGCATTTAAAAAGATTTTATCAAACATATTGAATTCGATCAGTGACCCATTGTTCGACTTTGTGACAAGCCGTTTTATCCGTGTCCTAATTTTTACTTGGCGTTCTTTGCGCCCTCTGCGGTTCAAATCCATATCAACATAAAAAAACTCATAAATTTTAACCTCTATTTTTAAGAAAATATGCCTTTATGAATTTGAAAAACGAATACAAACCGTTACTCTGGATTGCCGGTTTTTTTCTGCTTGCTTATTTTTTGCCCTTGTCGCAGCCGGCATTTCGGGAATCGATTTTCTCGGCGCTGGAGCTGGTGAAATGGTACGCACGTGAACACGTGCTGCTCTGCCTGGTCCCGGCGTTTTTCATCGCCGGTGTGATTGCCGTGTTTGTCAGTCAGGATGCGGTGATCAAATATTTCGGGGCCAAGGCCAAAAAATGGCTGGCCTACCTGGTTGCCTCTGTCTCCGGGACGATCCTCGCGGTCTGTTCCTGCACCATTCTGCCCCTGTTCTCCAGCATCCACAAGCGGGGCGCCGGACTGGGCCCTGCCATCGCCTTTCTCTACTCGGGTCCGGCCATCAATATTCTGGCCATCATTCTGACTGCCCGCATTCTGGGAGCCGAACTCGGCATCGCACGTGTTGTGGGAGCAGTTGTTTTCAGCGTGGTGATCGGCCTGGTCATGCATGTCATCTATATCAAAGAAGAAAAAGAAAAAGCCGAAGCGCAGCTTGTAATGCCTGAACAACAGGAAACACGGCCCCTGTGGCAGACCGCCCTGCATTTCTTCGTACTGGTGGCGATTCTTGTGTTTGCCAATTGGGGAAAACCTGCGGACAGCACCGGCTTCTGGCATGCGATCTGGTCTGCCAAATGGGAAATCACCAGTTTTTTCGGCGTGCTGTTCGGCCTGTCTCTGATAATGATTCTGAAAATCAGATGGCTGGGCGTCCTGATTGCAGGCATTCCTGTGGTTCTTGCGGCTGTCCTTTTTAAGGACAATCCTCTCATTCCCTTTTCAGTGGCCGTTCTCGGCACATCCGTGCTCATCAGCCGCAAAGAAGGCGAGCCGCAGGAGTGGATGGCCTCGACCTGGGGATTTGCGAAACAAATTTTGCCGTTGCTGGCTGCAGGTGTTCTGGTGGCCGGTTTTCTTCTGGGGTCGCCTGAAGGCGGCCAGGGCGTTATTCCGTCCAAATGGATATCCACGCTGGTGGGCGGCAATTCGGTGCTTGCCAACTTTTTTGCATCCATTATCGGCGCGTTCATGTATTTTGCGACTCTGACTGAAGTTCCTATTCTTCAGGGACTCATTGCCAACGGCATGGGCAAGGGTCCGGCGCTTGCTCTGCTTCTGGCAGGACCGGCTTTGAGTCTTCCCAACATGCTGGTGATCCGCAGCGTGATCGGAACACAAAAAACAATCGTATTTGTTTCACTGGTGGTTGTGATGGCCACAATCTCAGGGTTGATTTTCGGGAGTCTTGTTTAATCGCGATCATCGGAGGACTCATCGGCGGAAGATTTGCCTTGAAAACGAAACCTGAAAAGTCGAAAAAAATATTTGCATATACGACTCTGCTGGCTCTCTTTTTATGGTTTTTAACGCGTTATTTGCAAAAGGATAACCAGGCACAAGAATGCATGAGGGATAACATCATCATTGAATGATCAGGGAAGCCGGCAGTTTCCGGCATGAACTGGTCGCAAGGAATCAATCTGAGTTTTGAACTTAAACACTGAAAACAATACAATGAGGTAAAAAATGAAAAAATTACAAATTCTGGGCACAGGCTGCCCCAAGTGCATAAAGCTTACCGAGCTGACCGAACAGGCAGCGCAGGAACTGAACATCGAATATGAAATCGAAAAAGTGACGGACATCAATGACATCATGGGGTTTGGGGTGATGATGACGCCGGGCCTCGCCGTGGACGGCGAGGTGAAAGTGGCGGGAAAAGTGCCGAATGTGGAAGAAATCAAGAAAATGCTGGTTTGATCAAAAGGTAACCTTCTTGGAGAAGGTTACCTTCTTTTGAAAAAGGAGTTGAAATATGGCAGAATGTTGCGGCAGCGGCGGAGCCGATGTGGGTGAAATCGCGGACCGTGTGGCGAGACATCTGGTGAAAAAAGGATTCGCAAAACCTTCATGCCTGGCCGGGGTGGGCGGTCACGTGTCAGGATTTATCGCATCCGCTCGAGGCGAGGTTGAAAACATTGTGATAGATGGCTGTCCCGTGGCGTGCGCACGGAAAACAATGGAACATATCGACGCGAAGATGACGCATTATGTGCTGACGGAAATGGGTTTGGAAAAAGGAAAGACGTCGACAGATGACAAAATCGTGAATGAGATTGCAGAGCGGATCTTCAATGAACTACCGGGAACGGTGAAATCAAACTTGCCGCACACAGGGACCGGTTGTGCATGCGGCACGTGTTAACCTGAATATTGAATCAATTACAAGGAGAAATAATATGATGAAAAAACGTCAAATCGTCTATCTGCTTTTTGCTGTTTTACTGTTGATGCAAATCAACTGTTCCGCTCAGAAAAACGAAGAGACATCCGCCGCAAAAACAGAAAAACAGACAACCGTTTCAGATACTTCC
>CAZSMC010000071.1:0-21265 GCA_964607755.1 uncultured Cytophagia bacterium | reverse complement strand
TTAAAGCAAAAGGACTGGTTTGGTTTGAAGAAAAATTTCTTCATTCTCTCACCCCGGTCACGATCATTGCCCTGCTTGTGACTCTGATTCTTCTGTTCAGTTTTAAAGGTGAAGTCATCCTGTCAAATCCACTGACTATTTTATGGATTGCCGTTCCGCTTTTTATACAGACCAATTTGATTTTCTGGCTTGGCTATGGTCTGGCCAGACTCTTCCGTTTGGCTTACCGCAACGCCGCACCCGCGGCCATGATCGGCGCGTCGAACCATTTCGAAGTGGCGATTGCAACAGCTACGATGCTTTTCGGCCTTTCATCCGGGGCTGCGCTGGCGACAGTCGTCGGCGTTTTGATCGAGGTGCCGGTTATGCTGATGCTGGTACGCATCAGCCTGCGAACGCGGTACTGGTTTACCTCGAAAACAGCACAATAAAATAAGAGGAGAAAGATTATGTTTTCGAAAATATTAATAGCAACCGACCTGTCCGAGATGTCCGAACGTCTAATCTGCAGTTTGGGAAATCTGAAAAAATTGGGTACACATGAGATGCTTCTCATCCACTGTATGAATATCCGGGATGTGGGTTCCCTGGGACATAAAATGATGAAAATGGCTGCACCCTATCTTGAAAAACAGAGGCAGCTATTGGAAAAGCAGGGTTTTAAGGTGTCTGCCGATATCGCCCTCGGACTTGCACAAATCGAGATCAACCGTCAGGCCGAAGAGCATGACTGTTCGATGATCGCCGTCGGTTCACACGGTGAATCCGCTTCAACTGAAATTGTCATGGGTAGTATGGCCAATTCAATCATGATGAACACAACAAAACCCTTGTTGCTTCTCCGGCCTGGCTTGGAAAAAGGCTCAGAACAAAAGCCCTGCGAAGAACAGGCCTGCGACTATCTGAAGAATATTCTCTACACGACAGATTTTTCTGATGATGCCGAGCACGCTTTTGAATATGTTAAAAAGATTGCCGAATGCGGGGCCGAGCGAATTAACCTGATACATGTTCAGGACAGCGGCAAGATAGACAAGCATTTGAAACACAAACTGGAAGAATTTAATCATATTGATCAGGAACGGCTTGAACGGTTAAAGAGAGACATTCAGGATTGTGGTGTCAAAGACGTTCATGTCGAAATTCCTTATGGGAACCCTAAAAAAGAGATTGTCGATTTTATCAAGCGTGAAAATATATCTCTTGTTGTGATGGGTCGTCAGGGCCATGGCTTTATAAGCGAACTTTTTTTGGGTAGTGTCAGCCATTCAGTGGCGCGGCATTCCAAATCATCTGTATTGTTGATTCCGGCTATCAAATAAAATTGATAATCGATATTCTGGCTGGAATACTGACATGCCAGACTACTTTGCATGAATACCAAAATACCGCTCCCGCCACCATGATCGGTTCTTCCAACCATTTTAAAGTGGCCATAGCCACATCGGTGATGCTTTTCGGGTTGTCGTCGGGAGCCGCCCTGGCGACAGTCGTCGGCGTTTTGATCGAGGTGCCGGTTATGCTGATGCTGGTACGCATCAGTTTGAAAACAAAACACTGGTTTAAAACATAGGAGGTTACAAAGAGACAAATTATTATACTGCTGCTTGTCGGATTCATGACGTTGGGGTTTGCGCAGGATGCGTTTGAGAAAATCAACGTCTATTATTTTCACACCTCATACCGCTGCACCAATTGCAAGCATTTTGACAACTGGACAAAGGATGTTGTTGAAAATCGTTTTGCATCGCTGGCTGATACTCTGAATTATCAAACCTTTAATGTTGAAGAAAAGGAAAACAAGCACTTTGTTGAGGATTATGGTTTAGTCACAAAATCTGTTATACTCTCCGCAGTTGATGCAGATGGTAAGGAACTGGACTGGAAAAATCTGGAAAGTGCGCAATGAGAGTAAATTCAAGGATTGTATCGAATCCGAAATCAAAACCATGCTGGAGTCGTATCAATGATGAACCTGTCTGGTCTGAGCCTGGTATTGTGGCTGGGCATATTGACGTCAATCAGTCCCTATCCTCTGGCGACCAATATTGCCGCCATTTCTTATCTGGGTAAAAATGCCTGCGACAAACGCATGACTCTATAGTCCGGTCAGGCGTATACAACCGGTCGCATGACAACTTACCTGGTGATACTGTTTTCTTTTCTTATTGCGTTCGGCATCCATGCTGTGGGTAAAGCATATAAACGGTTGTCAAAATTTGAAAAATGGGCGAGACGTTCAAGCGGTGTGGTGTTTATTTGTGCCGGGATTTATTATACAATCACTCATTTTTTCTTCTCGTCTTTTTGTTTGTTATTTGAAATATGATATCAGAAAGCCAGTTTTTTCAATAAATCCATTTGTGCCGGATATTGCGTTTGCTGATCAAAAATAGAACAAGGGAAAATGCAAGTAAAAGCGTCAAGCTCATTTCAATAGCAATATGACCGTTTTCGTTAATAGCTGATTTCAACACATCGGCCCCATACGTTAACGGAAACAGATAGGAAAACGGGCGCAGAAAAACCGGTAGTTGACTGATAGGGATAAACAAGCCACACAGGAAAACCATGGGAAACCGGAAAAAATTGGAAAAGGTCTGCGCTTCAAAAACTTCACTGACCGATACGGCAATGAATAATCCCAGAAACGTGGAGGTGACGGCGATAAAAACGACGCTTGTCATGGCAGTGAGCCAATGAATATTAGACATATTGACAAAGAACAGGGCGATAAACACCGGCACAAAGGCGTTGACAATGCCGAACAATATCGCCCCCAGGGTTTTTGCCAGCATCAGCCAGGTGAGACTGATGGGCGCAAGCAGGAGCCGGTCAAAAGAACGACTGCGGCGTTCGAATGTGATGGTCACCGCCAGCATGGAGGTGGTGCCAAACAAAATGGACATGGCCATGACACCGGGAAGCACAGCTCTCACATCCACTGGTGTTTGTGATTTGAGAAAAAACATCAGCATCCAGGCGAAAGGAAAAATGATGCCCCAACTGATATTGGGCGGTTTCAGGTAATAGTTGCGCATATCTTTTTTCAGGATATTCCAAAAGGCGACGCCGGTCTTCATTTTTTCTTGCCTTCCTTTTCTTTTTTCATCCTGTCTCGCTCAATGCCGGTGATTTTCACAAACACCTCTTCCAGCGAAGGCTTTATAATTTTGGCTTCCATCACTTTGATGCCGCGGGTATTGAAAAACGTCATAAACGGCATCAAATCCAGTGCGGACTCTGATCGCACCTGAAACACAGAATCCTGAATTTGTGTCAACTGACATTGACTGAACTGCCGGTAAAAATCCTCTTCAAACCGGTCGGAATGAATCACACCGTCGAATGAGAACTGAATAATCCGTTCTTTTTGAGCGTCTTGCATCAATTCCTGGACCGTCCCGATTCTGATGATCTGTCCGTTCACAATAAAAGCAATCCGATTGCACAGCCGTTCCGCTTCTTCAATATAATGGGTGGTCATGAAAATCGTGGTGCCGGTACGATTCAGATTCTTAATCAGGGAACGGATGTGCCGGGCGCTGGCGACGTCGATGCCGGTGGTCGGCTCGTCCAGAAACAAAACGCTCGGTTGGTGAATGATGCCTGCAGCTATGGTAAGTTTTCGCTTCATACCTTTGGAATAGGACTTGTAAAGCTTTTCACCGGCATCGGTTAAATTGAATTGGTTCAGCAGTTTTTTAGCCCGGCGCTCGCGTTCGGCCTTGCCGATCCCGTACAGCGAGGCGCAAAAACACAAGTTTTCAAATCCGTCCAGTTCCTCGTACAAGTTGCTTTCATCCGGTACAATACCAATCAGTTCCTGTGCTTTTTTGATATGTGCAGTATAATCCGTGCCATTGAAAATAATGCTTCCGGACGTGGGACGCGCCAGACCGGTGAGCATATTGATGGTCGTGGTCTTGCCTGCACCATTTGGTCCCAAAAACCCGAAAATTTCATTTCTGATCACGGAAAAATTCAGATTGCGGACCGCCGTAAATTCGTCGAACCGTTTGGTCAATTGACGCGCTTCCAAAACAGGTGTTTGCATAGGAGGTTACAAATACTCTTGTTGTTTTTCTTTTAAATACAAAAAATACAGCAACCAACGCAAAGAAAAGTGTGCAGTTGCTCTAAAATAGCCCCCGAGGTGATCAGCATAATAAAGACAAGAAATGTAAATAGATGCACATACGGAGGAAACAGGATTCGTTTCAACAATCTATTAATTATTTTCAGCATGACTCGTTTTTGCAGGCAAAAATCATGTCATTTTCTTTGATCTTTTTTTGAAACAAATATCAAAACGTCAAAACTTTATCAGCTTCCACTGTCCATTGTGAAAATTCTTTCATATTGCTCAACTGAACGCCTTTAATGAATTCAATATCCTGGATGCCGCGCGTTTGGGAACAACTGCCGCAACTTTTGACTTTTCCACCCTGTCGAATCACAGACTATAGCATACGTTCAATGTTATAGTATCCAGTCGGTGTGGTTTGATTGGGAAGAGCGCAGGTTACCGCGTCAGCCAAAAGAAAAATTCGAACCTCAACCGCGTCGCCGTGTTCTTTTTAAAGCGTCATGGCCATGGGCAGCGCATTGTAGGCTTTTTCCGTTCCATAAGGAGCATCATTGATGATAATGAGTATTTTTTGCATGTTTTCTCCAACAATTATTATTCAAGTTTTGCTGGATATTGAGTTAGGGTGCAAATTGAATTTTACAGTAGAATCAAGCAGATTTTTTAATTTCTATTCCATTCTCATATAGAAATTCAGGGGCAAAATCAGCTCCGTTTGGCCATTCTACTGTTCCGGTGTCTTTATTTAGATATACTTTTTTAAAGTAATTATTATCTTTCAAAGGCTGGAATATTTCTCCATCTAGTTCTGAGCTTAAATCTATCTCTTTATGAATTCCGTTGTTAAATTGAAGTTCTAATTTATGTTTATCTATGTAAGTTACTTGAACAACATGTAAAAACATTGATTTCTCCCTAATCTAATGGTGGAATTTGTTTTAATGGTTTCTTTTGTTCTGATAATTTCCAATTTTCCAGCAATTCCTTTTGATATTTTTCAGCCCACTCAATAATCATTTTCAAGGCACGCTTGGACATATCTCCATGAATAATACCTGAATTTATATCGTAAGTGATCTCATATTCCTGATACCTGGCATGAAAATGCGGCGGATTGTGCTCTCTATAATTCATAAATATGATAATTCCATAAAATCGGCTTAATTCCGGCATAATTTCTCTCTATTTTTTATCTAAATTAAAGATAGATTATCCATTTTTTAAAATCAATAGTAGAATTTGATTATTTGTTATATGTCCCACCGGGCAAATATGCGCGCAAAATGTATTGCGTCTGAACAATAGCCCGGAACCCACAGCGGTGATCAAGAGCAAAATCATAAACACTGCCATCCGGTACGGCACGCGGTGAATAGCCAGTGAATGGATGCCAACGAACAAAATGAGCACGTAAAAGAGGGTAATTACCCAGCCGGAACGTAAAAACGCCGGCGGTTTTCGACGCAAACCCATTTTGGCGGACAACGTCGTCACCAGTCCCATCGGGCAGACCATGCACCAAACCCGGCCGAGAAAAACTGAGAAAACGATAATCAACGGCCACCAATCGGACCAGACAATCAGATTGGCCGCATTGGTGTTTCTCAGAATTTTGGCGAATGCCATATCATCTGTATTGCCCTCTAGTCCGACGATAATCAACAGGATGAAAACAATAAATGTAAATACCTGAGCTCCCATCGGAAACCAGATTCGCTTTAATAATCGATTGATAAGGTTCAGCATAACTGTTCACTTTTCACTTGAAAATTTCTTTCAGCCAATAGAAAAGTACGTTAACAGTACATTTTATTTGAATTATTCCGTTTTCTTGGTGATTTGCAGTCCCATAATCTTGACCCCGCTTTGCGTCTTCATAGACAAAACGGCTGGTTCGGTTATCAGACACTCACCGGACTGGAGACGGCTTTCTTTTCCGTTGACATTCACTGTCGCCGTTCCCTGGATAACGGTAAACACGACAAAAGAGTCCATGTCGCAATCCGGCATGGAACCGCCTGGCGGTAATTCGATGATACGAGCTTTGAATTCCGGCGAGCGATAGAACACATTTTTATCCCGTTGCTCATAGGGAAAAGAGGGCATGGTTTTCAAATTAAAGACTTTCACGAGTTATCTCCTTTCATATTTTTCGGCAATGTTTTTTGCCGGTCGAGTATCTTTTCAATGATCAGGCCCGTTAAAATGGCAAATGTACTGGTCAATACGAGCCGGGTTATCATAAACCGTGCCCCCAGAAATTCTAATTCCACCATCTCCTGGGGCAGTTTAATACAGGCCCAGGCTGTGAGAAAGATAACGATGTTGGACAGACGGGCGTCTTTTTGCCGCAGTGCGGCGGCGATGGGAAAGGCAACATATAGCGGCCCGGTCGGGGTGGCGCCAAACAGCAGCGCCAGAGCCACGCCGCGAATACCGGATGTTTGTCCCAAATGCCTGACCACCATATCGCGTGAAATCCACACCGAGAACAACCCCATTAGTATGAATACTGCCGGCAAAATCATCAGCATCTCTCTGCCTAATGACCAGGATTCTTTCAGTATCGAGGAACGATGTGCCGGAAAGAGTATGGCAACAAGCGCGGTGATGATCAGCAAAATGATCAGAACAAGCCATTCTTTCCATGGATTTTTGGACTGTACACTCATAAAATCACCCCCATCAACACGCCGAGCGCCAGCGCAAAAATAAAACTGATCCCATTCCGCAACAATGCGAACCGTTTGCTTAACTCTTTGACTTCCAGCGGAAAAGTAACGACCCCGATCATCGTCAGCGTAGCCACAAAAGTGGCAATAATCGTTACAGAAGCGCCGCTGCGCAACAGGGAGCCGGCCATGGGAAACGCGATCAGGGAGGGAATGTGCAGCACGGCTCCCGCCATGCCGGTTAACAACACGCCCGTCACACCGGATTTTCCTCCCAGCCATTGGGCCAGTTTATCAGGAGTGATGAGACCAACGATGAGCCCCATCAAAACCACGACCGTTAAAATGGTCGGCAGAATCCTCAGAAACGAACGCCCTGCCATGCGCAGAGCCTTCCAGGCGCGGCTGCGATCTTTGATAAATGCAATGATTAACATGATTAACGCCAAAACATTGATGATGATAGTTGTAGAACTCATAAATTTTCCCATGTAATAGTCCGCTATAAAATATTTTCCAATTTGTATAACAAAATCTATCCGATGGCTCCGGCTCATTCATTCTGTAAGGCAATAATAGGATCGAGTCGGGCGGCTTTGCGCGCCGGATAGACACCGAAAAACAGGCCGATCAGCAACGAAAAGGTAAATGAATACATCATTGAAGGCAGTGAAATACTGATCGCCCATTCCGTTCCAACCGCAATCATCATAGATACAATGATGCCGATGAATATACCCATCACACCACCGCCGATACTCAGCATAGCGGCTTCTAAAACAAACTGAACAGAAATATCCTTACGGCTGGCGCCGACTGCCATGCGCAGTCCGATTTCATTGGTTCGCTCGCGGATGGCAATCAGCATGATAGCCAGAATGCCGATGCCTCCCACCAGCAGCGAAATGCCGGCGATGCTGGTAATCAGGGCGGTAAAGGTGCCGGTGGTCTCGCGCTGAGTCTCCAGCAATTCGGTCTGGCTCTGAATAGTGAAATCGTCCGGCTTGTCGCCTTTATCAAGACGATGCCGTTCACGCAGCACTTGTCTGATTTGCTGTTGCGCTGCGGCCATTTTATCCTGACTCACCACCTGAATATTGATTGAAGCAATATAATCCTGATTAAACACCCGGCGCAGGGCTGTTTTAATGGGAATAAATATCTGGTCATCCTGGTCAACGCCGTTCAGATCAACGCCTTTGGCTTCCATGACGCCGATAACCAGAAACGGAACTCTGCCGATGCGGATCGTCTCGCCGACGGGATTGGCACCGTCAAATAGATTGTTGACGATGGTTTGTCCCAAAACCGCGACCCGCCGCGAGGCGCGATTTTCTTCTTCACTAAAAAAGTACCCTTTTTCAGTACGAAAATTGCGAACGTCGGGAAATTCAACACTGGTTCCCACGATGGTGGTATTCGTGTTTAAATGACCAAACTTGACCTGCATCTTTTTGCTTTGCACCGGCGCAGCGCGATCGATCTGCGGTATTGCCCGCTGCAGGGCTTTGGCATCTTCAAGCCGCAATGTGGTCACTGTGCCGCGAATCTGCATACGCCCGGGCGATTTCCGCACCTGTCCGGCATTGACGATGATCAGGTTGGTACCCATGGCCTTGATTTTGCTCAATACTTCATTTTGCGCCCCCTTGCCGATAGCGACCATGACAATCACTGCAGAAACACCGATGATGATGCCGATCAGCGCCAGGACGGTGCGCATTTTATGCACCAGAAGCTGTTTGCGTGATATTTTTATACTGCGTGCTATTTTCATAATATTTTGACGACCACGAAACACACAAAAACACACGAAATGTTTTTTCGTGTATTCTGCGTGTTTCACGGGCATTACTTTTTCAAGACCTTAACGATTCTACCGGCTGCAATTTAGATGCGCGGCTGGCTGGCTGCATACCGGCGATAATACCTACCAGACTGGAGGAAACAACGCCAAGTGCAATCGCTTCCCAGGACACCGACACCGGCATACCGGTGATGATTTGTAAAATCCTGGCGCCGATTCCACCCAGAATGATGCCCAGGATGCCGCCGGCTAATGTAACGGTTGCGGCTTCGACTAAAAATTGTAGTTTGATGTCTTTACTGCGAGCGCCCAGGGCCTTGCGCAAACCGATCTCTTTTTTCCGTTCATTTACAGAAATCAACATGATATTGGCAACGACAACGCCTCCGGCGATGAGCGCAATACCGGCAACCAATGCCAGGAAAATATTAAAGGTACCAGCTACTTTCCCGGCAAATTCCGTCACCTCGTCCGGGGTTACGATCCGGAAATCATCCGGCATGCCCGGCGAAATAACGTGACGTTCACGCAACATGGCTGTGATGTTTTCAGCCGCCTGGTCCATTTCGCTGGCGGAGGTCAAGAGAATTTTTATCGCAAAGATGTAATCCACATTCGCCACCCGGCGCATAAAAGTCGTGAGTGGAATATTGATCCGGTTGTCCATATCACCGCCACCGGGACTTGTGCCTTTGGGCTGCATCACGCCTTTGACCTCGAACTGCACATTGCCGATGCGAAGTTGCTGTCCGACGGGATTTTCATCGCCAAAAAGTTCTTTCCGCACCGTGGGGCCTACCAGGCAGACACGATTCAAATGATCCATATCCGTTTGCGAAATAAAGTCGCCGGACTGTACATCCCAGTCCCACACATACGCCCAGGACGGTGTAATGCCAAAAACAGCAGCGGTTGTCGAATTGCTCAAATATTTGATTTCCGCATTACCCTTGCGGTTAAAGGGCGCCACGTCCTCAATGGCGTTCACTTCGCGCTTGATCGCTTCAGCATCCCGCAGTGTCAAAGTGGTTGTTGGCCCTTCGCCGGCTGGTTGTCCCATCTCTCTGCCACCGCCGGCAAACACCATCATGCTGTGCAGACCGAACTTTTTCACCCGGTCCATCACCCGATTTTGCGCGCCTAAACCGGCCGAAACAATGAGCGTCAACGCGGTTATGCCAATGACGATGCCGATCATCATCAAAAATGTGCGCAGTTTGTTTCTTCCCAGTCCGATGTAAGCAATTTTAAAAAGTCTATTCGTTTTCATCTTTAACCTCCGTTGCAGAAATTTTTTCCAATTCATGTTTGGCATTGACCGGATTTTTATTTTCTTTTTCTGCAACTATCTTACCGTCAGCGATTTGAATAATGCGTCCGGCATGCGCGGCAATATCCGGTTCATGGGTCACCAGCACAATAGTGCGTCCGGAATTGTTGAGTTCAGTAAATAATGCAATAATTTCCAGACCGGAACGGGTATCCAGGTTGCCTGTGGGTTCATCAGCAAAAATAATTTCCGGATCATTGACCAGCGCCCGGGCTATGGCAACCCGTTGCTGCTGTCCGCCGGAAAGTTCGCCCGGATGATGGTCAATACGGTCAGCCAGACCGACGGCGGTCAGTGCCTCTTTGGCCAGTTGGGTAATATTCTGTTTATCCGAATAGATCAGCGGCAGTTCCACGTTTTCCAGCGCATTGGTGCGGGGCAATAAATTAAATGACTGAAAAACAAATCCGATTTTTTGGTTGCGGATTCCCGCCAATTGCTCATCGTTCAATGCCCCGACATCGCTGCCGTCAAGCTGTATCGCGCCGGTAGTGGGTTTATCAAGGCAGCCTAATAAATTCATCAAAGTCGATTTACCGGATCCGGACGCGCCCATGATCGCGACAAATTCACCCTGGCGGATGTCCAGCGAAACATCATTTACAGCCGCCACTTGCGCGCCGCTTTCTTTGCCGTAAATCCTGGACAAATTTCGCGCTTGAATAATGGTTTTATTCATAATCAGTTTCCTTTTATTTACTCAGAAATAACAATTTTTTCGCCTTCTTTCAGTCCGTCTGTAATTTCGATCAAACCGTCGCTGGTCCAGCCGGTTTTCACTTTTCGCGGTTCACGCTGATCGCCTTGCAGCACAGTGACAAAGCGTTCGCCACGTTCTCTATAAATAGCAGCGAGCGGAATGGTCAGAACATCTTTGCGTGTTTCCAGCCGGATCGTCACATTAGCGGTCATTTCGGGGCGCAGCTTTTTGTTTTTATGATCGGTAATTTTCAATGTGACAATATAGTTCACCACATTGTCCTGAATCACCGCTTTGGGATAGATCGCCGTCACCACCCCCGCGAAATCGGTGTCCGGATAGGTATCCACTGTAAAAGTGGCCGTTTGTCCTTCCTGAATTCGGCCAATGTCAGTCTCATCCACAAAAGTCTGCACCTCCAGGCGGTTCAGATCAATAATTGTCACAAACGTCGGCGCGGCAAAACTGGCGGCCACGGTCTCGCCTTCCTGGGTCGATACCGATGCCACAATCCCGGCAATCGGCGCGGTTATTTTGGTATAGTCCAGTTGAACCTTGGCAAATTCCAGATTAGCCCGTGCCTGTTCTAACTGCGCCTTGTTCACGGCAAAGGATTTTTCCGCAACGTCAAGTTGGTTTTGAGAGATGTAATTTTGTTCAAGCAATGACTTTTGCCGCTGCAGGTCCAGTTTGGCATATTCGAAATTAGCAACGGCATTCTGCCAGTTTGCATGCGCCTGATTATATTTGGCCTGCAATTCCGATGGTTCCAGTTCGGCAATAATCTGCCCTTTTTTGACAACATCGCCCACATTGGCGTAAATATTTTTAACCAGACCCGATACCCGCGAACCCACCCTCACTTCGGCGCCGACCATGGGTTTGATAATACCGGTCGCCAGCACACTGGAACCAATATCGCGGCGAGTGACCACGGCGGTTTTTAAGGCACTGTCAGAATCATTGCTTTTTTGCAGCATAGAATTGCCCAGCAAAATAACTGCAGTCAAAACAATGATAACGCCAGCTCCGATATATATTTTTTTCATTTTATTTTTATCCTTTCACTATGACAGAATCATTTGGCGGCAAAAGGGTTGACACAAATATATTCAACCCTGAACAAGTATTATGTTTGATTTGAACTTGAATCATCTTGCCGATTGATCATCCTGCCGATGAATAACGCCGGTTGCACGATCCAGTTCAGCAAGAGCAATCTGATAATCCGCAAGGGCTTGAATTAATGTCTGTTCTGCATCCACAAACGCTGTCTGAGCATCGATCACATTTAGCATGGAACCCACGCCTTCACGGTATTCGCCTTCAGCGATATCGCGGCTCTCCAGTGCGTTTTCATAAAAAATACGCGAAGAAAGTACCCGTTCGGCTGCTTCCTTTACCTGCAGATGTGCGTTCCAAACGTCCAGGCTTATTTGTTGACGAAGACTCTCCTGCTGCCGGATCAGGTTCTGCATCGTCAAATTTTCTTGCTTTACCCGCGCCGGCCGGCCAAAACCGCTGAACAGCGGCAGGTTTAAACTCATGCCAATGTAAGAAGATGAATTCATCTCCGACATTGTATCTCCGGCATAATTATAACTGCCGTCCAGAGAAATAGTCGGTAAATACTCACTGCGGGCAATATTTATATTTGCCTGCTGGGCTTTGATCTGCCGGTTAATACGGTCCAGCTCTGGCCGGTTTTGAAAAGCGATTTGTAAATAATTTAGCATATTTCATGTTCATTCCTGATCCTCTTTGACAGAGACCGTGCGCCTTGACCCTGCGACTCTTCTCATATTGCGAAAACGCTCAGAAACAATGCTGTAAAACTTTTGCCATTGGTCTGGTGTTAATACTTTTTTGAATTTGTAAAAGTGCCAGATGACCAGATGTTGAGATTCCATTTGGAGCTGGCTGATCTGATTCAGCAAGGTATCGATACGACCATCCTGTGGGTGCGGCTGCCAGATTTCCTGCAGCAATTGATTATTGAGTCCTTCCAATACCTGATTTAAAGAATCCATTTTGGAGTGAAATGCACGGCGGATTTCCTCAAAGCTTTTGATTTGTGTCGCGGTTAAATCCAGTTCACGTTTGACTTGTTCAAAGCGTAATTCACGCACGCCAGGGCACGGGCTTTGCGGTTTTATCCAGCTTTGATAGATCATTGTGCCCAGTGCGCTCAGATTTATCAGGGTAACAATGATGATCAATATGAAAAGTTTTTTATTCATTCTTGTGTCTCGCTTTCGATTAATGCCAATATCCGTATGTCAGGAGAACCCGGCGGCAAAACCTCAAAATAATTCAAACCAAAAGAATCTGCTGTTTGTTGTGCAAAGTCGGACTGATCTGACAACGGTATGGTCATAAAATTTCCCAACTGTATTCCAGCCCAAACCGTAAAAAGCAGCACGACCGCTGTCATCACAGGACGCAACACAGCCGGCAGTTTATTTTTAGCTTTGATGGCAAAGCTGCGCTTCGTTTCTTCTTTCAACCGCGTAGAAATGCGCGTCCAAAGAAACGGTGGTGGAATGACCGGTTCGACAGGATTGTCAGGCTGCCATAGCGTTTTAAAATACTTGAAATCTTCCCGGCAGGCCTGGCAATCTTGCAGGTGTGCGTCGATTTCGCTGCGTTCCCTTTGCGGCAATTCGTCATCCAGATAACGCAGCAGCTTTTTTTTGATCGTTTTATGATTCATATCATGTCCTTTTTCTGTTTATTAGACCCATGTCGTGCAAAAAACTTGCGCTTAAAGCAGTTCTTTTTTCCTGGGAATCAGCATTTTGGCCAGATTTTCTTTGGCGCGGTGCAGCAGCGATTCCACCGCTGACAAGCTGATTTCCATGACCGTAGCAATTTCGTCATAGGATAAATCTTCATACCGATGCAGAATCAGCGCTGTTTTTTGCCGTTTCGAAAGTTGATGAATGGCGTCCTGAACAATTTGTTCTTTTTCAGAAATTTCAATCTGTTGATCTGGTGTATTGTCCGGCGAGGGCAGTTCTGGCTTTTTTTTATCCTGAAACAGAAATTCCAAAGAAAGCATATTTTCAAGTTTTTTCCGGCGCTGTTTTTTTAAACATGTATTCACTGCGATACGATAAATCCAGGAAGACAATTTCGCCTCACCACGAAATTTTTCTATGGAATGAAAAATTTTAATAAACACATCCTGGGTAATATCTTCGGCTTCTGCCCGGCTGCCACTCATGCGGTAACAAATATTGTAAACCATATGCTGGTGTTGTTCAAATAATTGCTTGAAAGCATAGGAATCCCCTTTTTTAATATTAGTTACCAGTTCTGAATCATTCATAGAGCCGTTTTCAATAATACTATTTTACGAAAGAAGCACATATTTATATTAGACCCATTAAATTACAAAAACTTGCGCTCAGATATGTAATTAAAAAAATATGAAAAACTCAGACATGACTATTCAAAATGAAAGGATTAGAGTGGAGGTAAGAACAAGACAGGCTCGCATCAATTCTTATCGAGAAATCTTTCATAATCTGACGGGTGGTATTGCCAGATGACACCGGAACCACAGTCGCGCCCAGTTTTACCAGCTTGCTGCGAGGCATCGTTTCCGCTTTTTATTCCACATGGTCACAGTAGTTCATTTCCTGACTTGAAAATTTGCTCGCCTTTTAGTAACTTGACGTCGTGATCCAGCAAGATCGAAATTGCTTTTTCAGTGTCTTCCACGCGAATGACCATCACGGCTTTGTCAGCATCTTTTTCCACAAAGCCGTACATGTACTCTACGTTGATATTCACATCCGAGAGCACACGCAGAATTTTATTCAATCCGCCGGGCTGATCCTGAACAGCGCAAGCAATGACAGTGTTTTCGCGGATGGTAAATCCGGCATCGCGCAGAATTTTCACCGTCTCATCCGGTTTGTTGACGATGAGCCGGAGGATACCAAAATCTGATGTGTCTGCCAGAGCCAGAGCGCGGATATTAATGTCGGCGTCTGCGATTATTTTGGTAATTTCCTGCAACCGGCCGGCACGGTTTTCTAAAAACACGGAAATTTGACGTACTTGCATAGCAGTCCCTTTCCCATTTATAATTCATATATCGCACCAGACAATATCATGCTGGTGTCAGTTTTTACATTTTACGTTCATCGATGAGACGTTTTACCTTGCCAACGCTGTGGTCCAGAAATTTTCGCACGACCAGCTTTACTATGACAGCTATTGACAACACATTTTCGATCTCCTGCTTGATGCGGCTTTCCAGCGCTTTCACTGGCGAATTTCATCGGAAAAGAATACAATTTTTCTCTTTGCATAGCATAAAACAGTGTTGCAGTAAATTCACGATTATTTTATATATCCGTATCGTAATTATTCTCCATAAAGAATTACATCATCCGCAGATTCAAAGTTAACGAGAGTTGTAAACGCAGGGACCTGTATAATTAACGCGTGGGTGAAGAGATGATCTTGCGCGCCTGAAAATGCATACCAATATAGAACTTTTCTTAAAAAATGCAAGCGGGTTAAGAAAAATTTGGCTTTTGCACATAAAATATTGTGGATAATTTCTTTTTAAAAAATGAAAATTTAATAGTATATTAGCGTATAAGAAAAAGTTTTTTGTATAAGGAGCGTTTATGAAAAACTATGTCATTATATTGCTTGTGGCATTGGCTGTTGCCGCTTATAGTCAAGAGCTGGAACATAATTTTACGTTTCACGCTGCTTTTTCTTTTCCGCAGGGAGAATTTGCCGATGCAAATGAACAAAACGGCGGGTATGCTGATATGGGATTCGGCGGCGGCGTGGAATATACACTTTATGTCGGTAATTTCGATCTGGGCTGGGTGTCCAGTGTCAACTATATGACCAATGAATACGGCAACAACAAATTTACCCGCGAGCCCGAATTGTCCATTATGCACACCGGGGCTTATGAAAACTGGGCTTTCACAACCGGTTTGAAATTAAAAAACGACCTGGCAGATAATTTTATCCCGTTCTTTACAGCTCAGGCAGGGTTGGCGCACGTTCAGCCGCCCTATTTTGATGGCCGTTATATGGATGAAGAAGAAAGTGTTTACGGCAGCACCTATACTTTTGATGCGGAAAACGGATTCGCTTATCAGTTTGGTTTAGGCGCGGTCATTAACCGAAATTTTACCATCAGCGTGCGTTATATTAATATGGCTGAATATTCCTTTCAAGGCAATATCACGTATGTAGACGATGTCGAGGATTTACCGCTAAAAGCCGTTTGGGATCAAAAAGTAGCTGTTTTTTACCTGACACTTGGTTATACTTTATAAACATTTTGTCCGGTTAAATAAAAGAAATGAAAAATCACGACTATATCATTATAGCTGTTCTAATTTCCATGACGATTTTTATCGGTTGTGATCTATCCGATAATTACAGCCAGCAGCAAGGCCCGGTTTACCAGGGCAGTTACCTGACAGAACACCCCGAGTCGCCGACAGATACTCTAACCATTGTGTCGTATAATATAAAATATGCCCACGAGGTTGAAAAGGCTGGCGATATTTTACGACATCATCCTGTTTTGAAGGATGCAGATATTTACCTGCTGCAGGAAATGGAAAATGCAGGCGTGGATAGTCTTGCCCGAATTCTGCAATGCGACTATCTTTACTACCCGGCTACAGATCATATTATGGCGGGCCATGATTTTGGCAACGCTATCTTGTCGAAATGGCCGTTAGATGCGCCGGAAAAACTCATTTTGCCCCATCTTAATCCGCTGAACAAATCCATTCGCATTGCTGCGCTCGGCACAGTGCATATTGGCAATGATTCGCTACGGGTGGTTTCTTTACATCTTGAAACCCCCTTGTTGCAGCAAAGCAAGAAAAAAGACCAGATAACTACAGTTCTTACAGAATTGTCACAGGGCTACGATGGCATTATCATTGGCGGTGATTTTAACACAGCCAATTCGGCAAGTATTGATTTTATGAACAAGTTGTTAAGCAGTGCAGGATTTTCCCAGGCAACCCGGGATATCAATTTTACAGCCCGTTCGAGTTTGTTGACGTTTCTTCAATTTAAACTCGATCACATTTATATTAAAAACCTTAAGCTCATCGAAGCAGGAAAGGTAGTGGATTTCAGTGCCAGTGATCATCTCCCGCTTTGGATTCGGGTTGGTCTGTAATTTAGAGTGTTTAACGTATAATGAATTGAAAGTAAACTAAAATTCTTTTATTCAAATTTCATATTAACAACAAGATTTAGGTGTACAGTTACAAGGTGAACAACAACCTTAGGAGGACGTCATGAAATTAAAAATCATTATCTTTAGTGTCGCACTCATTTTACCGCTGACAAGTATTTTTGCATCGTCAGGCCCCCGACAAACGGCACCTTTTATCTCTCTGGATAACTCGACTACAGACCAGGAGCTCGGTGATAAAGTCGAGGCCATTTCGGAATTTTCCGGGGATTTCAACAAAGCCGTCAGACAATCTGTCCAGAATTATCAACAACGTCTGAGAATGCAAAAAGAAATTGACAAACATCTCACCCCAGCCAATCTTACGCCCATGTTTTTCCAAAAATGGGAACGCATGACCGTGGAGCAGAAAAACAGTCTGATAAAAAAATCGAATGCGTTGCGCAAAACAAAAGCCGGTGCTGGCAGCATCAAGGGTAGAGTAACTGTTGGCGGTGAGGTGCCAAACTATGGTATCTGGATGATTGCCTTCGATCAACACGGCTATTTCGCTGGCGCAGACAGTGTCTCTGATACAGGTGAGTATGAAATCGCTCCTTTGAAAGCAGATTCGTTTTATGTTGTAACTCGCAGCTCAGCTTATGTGGATGAGATTTACGACGACATTAAAGCACCTCTGGGTATGATGGATTCCTGGCGACGCGCTTCCAAAGTCGCGGTTTCTGAGAGTCCTGTTGAAAACATCAACTTTGATCTCCAGGAAGGTGCTATCATTAGCGGCAATATTCTCAAACCCGACGGAACGATTCTGGATGAGGAAAAAGTGGCTAAAATTACCATTACTCACGCCTTGAGCCAGAAACCATTGTTGACTGTTACCCGGCGAATCACCGACGGAACCTATCAGATCGTTGTGCCGGGAATCGGACATTTCAAGATCGGTATCAAAGTTGATGGCTATCGGGAAACCTGGGCTTACAATAAAACCTCCTGGCACGAGGCAAGCACGTTTAAAATCTATACGCTGGATTCTGTTTTATCCATTGATTTTACTCTGGTTGAAGCAGAAGCTGTGCCTGCCGGATCAATTTCCGGTAACATTTCTCCCGGCATCATTGCGTTTGCCGCGGCGTTCAATACGTCAGACACATCTTTTGCCGGACTTGGTTTAGGATTTGGCTTTTTACAGGTGAAATACGAAATCGAAAATTTGCCGCCTGGTGATTATCTGGTTTACGGCGATGACATGTTTAGCACCCTCATCGGTGCGAACAACTACCAGGGCGAATTTTACGATGGCAACTCGGGTTCTCACAGTGTCAAAGGCGCAAAGCCGGTCACTGTGCATGACGGCCAAACCACCGGCGATATTAATTTCACTCTCGATCCCGGCGGCGTTATCACTGGAAAAATCACAGACGCAAATAACTCACCTCTGGATTCGCTGCTTCTCATTGCTGTAAATAAAGATGTTATCAATTCTGGAGATGAACCGATACTGTCAACCCTGGATATTATTCCGACGCATACAAAAACAGATGGCACGTTTGAACTGACGGGTTTAGCGACCGGAAATTACATTTTACGTACGGTATCCGATTTCAAGGTTCAGATTGATTTGGCTGATCTTGGTAATCCATTGAAACCCGGAAAACACAAGGGAAAGGTTGTTGACGAATATTATAACAACGTACCCAATCTGCTGCGTATTATGGATGCCACACCGGTTCCTGTCACGGCGCCGGAAACCGTCTCTGACATGAATATTCAGCTCGGCGCACCGCACTTCATCAACGGCACAGTGACGGACGCCCAATCAGGCGATCCAATCAATCAGGTTCTGATCGTAGCGATGGAAGATACATCTGCGTTTCCGTTTATTCCTGTATCGATCCCGGATACAAGTGGCACATATCAGCTCGGGCCTCTGCCGGAAGGTCAATACAAAGTCCTGGCAATTGTGGACATCCGTAAAAACCAGACGCATCTCTCTGAATTTTACGATGGCAAACGACGGTTTGCTCAGGCTGATATTGTTACGCTGTCGACCATGTTTTTGAACGGCATCGATTTTACCCTGGATCGCGGCGCTGTTTTTCAGGGTTTTGTCGACTTGCTGTCCGGTGAAGGCATGTTTCCGGCCGGCGCTGATTCACTATACGGATTTCCGGTGGTATTATTTGACGCGCATACCGGCGAACAGCAAAGCTACAATTACGTGCAGTTTTCAGGCGGTTTCCGCGTTCACGGAGTGCTGCCCGGCGATTATAAAGTTATGGCCCTGCCTTATCAGCACGGCTATGCCGCAGCTTATGCCGGTGGCGGATCAACGTTTAGTCAGGCCGGTCAAACCATCACTGTTGATTATGGCGATTTCCAGGAAATCAACATCGAGCTGGAAAAAGCAGCCGGAACGATTACCGGTACAGTAAAAAACAAAGACACTGACGTGCCCCTGGCCGGCGTTGGTGTGGCCGCTTACGATACCAGCGGTCACATGACCGGGGTGACGCTGTCGGGCTGGGATGCCGTGAGCGGGGACATTTCAGAAAATGTCGGTGAGTTCACTATTTCAGGATTGCATGACGGCAGCTATTATGTGCGCACCATGGCGATAACTTCACTGCTGACACGTCAGGATGAATTTTTATCCCTTCTCGATCAGTTCAATTTTAGTGATCCAATGAGATTGCTCACCGGAAGTTTCGGCAGCATGGATCTGTCGCTCAATCTGTACACGGATTATTGGTACGAGGATGTTCTGGCGCCGTGGAATATTGACCTGGAAGACCTGGCATGGAAAGCATCGCGTTTTGGTTTGATGCACGATGAAGAAACATCGCTGCTGCCGGTGTATCTGCCCATTCCTTTTTACAATAAAGTGCCGGAAGGCGCTCAAACAATTACTATTGAAAACGGTGAGGCCAGCACGGAACTTGAGTTTGCTCTACCTGAAGGTATTGCTGTTGAAGATACGTCATCGGATGATTCTGTAACAACCGCTGTCGCTTTAGGAGATGCTTTGCCAAGAGAGGTTTCTCTCAAACAAAATTATCCCAATCCGTTCAATCCCGCAACCACAATCGATTTTGGCCTGCCCCAGAGCGCAAAGGTCAAACTGACCGTTTACGATGCCACTGGACGTGAGGTTGCGGTTTTAAGAAATGCAAGTTTGCCAGCCGGACATCACACTGTGCACTGGAACGGAACATCTGCAGCCGGCCAACAAGTGGCCGCCGGCATTTATTTTGCCCGCCTTATTGTCGAGGACCAAGCAATTCGAACCATCAAGATGCTGATGATAAAGTAACGTTCTCAAGCGTCTCGCTCACCCGGGCGGGGCGCTTTTTTCTTTAACAGAGAATACAAATTGTGCAAAAACAAGCGATTATCCGCCGCAAGATAACGCACGTTCCCGCCCATGCGATAAAACGTTTTCAAAAACCGCAAATAATAATCAGGCGAGTCTTTTGGCGGCTCTCCCCGGGACCAGTCCCAGGTTTTTGGCTGTAGATCGTTCACCAGAATAAAATGATCGTGAATCTGTTTTTTTTCCTTTTTCAAAACATTGTTGGCTGCTGACAGTGCTTTTTCAAAAACCTGCGGCGCCATAATAGCAGAACCCACCGAAAGGAACACCCCGCCGCTCAATTTTGAAATCGACTTGACCATGATTTGATAGTCCACATGCGCGCCGCGTCCCAGGGCAGCACCGTTAGCATAGGGAGTATTGTAAATGATGTCATAGCCAATGCCCGGATGCACTGTGATAGGCACACCTAATCGATAGGCATTCCCAAATATTGAATATTTCTTAAAAGTGTGAGGAATGCGCCACTGGCCTGGCTGTAAGTCGAACCGCTTGATGGCGTGCAAAAGCTCCAACTTGGCTGCAGCCAGGGCTGCGTTTTGGGTGATACCTTCATGGATAATCGTGGCCAGCTCTTCCCGCTGCGGGATGGTCAAGCCTTCATTGTGAATCAGCGAACCAAGGGACTCGCCGTAGCCCATGCCGCGAGCTCCGCCGACTTTGACGGCAAGGTTGATATACTTTCCGGTTTCTTCCCAGGTGCCGAATGTACCCGACGCCACGTTTTTACGCACATCTTCTTCCGAGCGGCCGAGCCAGGCAAACTCCCAATCGTGAATACCGCCGGCACCATTCGTTGCCAGGTGCGTGATCCAGCCCTGTTCCAGCAAACGAATCACGACCGGTGCCAAACCGTTTTTTACCAGATGTGCGCCAAAAGCCAGAATCACAGCCGCGTTATTTTCACGGGCACGGACGATGCGGTCTGCTGCTTCCCGGATGAGATGCTGATGCTCTCCGGGGTCCGGTGGCGCGGCATCCGGCCGGACAGCGATTTTTTCAATTACGGATTTGCTTTTCCGTTTGCGAAGCGGATAAACTTGTATCCGATCCGGTGTTATTTTATCGAATGGCATATTGTCCTCTGTTTTTCT
>CAZSMC010000070.1:9742-21835 GCA_964607755.1 uncultured Cytophagia bacterium | reverse complement strand
CTGGGCGGAGGTTGTATTAATCACGCTGGCAAACTTATTTCTTCCAAAGGCACATTTTTCGTCAAGTGGAACGAACACGGACCGGCAGACATGTTTGTGCGCGAAGCGGAGTGTTTAAATGAGCTCCACCGCGTTAATACACCACTGATTTTTCCGCAGGTCGTCGTAGCGACCGAACTTGATGAAAATCCGGCTTTGCTGATAACCAATTTTTTAACGCCATCCGCTCCAACCCGTCAAAACGAGGAAAAACTGGGACATGGTTTAGCACTGTTACATAAATTTCAGAATGCCAATTTTGGCTTTTATCACGATAATTACTGCGGTGCTACGCAGCAGGACAATTCCTGGAGTTCAAGCTGGGCACATTTTTTTGCGCATCAGCGCATTGAATATCTTGTCAATCTGATTGATCAAAAGCGGAGCCTTACCAATAGTGAACGGCATGTTTACGACAAATTTATAGTTCGGATTCCCGAGCTTGTTAAGCATGAGCCGCAGCCTGCACTCAATCACGGAGATCTATGGTCCGGTAATGTGATGCACGCAAAAGATGGCCCGGTTCTTATCGACCCGGCAAGCTATTACGCCGATCGTGAATTTGATCTGGGTCTTATGACCATGTTTGGCGGATTTTCATCCAGAGTTTGGCATGCGTATAACGAAGCCTATCCCATGCCCCCGGAATGGAAAGAGCGCAACCGCATGTACATGATTTACCATTTTCTAAATCACGACTACTTGTTTGGCGGTGGTTATGGCCATCAGGCGTTGTCCATGGCGAAACGATTTGTTTGAATTTATCAAAATTCGTTTGTAAAAATTCCAAAAAGTTGTAACTCAAAACTTGACATGTTTTTGAAATTTGGGATTTTGTCATTGTAATTTATTTGATAATTTTCTTTTATAATTTGTTATTTGTCAAAATCTAATCAGCAACTCTATCTTTCGGAGGATATTTATGAAAGCCCTTGTTTTAGAAAAATACATGAATTTGGCATACAAAGATGTTCCCACACCGGAAATCAGTCCCGACGAAGTGCTGGTCAATGTCAAAGCCTGCGGCATTTGCGGCAGCGATGTGCACGGCATGGACGGCAGCTCTGGTCGCCGTATTCCGCCGGTTATTATGGGACACGAAGCGTCCGGTGTTATCGAGCAAGTTGGCGAAAACGTCACGAATTGGCAAGTCGGCGACCGGGTGACGTTCGATTCGACCATCTATCATCTTGATGATTGGTATTCCCGCAGAGGACATTATAACCTGAGCGACGGCCGCAAGGTTTTGGGCGTGTCGTGTGATGATTATCGCCGGGACGGGGCTCTTGCTGAATATGTTGCTATTCCGCAGCATATTTTATACAAAATCCCGGAAGGGGTTAACTTTAACCAGGCCGCCATGGTCGAGCCGATTGCCGTAGCGTTTCATGCTGTGGAATTAACGCCGATTGAAATCAGCTCAACAGCCGTGGTTGTTGGTACCGGCATGATCGGCTTGTCTGTCATTCAGGCTTTGCGGATTAAAGGCTGCGGCACCATCGTCGCCGTCGATCTGGATGACCAGCGACTTGACCTGGCAACCAAAGTGGGTGCTGATATCGCCCTCAATCCAGAATCAGATGATGTTCCGGCGAAAGCAAAAAAAATCACAAATAGTCGCGGCGCTGACGTTGCTTTTGAAGCGGTGGGCATGGAAGCACCAGTCAATACAGCTATTCAGAGCGTGAGACGCGGCGGTACCGTGACGCTGATCGGTAACGTCACTCCGGCGATCAGCATGCCGCTTCAGGCTGTGGTTACGCAGCAAATCCGGTTGCAAGGAAGCTGTGCCATTGCCAATGAATATCCGGCTGTGCTCGATATGATGAAACGCGGACGAGTCAATACCGAGGTGTTTTTAAGCAAAACCGCACCACTTTCAGAAGGCGAAACGTGGTTCAAAAAACTCTATGATAAAGAACCCGGATTGATCAAAGTGATTTTGAACCCGTAGCTTTTTTTACCCAAAAATATTCTAAAAAGAAAGGTTGTTATGGATAAAATAAAAACCGGCATTATTGGGACCGGCAAGGTTGGCCATTTACATGCCTCTGCGTTGATTCAGTTGCAGCAATCGGAATTTGTCGGTGTCTATAATCGGCATTTTGACAAGGCAAAGGAATTTGCCGATCATTACAAAGTAAGAGCCTATTCTTCCATCGAGGAATTGATTCAGGATGGCGGCGTTGAGGCCGTGGCGATGTGCACGCCTCATCCTGCACATGCTGAACTGACAATCCGTGCCATGCGCGCCGGAGCACATGTCGTTGTGGAAAAGCCGCTGGCCTCTTCTCTGGAAGATTGCGATGCCATGCTCAAGGTGGCAAAAGAGGAAAACAAAAAGTTGGCCATGATCAGTCAGCGGCGGCTTTATCCGCCGGTTCGACGCATCAAAACCGCTATTGACGAAGGCAAGCTCGATGTACTTGTGCTCGGCACAGTCAATATGTACGGCTGGCGCGATAAAAATTATTATGATGCCGATCCCTGGCGCGGCACCTGGAGCGAAGAAGGCGGCGGTGTACTGGTGAATCAGGCGCCGCATCAACTTGATATTTTGCAATGGTACATGGGCCCGATTGACCAGCTTTACGGTTTATGGAGCAATCTGAATCATCCCTATATCGAAGTGGAGGATACGGCCGTTGCGGTTATCAAATTTAAGAACGGCGCGCTGGGAAATATCGTGGTTAGCAACTCGCAGAATCCGGCGCTCTATGGCAAAGTTGCTGTTTATGGCAAAAACGGTGTGTCTGTCGGTGTGCAAACCGACGGCGGCGCCATGTTCGTGGCCGGGATGTCGACCATCCAGGAGACGCCTTACAATGACATCTGGACAGTACCGAGCGAAGAGCAACTCAAGGACACCTGGCGGAAAGAAGACGAAGACCTGTTCAAGCGCATCGATCCGATGGAGTATTTTCATCTGCATCAAGTGAACGATTTTCTGTCAGCAATTCAAAAAGACCGGGAGCCGATGATCACCGGCGAAGAAGGCCGCAAAACAGTGGAGCTTTTTACCGCCATTTACCGATCGACCCGCGATAACGCCCCGATAAAGTTTCCGCTGCAGCCGGAAACAAATCGTGATGATTTTGATGGGCGCTCAAGCTGAAAACTCTCATGATTTAAAAAAAAATAGTGCATTTCAATTAGATTGTTGATTTGTCATAGATATCGATTGTGTCCAGCTACACTTTAAACACATATATAAAAATGAAAGGAGAATGTCAATGCGAAAAATGATTCTGCTGTTCTTGATGCTTTTTCTTGTGAGCGCTGCTTTTTCCCAGTACAACGGCAATTTCTCGGTTGTACGAGCAGAAGTTGATTTTTCCCGTGTCCTTCGGGAGTGGGACGGTTTTGGTTTTAACTATGTCGAAACCTCCCAAACAATGGATTACGAAAAAGACCCACAAGAATATGGCGGTCTATCGATCCTGTCGGAACAGGAACGTAAAGAAGTTATTGACCTCATTTTCGGCAATGACGGATTAAAACCCGGTTTGGTCAAAATGTTTCTCGATCCCTGGCACCAAAAAGAACCAGGCGGCGAGTTCGATCACAAAACCACCACAGAATGGATGCGCTACTTTGTCCGCAATGGATTGAAGAAAACCAGAGACCGGGGCGACGATCTCAAAATTATCACCACATTGTACGGTCCGCCGCCATGGTCAACCAGGCAAAAATTTCTCCGCGGCCGAGACCTCGATCCGGAGCAAAAGTACAGCCTGGCCACGTACATTATCGACTGGGTCGAGTTCCTGAAAAGCGAGGAAGGATTTCCGGTCAAATACATTTCTCTGCACAATGAAGGCGAAGACTGGATGCGCTGGCCTGCAGATGGAGAAAGCGGTAACATCGGTACCGGCCATGATTACAACATGTACTGGCCGCCGGAACAGGTTGCCGATTTTATAAAATCCATGCGCCCCATGCTGGATGAGCGCGGTTTGACAGATGTCGGTTTAACACCGGGCGAGTGCACAAACTGGTACCGGTTCAGTTACTGGGGTTATGCCGATGCTCTGGCTGAAACGCCCGGCGTGCTGGCGAGTCTGGGTATGGTGGTTTCTCACGGTTTTTATAGCGGCGATTATGGACGCTGGTTCGGTGAACACCGCAGCGTCGGTATCGATCACATCCGTTCGAAAAAACCGGACATGCATGCCTGGGTTACTTCCACAAGCTGGAGCGGCATGGACGCGGATAATATCAAGGAACATCATGGCAATATTTACTCGGCCAAGGTGAACGGCATTATTCCGTGGGCCGGCATGCAGCGCCCGACAAAATGGGTTGGCGGGGATCCCAATCCCGGCTGCGCCATTAACGTCGATGAAGATGGCAATTACACAGTTCGCCGCGGTTATTACTATTACAAACAGGTCAGTCGCGCCGGACAACCGGGCATGGGCGTGGCGCGCACCATGGCTCAGGATTCCGAAATTGCCACGATTGCTTTTGCCAGAAACGGCACGGAAAATCCCAGCGCGTTTGTCGTTGTCAATATTGACAATGACGATAAAAAAGTCGCCATCAAAGTCAAAGGCAGCCAGGGCAGGAATTATGATGCATTCCGGACTACTGACGATGGAAGCGACCTGTACGCAAACATTGGCTCTCATTCCCTCAACAAAGACGATGTTATTATTTACAATGCGCCCGCCCGCTCGGCGACCACTTTTTTTGCAAAATAGAGTAAAAATTTTCGGGAGCTTTTATCCCATAAAGCTCCCGAAAATAAAAATATCATTTTGCCTCTTTGGTCGTTGTTCGATTCGGAACTTTAATTTCCCTATAACCGCAGTTGCAGGTAGAGATGCCCTGGCAGCCGAAACAATGGGACGCTCCCTTGGCACGGAGGATTTTTGTATGCTACTATTTATTTTGATCTTTTCAAATATTTTGAGTTCGTACAACGCCCCATTGTTGGTTAACTTCCGATGTCTCTATTCCTATACCCGGATAAACCGGAACCAATAAGGATTGAAATCTTTTGCCAAGTGTGGTTAAGAGTTTACTTGAAAGATACAAAAAAACCTTATGGTTTATCTTTCCCCTTGGTAGCTCTTTATGAAAAAAAACAAAAAAACCTTATTACCTAATTAAAAATCCTGCCAGAATATAGTGGTTCCGGTTTATTAGTATTGGTACACCGGAATAAGGTAATAATGTTGTCGGGGGTGGGTTTTCATTGTCTACTAAGGTTACGACTACGGCATAAGGTTAACACCTATCCAGATAAAGATGGACAGGAATAACCGCTCTGTCTATCTAAGCCATATTTTTCATACAACTCACCACAACCGGATAAACCGGAACCAATAAAAATTGAATCTTTTGCCAAATTTGGTTAAATGTCAAATTATAAGCTACTATACAAAACCATCTGTATTATCCACCAGTCACTGAGGTATGACTATTTTCCACGAATCGTTCTTGACTTTCCCATTTAGAAAGCGTAATTTGACTCGTTTTTTAATAGTGCAGATATGTCAACGAAAGCTAAACAATGCAGCTAAAATATTCATTATCAATACTTTTTTGTTGCGTCTTGTTAACAGGGTCATTTCTTTTTTCCCAACAACAAGTTGCTGATACAAAATTTAGTGTGGACAGGGGTTTCTATACTTCGCCTATCAAAGTAAAAGTTACCACCGCGACACCAGGAGCAGAAATACGATATACGCTAAACGGCACAAAACCTTCTGCCTCGTCCGGGATTGTATATACAGAACCTTTGACAATTTCATCCACCACCACACTTCGGGCGATTGCTTACAAATCCGGCATGGACCCGACAAACGTGGATACGCAAACTTTTATATTTTTAAATGATGTCATCAATCAACCAAAGCTGCCCAAAGGCAGACCGGAACGCTGGTACTCGGATCGCGGCGATTTTGTTCCGGCGGATTATCAGATGGACCCGGAATATCCTGATAACGACGACACCATCCGCGAGGCGCTTTTAGCTCTGCCATCTGTTTCAATTGTGATGGACCCTATCTATTTGTTTGAAAGCAACGGGATTTACAATAACGGTGGCCGCGACAATAACGCCGGGTATGAATTTGCCTGTTCTTTTGAATATATCGATCCTTCGGATGAGAACAGTTTTCAAGTCAACAGCGGCATCCAGCCGCGAAGTCACCGGGCCATTGACCGCTGCAAACGCGGATTTCGCCTTGACTTTAAATCAAAATACGGACCGTCAAAACTCAAAGAACCTGTTTTTGCCGATGCGACATTCTCTTCTTCCTCTCTGATCAATGATTTCGATTCCATCATTCTCCGCGCCGGTTATATGGAAAATTACACCGGACAAATTTACAATCCGGCATTGAACATTTATTTCCGCGATATTTTGGTTCGCGATGCTCAATTAGCTGCGTCCGGTTACGGCACGCATAATACATTCGTGCATCTCTACTTGAATGGATTGTATTGGGGCATGTACAACCTGACAGAAGCTATCGATGCTGATTTTCTGCAGAATTATCACGGAGGAAAAGAAGAGGACTGGCTGATCGTCAAGTCGAACGCGGATAGCCATGATGACGGCCAGATTGTCAGAGGTAATCCTTCTCGATATGTCCAGCTTTTGCAAATGTGCGAGGAACAAGATCTCAAAGATTCCACAGCCTATAAAAATGCCGTTTCGATTCTCAATCCCGAGCGCTTTGCCGATTACCTGATCCTTCAAAATTTCCACGCTGTTGGCGACTGGCCGGACAACAATTGGGTTTTTGTGCAAAAAAACGGTCCGCTTGCCGAGCCCGGATTTTTCTATTGCTGGGATGCTGAAAAGACGTTTCTGGAAAACGATGATCCGCAATCGTACAAGCATGCGCGCTATTCTCCGTACTTGTGGGATGACAGCAAAAGCCAGTACGTGAATAAAGGTCTGAAAACAGTGCCGGCAAGAATCTGGAACGCCATGATCGAGAACCCGGATTTTCGCATGACATTTGCTGACCGCGTTTATTCGCTATTGCTGAGAAATGGGCCGCTGTGCAACGACAGCCTGTTTGCGCGCTTTGACCGTCTTGCCGATCGATTATCATTACCGGTGCGGGCTGACCAGAAACGCTGGTCCGATGATGATAATCGCATCCAGCGCCCGGGATACATGTTTGTGCATAAAGACTGGCAGGAAAGCGTTCAGCGCGTGCGGGAAAACATCCAGAAAAATGTCGAGCACTTTATTGAAGAGTTTCGTGATCACGGTCTATACCCAAACACCGAACCACCCGGGTTCAGTCACCCTGGCGGTAAGGTGTCAAAATCGTTTGTCCTGACAATTGAAAATCCGAATTCTCAGGGCACTATTTATTACACGACAGACAACCGCGATCCCCGGGCTTCAGGCGGCACGGTTTCCGCTTCAGCCCTGTCTTCGGGTCAACCTGTCGATGTGACGATTCGCCAGACGCAAACGATCAAAGCCCGGATCAGAAATAACGGTGAATGGAGCCCACTGCAATCTGCTGTTTTTTATACGCCTGCGGACCTCAGCGATATAAAAATCACAGAAATCATGTATCATCCCCCGGATTATGAAAATACGGACGGTGACAAGTTCGAATTCATTGAGATAAAAAACACCAGTCACGATTCACTCAATATCTCCGGTGTGGCGTTTACGGACGGTATTTCGTACCAATTTCCCGACGGCCTGTCCATGCCAGGAAAAAGTTTTATCGTGTTGTGCAGTGATCAAGAACACTTTTTTGAAAAATACCGGTTGCGCCCTTTTGGCGAATATGACGGACAACTGGATAACAGCGGAGAAAAGGTTACCCTTTCCGATGCTTTAAATCAGCCTATTTTTTCTGTAGAATATGACGACAGTGCGCCCTGGCCGGAATCGCCGGACGGTGACGGCTATTCGCTGGTTCCAAAAGATTTTGACCACAACCCGGCGCCCAATAATCCGGATAACTGGCGGGCAAGCCTGTTCAAACTGGGTTCGCCGGGATTCAATGATTCTGCCAAATACGTCCCCCCTGCTCCGGAAGATTCGAACGAATTGCTTTTTGTGGTTCAGGACAGAAATCTGACTGACGATGACCGGACTATTTATGATCGCTTGATCCAGAACGGATACGACGTTGACATTTTAGCCCAACAACATGTATCTGTTGGCAGTGCGGCAAATAAAGCGGCTGTATTGATTTCCGAAAGCGTGAATGCCAACGACATTACCGGCACGTTCACCGACAGCGAGGTACCTTGCATCGTGTGTGAACCCTATATTTTTAACCACATGAAAATGACAGCCGGTAAGGAAGATACCGATTTTGGCAAAGCATCGGCATCATCGCTCGTGATTGAGAATCCACTGCACGACCTTGCTGCCGGTTTGAGCGGTACGGTCCCGGTGTTAGAAAATCCAATCCAGGCGAGCTGGGGTAAACCCGCACCCACTGCCGAGGTTATTGCCTCCTGGGAGAATTATCCTGACCGCGCGGCAATTTTTGCCTACGAACGCGGCATGCAAATGCAGGGCCTGCAAGCACCCGCCCGGCGTGTGGGTTTTTATTTTAACGACGGCATTGCCCTGGAAACGACAGAACAGGGCTGGGCATTATTCGATGCTGCTGTGAAATGGGCGGCGGATAAGACCACTACTCGCGCAAAAGAAATAAAGGATGAGCAGCAAGAGGTTTCCGGGCCATCACTTTATGTGCTGAACCAGAATTACCCTAATCCGTTTAACGCCTCAACCATGATCAGCTTTCGCCTGGAGCAGGCTGGTCATGTGCTGTTGGAAGTTTACAACATGAACGGCCGGAGCGTCAAAACGCTGCTCGATTCACGCCGCGAACCAGGATTGTATAATTTTCTCTGGCAGGGACTCGATGAAGCCGGTCAACCGGTGTCCAGCGGCTTGTATGTCTGTCGTTTTACAGTAGACGATTCTCTGGTTAGTACAAGTAAAATGTTGCTTTTGAAATAAAATCAAGAATGGAGCGTTCACAATGATAAAATTTAATACATTCATTTTGTGTCTGTTGCTGCTGACCGTCTTTTTGACCGCTGCTGAAAAAGATTTTAAGTGCCGGCTTTTACGATGCTTGAGGATAGCCAGATTTTAAAATGGAGGAATAGAAAAACACCTCTCTTGCCCTCAGGCCGCTATTATTAACTGTTCTCAGCAAGGCAAAGATCAAACTAACACATGAAAAATTGAAATATGACGAAAAAGTCGAGAAAATTCGATTTATCAATTCCAAGACGAATGTATTACAGTAATGAATACAGCTTGACATTCTGTCCAGAATGTAGTTCTGAATTAATTGAAGAACAATGTCCGATACTACTTTGTGTCAAATCCGATCACGATGAAAGCGAATTTATTACAAACCTTTCAGGTAGCCATTTTTGCATGAAATGTCCTGTTGTGGTTTTTGATTCTAATAAGGTTGAACAAGCTGTACAACTTGGGATTAGAAAAGATAAAAATATAAGATACGCGATAGCTGGCATTGTTGATTTGGATGCCATACCTGATGATAAAAAAAATCTTGAAATAGGAAGTGATGAAAATCCTCTCCCTTTAGTTTCTTTTTTGCCCGAGCGAAACAAGCAGACAATAACTACCGACAACAAACCAGGAAGAAATGATCCTTGTCCTTGTGGTAGTGGCAAGAAATATAAGAAATGTTGTGGAAAATATAAATAGGTGCAAAATAGGCAGTATTTATAAGATTACAGATAGCTGGGAAATGAATTAAAAAATCATGACAAACCATTTATTCAACATTCTCACTATTAATCCCGGCTCCACATCCACAAAAGTGGCTTTGTTCAGCAACAATGAAAAAAGAGTCCAGCAGACAATTCGGCATGAGCCAAAATCTGTGCAAGGCACCCGGCTCTGGGATCAATTTGATCGCCGGTTGAATGCCGTGCAAACATTCATCGCCGACAACCACATCACCCGTCTGGACGCAGTTGTCGGGCGAGGCGGCCTTTTTAAGCCTGTCAAACGCGGCACCTTCAAGGTTAACAAAACCATGGTCAATGATGCCCGGCGCGGCGTTCAGGGCGAACACGTCTCCAATTTAGGTTGTGCTTTGGCACAGTCCGTAGCCGAATCCTTTGATTGTCCGGCTTTTGTTGTGGATCCGGTTTCTGTGGATGAGTTTGAACCGGTGGCCCGATTATCCGGACATCCACTTATTGAGCGCACATGTTTGTCCCATGCCCTCAATTTGGGTGCGGCTGCACACTGGACAGCGGAAAAAATGGGCATCGACATCTCGGAATCACGTTTTATTGTGGCTCATCTGGGCAGCGGCATTTCTGTGGCGCCGCTCTTGAATGGCCGCATCATCGATGTGAACGATGCATCGAATGCCGGACCGTTTTCGCCGGAACGCACCGGATCACTGCCCATGCAGCCGTTTGCCTCGCTGTGTTTTTCTGGTCAGTACACGTTTAAGGACATAAAAAAACTCGTCAATGGTCAGGGCGGGTTGATGGCGTATCTGAATACAAACGACCTGATTGTTGTAGAACATAAAATCACGGATGGCGACTCGAATGCAAAACTTGTTTACGATGCCATGATTTATCAGATCGCCAAAGAGATCGGTGCCATGGCTACAGTGCTTTGCGGAAATGTCCAGGCCATTGTTCTGACTGGCGGTCTTGCCCAGTCCAATACTCTTGTCTCGGCACTTTCAGAACGAATCGCTTTTATTGCACCGGTTCATGTGTATGCTGGCGAGCTGGAAATGGAAGCCATGGCAGCCGGCGCCTGGCGAGTGCTAACCGGACAGGAAAAAATGAAAATTTACAGGTGAAAAACGGATATGACGCTCCCTGATAAGAAAAGATATTCGCTTCTCGCCGCCCTGATAGCGGCAATTTTGATCACCGTATTGATCATTATGCCCGGGGCCCGGCTTTTGCATGGTTATATCAGGCTTTACCGGCCGCTGCTTTCAAAAGATATCCCAACCATTATCCTCAAAGACAACGGACTCGAGCTCAAAGGCGAGCTGCCGAAGACAGTCACACTGAAAAATGGTGTCAAAGTCTTTTTTGACCGCAAACCGGACAAGGATCGTTTCCTGTCAGTGCCGCAACATTCTGTTTTCATTGCTGAAAAAGAATTATGGATACAGCGCAAATCGGATGTGAAAAAGATTGATCTTGAAAATCTGAATTCTGATGACGGTCCACAGGAGCTCAATCCGGTGGAAATCGGTGAAGCGATTGACAAATATGCCCGGGCGTTTATCATCGGTTTGACCATAGCGAGTATCATCCTGTCATTTTTAATAAACTGGCTGTTTGTTCTGTTTGGCGGCGGCATCGGGCTCATGGTCGATGCATTTGGTAACGGTCATTTGAACTACTGGCAAATCACCTCACTTGCCGGTGGGATTTATGTGCTTTTGTCCATTGTTATGGTAGTTTTACCGGGGGTGAATCCTGTGATGGGATTATATCTTTTTGGCGGATATTTGTTGCTGACGGTTATTCTCGTGGTGCTGATAAACAAGCGGATGAAAATTTCTTCCCCTTATCCTTAAAGTACACCTTTTATCTAGTCGAAAAAAATAATCTGTTTAAAAGATGCTTTATTAAAGCCATATCAATTGAAGATGTATTTCATTCTTTTATTCAATTTATTTCAACGCAGAGACCGCCGAGGTCGCAAAGATCCGCGGAGAAAAATATTTCTGAATTTGTTTTCATAATAACGTCAAAACGATCCTGGTTATTTTGTGATGGGCAAAATTTATTCAAATTTAGTATAAACAACAAGAAATAGGTGTACAGTGATTCAGAATACAGAGGTCAACATCAAGATCGATAATGAGATTGACAATTAAACAGGCCTGGTTTTTCTTTGCGAATACTCTGCGTGCTCGGCGGTCTTTGCGTTAAATTATGAACCCTGCAACACATCGAAATTATGCAATTATAGATTTTAATCAAGATAGTATCTTTGTGTTTTGTGGTTAAATGCATGAATAATCAGGCTAGAAATACCATTTTGGAAACAGCATCCAGTTCTTCATGTAAAAA
>CAZSMC010000070.1:4223-9642 GCA_964607755.1 uncultured Cytophagia bacterium | reverse complement strand
ATTTTTCAGCCGGTCGTCGTCCAACACAAATCCCTTGACCAGATACTCCTTTAAGCGCTGCGTGGCCCACTGGCGGAACCGGGTGGCGGTCCTGGATTTGATGCGATAGCCGACAGAAATGATGGCGTCGAGATTATAGAATTTGCTCGTTCGGGACACCTCTCTTGAGCCCTCTTTTTGAACTATTAAGAAATCCTTAATAGTTGCCCCGGGATCCAGCTCGCCCTCCTCAAAGATATTGCCGAGATGCAGGTTGATGTTGGGCACGCTTGTTTGAAACAACTCTGCCATTCCCCGCTGCGTCAGCCAAACGGTTTCATCCTGCAGACGCACCTCGATTTTCGTCTCGCCCGATTCGCTCCGGTAAATCAAAATCTGTGAATCCGGTTTTTGAGGTAATTTTTCAGGCATTACCCATTTTCCTTTCATCCCGTTTAATGTCCGTTACTTTTTGCTCGCCGTCTACTGTGTACCGTTTCCAGTTGGTCAGCACTTTGGGAGCAAAAAGCCGGGCGATCTCATCCTGCGCCAGAATTTCATTGTAAAATATCTCTTTGCGTTTACATGGATTCCATCGTCTCATAAGAGGATTTTTTTATTCAGGACAAATCCATCGATGACAGGAATTTTATGTCCCAATTTCAGTTCCACATAAATCCAATCCTCACGAGTTGACTGCAGTTGTTCGCCACTCTCGCCGCGACCATTCCAAACAATGTTGTATTGACCTGCCGGATGTTCGCCGTTAACCAAATTTTTTACCCGCCGTCCCAACACATCTTTAACCGCGATATCAACATCCATATTGCGATCCACGATATATTCAATTGTGGTTTCGGGATTGAACGGATTGGGATAAGCCTGGCAAAGCCGTGTTTCTGTCGGTTTTGGAATCGAGTTCACCCTGGTTGATTTTTCATAAACCCGCACATAATCGATGACATACTTTTGCGGAAAGATAGAATCGTCGATACCCTGCTGACCGCCCCAGGCACCGCCAATAGCGGCATTGATGATGAGATAATGCGGTTTATCGAATGGCCAGGCTTCCCAGCCGGTGCCTTCGTCCTTGTAGGTAAAATGCTTCTGGTCATCAACGTAAAAATCGACCCGATCCTCGGTCCACTCGAGCGCATAGATGTGAAAATTCTCATACGGCGCTGAAACGATCAAGCTGTGACCCTTGCCGTTGCCTTTGGTGTGGTTGTATTTTTCGCAATGCACATTGGCGTGAACCCGGTCCGGGTCATAACCGACATTTTCCATGATATCGAGTTCGCCGCATTCCGGCCAGCCAACTTTACTAATGTTTGCACCCAGCATCCAGATCGCCGGCCACATACCGCGACCAGTGGGCAGTTTGGCGCGAACTTCAACCCGGCCATAGTGAATATGGTAGCTGTCCCTGGTGTGCACGCTGGCAGACGTGTAATCCATGTCTTCATATTCCTCTTTACGGGATTCGATGACCAGCATGCCATCTTCGACGCGCGCATTTTCCGAACGCTCAACAGTGTAATACTGTTTTTCGTTATTGCGTACGTACCCCTCTTCGTAACTCCACTTTTCAGGATCAGGCAATCCGTCATAGTCAAATTCATCGCCCCACACCAGTTCCCAGTCCTGAGCAAAAGCAGCAGAGGCAATCACTATAAAGAAAACAATTATTCTAACAAACATTGGCGCACCTCATTGTTTTGTTAAGAATTAATAACACCTGATGAATATGAGCAGGGATTATGTGTTAATCGTGTTTCATCCGTGAAAATCAGTGGCTCGACATACTTTTAATCGATTCGTTGAAACACTTATTATTCCGGCTTAAAAAAGCCTTGCATTTTTATAATAATATGCGTAAAAATAGCCATCTCACACTGAAAATCCAATGCTTTTTCTGACAGGGCTGCTTTCCAAAACAAGATATAGTCAACTTGCACGCACCTATCTGATACAATTTGTTTTTGCCTTCTTTTACACGTCGTTCTCAATGTTCTGAAGCTTGGCATCTTTGAAGCGCTGAAATTCTCATACCTGACAACACAAAACCAGATGAAAGGATTTAACATGAACTGGCTCATTTTGATCGTTCTCTTTGCCACCACTGGGCTGGATGCGTTCCGGGACAGGTGGATTCCGAAACGATGCCGGGGCAAGGCCTGATTGCCTGGCATCTGGTGAAATGGTGGGGGCTTTTTTCTGCCGCTCATTTTGTTATCCTACATCTGGCTAGATCAGCACGCGTTTAAACCATTCTATATCGCGCTTTTCGTCGTTTTTGCTATTTTGTGTAATGTCGTGTGGAACGTTATTTACAAATACAAAAACTCATCGAGGATGCCATGGGAAACAATATCATTGATGTTCACATTCATTTTGGTGCGCCGGCTGACGAGCAGAGCGGCTGCTACTGGTCGGAAGAATTTGAAAAAACAGCGGCGTATTATGTCATGGTGCTGCTGACACATTCACTTTTTCACAAAATAACAGGCCAGCGAATGCAAAAGCATTTACTCAAAGTGATCAACGGCTCCAAGTGTGTCGCCTGCAATTTTGTGCTGGCGCTGGATGAAGTGTATGACGAACAGGGCATACAAGCATCCGGATGACTCGTTCGAGCACTGGAAATATCGCGGCTATCAAAAAGCAAAACACAACCGAAACAACACCGAGTATTTTTTAGACGGGGCTTGTACGATTTTTTCCAAACTGGCACAGGCAAACAACGTTGCAAACTATAATTCGGTGTGAGAAGAGAACAAAGACACAATGAAGGGATGAGTGGATTATTTCGCCTCAGGCCCAATGACAACTCGCCCACATTTTGGACATGCTTTCCTTTCCCATTTCTCCATATAAAATTCATGGCCTTTGGGACATTTGACTTTTATTTTAGCCATAATCATACCTCTAAATTCTTTGTGATAACTTTTCATTTAGTTTTTAATATAATAGAGATGATTATTATTAAATTGAAGCTTAACAAACCCGGATATTTTTCAACAATACTATTATTCATAAAATCACCAAGTAAATATTTACCATTTTAGAATAAAGATACATACTTTTCGATTATATCGGTTATGTAAATCGGTATCACTGGGATATTTGGCAGCGCGAGGACCGCGACCTTCTGTCTGTATCTGTTGAGGATGGAGACCAATATTTTGATTTAGTAAATATTGTTTGATATTTTCAGCACGTTTTAAACCGAATGATTGGTGAGTCTCATTTTCAGGCATAGTTATATCTGAATAACCAACAACTAGCAATTTTGTACCGTTTGTTATCCGACCATGAAGTGAATTAACCACATCTTTGAGAATATTTAGATTTAATTCGAAATATTTATAATCGCGGAAATCAGTTTCGGATTTATCATATAAGATATGATCTGCGAAAGGGACTGAACGAGAGAAATTATTCTCCAGGTTTTGAAGACGAACTTCAATGAGATGTAGTCTTTCGTTCAAATCAGTTTGATTTTGGAGCCAATTATCTTTTTGCGCATGCCAACGAGTACTATCTTGCTTTAGTTCTTTCATTACTTTGAGTTTATATAAACGTTGAAATATTGAATCTTTACGCTGAAGTGCGATATCATCGTTTACCCGGCGCAAAGAGTCATTTTGGGCTTGCAAATAATTAAGTTCTTTTATCATGGAAGAAGCTGCGGCAGATTGTGGAACACCTAATAAAAGATAGCAATGATACTCGGGAGTGCCGCCAAAAAGATCAAATGGGCCCCATTTACCTTGATAGCCAGGACGATACAATACTTTAATCTCACGCTGATTACGCAAAACATTATTTGAAGTGCTTTTTACAACGTTTTGAAAAATATCGTAAAATTCATCATCATTTTCTAAAGAACGTTCTTCTCTAACGAAATGCTCTTGAGTCGAAAGTACTTTTGTTTTAATTTTTTCAGAGAGAATAGACATACATTCGGATAAAGCTTTTGAATAAGCTTTATTATCACTGATACAACTGAAAGCATGTGATTTAGATAAAATCAAAGTATCAGATACAAATTGCCAGAATGCTTTGACATCCGGGTCGTGATTGTGTGTTATTTCTGACGGCTTTGATATAGGCAGATACGAGCATTGTAATGAAAGTAAAAATGAACAGATAATTAAAATCCTACAGAGCATAAGGATTTCCTATTTCAAAAGCGTCATTTTCCGATATTGGGTAAAGCTGCCTGCTTTTATTTTGTAGATGTAGATCCCTGCATGAAGATTTTCGGCATTGAATTTTAATTTATAGGAACCGGCTTTTTTATATGCCTGGAGTATTGTTGCTACTGTTTCTCCGAGAACATCATAAACTTTGATTGTTACATGTGCATCATTTTTAAGTTCATAGGCAATGGTGGTGCTGGGGTTAAATGGATTTGGATAATTTTGGTGTAAAGCAAATTTTTCAGGTGAATTAAACTCAATTTCAACTGTGGGAGAATATGAGCAATTGCCATGCTTGTCAATTTGCTCAAGACGGTAAAAATATTTTCCGGGAGTCGTTATAGATTTATCAAGGTATTCATAATATTGAGAAGTACTTGATGAGTTCGCTCCTTTTACGAATGCTATGTTTTCCCAGCCACCATTTCTGGATTTATAACTTTGATGAACATTAAAACCGAGATTATTTTTTTCAAAAGAAGTTTGCCAGCTTAGTAGAACATTATTATCAACCTGAGTTGCTGTAAAGCTTTCAAAACGTACCAGGACATCAACAGAGCCTAAAAGAGAGACGTCCAATGGATTTTCATCCGGATCATTGCTGGAAATGCGAAGAGCAGCATTCTTATCACTCTGGGAAGACGGCTCAAATAGAATTAAAAGAGTGTGAGTTAAATCAGGAACAACGGAGAAAGGGGCGGCGCCATTTTTGATAGAAAATTGATCTTTATGGGTGCCAATTATACTTGTAGTAAAAACTTTAAGTTCTGAACCGCCTTTGTTATAAATCAAAATAGGCTGTTCAGATGAGCTGCCAAGTGGTATATTTTCAAAATGGCAGGGAGCAGGACTCACACTGATGTCAGGTGGCTTTGCTACACCAATCCCAAGAAGCGAAATGTTTTTGGGATTTTCGTCAGGATCGTTACTTGAAAAAGATAATATAGCATTTTTATCACCAGAAGATAAGGGCAAAAAATGAACAGAGAGTTCATACGAATTTCCAGGATGTAAATCAAAAGGCCCTTCACCACTTGAAATAGAAAAATGATCTGGATGAGATCCAATGATTTCAGAGCTTGCTACGTTCAGAATAGAGCCACCTGTATTCGAAACTATAAAGGTTTGTTCTGAAGAACTATCAATATAAACAGATCCAAAATCTTTGTAAGAAGGGGAAACTGAAATATTCGGTGGAGCTTGTTTTCCCTCGCCAGTTAACGAAATGTCTTTGG
>CAZSMC010000070.1:1718-4123 GCA_964607755.1 uncultured Cytophagia bacterium | reverse complement strand
TCTTTGGATTTTCATCAGGATCATTATTAGATATTCGTAAAGTTGCATTTTTAGTTCCAGTTGATGTTGGAGAAAACCGAATAATGACATCATGTGAACTGGCTGGTGAAACATTAAAAGAGCCACCGCCACTTTGTATGGAAAATTGATCAGCATCAGGCCCGACAATGTCAGTTGAAGTTACATTTAATTGAGAACCTCCGGTGTTTGATATAGTAAAGGTATTCGATGTAGAACTGTTTATGGTAACAGGTCCAAAATCTTTAGATGATGGATTAACAGCAATATTTGGTGGCTGAGGCTGCCCGGTACCGTTTAAAGGTATATCTTTTGGATTCTCGTCCGGATCATTGCTCGAAATACGTAAAGTAGCTGACTTGTTACCGGAGGTAGTCGGAGAGAATTCAACAATGAGGTCATGGGAACGACCGGCTGATACATTAAATGATCCTCCACCATTGATAATAGAAAACTGATCCGAATTAGTGCCGACAATGTTTGTACTTGTTACATTCAATTGAGAACCGCCAGTGTTGGATATAGTGAACGTATGAGTCGGAGAATGTCCTATTGTAACAGCACCAAAATTTTTATTCGATGGACTAACAGCAATGTCCGGTGGCTGCGGCTGGCCGGTGCCAGATAAGGATATATTTTTTTGATTTTCATCCGGGTCATTGCTTGAGATGCGCAGGGTTGCTGATTTATCCCCGGTGGTATTTGGAGCAAATTCAACAACAAGATCATGTGAACCACCGGCCGAAACATTAAATGAACCGGCACCACTTGTAATAGAAAAATGATCCGGGTGAGTGCCGACAATATTTGTACCTGTCACATTCAATTGCGAACCACCAGTGTTGGATATAGTGAAAGTATGTGATGTTGAATTTCCTATTGTAACAGCACCAAAATTTTTAGATGATGGACTAACAGCAATGTCCGGTGGCTGGGGCTGACCGGTGCCGGATAACGATATGTCTTTTGGATTTTCGTCCGGGTCATTGCTTGATATGCGCAAGGTTGCATTTTTTTCGCTAATGGAACTTGGCATGAAACGAACAACAAGAATATGGTCTTCTTCACCATCATTAACAAAGAAAGAGCCACCTCCAGTAGTAATAGAAAAATGATCTCTGTCGATTCCGATTATACTTGTACTTGTGACTTGAAGATCAGCTTCTCCAAAATTGCTAATAGAAAAACTTTGGTCTTTAGAATTTCCCAACAGAACATTGCCAAAGTTTTTAGAAGAAGGTGAAACAGTTATATCTGGTGGCGGTATTTCTATTTCCTCAATAAGAACAACATAATTACTGATGTGCGTGTCATCGAAAACGGCGCCGGCAGCATTATTACCACCAAGAGAAATATAACCCTTTTGGAATTCTTTTTTCCAAAGAATTAAAGAGCCAACACTCACATCATCAACGCCAATTTCATGACCTGTATTGGAAAAATTATTTGTTAGCCAATTAGGCTTGCTAATGGTACGATCATCATAAGCAATATAAACGATAATCCTTTGATTTGCTGTGAATGAAAGAAAATTATCGCTTGACGCATATTTATCGTCATTTGCTGTTTTTATCCATAGTAATCCTTCATAGGCGGCTGGAATATCAGTAAGCGTAAATGTTCGATCAATATAATATTGATCTCCCTCGTCAAGATAAGACAAAATATAGTTTCCAGGTGATAAAGCACTTATTAATTCGTTATCAGACTCTTCAGCTACAACAAGGGATACGGAAATCGTTTCCGGACTATTGGACGCGTTTGAAGAGGTGACTGAAATTGTGGCTGTATAGTTTCCTGTTGATAAACTTGATGTGTTATAATTAACTGTGATATAATCGTGTTCACCGTGAGATGTGCCTGAAGAAGGACTGCATGATAACCATCCCGCATTATCGCTGATTTGATAGGAAAGCGTTCCATCGCCCGAGTTCCAGATTTCAAAGGTTTGGGATGAAGCATTTTGACCCTGGTAGCAGGTGTTGTTTAATGAAGGTGGAGAGAGGGCGATCTGGGGATTTGTAGGTTCAGAAGAAATTGTAAAATAACTACTGTAATCGTCAACGGAAGCATCGGATGTGCTGGTGATGCGAATCCGGTAATTGTTGTCCGCAGTTAAACCGGATGACACAGTCCAGGAATGATTGCCGTTATTGGCTGTGAGGTTGGTAATGTAATTTACAAGGCTGCTGCCTCGATAGAGCCGTATCTTTACATCACCACCGGCGTTGGAATTCCACTGAATCGTTTGTGAACTACCCTTTTGCCAGTTGTCACCAGATGATGGTGAGGTTACGGTAAGATAAGACTCTTCCGAGATCGTAAAGTAATCACTGTAATCGTCAACGGAAGCATCGGATGTGCTGGTGATGCGAATCCGGTAATTG
>CAZSMC010000070.1:0-1618 GCA_964607755.1 uncultured Cytophagia bacterium | reverse complement strand
TTGTCCGCAGTTAAACCAGTGGGCACTGACCATGTATAACTGCCGTAATTGGAGGTGTTGGTGTCAATGTCCTGTTGAAAACTGCTGCCCCGGTAAAGTCGTATTCGTACATTTCCACCGGCGTTGGAATTCCACTGAATGGTTTTCGAACTGCCCATTTGCCAGTTGTCACCGGATGTAGGCGATGTTACTGTGAGATAGGTTGTAGATTGTTCAGTAGTAAAACTTAATATCTCTCCCTCTGCCCATCCAACATTGTTTTTAGCCCAGGCTCTAAAATAGTAGGTTGTGCCTGGACTTAGACCAGATAAATTATACCAAAAATAATTTCCTGAGACTGATATATTACCATAGTTACTAGAATTAGGGTCATCAGTAACCCAATTAGAAGAATCCCAATTATCATCTGATGGAGTAGCCCCCCAATCAAATCTTCTTTCAATTATACTTGAACCGCCATCATCTGTAACCTTAGCATTGAGTATAGCAGCGGTCTCTATTATAGCTGAAGCGGGTTTAGTTTCTACTATAGGAATATTAGATGTTTGATAACTAAAGGTTTGCACTAGTTGATAATTGGCTTGTGGTGAATTATCCCAATAATAATGAATCATAAAATTATAATCTTTTCCTTGGTCAGACCAATATTTGGTACCCCATTGAGACATTCTTCCTAAATAGGTTCCTGAAGGTTTATCGGGGCCATAATTACCTGAAACATATTGTGTTTCAAATAAAGTACCATCCTCACATTCTACACCAATATTATAAACTGAATTAATTGCTTGGTTAGTGTAATAGTTTTCTGATCCAGGTTTATAAACTTGATCATACTCATCATCTCTAACATCATAATAACTTCCTTTAGGATATTGTACATGATACCAACCATACATTTTGCATGCCAAAGCACCAGCTATTAGTGATTCTGAGGGCCATGAAGATAGCCATTCATTTGGAAGTACATTTTTTACATAATAAGAAAAATCAACTTCATCAACCTGCCCCATACCATGGGCTATACGATAAACCCGAATTTTAGTAGGATAAATATGTGTGAGGTATTTTTTAAATTTTGATAATTGTTTATTTGAGGCTTTAATTTCATGATTTGTATTAAACCCATAACCTGCCTTAATAATACGATGTATTGGTACATTTGATATTTGTATTATTTTCCATTGTGTGTCTTTTAATCCAATTAAATAAACTTTGTAATTTATTCCATTATGAAAGTATTTATTTTCTCTATTGAGACGGTATTTAATAGCAACGTAGTACGATTTAATATCTTCAAAAGAAGATAAATATTGATTTATTTTAATAATATTTGATATGAAATCTATGGGGATAGGTTTTTTCTCAATAAGTTTAGCGTTAATGCTGTTATTAACAATATCATATGTAGGATATTTTTTTCTTAATCTAGTGACATCTTTTACATTTTCTGGGGATCCAAATACATTTGTACGTATTGAAATATAACTTTTAAAATCATTATTGTTTTGATATTCTATATCATATTTTATTAAGACCTTAGGAGAGTTAAATGAAGTAGCTAACAGTATTACCACAAAATTTAGTTGGATTTATGTTATTTGAACGTACTTGCACTGGT
>CAZSMC010000069.1:1868-21878 GCA_964607755.1 uncultured Cytophagia bacterium | reverse complement strand
ACAGCATCAGTTCAAATTATGTCAGGTGTCATTATTCAAAATAACCATTATTTTTCATCCAAAATCTTTCTTATCAATTTGGCGAGTTTTTTCGGGGCAAAGGGTTTTTGGATAAAATTTATGTTCGCATCGAGGATGCCGTGATGCACCATGGCATTATCTGTATAGCCGGACATAAAGCACACCGCCGCTTCCGGATGGAAATGCCGTATTTTTTCGGATAACTCTTTTCCGGACATATTCGGCATTACCACATCGCTGAGCAATAAATGAATCTTTTCTCCATATTCTTTTGCTTTTTCGATGGCCTGCACACCATCCCGTGCTGTGATAATTTTGTAACCCAATTCTTTCAAAGACATTTCGACCAGATCAAGCACCGCCTCTTCATCCTCGGCAACTAAAATGGTTTCATCGCCAACTAGTTTTTCATGATATTCTTTCTTTTCTCCCGAGATCTCTTTTGGTTTTTCAGTCGCTGGCAAATAAATTTTAAAACTTGTTCCCTTGTCAGGCTCGCTGTACACCCGGATGTCTCCCCCGCTTTGCTTGACAATTCCATAAACGGTTGACAAACCCAGGCCAGTGCCTTCGCCGGTAGATTTTGTGGTGAAAAACGGATCAAAAATACGCTCCTGGATTTCGCAATCCATACCGACTCCATTATCAGTGATAGACAAAAGAACATGATAACCGGTCTGAGCTCCCTCATGCTTTTTAACATAATTTTCATCGAGGTATACATTTTGTGTTTCGAGAGTCAAACATCCGCCGTAAGGCATCGCATCCCTGGCATTGACCGCCAAATTCATAATAATCTGTTCGATCTGACCGGGGTCTGCTTCTACATTTGCGACCTCATCCTGGTAAAATGTTTCCAACTCGATATCTTCACCAATCAACCGGCGCAGTAATTTCTCCATCCTCGCAATCAAGTCGTTTAAATTAATAATTTCGGGTTGCAAAATCTGTTTCCGGCTGAACGCCAGTAACTGTCCTGTGAGCGAAGCCGCGCGTTGCCCGGCTCTTTTTATTTGAGTTATTTTTTCAAACAATGGATCGGTACGGTCCATATTGGCGAGCAGCATTTCACTGTGCCCGTTGATGACAGTGAGCAAATTATTAAAATCATGAGCTATACCACCGGCGAGTTGCCCGATTGCCTGCATTTTTTGCGATTGCCGAAGTTGCTCTTCCAACAATTTACGTTCCGTTACATCCCGCAAAATGCCCTGAACAGCTTGACCTTCTTTATAAAAAATGTACGCAACCGAGGCTTCAACATTAATTTCTTGTCCGTCCGAGGTTATGGCTGTGAATTCGTACGTTGGCTCAAGTTCTTTTCCCTGGGCCTGCTTTTTTTGTCGTTCCTGAATAAGTGCTTTGCTTTCGTCTGCCACAAAATCCATAAAGTTAAAGTTAGGATCAGCCACCTCGGCGGGAGTTGTTTTGAACATGCTGCAAAACTTTTTGTTCACAATCTCAAACCGATTTTTATAAAGCAGATAAATTGCATCTTCAGACTGTTCGATTAATTGCCGGTACTTAGCTTCGCTATCCCGCAGCGCTTCTTCTGCTTGCTTTTGCTCGGTAATATTCCTGACAAATTCTACAACACCGGTGACTTGCGATTTTTCATCATTAATAGGATAACTAAACAGTTCAATCCATTCCACAGCACTACCAGGCAGTCCTGACACAATATTCCGTTCCGTTTTTCTGGATTTGATACAACGAATTGTTGGACATGGATCGCATGGTCGTTCTCGATTATGATAAACCTGAAAACACTTTTTCCCTGTCAATGGCTTATTGATGGCATACCATTTATCCATCGTTTGATTGACATACTTGATCGTCAGGCCGGTATCAAGGACACTGATCCCGTCCTGGATACTCTGAAAAATGGCATTTAAAAACCGTTCATTCTCACGTAAAGCTTCCTCTGCTAATTTGCGCTTGGTGATATCTTCTACAGTGCCCTCATAGTACAATACGTTATCATTTGCATCTTTGACAATTCTGGCACTTTCGCGCACAAAAAGGGTGCTGCCATCTTTGCGTTTCCAGGCAGATTCCAGCCCCACAATTTCACCGTCTTTGAGTATTTTTTCCTTGAACGTTTCGCGGGGATACTCTGGTTCATAGCCGCTCTCTTCAAGATTTCTTTCCGCCAGTTCTTCGAACGACGAAAAACCCAGCATTTTAACAAGAGCGGGATTGGCCATGAGTATTTTGCCATCGGGACGTGTCTGGTACAAACCTATAGTCAGGTTTCCAAAAAGATTCTTGAACCGTTCCTCGCTCTCTTTTAACGCCTGTTCCATTTCTTTGCGTTCTGTGATATCAGTGGCAATGTGGATAATTTTGTCGAGTTTCTTCTCTTTTGAAAAAATGTGTGTACACGAAACCAGAAAAGTTCGTCCGGCTGCTTCCATCTCCATATCTTCACTTTCCAGTTGGCCGGATTCCTTTATTTTATTGAGCGGACAGCCGGCGGGGGGATTATTTGTATAGTGAAAAACCTCATAACATTTCTTCCCAATCAAATTGTTACGGGGTTTTTGTGCGACCTCCGAGGCGGCCTGATTCGTCTTTAATATGGTGTGCTCAGTGTCTAAAATAACAGCCGGATGACCAATGGCTTCAAAGATGTTCCCCCATGCTAATTGCGATTCTGCACTTTCCGGTTCCTGTTGGCGATCTGTTAATTCATTTTGGATGTGCCGAACACGTCTTACCGCCTCCAGCCACGGAAGAAAATTTTCCCCGGATACCGGACGCGTTATATAGCCGTCAGCCCCTGCTGCCAGTACTCGAGCTTTTGCCTGTTGAGATAATTTTTTATCCGATACCAGAAGCAGAACGGATTTTACCTCAGCGTTTTGCTGCAAGTGGCGGCACACATCAAATGTATCCATGCCAGGAAGGTTACTGGCTAGCACAATGAGATCTGGTTGAGATTCTGCCGCTTTTGTCAAACACTCTTGACCAGATTCTGCCTGCAGAACATTCAAGCGTTCCCTCTTGACAAAACGGGATGTGGTAAATAATGGATCCGGTTGCTCACCGACCACCAGTACCGTGATGTTGTCGTGCATGTGAAATCCTTTTATTTATACTTTTTAATAGATTTCGAAAAAGCCAGGATAATATATTTCTAAACCACTTACTACAGATGGAAAATTATCTTGATACCACCGCCCGGTTGAGCGATGGCATCAAGACTCATAATAATGACGCATAAAAGCCGAAACATTGCCCCTCTGAAAAAAAGCCGGAGTTATGGGGATTTACCACGTTCTGCCTTTGAGCAATTTTTCACGCTGATAAGGTGTCAGTTCTTTATCTCGTTTCTTTAACCATTGCTGAAAATCTTTTTCAATCTCTTCGCTCCATTTGCTGTCAATTTGACCGGGCGTATATTTGCCTTCCCGCAGGCGTTGATGGCCGAACTGATCCCGTAAACGGATAATTTCTGAACTCTGCACGACCTCCTCGGCAAGATGCGCCGGAATAAAAATAACACCTTCTTTTTTACCTAAAACGACATCGCCTGGCATCACTGCAGCGTGCCCTATGCGAATGGGTGAATTGATGCCCATCAGCATCACATCTTTTAAATACGACGGATGCCAGCCGCGATTGAAAATAGGAAAATCAGGTATTTCCAGAACACCTTCAATATCACGGGCGCCACCGTCAATTACCACGCCAGTACCGCCGGTTTTTACCCAGATGGAATTTGCCAGATTGTCGCCGAGATAGGTACCGTCCACCACTTTGCCCATCAAATCGACAACAATGACATCGCCTTCCACAAGCGTATCAATAATCCAGGAATTTTGCGCGCCGATACGGCCGTCTTTTTCGCCCTGTTCGTCAATCACGTTGTTCACGTCCGGTCTGATAGGATGAAAATAAGCCGTAACCGCGCGCCCGACCAGCACGTGATCCTCCTGGGTGAGCACCCAGTCACCTTCGTACTGATGTGTAAAACCATGTCGCCGGCAAACAGCCCACGCTTCTTCGATGGCTACTTTTTTCATTCGCTCTAAAATATCATCCGATACTTTTGGCCGGCCATCGTCAAACCGTTCACCATCCCATTCCGGTGTGTATTTTAAGATTTCTTTTTTTGAAAAAACACCCACCTGGGCCAAAACAATATGAACAGTTATGGTGAATATCATTAAAATTATTAAACTGAAAATAATGTTTTTGTTATGCATTTTTTCCTCCATTTGATTTATAAATATAATTTAGAATAGGTCATGTTGTCATAACTCTTGTCAAATTTTCATTACTGAACACTTTTTTTAAGCCACTGATTAATTCGAATCAACACGGTTTGAAAACATGATTTTATTCCGAATTCCTTTAGATTTATCTCGATAGCAAAAAGTAAACATCAGTGAAAATCTGTGTAAATCGGTGGCTATCTAAGCAATGCCAGGTCAAATATCGAATTCTATTCTGTGCGTGATTCATGCACGTGGCAGGTTTCTCTTTCTCTGTAACCGGCTCCACAGTCTGTCCCATGATCTTTCATCATTCCATTCCAGAGTTGGGGCAAAATATTTTTCATCATCCTCGAGGTGCTTTTTTATTTCTGTTTCATTCAATTCTATGCCCAGACCGGGACTGTTCGGGACGTTGATATAGCCGTCTTGGACGATCGGTTTTTCCACACCAGTGACCAAATTGTCGTACCAGTCATCATCAACATTATGATGCTCCATGACGAGAAAATTCTCAGTAGCAGCAGCACAATGCACAGTAGAATAAAGCGTAACCGGACTTCCCGCCATGTGCAGCGCCATAGAAATGCCGTGCTCCATGGCGATATCCCCGATTTTCTTGGTTTCCAGCAAACCACCAGAGGTTGCCAAATCCGGATGACAGATTGAAATCGCCTTTTTCTCAAACAAGTCCATAAATCCTTCTTTTAGATAAATATCCTCGCCTGTCAGGATGGGCGTTTTGCAAGAACGGCTCAATCGAACGTATTGATCCGTATATTCCCACGGCACCATATCCTCGTACCAGGCCAGATTGAATTGATCGAGCGCCTGGGCAATTTTTATGCAATCTTTAAGGATAAAATGACCAAAGTGATCCGTAGCGATCGGGATTTCCCAGCCCACAATATCCCGGATCGTGGCGCAATACTCCTGCAGGACTTTAAGTCCTTTGTCTGTAATCCGGATTCCGGTAAACGGATGTTTAATTTGGCTGGTTCGCGTCATGCCTTCAGGAGCGGTAACAGTACCGGGAATATCCCTGAGTAATCGGATACCAATATCCATTTTCAAAAAAGTGTATCCCAGGTCCATTCGCTCTTTTAATTTTTTACCCATTTCTTCGGGATTGCTAAGAGAAGGTGTGTCGGTGTACACCCGGATTTTATCTCTGAATTGACCCCCGAGCATTTGCCAGCAGGGCACGCCCCAGGCTTTGCCGGCCAAATCCCAGCACGCCATCTCAATCGACACCACGCCACCGGCCTGACGCGCATGATGACCAAACTGTTTCAACTTGCGGAATATTTTATCCACGTTACACGGATTCTCACCCAGAATTCTGCTCTTCAGCATCAGCGCATAGGTGGGACTTGCGCCGTCACGCACTTCACCGTAACCGGAAAGGCCCTGGTTGGTGTCAATTCGGATGACATAGCGCCGCCAATCCGGACCCATTCTGACAACGCGGAGATCGGTAATTTTCAAATCTGTTGGCTGGGAATTGGTGTTGACCCGGCTTTTTACTTCTTCAGCGTCAGCTTGTGACGCAAAACCGCCAACACCTGCGGCTGCTGTGGCTGCGCCAAGTCCTAAACTCTTTAACATATCACGTCGGTTTAACATATTTTTACTCCTTTAATTATAATTATTTAATTTCCTTGAAATAAGATCAGATCAGGGATCGATAATCATATTTCTCTCAAGGTCGCACAGCACTGCCGTCGCTTCTTCGAATCGGACGCCAGTACCCTGGGTCCTCAGGTAAAGGGAATTTCTTTGCCAGCTTTTCGTCAATATCAACACCAAATCCCGGAGCTTCATTGACGTGCATGTAACCATTTTTCATCGTTGGGCTTCCCGGAAAGATTTCCCGTGTTTCCTCATTAAAATACACACTTTCCTGGATACCGAAATTTGAAATCGCCAGGTCGAGATGCGCATTAGCTGCGTGCCCGACCGGCGACACATCACCCGGTCCATGCCATGCCGTGCGAACGTCAAACCATTCGCCCAGGGCAGCAATTTTTCTGGCGACAGACAAGCCTCCGGCCTGAGAAATGTGAACGCGGATAAAATCGATGAGGCGCCCCGTAATAAGGCCAACCCATTCGTGCGGATTATTGAACAACTCGCCCATGGCAATGGGTGTACTTGATTGCTGGCGCAATAATTCGAAATAACCATTCGATTCCGGCGGAAACGGATCTTCGATAAAAAACGGACGGTACTGTTCGAGTTTTTTGATCAGATTAATGGCATCGATGGGCTCGATGCGCTCATGAATATCGTGCAGCAGTTCAATTTCATCGCCGCATGTTTTTCGGATATGTTCGAACATTTTCGGGGTAGATTTTATATAGGGATAAGGCTCCATATGTCCGTCCGACGACAAACCAAAGCCGGCATCTTTGAAATCCGGTTTTTTGGACAAATGAGCGCTGCCGTATCCGCCCAACTGGATGCGAATATGGCGAAACCCTTTTACCATGTTCCCGCGTACGCTCTGTTCCAGTTCCTGAAAATCACGGCCATGAGAATGAGCGTAACAATCCACAGCGAATCGGCATTTTCCACCCAGAAGCTGATACACAGGCATGTTGGCGCGTTTGCCCTTGATATCCCACAGTGCCTGATCGAGGCCGCTGAGTGCATTGTTCAACACCGGGCCATTTCGCCAGTACGAGCTGGTATAGGCGGTTTGCCAAATATCCTCGATATTGTCCGCATCCCGGCCCCTGGCGAAAGGAGCCAGATACTCTTCCACAGCCACAGCAACCGCTTTAGCCCGCTGATTAAAAGTGGCACAACCCAATCCATACAGACCGGGTTCGCTTGTCTCAACTTTGACAACCACCAGGCGCTGTCCCTGCGGACAGGTCAATATCGGTTTCATGTTGGTGATTTTTAACGGAGGGAGACCATTTGTGGCTTTGGAATAGGTTTCGGCCGTACTCTTGTCAGGCCTGCCTAAAAATCCGAGCATGCCAGCGGCAGCTCCACAGCCGAGATGTTTAAAAACTTGTCGTCTATTCATATAAAAACCTCGTTTCATTCAGTTGATGAATATGCAAATTTTTAAGGTTTCTTCGCAAGAAATTCAATATTACTTTTTCAAGATTCTCACAAGGATTCAACATCGCCATTTCTTTTCATTGATTCGGATTCTTTGACCGGTTTTCGGTGCCACCATGTCGCCAGCATGGACCCGGAGATGTTCATCCACGGACCAAAGATGGCCGGAGCTAGTGCGGCGTTGGCGCTTTTTAACACGCCCATCGCCAGTCCCGAGGCCATACCGCCGTTCTGCATGCCAACTTCGAAAGCGACAGTGCGACACGAGCGTTCATCCAGCCGGACCGCCCGGGCAAACCAGTAACCTAATGTATAACCGGTAAAATTATGCAAAATCGCAGCAGCGATAAGCGCCAGTCCCACAGTTAAAAGTTTTTCGCTGGACCGTGCGGTTATTATGCCGATGATAAAACAAATTCCTGCCATCGAGATTATGGGTAGGGCTCTGTCCATCCAGTTTTTCGGTCCGTTGAACAGATTATTGATAACGAATTTCGACAATGCGACCACTCCGATGAGTGCAAATCCGATAATAAATCCATCGCGGAGCGCAGCCAAACGTCCCCATGCATCCGCGTTGATAGCGATGCTTGTGACAGCAATGACAATCCCTCCCACGGCAATTAAGAGCAGAAATTTAGATTTGGTGACAAATTTGCTTGAACCGTACAAAATTCTGTTGGCTACCAATCCGGCAAGGATGGGCACGACGATCATATTTAAAATGGAAAACATCATTGACACAAAATCTATGGGCACAAGGCGTCCGGCGAGGGTTTTCATCAAAAACGGAGTCGCAAGCGGTGACAGCAAGGTTGAACAGGATGTCATGGTCACAGACAGCGCGACGTTGCCGTTAGCCAGATACGTCATTAGATTCGAAGCCACACCACCAGAGCATGAACCGATAAGAATAACGCCGGCAGCGACCTCGGGCTCAAAGCCAAAAAGCGTGGCAATTGCAAGACCCGCAAGCGGCATAACCGAAAATTGCAAGAACATTCCAATAAAAACAGGCCAGGGCATGGTCAGGATACGCGAAAAATCTTTCAGGCTGAGGGTCGTTCCCATACCAAACATGATGATCTGGATGAGCGGAACGATGAGAATAGCCAGATCGAATCCAAACCAGGTGCCAAATGCGGACGGATACAACAGCGAAGCCGAGACAAACACAAAAACCCAGGCTGTGAACGCAAATCGTTTCAAGAAATGATGTTGATTGAAAAACAAGGCCAGCAAGGTAAAGAAAACGACCACCAGCGGTTCAACAACTGATGATTGACCTGATAGCCACATCACGACAAGTACCACCAGAACCAGTGCGGCGAAATATCCGGTAACCTTTGGGTCCAATTTGTTTTTTTTCATATTCGATCCGTTTGTTTGTTATTTCGAGTATTGAATATTGACATTTATTTGAAATTTGAGTTTTGTGATTTGTCATTTTCTTAATCAAAGAACTTGTTTGCAAATAAAATGTGACAATTGAATCAACACGGCGTCACACCTTTTTTCAAAATGATATTGCCATACTTTGCCGTCTCGCCGGTCATGAGAACTGCAAAAGCATTTTTGGTGCGCTCATAAAATGTAAAACGCTCAAGTCGCTGAATGGGCGGCGTATCCGGCCAGTGCTTGTCAATGACCTTGCGATACGATTTTTCAACGTCCGGATCGAGCTCGTCTCCTTGCACTGGTGCCATCATGATGACCGGTGTGTCAACGTAAGGGTCTAAAGCAAACAACGGCAAGATACCGTCGAGGAGCTCGGGTATCCGCAGACCGTCGGCACGCAGAACGCGATCATTAAATGCTTCCCCCGGAAAATGGGCATCAGCAAGGACAATTTCATCCCCATGCCCCATCCGGCACAACAGTGCGAGCAAGTCTGGTCCAACTACAGGCGATATTCCAACCAGCATGTTTCTCTCCTTATTTTTTCACCATTTTATGCAAAAGGTCTGAAAGAACAAGTCCCTCAAACCCATCCGCGCAGTTCGCAGGTTTCAGCAATTCGCGCCACCCCCACAATGGTTGCAGCGAGACGGGTATGGACTTTTTTCTCCCGAATTGCTTCCTGAACGGTCTGATAAGCCTGGGTAAGAATTTTATCAAGGCGTTCATGCACCCTGGCTTCTTCCCAAAAATCACGCGTGCCGTCCTGGACCATCTCAAAATAAGACACCGTCACTCCGCCAGAGCTGGCTAAAATGTCGGGAATGACGTGAATGCCTTTTTCATTCAATACCTTGTCAGCCTCCGGTGTTGTCGGACCGTTAGCGAGTTCGCATATAATTCTTGCTTTGATATCGTTAACATTTTTCAGCGAAATTGCATTTTCCAGGGCTGCAGGGTAGAGCACGTTGACATCCATTTCCAAAATGCTGTCGCGATCCACAGGTTGTGCGTCAGGAAAATCAACAACAGATCCTGTTTTTAGTTTGTGCATCACCAGCTCTTTCACCGGCATGCCATCAGGATTATAAAGTCCGCCTTTGGAATCGCACACGCCAATCAACTTTCCGCCGCCCAGCATGTCCTGATGGAGCAAAGCAGCTCGCTGTCCGGCATTGCCAAATCCCTGCACAGCAAAAGGTCCGGTCGGATCAACGTTATAGGCGTGGCAGGCCTCGCGCACAGTGATCACGCCGCCACGGGCTGTTGCATCACGCCGGCCTTCGGTGCCGCCGATTTGCAGGGGCTTGTCCGTGAGCACGCCAGGATGATGACGCTGAATTATGGTTTCGTACTCGTCCATCATCCATGCCATAATTTGCGGATTGGTGTAGACGTCTGGTGCTGGTACATCCTTATCGATGCCCAAATAGGACGCACACGCACGAATATAGGCGCGCGAGATGTTCTCCAGCTCGCGCCGCGACAGGTGCCGGGGATCGCAAACCACGCCGCCTTTTCCGCCTCCTAATGGCAAATTAACAACTGCGGTCTTTAATGTCATCCAACACGCCAACGCCCGGATGGTTTCCACAGTTTCATCGGGATAAAAACGAATGCCGCCTTTTGCCGGACCGCGGGCAGTGTTATATTGCACCCGGTAGGCGTGAAAAATACGGGTGCTGCCGTCATCCATTTTTACCGGCAGCGTAAAAGTAAACTCGCGTTGCGGCCAGGATAGCAAGTCAATTGTTGCCTGATTTAAATTAAGAATTTTTGCCGCTTCCCGGATCTGGCTCTGGGCGGTTTGAAATGAATTGTAAGATTTCATGTGTCATCATCCTTTTTTGGGGGATACTTTTTAGGCGGTTCGGTTTTCGGATTGTCGTTATGATCCAGTAAAATCCGGTACCAGCATCCCCGGCACATCAGAGCCCGGTCAACACTGAGCAGTATTTGTTCCCAGGGACTTAGCTTTTTGCCGCAGTGCGGACAATTCTCTGGAATTTTATCCGGCTTTTCCAAACTCAGCCTCCGGCTTCAAAATAATGCCTTTGCTTTTGTGTCCGTTCATTTTAACAACAATGGGATGATCGAAAGTGAGGTGGCGTATGTACCGGGTTTTCTCGACAGGTTCCTGCTGCAGCAGCCAGTCCCAGTCGATAAAGCTCTCGTTTTGGTCCGGATGAACGGTGTAATAACCGATCATAAAAGAATTCAGATTCTGAAAAAAATGTGAACCCTGAGACGGCATAACCGAATAGTCTTTAAAATCGGTTTCGATAATCACACGTGTTCCGGCAATTTGATCCCAACGCACCGGAATGCCGAGCCAGGGGTCCAGAGAACCCCATCGCCCCACGCCGATTAACAGATAAGGCCGTTTTGCATCCAGCAGCCGGGAATTCATCTTGCCAATCTCGGCAGCCACATCGCGGGTTTTTGAACGGTCAAATGTTTCCCGGTCAACAAAAACAATATCATAAATATTGCGCAGCACCCCGTTCCCAAGTACCTGCTTGCTTTTGCAAATAAGCTGATTTTTATCAAACTGTTCAATATCCAGAACTTCCAGCTCGCGGTTCAGAACGACTGGTCTCATTTGCAAAATTGCAAACTCTTTGGGTTGAAATTGCGGGGTATCCATATTCACCGCAAATTCAATCTCGACCGGGGTGCCCATACTCCAACTGCCCATATCCAGCAGCAATTCTGTGATTTCGGGAAGCGGAAAAAGCTTGCCTTTAATCAAGGGTGCAAAAGAAACCAACCTCGAACCATGCCGGGAGATGCCATCGTATATTCTATTATTTTCTGGTGAAAAGGTTGAGCCCAACTCACTCAGAGTGCCATCCTCCTCTGCGGCTTTCAAAGGATATTCTATTATGAACGAGTCCCAAACGGTATCGTCCATATATTTCTGTGGCGTCAGATCGAGGCCGTAAAAGAAAGTCTGGGCGTTCTGCAAAGTATTTTTTGTTGTACCCAGTGTGTTCAAGTAATTCGGGTACTTTGGACAAAAACGCACAACAGAACCGCCTTCGACAACCATTTTGCCCAGCCCAAGGGCAACTGAGACAATGCCGTCCGAGGCTTGTTGAGGTTCTACCGGATAGTAATTATAAGAGCGAGCCACGCCGGAAAAATTTGGATAGAACCGCTGGTCATGATGGGCCCCGACCATTTTTTGCACAATAACAGCCATCTTTTCATGTTCCAGGCTGAATGAGGTGGCTTTGATATAATCCTTGGCTGCTTTTAAATAGGTTGAGGCGTATACCCGTTTGATTGCTTTTAGCAGCTCGCCAAGGCGAACCATGGAATCTTCGTGCGCGTTAGGCAGCATACACGTGTCATATACACCGGCAAATGGCTGGTTATGGGAATCTTCCAACAGGCTTGACGACCGCACAGCTAAAGGATTTTGAACAATGTCTATAAACGACGCCAGCTCGCCAATAATTTTTTCGGGAAACTTTTTTGCGTGCATGAAACGGCGGATGATTTCGGCATCGTCATCGGTTTCGAGGGCAAAAGGAAGCAAATTGTTTTCTCTGACAAAAACGTCAAAAATATCCGTGCCAATCACAATAGCAGGTGGAATGTAAATACGCACGTCTGAAAATCGATTCTGGACATTATAGTTATTGACCAAAATATTCACAAAAGAAAGACCGCGTGCTTTTCCGCCGAGCGAGCCGCCGCCCAGCCTTGAAATGCTGCTTACCGGATCGAAAAAATCTTTGCGAAAATCAGTGACAATTCCACGTTGACGCAGTTTGCGGTAATCGCGCAAAGCTTTTATCAATGTTTGCCGGGTTTCATCGACTGTGCTATAATCCGAAATTTTACGCGGCCGCAATTGATGCGCCAGCCAAAATTCTGTTCTGGCTTTCAGCCAGTTGGAAAAATAATTTCGCTCCGCGTGATAAACAATGCTCTCTTCGGGAACGGTTTTCAGCTTTTGTTCAAGAGAAATCAAATCCGATGCCCGGTCTACCTCGCGGCCGTCCGGTGTGCGGAATACAAAATCTCCAAAATAAAAGTTGTCAAACATAAATTGATGCAAACGCTCGTAAAAGTCATCCGCATTCTTTAACACAAAATCAGCGCCTAAGTCCAGGGCTTTTTGCTTGTTTTCGTCTGAATAACTTTGAAGCATAATCGGAATTTCTGCATGCCATTCTTTAACCTGTCGAGTCAGCGTTAAACCGGCAACAGGATCAGCTTTGCCGTTGCGCGGAAAGTCAATATCTGAAATGATGCCAAGAATTGTTTCGTGGTACTCTTTAAAATAATCCCAGGCTTCTTCATAACTCGTGCATAGAATTAGCTTTGGTCGTGCGCGAGCCCGCAATTGTCTGTGAGAGAGGTTTATGCCTTCGGAGATCAATCGCTGTGCCTGCTTCATCACTTCAACGTACATGACCGGCAGGGTTGAGGAATAAAACCGCACATCATCCTCGATCACAAGAATAGACTGCACACCAACCAGATTTGTATCGTGTTCGAGGTTCAGCTTGTCTTCGAGATGTTTAATAATGGCGAGCAGCAACCGGAAATCGCCGTGCCAGATGAAAATCTGGTCAAAGTCCTCCACCCCGCCGTGGGTGATCAAATCTGATAGCTCGCGGTTATCAAAAGCAAGCAGGACCACCGGAATATCAATACCGCTTTCTTTGACTCTTTTGGCAAATCGGGTGAGACTCATATCCTCGATATGTAACGTCGTGATAATGAGATCGAAACGGCGTTCCTGTTGCGCCAGAGCAATGGCTTCTTCACCGTTCGATACCCGGGTCAGCTCAGGGGCATGACTGAGATTCAAGTGCTGGTACTGATCGCGAATCAATTCGTACAACCGGCCATCCTCTTCGAAAACATAGAGGTCGTACAAGCTGGAAACAAGCAGCACGTCGCGGATCCGAAATCGCATCAGATTCTGAAATCCTTGAAACCGGGTGCCATAACCGTGCTCTACCCACAACGGATCAGAATGAGGTAATGTTTTTTTGGAACGTTCGTTCATGAGTTTTACTGCGTTTAAATTGTGAGCAATAATATGCCCAGTGATTATTGTGAAAAATAAAAATCCATAAAGTAAAATTCAACAGAACATTTTTCGCCCGTGACGAGCATGTTCATCAATTATACAACGCCCTGGTCGAGCATAGCGTCAGCAACTTTGAGAAAACCGCCGATATTGGCGCCATTGACATAATTGCCGGGTGTGCCGAAACGTTCCGCGGTTTGAAGGCATGTGTTGTGAATGTTTTTCATAATCATGTGCAGCCGTTCATCCACTTCTTCTCGAGTCCAGGGGAGCCGCATGCTGTTTTGCGCCATCTCCAGGCCGGACACAGCCACACCGCCGGCATTGGCTGCTTTGCCGGGAGCGTATAAAATTCCCTTGTCCAGAAACAGGTTAATGCCCCCGTTTACTGTCGGCATATTTGCGCCCTCACTTACACAATACACGCCGTTGTCTATTAAATTTTGAGCATCCTTTTCATTGATTTCGTTTTGCGTGGCACTTGGGAACGCGCAATCCGCTTTGTGATTCCACAAGGGGTTAAAATCGTCCGAAGAATCTATGGATTTATACTCGGCATTTTTATAAGCTTCGATATATTCGCGGATTCGTCCCCGGCGCACGTTTTTCAACTCTTTGACGAATTCCAGCTTTTCAGCATCAATGCCTTCAGGGTCATAGACATAGCCGGAAGAATCGGACAGCGTCACCACCTTGCCGCCGAGTTCAAGGATTTTTTCAACAGTAAACTGGGCAACATTCCCGGAACCGGACACCAGACACGTTTTTCCTTGCAGGGTTTCATTGCGTATTTGCAGCATTTCCGCGGCCATGTAAACAGCGCCATAACCGGTTGCTTCTGGCCGGATAAGCGAGCCGCCCCAGTTTATGCCCTTGCCAGTCAACACGCCGGTAAACTCGTTTTTCAGACGTTTGTATTGACCAAACATGTACCCGATTTCCCGGCCGCCAACGCCAATATCGCCGGCAGGTATATCTGTGTTAGGACCAATATGCCGGCAAAGTTCAATAATAAAGCTCTGACAAAAACGCATCACTTCGTTATCTGTTTTGCCTTTTGGATCAAAATCGGAGCCGCCCTTGCCTCCGCCCATGGGAAGTGACGTCAAACTGTTTTTGAAAACCTGTTCAAAAGCCAGAAATTTCAGAATACCCAAATTCACAGAAGGGTGAAAACGGAGTCCGCCCTTGTACGGACCAATCGCGCTGTTCATCTCGATACGATAACCTCGATTGATATGGATATCGCCCATATCATCTGTCCAGGGCACGCGGAACATGATAACGCGTTCCGGTTCAATCATGCGTTCAAATATTTTAGCGGTGCGGTATTCAGGATATTTTTCGTAGACCAAAGAAATAGACGCAGCCACTTCTTCTACTGCTTGATGAAATTCTTTTTGATCAGGGTCGGTAGTTTTTACCATGTCGACAATTTCTTGAACATAATTACTCATTCTGGTTCCTTTCATTTAACAATAAGTATATTGATGGTTATTACTTTTCTCTTTTTCAAAAGTTCGAAAATCAGTTTTTTTCATTTCTTACAAGATATTGATATCATGAGCTTTACAATACTGTATCATTTCATCAGACCAAATGCTGCTTTGAATTTCGCCGATGTGCGCGCGGCGCAGGAACAGCATACACAACCGCGACTGACCGATGCCGCCGCCAATAGAATCTACCATCTCTCCACTGAGCAGGCGCTTGTGAAAATAAAGCTCACGTCTTTCGTTGTTATTGCAGAGTTCTAATTGACGGTCAAGAGATTCTGCATTGACCCGGATACCCATTGAGGACAATTCCAGAGCAGTGTCCAGCAATGGATAATGCACCAGGATATCTCCATTCAATCCCTTGAATCCGTTTACGGTAGGAGTAGACCAGTCATCATAATCCGGTGCCCGGCCGTCGTGCGGCTGACCATCTTTTAAGGGCGCACCGATGCCAATGATAAAGACTGCTCCATAGTCCTGACACACTCGTTTTTCGCGTTCTTTGGGCGTCACGTCCGGATATTTCTCCACCAGTTCTTCACTGTGAACAAAAGTAATGTCATTTGGCAAATAGGGTTTGAAAACCGGATACTGATGACAGACATATTTTTCCGTTCTTTTAATAACTTGATAAACTTTACGGACGATGGATTTCAGAAATTCCACATGCCGTTCTGCCGGGGTGATGGTTCGCTCCCAGTCCCACTGGTCCACATAAAGCGAATGTATGTTATCGAGCTCCTCATCGGGCCGAATGGCGTTCATGTCCGTGTAGATCCCTTGACCCGGAGGAATTTGATAGTCGGTCAGGATCATGCGTTTCCATTTTGCCAGCGACTGGACAATTTCGATGGTTTGGTTATTAAGTGATTTGGCACGGAACGATACGGGTTTCTCAACACCGTTTAAATTATCATTCAATCCGGTCCCCGCTTTGACGAACAGAGGTGCAGTTGTGCGAATCAGGTCCAGTTCCAGAGCCAAATTGAGCTGGAAAAACTCCTTGATTAACGAAATGGCTTTTTCAGTCTCTTCGATACCTAGTACCGGTTTGTAGTTTTCAGGGATAATGACGTTTTCCTGCATAGTTCCTTTCTCTCTTTTTGTAAACAGTTTTAACGAACAGCCTTTAAGATAAAAGAAAAAAAGACAAATACAATCTATTCTGTATCAGATATTAAACTGGATTGGAGGAAAATATAAAATCAAAAAAATTGGCAGAAAAATCCAACTGGACGAAAGTCGTAATCTATTGATTAAAGCAACCGGATTCTATTCCACAACAAGCCGGCTGCCAAATCCATACGCCGTCATACGGTCGTCATTTTCATCATAAAGGCCGAGTGCAGGGTCAGTATCAGATTGTAAAATCACCTGAATATCCGGCATACCGTTTCGCTGCGCACGGAAAGTTATGCGGGCAATTTTGCCATCACCTGAAGGAGCCGCAGAAGCAGGAGTAACTCTCAGTTTGATAAATGCCTGCCCAGCAGCGTTGTTAAATGAGAATTGGTTTGGGATGATATCCCTGGCATTTTGCAATAGAAAATGTTTTACCGGTTTCATGTGCTCAATGTTCAACAAATTCGGCGGATATTCAATCAGCACCCCAATTCGAGCCATTTTTTCAACCTGGCGTACATTGATAACAACATTCAATGTATCTCCCACAGTGACAGTCGAGTCCGGAGGTGTTAATATCACGGCCGGGACTAAAAATTCCATAATCAGTAAAAGTTCCGTATTTTCACCGGCCTTTGCAGTAAAAGTTCGCTGACCCCGAAGTAAAGCCGAACCTTGATGAAAAGCTGTGGCAGTGAATGTGATCTCCTTTTCCGAAGGAACAGTCACTTTCTGGAAAGCGGTGGTCCCGTCCAAAGAAAGCACAAAATTTTGCGACTCGATATCTTCACCGGTAATATCCAGTCGGAGGCTGTCAATAGGCGTGAGAGCGGCTTGCTTTGGAAAAGTAATGGATGCAGCTACACTGGAATTTTGCTGCTTGAATGATGCCGTGGGCATTTCGTTGCTGCAACGAAACAAAAGCCAAAATGACAATAGTCCTGTAAAAAGCACAATCTTTAAGTGCAGTGGAAAATTTTTATTTCTATGAAATCTTTGTTTTTTTAGGAATCGAAACATGAGTCACTCCTCGGTATCAACACAAATGCATTTTTATTGCCATTTGATTAGAACATCAACAGTAGCGGGTTCGACTTTTTCTTCACCGGAAAGAAGATAATAGGCACCTCCGCCAGCCAGAATGAGTCCGCCCCAGAACCATACTTTTTTATAAATCGGTTTACGCTTTTCCGGTTCACGAAACTGCTCGGCTAAGAGTTTTTCGATATGTTCCTGTGTGAGAAACCGGATGGTATACTTGTCCGTGAGAACAGAGCGGTCATGCACATCAACCGCTTCAATTTGATACGTCAGTGAGGCCCGGTTAGTTGCCTCTGAAGGCAGTGTTGTTGAATAAAGATACCCTCGTGCGAGAACCTTGACCCGTTCTTTAGGTACATAGCCCTGGAGGTTGTCATCTGTTATCACACCGAAATAATGTTCATTGTCTTTTCCTATCTTTAGCACAATTGACTGATTAACAACGCCTCTTATGTCGGCATTCGGATTCGGTTGCGAGCGAACGCCGAGCGGAGACATCGGAACAGCACTGACCGGCACTCTGCCTGGTTTTGACCGTCGCTTCATCTCACCTTTTGCTGTCTTTTCACCCACCCACACCACCAGCGAAACGCGTTTGACTTGCGGGTCTGCTGAGACATGCGCCTGAATTGTTAATTCGTTACCTCTTTTATATAATTTCAATGGATAATGCCCGATAACAGGAACAGGCGTTTTCTCGTTTTGCGCCAACACCAGGTTCGTCAGTAATAGATTTAACAAAAATATCAAAAGCAGAAAAACACAGAGAACAGAACTTTGCCTGAACAAAGTGATTTGTCGTATCATAATAGGAGCTCCAATGCAATGTTTTCCATATATCAACAATAGAGGTAACAAAAATCATGCTTAAAAATGCAAAATGGTCTGAAAAATCTCTGAATTTTAGAACAAGATGCTCGACAGGTACGCGATCCATTGTTCGTCCGTTGTTCACAAGATGAGCTGCCGTCCCCAAATGCGTTCCGGAATGTTCGCCGATTTCAAGTTTTTGTAGAAAGAAACCGTCTTTTTCAATGGACGCAGCTTTCTCAAGTTTTGTACGCGGATCCCCGGGCCAATGAGGCATATCGTGACCAACTGAATGTGTGAGGTCAATGATTGTCATTTTATTTATTTTCAATGATTTTTTTAGCCCTCTGTTTTCTCCTCGGAAGATGAAAGGAAAAAGTTGTTTAAAAGTTTCCAAAGACTACAACCAAAGAAACATCCGATAGCATAATATCTAACATCAGTCCATGAAAAACTCACACCAAAAATCGTTCGGCCCAAAAAGCTCTGGCGGAAATATTCAAGAACCGACCAGGATGACAGTTGGGACAATTCGATTGCTGTCGAAAAAACAAAGACAATAATCCCGGTCCAACAAACGGACAATTGCGGAAAGACAAGCAGAATCAGATACATCCAGAACATTGGATAAAAAATATCGCCAGCGTAATTATGGACCCAGCTTTCGTACACACCGTGATAGAATTTTGTTGAAAATCCCAAGGGAATGACAAAAAGCAAAAGCACAATCGATATATATCGGCGTCTCTTCATTGCTAAATTTCAATTATCAAGCGTTAAGATTCGCATTGTTTCTTTACAGACAAGTGATTCAAGGTGACACAAAATTACAAGAAAAATTTCTTTCTATCAATCATTTATTGATATGAAAACCCATTTTAAACCATCAACAAAAAACTTTTAGTAGAACAGGAATTATTTTTTTCTTCTGTAACATATTGATAATTATGTAATTAATTTACTGATATCTCAATACTTAAAATTGATAATGCCAGGTCCAACAAATATTATTAAAATCTAATCCTGGTTCTGTTGTTAATATTTTGGCCCGAAACATGCACAAGGGATTTTGAATGTACTATTCTTTATAATTATTCATCCATTTCCAATGTAAATTAAATGATGGTTAACACACTATTCTTACAACGATGGGGTTCGAAATGAAACCTGTAAGACTGTTACTATTTTTTGTTGTTTTTGTGGTTTGCATTCAACCTGGTTGGAGTCAATCTCATTTTACTCCTCCGAACAACAATTTTCAGCCCATGAATATTTATATTATTCAGGCAGCTTACAACGGCCAGCCGCTATCTTATCCTGACGAAGTGGGCGTGTTTGATGGTTCTCTTTGTGTGGGAGCGATTCAACTGGGCTCAACGCCAACCGCATCCGATCCTGCGTTGTTGAATGCCTATAAAGCCGATGATGGCGATCCCGGATTTATTGACGGCCATTCGATGATATTTAAAGTCTGGGACGCCAGCCAGGGGCAGGAGCACACTTTAAGTTCTAGTGAGGTACAATTTTATGATCCGGCTACTGGCGAACCCATTAGTCCTGTACCATTCGAAGGCCAGGGCACAGCTATGGTCTCTTTAAATGGCGGTGAAACTTCAGATCTTAATTTGACAATGCAGACTTTGGGTAATGGCACAACCACTCCGTCGCCAGGTGTTCATTCCTACAATTATGGTGAGGTCGTAAACCTCAGTGCCACGCCGGATGCGGGTTGGGAATTTGATCATTGGGAAGGCAACGTCGGCGACCCGAA
>CAZSMC010000069.1:0-1768 GCA_964607755.1 uncultured Cytophagia bacterium | reverse complement strand
GATGGCAATAAAAGCATTACAGCCAACTTTGCACGACTTCAATACGATCTCACCATGCAGGTAAACGATCCTTCCTGGGGTAATACCTTTCCTTCACCCGGAACACATGCTTACGACAGTGGCAACATTGTCTCAATTATCGCAAGCGCTGGCACCGGGTACCAATTTGTCAACTGGACCGGAGATGTGGCCGAACCACAAAATTCTTCAACCACCGTAACCATGGACGGTGATAAAACAGTTACAGCCAATTTTGAGCCTATTGAATATACTCTAACGATTGAAAATACGGCCGGCGGAAGCACAACACCTGCTGCAGGGACTTATACCCACAATTATGACGATGTTGTGGATATTACCGCAACCCCGGATGCGGGTTATTATTTTGTACAATGGAACGGTGATGTAGATGATCCCAATTCTGCCTCGACAACAGTGACCATAACTTCTGATAAAACCATATCCGCTACGTTTGCGGAGATCGAGACATATGCTGTCACATTCTCTGCCTCTCCAACTGATGGCGGAACCACTGATCCTTCTCCTGGTACCTATTCATATGATGAAAACGAACAGGTCAACATAAGCGCTATTTCCAATGTGGGTTATCATTTTACCCATTGGACAGGATCGGGTATTGAAAATGCCAATGATTCAACCACAGTCCTTACAGTAAATGAAAGCCAAAACATTGTTGCACATTTTGCTCTGAACAATTTGCCACAACACACATTGACAATGGCTGTCAATCAGTCTGGATGGGGCCATACTGATCCAAGTGTTGGCGATCACCAGTATTCTGAGGGCACGGTAGTAACTGTAACGGCTATTGAAGCGAGCGGTTACCGGTTTGTGAACTGGATTGGTCCTGTAAATAATGCAAACAACAAAACCACAAGCGTGCTCATTGATGGCGATAAAACCGTAACTGCTAATTTTGAACCGATTCCTGAATATACAATCACAGTGTTACCTCCTGATGACACGTCAATGGGAAACACCAACCCTGGCCCGGGGACCTACCCTGCACTTGAAGGCGAAGAGTTTACCATCACAGCAAATCCATTCTCGGGATACAATTTTGTCAACTGGAATGGTAATGAATCACTCACAAATTCTACGTTAAATTTTATCGTCACCCAGGACAGAACGGTAAAACCCTATTTTGAAGCTACGGCTAATGCTGTTTTAACGGTTAAGATAAACAATCCAGAGTGGGGCTCTGTCAATCCTACGGTGGGTCAACACACTTATTCTGCAGGGGATGTGGTTAATCTTGAAGCTAATCCGGAACAAGGATTTCGTTTTTCCCACTGGGAAGGCAGCGTAGCAGGTGAATTTGCGCGTTACACTACTATAACCATGGATGAAAACAAGACAGTCACAGCGAATTTTGCTCAATTGGATTACAGATTGACGTTAACACCCTCGCCGGAGAATGCCGGAACGACAAAACCACATGTCGGTGACCAATGGTACAAATCATGGTCGACAATTGAAATTGAGGCTATTCCTTCGACTGGATATAAATTTGTTGGCTGGACAGGCGAGGTCGCTGAGCCTAGTCAGCAAATAACCACTATTTTGATGGATGATGACCACAATGTCAAGGCTAATTTCTCACGCACCGATGATTATACATTAACAGTTAATGTCTCTCCGAAGAATAGCGGCACAACCCAACCCGCCGTAGGAACACACGTTTATAATCAAAATGAAACTGTACAAGTGACTGCCACACCAGATTCCGGCTATGTTTTCAAAGAAT
>CAZSMC010000068.1:0-22238 GCA_964607755.1 uncultured Cytophagia bacterium | reverse complement strand
CGATTATTAAAAATTTACGCTCTTGTTATAATCATCGTAAAATATTACGGAATTTTTTAAACCAATCAACATTTACATTTATGAACAGATTAATGAAAAACTCGCACTTGCTTTTTCCGCCCGGGCAGTGTATACTATAGCTGTATCGTATTGAGAATTATATCAATTAATCGTTTGAAATGCAAGTAAAATATGCTGTGCTCGACATTTAGCCTGTTTCGAGTGCGGCGGGACTATTACGTTCATTAGTTACGAAAGGGGCAACCATGAAAAAATCATTATCACGACGTCAGTTTCACCGGACAGCAGTGGCTGCCGGTGTTGGTATTGGATTAACACGAGGACATGTTATGGCACAATCAAAGAAAACCATTCGGCTGGGCGGGCCGGTTTTTGAGGCGTTTGAGGATCCTGCGGATTGGATCAAAGCGCTTCGCAAGCTGGGCTACAGCGCCGCACTGAGCCCGGTCAAGGCATCGGATTCCACAGAACGTAAACAGGCGTTTATCAATGCAGCGCGCGAGACCAACATCATAATGGCCGAGGTCGGGGCGTGGAGCAATCCGATCAGCCCGAACAACGAGGAGCGGCAAAAAGCAATCGACAAAAACATCCGTCAACTGGCGCTGGCCGATGAAATTGGCGCCAATTGCTGCGTCAATATTGCCGGATCGCGCAGCGACAAATGGGACGGCCCGCATCCGGATAACATCTCTTCAGAGACCTTTGATCTCGTTGTCGAAACCACGCGTCACATTATCGACTCGGTCAAACCCGCGCGTACTTTTTACACGCTGGAAGCCATGCCCTGGGTGCTGCCGGATTCGCCGGACAGTTACCTCAGGCTGCTCAAAGCCATCGACCGCGACCGCTTTGCCGTGCATCTGGACCCGGTGAATATGATCAATTCGCCGCGACGTTATTACGACACCGGCGGCTTTATTCGCGAGTGTTTCAAAAAGCTCGGACCATACATCAAAAATTGCCACGCCAAAGACATCCGGCTCACCGACCAGTTGACCACGCACCTGAACGAGGTGATTCCCGGCCAGGGCGGTTTAGCTTACGATGTATATCTCACTGAACTCAGCAAGCTGCCGCCGGACGTGGGCTTGGTCATCGAACATCTGCAAACGCCGCAAGAATACAAACAAGCGGCAAAGTATATCCGGTCTGTTGGAAAAAAACAAAAACTTGATTTTATTAAACCTTTGTAAAAATTGGCTGGTTTTGTAAATTATGTTCATTCAAAAAAAAATAGGTTTATTTATTTTTGAGGGAGATTATCATGAAGAAACTGCTTTTGCTTGCATTTTGCTTAGCTATTCTTTTGAACTGTTCATCCAACGTACGTTTCATTCAGACAGATGCGAGTTATGTCATTTCCCCAAAGAATGAACATGACAGAATCGTCTTCAAGCACGAAAAAATAAATCGTCCGCACACAGTCATTGGCGTTATTCAGGCTTATCTTGACAAGCAAGCACGCCGGCCCCAGCTCGATGCATTGATGATCAGCAAAGCGCGTGAAATCGGTGCAGATGGTTTAATGCTTGTCGAGTACAACATTGACAGAGATGTTTACCTGGAAAAACACCATCGAGTGGTCGGCCGCGGTCCCTGGCGCCGGCATGTTGTTGCCACGCACCCGCGGCATGTTGTAAAAAAATCTGCCAGTGCTATTGCCGTGGTGTTCGAGTCCGGTGATAAAGAGTGATGAAAAACGTACTTGGTCCTGAAGCATTCTGGCTTTAGAATGCGCAAGAAAAAGATTGACAGGATTGGTCACCTGTTGTTCCTTTCAAATCGAACGTTGCTTTAACGGATATGATAAATTTTCACAGATATTCCATTTCAAAAATCTGTGGAAACCTGTTCAATCCGTTTTATCTGTGTTCTTGTCTTTTATGTGCAATTAAAATCACTATTCAACACAAATATAATATTTTTTGAATATCCATGCTAATCGAGTCCATGAGTTGGCGATTCTTATCAATGTTGAATTCAAGATATCCAACCAAAGCCATTTAAATATTTCAATAATCATGTAAATCAACACGGAGAAGCTGAATGCCGTTGGCACGTTATGATGATTTGCTCAGAGATGCGCGGGAAAGGGAATATGCGGTTGGAGCTTTTAATATCTTTGCCCTGGAATTTTTACCTGCCATTCTGGAAGCAGCGGAAGAAGAAAAGTCACCTGTGCTGTTGCAGATCGCTCCGCTGCATTTTCACATGGCAGATTTAAAACCTTATGTAGCTTATGTCAAAAGTCAAATTGCCAAAACGAACGTCCCTGTTGGACTGAATCTGGACCATGGCAAGGAAATGCGTTTGATTTACCAGGCTCTTCAGGCCGGTTTCCCGTCTGTCATGTTTGATGGTTCCCGTTTTCCGTACGAGAAAAACCGTGATCTGACAAAAAAAGTGGTAGATATATGCCGGTCACTTGGAATTACAGTCGAGGCTGAGCTGGGCAATCTGAATGACGAAGGTGTGCAAATTACAGAGGTCAACAAAACGGATTTTTTCACCTCGCCGGATCAAGCGGCAGAATTCGTTGCAGAAACCGGGGTAGAAGCGCTGGCAGTGGCTATTGGTAATGCCCACGGTATTTACAAAATCGAACCAGAGCTTGATTTTGAACTGCTGCAAAACATAGCGACCACGGTACCAGTGCCTCTTGTTCTGCACGGCGGCTCCGGCATCCTGGATGCGGATTTCAAAAAGGCCATCGAGCTGGGCATCCGGAAGATTAATATTTTTACCGAAATGAGCAGTGCAGCAAATAAGAAAATGAAAGAGTTGTTAAGCTATGAGAAATCTGTTGATTACGTCACTGCACTTTATGAAACCCGACAGGCTGTGAAAAATGTGGTTCGTTACAAAATCGGCGTTTTTGGCAGCCGGAATAAAGCGTAAAAGTGTCCGCAAAAGGTTTACATTGCCCTTATAATCTTTCGAAATAAATTTTCGATCAAGCAGGATATAGCCATTACAAATGAAAATCGTCATCTTTAATGAAGAGTTGCATTCCGGAATGCAGATGTATTTGGCACTTAGCAATCATTTTGATGTTTCTATTGCCGACAGTAAAGAGGATTTGATGCGCCTGATTAACGAACATCCCGTTGACTTTGCCTTTTTAGATTTAAATGATGGCGACACGGTTGATAACACAAAATTTACCATAGCAAACGAACTGCACAAAAGGCAGCCCAGACTGCACATTGTGGGCATTCTTGGTCATCATGACGACAAGGTCCGCAAGCTGGCCAAAGGTCACGGTATCAAATCTATTGTCACCCGCCCGATAAAAAACCGCGAGCTTTTAAACGTTCTTTCCTGATTTTCATCAAAATTGAGATTATAAAAATTTTAAAATGCAGATTTTGAGGATGTGAAGGATTTTCACTGATAGAGCTTGTCCAATCTCAATGAAGAATCTTTTCATTTTCTTGAAATTCATTGAATTCCGCGTAAATTTCCCTTATCTTTGTCATACTGTTTAGATGGTCAGAGCTTTTGAATAAAAGAATGCATTTTTATGAAATACGAATCTGATTTTCTCATCATTGGCAGCGGCATTGCCGGGTTATCGGCGGCGTTAAAATTAGCGCGGCACGGTTCGGTGATTATCGCCACAAAAAAGGAAAAAGCGGAATCCAACACCAATTATGCTCAGGGCGGCATAGCTTCGGTGTTCGATCCGGGCGATTCTTTTGAACAGCACATTCAAGACACCTTGCAAGCTGGCGCCGGTTTGTGCAAGGAAGAAACCGTCAGAATGGTCGTGGAACGCGGCCCAAGGCTGGTTCGGGAACTGTTTGATATTGGCGTATCTTTTACGCAATCTTCCAATGGAGTGTTTGATCTCGGACGCGAAGGCGGTCATCATTTCAACCGCATTGTTCACGTCAAAGACCACACCGGTCGAGATGTTGAAAAAACCTTGCTGGATGCGGTCAAGCAGCAGCCGAACATTTCCCTGTTCGAGGATCACGTTGCCATCGATTTAATTACCGAACATCACGTGTTCTCTCCGGGTTCATTAAATCAGACCCGATTGAACTGCTGGGGCGTTTATGTTTTAGATGTTCACAATGATGTGGTGAAACGCTTCAAAGCCAAAGCGACCATTTTAGCGTCCGGCGGATGCGGCCAGGTTTATCTGCACACCACCAATCCATCCATTGCCACCGGCGACGGTGTGGCCATGTGCTACCGGGCAGGCGCTACGATTGCCAATATGGAATTCATGCAATTTCACCCCACCTCGCTTTTTCACCCGGACGGCGAATCTTTTCTGATCTCGGAAGCGCTGCGCGGATATGGCGCCAGGCTGGTTAATAAAATGGGCGAAGAGTTTGTCGATAAATATCATCCAATGGGTTCTCTGGCTCCCCGGGATGTGGTTGCCCGGGCTATTGACACTGAACTTAAAAAGAGCGGCGAGTCCTGTGTGTACCTTGACATCACTCATAAAGATGCAGAGGAGATTAAAAATCGCTTTCCGAATATTTATCAACACTGCCGTCAGTTGAAAATCGATATTACAGCAGAGCCCATCTCTGTTGTTCCTGCGGCGCATTATTCTTGCGGCGGTGTTTTAACCGGCATGAAAGGCGAAACATCGATATCGGGCTTGTATGCCTGCGGGGAAGTGAGCTGCACCGGCTTGCACGGCGCGAACAGGCTGGCATCCAATTCGCTGTTGGAAGCGCTTGTATTTGCCGGGCAGTGTTCAAATTCTGCCGTTGAACATCTGCAAAAAAGTGACATTAAGCTGCCGCGCATCCCGGCATGGGACGACGCCGGCACATTTAACAGCGAAGAGTGGGTGCTCATCTCTCATGACAAAATGGAAATCAAAAATCTGATGTGGGATTATGTGGGAATTGTGCGCTCCACGTTGCGGTTGGAACGGGCACTTAGCCGGGTGCGGCTGGTCAGGCAAGAGATCGAAAATTTTTACCGGCGGACGAGAGTAACCGAAGGACTGATCGAACTGCGAAACCTGGCGACTATTGCCCAACTGATCATTCAGTCCGCGCTGCTGCGTAAGGAAAGTCGCGGCCTGCATTACACATCCGATTATCCAAAGAAAAATGATGAAGAGTATTTAAAAGATACTATCCTGCAAAAGCAGATTATATAAGCGGGAGTCTTATTCTCCCATCACTTTGATGACAACGCGTTTGCGCCGCTGGCCATCGAATTCAGCGTAATACACCTGCTGCCAGGGACCGGTATCCAGCTCGCCTTTTGTGACGGGCATGAGAATTTGATGATGCATAAGCAGATTCTTAAGGTGGGCGTCCCCGTTCACTTCACCCGTCCGATGGTGCCGGTAATCAGGTCCTTCGGGTGCCAGTTTTTGTAGCCACTCATCAATGTCCTGAATCAAACCGGATTCAGCGTCATTAACATAAACTGACGCGGTTATGTGCATGGCAGAAACCAACACCATTCCTTCTTGTACCCCGCTTTCGCGGACAGCCTTTTCAACCTCGGACGTGATATTGATGTATTGCCGTTTTTTGTCGGTATTGAACCAGAGATAGTCTGTATAATATTTCATCAAACCTTTCCTTTGTTTTATTCATCGCCCAAAATCAGCGATTCGCGTTCAAATAATGATTGATTTATGTCATCGATAAAGTTGTTAATCTGTAAAAAATGATCTTCAAATTCATCTTTTTGCAGCTTGCTTTGTTTCATTGACATTAATTCTTCATCGATATTGAGCGTTTCATCGAGCATTTCAGATTCAAGATCATAGATACGCTGCAACCGCCGGTCTGAAATATCCGCAAAGTGGAAAAAGTTCACTGAAATATAGGTGGGATCATTTAGACTTTGGCGAATGGTGTTCAATTTTCGTTTTGTGCTTTTGACCAGGTCTTCCAGTCTCTGTTGATCCTGGACTTCGAGTGCCTTGAACTGAGAGCCCAATTCTGCCAGTAATGTCCGTATACGGCTGATCAAATAGCAGCGCACCGCAGCGTCTGTCTTTTTACGGCTTTCCGATTTATCGTATCCTTCATAATCCTGAATACGATGTGATAATTTTTCCAAACCAGCGGGCCGGTTCAGAGTTTTTTCAGACATGATCTTACTCCTTTGTTAATATTAAGTTTATAATAAACGCTCAAAAGATCTCAAGAAAGCATGCCGATGTGATACGAAAATACATTTATAATTCGTAAGATTGATATCAATATGGTTGGGAGTCGAAAGTTGTCAAAAAAACGAAAACGGGAAATTTATATCAAAAACGACTCTAAACTGGCAGAAAATAGCGGGGATAAAAAAAAGTTCCGTTTCCGGGAGCGAAAATATAGAATAATTTCAAATCAAAGTCAATATGATTTTTTGTTTATCACAATATTTTACAATCGCTTAACATTTAACACAGTTTATCTCTGTTATCATCCGTTTATTTTACATCGCGCCGGGCTTTGGTTTTTTGTTTTCATCATACAATGTTATACCAACACCGGCAAGGATGAGAATCATTCCGGCAAATTGCATGAGAGTTATGGTTTCGCCTAAAAAAATCCATGCCAGCAAAGAAGCGCCGACCGGTTCACCGAGAACGACAATCGCAACGGCTGTTGCTGAAAAATATTTCAAAGCCCAGTTAAAACTGGTGTGACCTATAATTTGCGGGAGAAAAGCAATTGCCAGTAGAAAAAGCACTGTACGAGGATCGAATCCTGTGAGTGGCAGTCCGGCAAATGCCAGCCATAGCAGCGTAAAAAGCGCAGCCGTAGCATACACCACTGTAACATAGGGAAAGGTGTCGACATCGCGTCGCAGTCGCCTGCCGATGAGCAAATAAGCAGCCGCGCAAACGGCGCCGGCTAAAGCGAGCACATTGCCTTTTAAACTTTGCGGGGTATAAGAGACATCTCCTCCGCTCATAATAATGCTGCCTGAAAGAGCCATCACAATACCAACTATTATAAACCTGGGCAGCCGTTCTCTTAGAAAAACGAATCCGCCGATAGCAACCCAAATTGGAGAAGTACACACCAGTACCACTGAACTGGCGACTGATGTGTAATCCAGCGAAGATATCCAGGTGGCAAAATGCAAAGCCAGAGAAAATCCGGCCAGTAAAGCTAACCGAAGAGTAAATGGTGTAAACTTTTTCAGGACAGGAGTTTTTCGGAACCGGGTCACGGAGAAATAAAACAGCGAGCCAATGCCAACCCGGTAAAAAGCGATGGTCAGAGCCGGGGCATTGCATCCTTTAATAAGCACTGCTGCTGAGGAAATGGCCAACACTCCGATAACAAGCATGAGAATAACCCGGCTTTTACCTGGCGGCGCAGACATATCACGCCTCACGCCGATTTATGTCCAGTTCATCAAAATCTTTTGGCAGAACTGTATTGGGGAAAATCGTTCTCGCTTCGTGCAGCAGGTCAGTTGAATTTTCATGCTGCAAACGCATGCTTGAATGAAAAAGAGCGAGCAATGCGGTTTCAGCATGCAGGGCCACTGTCGCCGCTTCCCTGGCTGTACTGTGACTGGTGTCCACGGCGCGGTCCTTAAATTCATCCGAAAAGGTGCTTTCGTGAATCAATAAATCACTCGCTTTTGACAGCAGCTCGGCTTGTTGGCAGGGCCGGGTATCTGTGCAATAGGCAACAATCCGGCCGGGAACAGGTTCACCGACGACCTGATCCGGATTAATGATTCGTTTTCCGATGTAAACAGGCCTGCCATTGATCAACTCACGGCGTTCCGGGCCTTCCGGAATTCGCAGTTCTTTTGCCTTTTGTGCATCAAATTTGCCGGGTTTGGGCGGCTCTTCAACACGATAGCCGAGACAGGGACTGTTATGAACCAGAGGCTGAACAATAACTTTGAAAATATCACATTTAATTTCCGACACCGGACGTGGTATCAGCTCGATCATCTCCATAGGAAAATTGAGTGCGTAGCGGGTTACGTTGCGAACTCCGTTCATGAATTGCTGCAACCCAGGCGGGCCGTAAATGGTCAGCAGTCTGGACCGGTTCATCATGTGCTGAGAAGTGACAAAGCCGGGAAGTCCAAAAATGTGATCACCATGAAGATGTGAAATAAAAATAGTGTGAACCTTAAATGGAGAAAGGCCGGCCTGAGCCAGACGCATTTGCGTTCCTTCGCCGCAATCGAATAAAATGATACCGTGATCATAGCACAACGCCACGGCTGGCGCGCCACGTTTCAAAGAGGGGATCGAGGCTCCGGTACCGAGAAAAACGATTTTGAAAAGATTATTAAAATTATGCATGCGGTCATGTTATTCTAACAGTAATCGCTGGCTTTTTTCATATTAATTTATTATTTCTTTTTGTTTTTGCCAAACTTGAATTCTTCACCTTTTAATAACCGCTTTATATTTGACCGGTGGGTGAACAAAATAAGAGTCATCATGATAATACTGAATATATACAACGGATTTGTAATCGGGATATTATAAACAAACCGGAACACACTGAGCACAAGCGGGAGCGCAACAGCCGCCGACATCGAAGCCAGTGACATGATCCGCGTCGTCCTCAACACGATAAAAAACACGCCGATGCAAATGAGCAAAGCAAGCGGGTACAATGCCAGCAACATGCCTGCTGCCGTGCCCACACCTTTTCCTCCACGGAACCGGGCAAACACAGTCCAGATATGACCAGCCACCACTGCGCATCCAGCTAATATCATAATCACATCTTGCTCGAACGGAATAGCTGGATACAAACGAATTTGCGACACCCAGTACGTGGCGGCAAATCCTTTGAAAATATCCACAGCCATGACGAAAATCCCGGGACCGGGACCTAAGACGCGAAACACATTGGTTCCGCCGGCATTGCCGCTGCCATGTTGCCGGATGTCGATACCGCGCAACACTCTGGCAACAATGATGCTGGTCGGGAAAGAACCGATCACATAAGAAAGTGCGAGAATAAGAAAAAGACTACCCATGATTACCCCCCTTGTCTGTTTTAAAAAGTATATTCATTGATTCGAATTGCTTTTACGTTTCTTTTAATGTTTAACAGGAATTTTATCTTGAAAAGTCCGAATTCAACAAAGCCTTTCGGACATCCTCAGCAAAAGGTCCGTGTGCAGCCAGCGCCAACTGTGTCATCAGATAGCCGCGTGGCGTACCCATGTCCAAACGTATACCATCCATCAACAAAGCAACAGCGCCTTCGTTTTCGATCAAATCAGCCAGGGCCGTGGTCAACTGGATCTCGCCGTGCGCGCGTTTGTCATTTTTGACATGATCGTCGAGTATGTCAAACAAGATAGGAGTGAGAATGTACATTCCAAAAATCGTCAGAAAAGTGTCTTCAGGCAAGCCGGGCGTGATTAAATGCTGACGCGCAAATTCCGGCGATGGTTTTTCAGCTATCTTGTTGATGTTATAATGACTTGCATCATCAGCGGGGATACCGCTCAATGTGCCAAACAAGTATAGTTGATCAACAGGTGTCTGCTGCACTCCCATAATCGACTTTTTATAATTCGTAAAAGCGTCCGCTATTTGCGCGGCGCAGGATGATGAAGAATGCGACAAATATACATGATCGCCAAGCATTAGCATGACCGGTTCCCCGGCCGCCCATTCTTTGGCGCAGTAAACAGCGTGACCAAATCCGGATTGTTCTCGCTGATGAATAAAAGTTATCCGGCGTTGCATGGATGCTAACTGAGCAGAGATTTCCAATCCCCATGGCTTGTTTTGAAAACCAGCTCTTTCCTGATTTGAAAGGGGCTGAAAATGCGACTGGAACTGCTGTTCCTCACCAGCATGGACGATAATGGCAATCTCTTCGACACCGGCTGCAAGCGCTTCCTCGACGATAAACTGAATTGTCGGTTTGGCAATACCGTTCTGATCGACAAGAGGGAACAACTCTTTTTGCACGGCATTCGTCGCCGGATATTGTCTCGTGCCCTTACCCGCTGCTGTGATGATGGCTTTTTTTATCATAAGATTTTGGTCCGTTTATCATTAAAACTCAAACAATATATGATTTCCAGACGGAAATTAAAAGGTCGAGCAAAAATCAATTGTTTGCCTTGTTGTTTAGTTTCACAAAGATTTTATCAGTTGTTTTAGTATTAAATCGGCCATACTTTTCAAGAAAGGCATAAAAGAACGCCACACAGATATTAAAAAAGTCTGAAAACTCATCCGGACATAACCGGTTGACCGAGTATGCTGCTGATTTCCTGTAATAATTGATTCAAGCTAAATGGTTTTTGAAGTACAGGTCCGGGTATTTTCAATGAATACTTGTTTTCCAGGTCTTCCTGACTGTAACCGCTGGTGAACAATATTTTTACACTGTTATTAATTTTCCTCACGTGCTCCATAATTTGATGGCCGTTCGAATCTGGCAAAAAAATATCAATAATTATCAAATCCACAACATTGCACGTTGCGCGAAAAAGACACAAGGTTTCAGCGCCGCTTGCTGCTGTGAAAACGTTATAGCCGTTTTTTTGCAACAAAATTCTGGCGAGCTCGCGCAATTCCGAATTGTCGTCAGTAAACAATATGGTGTGGTTGTTTAGTGGTTCAGTGTGAGAAGCATCCTGTTCAAGCCAGCATGTATTTGTTGATCCCGGGTATTGTTCTTCAGCAGTGGCATCCGTTCTCATAACACCTCCAGTGCCTGTTAATTGAATTGTGAATACGAAAATATTCTATGACTAACGAATAATAAAAATGCAATTATCAAGCCAGTATGAATTCACCTTTTCAATGTCGCCATTATGAGATTCTTTTTAATATTAATTGCAAAGGTTCCCTGGAATAAAACAGCTTTATAAACATTTGTTGTTTTTTAATACTTTATGAATCTATTTGTTTTATGATTGATATAATTATAGGCTTTTCTTGTTTTTTTTAAATGAACTTAATATGTTGCAATGAATTTACAACTTGTGATGCATAGCAATGAATTATTCTCACATAATTTTGTTTCCCAAACGCCACACTGTTTTGACATACGGAGCTTTTTTCACCTGTGGATTTTGGCTTGAAAAAAACATAAAACATGCCTACATTGAATGATTTAAAAAAGATTAATTTAGCTCGTTCTATAAACCATAATAAAACTTGTTCAGGGCATTTTTATTGAACGCTGAAAAATTAGCTCATCGAATAGCAGAATTTGTACTGGAAAAAAAAGGCCAGGATGTCCTTCTCCAGGACCTTCGCGGTGTTACTACAATGACAGATTTTTTCATTTTGTGTACGGTAGAGGTGGATGTCCAGGCTAAAGCTATCATCGACCATGTCACCAGAGAATTGAAAAAAGAAAACATTAAACCCTGGCACACCGAGGGGCAGCCTGGCAGCAACTGGATTTTAATGGACTTTGTTGATGTCGTTCTGCATATTTTTACTCCAAGAACCCGGGAATATTACGCACTGGAAAAGTTATGGGGTGATGCCCGTTTAATTGAAATAAAGGACGAGGATGAAACCACAGGAACATATTAGCACGATTCTGAAAAAGGCACTTTCAGACGCTGGATTCGCATCACTTGGGGAAAATGAAATACCGCTGGAGAAACCAAAGCAGGAAAACTTTGGGGATATTTCTACTCCCATTGCCATGAATCTCGCAAAAATCGCCAAAAAAGCCCCGCGTCAAATTGCTCAGGATATTGTCGATCGCATTGAAAAGGATCCATTTTATATCGATAACATTGAAATTGCGGGTCCCGGTTTTATCAACTTTTTTCTGGCAGATGCCTGTTTGCAACAGACAATCCACGACATTCAACAGGAAGGTGAAAATTACGGTCATAGCCAATGGGGAAAAGGCAAATCAATTCAGTTCGAATTTGTCAGCGCCAACCCGACTGGGCCGTTAAATGTCGTTAGTGCGCGCGCCGCGTCAGTAGGCGACGTCCTGGTGAATATCTACAATGCGGTCGGTTATAAAGCGCAAAGAGAATATTATGTCAATGATGCCGGGCGGCAAATCCGGCTGCTGGGCGCATCACTAAATGCACGCTATCTGACAGAGCTTGGACAGGCCACACCTGTGCCCGAAGATGGCTATCACGGAGAATATCTAAAGGACCTTGCGCGCGATCTGATTCAACAAAACGGCGAAAAGTTTTTAAATTTATCTGAAAAGGAACGCACCGGAAAGTTCAGTGAACTGGCGCTGAATTATATGCTGAACCGTCACAAAAAAAGCATGAGCCGTTACGGTGTGCAATTTGATGTGTGGTTCCGGGAAAGCGCAATCCGGCAAAAGAATGAGCACATAAAGGTCCTGCAACGTCTCAGGGATTTGGGACATACTTTTGAAAAAGAGGACGCAGTGTGGTTTAAATCTACGGATTATGGTGATGAAAAAGACCGGGTGCTGATAACCAGCGAGGGCCGGCCAACATATTTTTTGGTAGATATTGCCTATCATGAAAACAAATTTTCCCGAGGATTCGATCATGTGGTTGACTTTTGGGGGCCGGACCACCACGGATACATTCCGCGAATGCGAGCTGCCCTGCTCGCTCTGGGTCATCCGGAGGATAGCTTTGATGTCAGTATTATTCAGCAGGTCAACTTGTTGCGCAGCGGACGGGCGGTTAAGATGAGCAAGCGCGCCGGAGAAATCGTTGAAATGGATGAACTGATAGACGAAGTTGGGCCCGATGCGGCGCGGTATTTTTTCGTCGACCGCCGCATGAGCCAGCCGCTTGATTTTGATATTGACCTGGCAAAGAAACAGTCGGATGAAAATCCGGTTTATTACGTGCAGTATGCTCATGCGCGTATAAGCAACATTCTCCGCTTCGCCAAAGAGAGCGGTATTCAACTTTCTGAGCAAGGCGATACAAGCCTGTTAACCGAACAGCACGAACTGGCATTGATCAAAAAGTGTCTCGAATTCCCCGAGGTGGTCACACGTGCGGCGCAAACTATGGAACCGCACCGTATCACAAATTACCTTCACGAAACAGCCACGGTTTTTCATCGATTCTATCACGAGCACCGGGTGGTTTCGGAAGATAAAGAATTGTCCCATGCCCGGCTCTTGCTGTGCAAAGCAACCCGGCAGGTTCTGGCAAACGGACTCAAACTATTGGGCGTTTCAGCTCCTGAAAACATGTAACCTTGAACATCGGAGAAAGTAAATGAGTGTACTTGTTGTTGGCTCTATGGCATACGATGATATTGAAACCCCATTTGACAAACGGCTTAATACGCTTGGCGGCTCTGCTACTTATTTTTCAACGGCTGCCAGTTATTTCACTCCTGTTAATTTAGTCGCTGTGGTTGGCGATGATTTTAATCATGATGATATTTCCTTTCTAAAAGATAAAAAAATCGATTTGTCCGGTTTGACCACAGAACCCGGACTGACATTTCGGTGGGGGGGACGTTATCTGGAAGATATGATCGAGCGTGAGACCCTGTTCACAAAGCTGGGGGTATTTGAAAAATTTAACCCGGTTCTCCCGGTACACTTTCAGAACAGCGAATACATTTTCCTGGCCAACATCCAACCGGATTTGCAATATAATGTGATGCAGCAGGTTCGCCAGCCCAAATTTGTGGCAATGGACACCATGAACTATTGGATTACTGGCACACTGCCTGAGCTGAAGAAAACCATCGGACTGGTGGATTGCCTGGTCATTAATGATTCCGAAGTGCGGCTGCTTTCCAATAAAAATAATATTTTTCAAGGCGTAAAAGTGATCCAGGACATGGGGCCGCGCACGCTGATTATTAAAAAGGGAGAACACGGCTCGATTTTGATTCATGGCGATTCCTACTTTTCCTGTCCGGCCATGCCAGTGGAAAATTTTTTTGACCCTACAGGCGCGGGCGATACATTTGCCGGCGGTTTTATGGGCTACCTCGCATTTGCCGGTGAGATTTCCCCTACAACCTTGCGGCGCGCTATTATCATGGGAACGGTCATGGCTGCTTTTTGCGTTCAGGATTTCGGCACAGACAAAATAAAGAGCATCACAAATAAAGATATTTCGCAAAGCGTCTCGCGCTTGCTGGATATTATTACGATTGAAGAAGACAACTTTTGGATAAAACGATGAAAATTATTACAGAAACTATATCCGTTTCAACCCGCGGTCATGCGGATATGATTGACCTGACCGACGCAGCCCGGCAAAAATTATCCGGCACCGGCTTGCAGGACGGAACGGTCACCTTTTTTGCCTCTGGTTCGACCGCCGGAATCACAACAGTAGAATACGAACCAGGTTTATTAAAAGACGTTCCCGAGATGTTTGAAAAACTGGCGCCCGAAGGGGCCCGATACCATCACGACGCTACCTGGCACGACGGCAATGGCAACTCGCATGTACGCGCGACGCTGCAAGGGCCTTCATTAGTGGTTCCGTTTTCTGACGGCCGAATGCTCCTTGGCACCTGGCAGCAAGTCGTTTTAATCGATTTTGATAACCGCTCGCGTCACCGGGACATTGTTATGCAGATCATGGGCGAATAGCCTGTTTGCCCCAGCTCTATGATTAAAGTCGAAAATATATCGTTTGAGTACAAATCGAATGCTGAAAGCCGGTCAGGTCTCCGCAATGTATCTGTTGAAATACAAAAGGGTGAAAACATCGCTATCATGGGGCACAACGGCTCGGGCAAAACATCTTTTGCACAATGCTTAAATGGACTTTTAATTCCAACCAGGGGCCATGTTGTTGTTGATGATTATCCTTCACACGATCTGGAACACTTGCTGAATATACGACGGCGAGTCGGCATGGTTTTTCAAAATCCGGACAACCAGATTGTCTCTGCAACAGTAGAACGCGAAATCGCATTTGGGCTGGAAAACATCGGCTTACCTTATGAGACGATGCATAAAATTGTAGACGAGATGCTGGAATCTTTCCATCTTTTACCTTATCGGTATCACTCACCGCATTATCTATCCGGAGGCGAAAAACAACGTCTGGCTATTGCTGCGGTTATGGCCATGCAGCCCAATTATTTGATTTTAGATGAACCAACCTCTCTGCTCGATCCTAAAAGTCGCCGTGATATTTTGAATATTGTAAATGCGCTGCACAAGGATAATCCATCCATATCGACTCTTTTGATCACGCAATATCCCGAAGAAGCACTGACAGCAGACAGATTGCTGGTGTTTTATCGCGGCCAACTTGTTTTAGACGATTCTCCTTCACATGTTTTTGAACAGGATGCTCTGCTTGAAAAATACGAACTCACCGCTCCCGTAAGCTATCTGTTAAAAAAATATCTCCCCGGCTAATCGGCGAAACAATCATTGACATTGCGGGATTTTTAAAATATATTATGGTTCACATCTTACAGAAAAAGTTTTTAATAACCATAAATTAAAAGTACGGTATGGACCAGGAAAATACATACACATTTCATGATCTTGTTGATAAAAACATTCTGGAACAAATACAGGATTCTTACAGCCAAAAACATGATGTTGGGCTCTGTCTTTACGATAACAATAAAAATGTTGTAACTCATCGAAATATTTCTTTTCCGGCTCTCCAACAACTTGATGATAACCAGCAAAACTATTTTCATATTTTATATTCTATCGACAAAATTGACACTCAATTCAGTTTTGTTGACCGTCAACCGCTTTATCAACGATTTTTAGATGGGTTTGTTCACCGCGCTGTTTTCCCCATTTACTTTAAAGATAACCGATTAGGTTTCGCGATTCTCATTCAGGTTGCACGACCGGTTGATCCGGACAAAGATGCTGAATGTCTTGGTTCTCTAAAAAAAGCTTTAACTGACGGGTCCGGTCCTGATGCATTGCGAGACCAGGCAAAACCCGCAGCCCCGGATGAATTGAGATTTCTTGTAGAAGAATTTGAAAGCTTGCTGGAGCTGCTTTTTGAAGCTGGCTATGAACGCAAAAAATACTCCCAGTCTGAAGAATCCCACGAGTCGGATGCCGGTAAAACACAAGATGGCACTGAAACGATATTATTTTGCACGACTGACGGGGATGTGCTCGACACCACACCCAATGCACCGGAATTGTTTGAATATAAAGATGTGCAATCTCTGGTCGGTTCAAACATCACCTCAGATTTTATCCAGGATGATCAGCACAAAAAAAACGTCGACCAGGTGATAAAAAGCGGTTCAGAAATGGATTGGTGTTCTCTCACCTTGCGTAACAAACAAGGGCAACTCCTGGCTGGTGAATTAAAACTCACACCCCAAAAGGAAATTGACAAAGTTATAGGTTATGAATGCCGCATAAAAATCAAACCGAACGAGCCGATAAAAGAAACCAGTGAAGATCAATCGGCGCTCGGAGTCATTGCCAATCATATGCTTCAAGAAGAAGAACCAAGCATGGATGAACTTATGACGAATTTTGATGAGAGTGAACCGAAAATTGACAACGAGCAAACAAATAATTATTCTGACGGTTTATTAAGTGTAGAAGGAAAAGGCACATCCGGACAATTCTCCTATTCCTCAAAAGGAGTTGCTCAGCTCCTGGATACAATTCCCGATCCGTTCGTCGTTATTGACGAGCAAAACAAAGTTCGCATTTGGAACAAGGCTGTGGAGAGGTTATTGGGCATTCCGGCGCTTTCGATCGTGGATTCGGAATTCGACACGCTTATTGCCTCGGACATGCAGGAACAGTGGCAAAACTGGTTGAGCGAACTGCTAAAAGGCGAAAAGGATGAGTTGAGGCCAGAGACATCACTTTCTCTCATTGATAACAATGCTTCAATTGTTGAGGCTGATGTTTATTTGTCGCTGAACATAATCCTGGGCCGGCAATATATTACAGTGATGCTGAGAACAAAAAAGAAAGAAAGTACATCAGAAAAAAGGGTTTTCGAGTTCCAAAAAGAATCCCCTGCTCCTCAGATGGGTGCTGATTATTCCTCACTGCTGGATGAGATTACCGGTCAGTATGATAAAATATCAAAGTACATTTTACGACACACCTCATCAATGGAAATCAGCGGTTCATTGAATCGAAAACAGCGATCGAATCTTAAAGAGTTAAACAGATTGGGAAACCTGTTTTCCGAAATGAATTTCAAACTCGCTCTTTACTCAGGACAGGACAAACCCAATTTACAGCCTATAGATCCTAACGAGCTTTTGAAAAAATTGAGCGGCAGGCTTGAAAAATATTTGCCGTCTCACATTGAATACATTGTCAATCTGGATGATGAACTGCCGCTAATTCACGCCGATCAAATGCAGTTTATACATGCCATTGGGGTGTTGTGTAAAAATGCTGTCGAGGCTATGCCCGGAAGCGGAACGCTGAGGATAGAAACGTTTGCCGAAGATGACAACGTGCGAGTCACTGTGTCAGACACAGGGAGAGGTATAGACAAAAACATCCAGCAAAATTTGTTTCAGCCGTTCACATCGACTAAAAAGGGGATCGGTCACGGCCTGGGACTGGTGTCTGTAAAAGGCATGATGGAGGCGCACAATGGCAGCATTGATATTCAAACTTTTGAGCGTGGCACTAAAATATCCCTGATTTTTCCAGCGGTATACCAATCGACAATTGAAAATCAGGATTCAAGGGCAGAATCTTATTCTGCAAAAGGTTCTATTCTGATAATTGATGATGATGAAGGTATTGCCGAGACTTCAGCAACTGCGCTAAACCAGCAAGGCTATTTTGCCATCGCCAACAACTCTGGCGAAACCGGTTTGACTATGCTAAAAATGCATCGAAATGAAATCGATCTGGTTGTTTTGGATGTCCGTTTGCAAAATTGTACCGGTCTGGAATGTGCCCGGGACATGTTGAAAATTAATAAAAATATCCCCATCATTTTTACCAGCGGTGCACAACCTGGTGAAGAATTGTCGAACTTTATGGATCAACATCATTGCGGCTGGCTTTCCAAGCCATATACAATGGACTCTCTTGTGAAAATTGTAAAGAATTATTTAGAATTCTGAAAGAATAAAATCAATAATGAGTCCGGGCAAATTAATTCGATCCATTTCTTCAGTGTTTCTTTATTAACAATGAACTGTCCTATACAGCAAACCGGAAATTGATAATATCCCCGTCCTTGACTACATAATCCTTGCCTTCCAGGCGCAACACCCCATCAGCCTTGCATTGTTGCATGTTTTTCCGTCGCATAAAGTCGTCATAATGGACAACCTCCGCACGGATAAAACCGCGTTCAAAATCGGTGTGAATTGCTCCGGCAGCTTGTGGTGCTTTGGTGCCGACCGGGATTGTCCATGCCCGGACTTGATCTTTACCCACTGTAAAGAATGAAATCAAACCGAGCAGGTCGTAGGAAACGCGAATGAGTGTATCCATTGCTGAATGCTCGATGCCAATATCCTCACGAAACACTCTGGCATCTTCCTCTGACAATTGCTGGATTTCCATTTCAAGCTGCGCCGAGATGGCAACCACTGTGCTGTTTTCATTCTCTGCATAATTCTGCAAGGAAGAAGCAATCTGTTCTTTATTTACCAGGTCTTCTTCACCAATATTGATGCAAATGATCAACGGTTTTTGTGTCAGAAACTGATAGCCGCGCACGATTCGTTCTTCTTCATCTGAAATATCCAATTCACGCAGCGGTTTTTCCTGTTCCAGAAACGCCTGTAACTTTTGCAGAAACTCATATTCTCGAACATCCGTGATATTTTTTTTAGCTTTCATCTCTTTTTGCAGGCGCGTCATTCGGTTTTCGATAATGTTCAAATCACTGAGGATAAATTCCGCCTCTATTGAAGCCAAATCTCGCACAGGATCAATTGAATTGAGAGGATGAGGCACGCTTTCATTTTTGAATTGGCGCAAAAGCACCAGAATAGCATCTGCTGTTCGGATATGTCCGAGGAACTGGTCGCTAAAACCGCTTTTTTTCTCATGTTCAGTCGCTGTCAAACCGGCCAGGTCAATATATTCGATCACTGCCGGCACTTTTTTTTCAAGCTGATAAATATCATTCAACCTGTCCAGGCGCTCATCCGGCACCTTGACGGTAGCATGATGTGCTTCTTCTTTTCCACCTGAAAAACCGGTATCAACGGACGCCCCGGTCAATGCATTAAATAAAGTCGTCTTTCCGGACAGGGGTAACCCAACAATTCCAATTTTCATTTTATGACCTCTACTTTTATACTCGCAATAAATTTAAGTCTTGTGTTTTTAATTGCAAGTAAAATAAGGATAATATTTGTTTCTAAAAAAATTTTTAACTATTTTTAATAAAAATATTGTGATAACTATACTGAGGTTTTTCTATGATAAAAAGGCAAACAACCGGCTCGATCGTTTGCCCCAACTGCGGCAAATTAATTTCAGCGAATTCCAAAAAATGTTTTTTCTGTGGCCGCAGAAATCCGGGATTGTGGGGATATGGCCCTGCCATACAAAAAATACTCGGTAACGGAAGCATGGTTCCTTTGATTGTCGGTGCCAGCGTTGTATTGTATGTGCTGAGCATTCTGCTCGATCCTTCCGCGCTTTTCCAGACACGCGGGATGCTGAGCATCTTGTCGCCAAGCGGAGAAGCGCTGGACAAACTCGGCATGACCGGTAGATATGCCATAGCTAAAGGCCGCTGGTGGACGCTTATTACTGCGATTTATTTGCATGGCAGCGCACTTCACATTTTATTTAACATGCTATGGCTTCGCCAACTCGGATTTATGGTCGAGCAATTGTTCGGTTCGTCACGCTCTTTTCTCATCTTTACCATCAGCGGCGTGGTTGGTTTTTACATTTCCGATATGGTTGGCATCATGTTTACAGTCGGCGCGTCTGGTTCCATTTTTGGCTTGTTAGGGGCTCTGGTTTATTTCGGGCGCCGGCGCGGCGGTGAACTTGGCACTGCCATTTACCGCCAGGTCGGAATGTGGGCAATAATTTTATTCGTTATGGGTTTCGTCATGCCGGGCGTTAATAATTTGGCACATGCCGGAGGTTTTGCTGGCGGCTATCTCTCTGCCATGTGGTTAGGCTACCACGAAAGAAAACGGGAAACACAAAATCATCACATCGCTGCTCTGGCTGTTATCGTTTTAACAGTTGCTTGTTTTTTGCTGGAAATTATTTTCTGAAAAAGCTGATTGAAAGATCATTTTGACATGAAAAGACCCGTTGAAACAACGGGTCTTTTTTTGTGCGCCCGGGAGGACTCGAACCCCCAGCCCTCTGGTCCGAAGCCAGATGCTCTATCCAATTGAGCTACGAGCGCATGTGGTAAACGCTAAAAAGCAGGCAACCATTTTTGGATGTCTAGGGGGGTCAACACCCAAAGGGGGAATGGCTGCCTGCTATTTTTTAGTCTTGAAATCGTTTGTTTGAATAAATGCAATATAATTAGCGTGTTTTAAAATAGCAAGTTATTTATGCCAGGTTATTTTTGTTTTTTTTTTCAATTTTCGCCCAGGTATCCCGCAAGCCAACAGACCGGTTGAACACCATACGGTCAGCAGATGAATCAGGATCAGCAACAAAATAACCCTGGCGCTCGAACTGACAAATATAACCGGGTTGGTGTTCTTTTAATCCGGGTTCAACTTTGCAATTTTTAAGAACCTGCAAAGAATTTGGATTAATATATTCCAGCACATCCTTTTTCTCTGCTTCTTCAGCAGGATTGGCGACAGTGAGTAAGTGATCGTACAATCGAACCTCGGCATCGGCCGCGTATTTGGCGCTGACCCAGTGAATAGTGCCTTTGACCTTGCGACCGTCAGGTGCGTAACCGCCGCGTGTTTCCGGATCATAAGTGCAATGCACTTGAATGATATTGCCGTCGTCATCTTTTTCGACACCAACACATTTGATGTAAAAAGCATAACGCAACCGTACTTCTCTGCCAGGAACGAGCCGGTGAAATTTTTTAGGCGCTTCTTCCCGGAAATCCGTTTGCTCTATATAAATTTCTTTTGTAAACGGAATTTTGCGCGTGCCGGCAGATTCATCCTCCGGATTATTCACAGCATCCAATTCCTCAACCTGGTCGTCCGGATAATTGTCAATAACAACTTTGAGAGGACGAAGAACGCCCATTGCGCGTGGTGCGCGTTTGTTCAAATCAACTCTCAAACAGTGTTCGAGCAAAGCGACATCCACGATGCTTTCGCGTTTTGCCACGCCAATACGTTCTGAAAAATCACGAATAGATTCCGGCGTATAACCGCGGCGTTTCAATCCCGAAATAGTTGGCATGCGGGGATCATCCCATCCATTGACGATTTTTCCCTGAACCAGACGTTGCAAAATCCGCTTGCTCATAACAGTATGCGTCAGATTGAGCCGGGCAAATTCAATCTGTTGCGGATGATAGACACCCAATTGGTCGAGAAACCAATCGTACAGCGGCCGGTGGTCTTCAAATTCGAGTGTACACAGAGAGTGAGTGATTTTTTCAATAGAATCCTCCAGGCCGTGCGCCCAGTCATACATCGGATAAATGCACCACTTGTCGCCGGTCCGTGGGTGGTGCGCGTGAAGGATGCGGTACATAACCGGATCGCGCATATTTATGTTGGGAGAAGACATATCGATTTTAGCGCGAAGAACATGCTCGCCGTCTTTGAATTTGCCGTTCCGCATCCTGCGAAAAAGATCGAGGTTCTCTTCAACGGTACGGTTCCGGTACGGGCTTTCTTTTCCTGGTTCAGTCAGTGTTCCGCGAAGCTGGCGAATCTCTTCGTTACTCAAACTGTCCACATAAGCCTGGCCCTGTTTGATGAGCTGCTCGGCGTATTGGTACATTTGTTCAAAATAATCAGAAGCAAAGTAAAGATGTTCTCCCCAATAGAATCCGAGCCATTCGACATCCCGGCAAATCGAATCGATATACTCTTGTTCTTCTTTAATTGGGTTGGTATCATCGAAGCGAAGATGACAGCGCCCGCCGTATTCGTCAGCCAGGCCAAAGTTAAGGCAAATGGATTTTGCATGGCCGATATGTAAATAGCCATTTGGCTCTGGCGGGAAACGAGTCACAATGGTTTTATGTTTGCCCTTTTTTAAGTCTTCATTGATGATAGCCCGGATGAAATGTTCTTGTTTTGTTTTCTCCGCCTGGGTATTATAACTTTTTGGTTTTTCCATTTATCACCTTTTCCATTAAAACTTTTCAGTAATAAAAAACGGTCACCATTCAATTATAGCGACCGTTTTAAGAGCTGGGGTGCAGGGATTCGAACCCCGATACCATGATCCAGAGTCATGTGTCCTGCC
>CAZSMC010000067.1:0-22493 GCA_964607755.1 uncultured Cytophagia bacterium | reverse complement strand
ATATCATCCCAGTCTATATCCAAATAAACAAAATATATCAAGTCGAGACCAAAAATTCCCTGGTCGTAAAGAAAAAACTACCAATCATGATTGAAAACAAACCAATCAAAGATAAAATTATTTCAAAAGCCTTTGAAGCTGCAAAACAACTCGATAGCTATTAACCCTCAAAAATAACAGATATTTTAAACATAAATGCGATCATGAATAACAAAAAACGCATACTTCACATAACAACTGTAAATACAATGGGAGGTGCGGAAAAAAAAGTAATCAATATCCTGAAAACTGAGAAAAAAGACTTTGATTATACTGTCACAAGCATCCGCGATCTGAAAGGGCCGCTTGGCGAATGGGTCAGACAACTGAATTATAAATATATCGATTTGAATCAAAAAACTACTATCCATAAAATATATCATTTGAGCAAAATTTTAAAAACTAACAAGTTTGATTTGGTACAAAGCTATGGACTAACGGCAGAAGTATTTGGTTGCTGTATGGCAAGAATTTTTTCAATTCCATGTGTATCAACTCTTGTAAGTACGAATGATTACAATACATGTTTAAGAAAAATCATAGGACGAATTTCAAGTAAATTTGTTAGCCAGTTTGTCAGCGTCTCTCAATCGGGGGCAGATATCCTGTACAAACTAATTCATGTTCCACACCACAAGATAAATGTCATAATTAATGGAATAGAAATCATAAATCAGAAAAATTACGATAGTAAAAAAGTAAGGAATAAATACTTTAAAATTTTAACTGTTGCAAACCTCCATCCTCGCAAGGGACATAAATATCTCTTACTAGCTATAAAATCTATTTATGAACAGGGTTATGATGATATGGAATTTATATTTGCAGGTCGAGATGATTACCAGGGGAAATTACATTCTTTTGCAGAAAGCCTCGGGGTCCGGGACAAAGTGCATTTTGCCGGATTCCAAAACGATATATATCCTTTGCTCTATGCATGCGATTTATTTCTTTTACCATCCTGTATTGAGGGAATACCCATATCCATTATTGAAGCCATGTCATTTGGAAAACCTGTTATTGCAACAAATGTTGGTGGAATACCGGAAATTATAAAAAATAATGGAACAGGACTCTTAATACCCGCTTGTGATCCGAAAGCCATCAGTGAAGCTATTCTAAAATTATATTATTCAAAAGAAAAAAGAAATTACCTGGCGAAAAATGCAAAAGTCTATTCTCATAAATTTTTAAACAAAGATAGAATGGTGCAAGAATACTGGGATATTTATTATAAATTATGTTCACAATAAAATGTTACCTAAAAAAGAAAAAAACTATTCTTTCTTGCCCGTTGTATTAGCTATTATTTTTATTGCTTTTCCTCTGAAATATGCAATGACGATAAGTATTACTTTAGTTTTTGCGTTTTGGGTGCTATTGCGGTACAAAAATAGCCCATTTGGAATTATTATTCTGATAGCTTTATTTTTACGGATTGGAATTGCCTTATTCGATGAGGCTCTCGCCGTTCTTCCCTCGCAATCGGATGAGCAAGAGTACATAAGGGTAGCTTTCCAAATTCTTGATAATTTGAAACACAACATGCCTATTTTTTATGACGCAAGTGGTTCACTTAGCGTTAAGAGTTATTCATTATTCCTGGCTTTTATTTTTTTTATATTCGGCACATTCCCTTTAGTCGCAATAACAATTAATGTTATTTTAGCCGTTCTGACCGGTATTTTGACTTTTAAAATAGCACTGTTAACGTTTCATGATAAAAAGGTGGCATATATATCAGGAGCAATTGTACTTTTTTTTCCATCTTTTATAGCATTTTCCTCGTATATTTTAAGAGACACATTGATCATGTTTCTTACTTTTGTTATGATTTATCATTTTATTCTTGCGACCAAGCATCAACGAACCTTATATCATTCCTTCGTAGCTATTGTTTTTTTTATTCTGTGTAGTATCATTCGTATACAGAATTTATATCTCTATACTGCTATTTTCATCCTTTTTTTGATGGTTCTTTATCTCAAGTCAAATTCCAGGCTAATTTTTAAAATTTCTTTCATATCGTTTATATGCTTAATGCTTACATGGATTGTGTTGAGAAATCAGGACTTTTTTTTTATGTTAGCTACCTATCCCATGCGCGCAAAACCATATCGTGCAATAGGTGGAGCAGCTTATCTGACATGGATGGAATATAATACACTATTCGATATTGTCAAATATATGCCACTTCGATTTATTTATTTCACATTTGGACCATTTATCTGGAATATTCGCCATTTTTTCCAATTATCATCAGCAATTGAAGGTTTCTTTATTTTAATTGCCTTTATTTTTACGATACTTTATTTATTAAAACATCTAAAAGATTCGAATACAAATATAAAATTATTCTTGTTTCTTTTTTGTATCATAGGGCTTGTCATGAGTTCAACTGTTGATTCGAATTTTGGCACATCGGTTCGGCATCGCATTATCTATGTTATTTTTTTATTCATTTTTTCAATTGACTATTTTCGCAATGCTAAACTAAAATTTAAGATATGATGAAACGCACCGATTGCCATTTTCCTGATTTTTCAATTATCATTGTTACTTGGAATACATATTATTTAACCCGTAAGTGTATTCAATCTATATACAAGATGAATCCTAATAATCATTTTGAAATTATCGTTGTCGATAATGGATCTGTAGATAATACGGTACATTTTCTTAAAAACGAATTTCCTGATGTGCGATTTATACTTAATAATAAAAACAAAGGATATGCTTATGCGAATAATCAGGCTATAAAAATCTCCAGGGGACGAATACTGATTTTTCTCAATAGCGATACCGAATTAATTACCTTAAGTACATTTAGAAAAATAGATCATATTTTCAATAAATATAAAAATTATGGTATCCTTGGTGGTAGCCTTACAAGTCCTAAAGGACGAATGATAGCCCGCAAGCGAAAATTCCTCACATTGTGGCAAGTGGTGAAACAATATCTTCTTTTTTCAAACAGCATGGGATATAAAAATTATAAAAGTGACGTTGAGAATAAGGATAAACCGGTCCCATCTGACTATGTAGACGGTGCGTTTTTATGCATTAGAAAAAAGCTCATTAATGATATCGGCGCTTTTCGCGAAGACTTTTTTATGTATGCCGAAGATATGGATATCTGCTGGCGTGCCTGGCAAAAAAAATGGCAGGTTGGAATCGTTTTCAATATTAAAATACTTCATCATCATGGAGCCAGTTCAAAAAAAAATTTTCAAAATGCACTTGTCAACAGTGTGCAAAATAATACTGTTTTTATTTATGAGAAACAGGGGGAACACCATGCCAGGATTGCGTTTTTCCTTCAATGTGCTGGTCTGCTAATACGTATACCTTTATCGTTTGTAACAAAAAGTCATCGATGTCGCGATTATTATAACGCTCTCTGCATCCTTTTAAAATCGAAAATAGCATGATAAATAAAAGTATATTTACTATTTCATTGGACTTTGAATTATATTGGGGGATTCGCGATAGAAAAAACTTGCTTGATTCGCAAAAGCAATTAAAAAATATTAAAGATATCGTTTATAAAATCCTTGAACTCTTTGCAGAATATGACGTTCATGCAACCTGGGCGTGCGTTGGTTTTCTGTTTTTTAATAAAAAGTCGGAATTAAAGCTGAATTTGCCGCGAATAAAACCCACTTATGCTGATTCAAATTTATCTCCTTATCCATACATAGAGCATACCGATCTGGATGGATATCAAGATATTCACTTTGCACCTGATATTCTACAGCAAATTCAACGGCAGCCTGGCCAAGAAATTGCATCGCACACATTTTCTCATCATTATTGCCTGGAAGCAGGTCAGACTGCTCTCCAATTCGAGTGGGATATAAAACATGCGGTGAAAACGGCACGACGCCATGGAATAACATTAAAAAGCATTGTTTTTCCCCGTAATCAGGTAAATCCAAATTATATAGATATCTTGAAAAAATACGGTATAACTAGCTTTCGAAGCAATCCCTTGCATTGGATTTATACTAATAAAAATAAAGACAATTTCTTAATAATACGGCGTCTATTTAGATTTATAGACAGTTATATAAACGTTAGCGGTCAAAATTGCTATAATAATCTTAACTCAAATAAGACCTTATTGAATATACCCTACAGCTATTACCTTCGTCCTGTTTCTGGACAATCAAAGTATTTTCAACCTTTGCAGCTACATCGTCTGAAAACAGCAATGCATCACGCGGCTGTTCATGAAAAACTCTTTCATTTGTGGTGGCATCCTCATAATTTTGCAAATTATCCTGATTTGAATTTGAAAAATTTAAAAGCTATTTTAAGTACCTATAAATGTCTTTCAAAAAAATATAATATGTGTTCTATGAATATGCATGAATTAAGCTCAACTTTTGGAGTATAATGAATAACAGATTGAATATCGTTTTATTAGTCGGTAAAAGTGAATCATCACGTATTGTTTACAATTATCTAAAAAAAGAATTTAATATTCAAAAAGTTATTATTGAAAATCCTATCCCTCGTCTTTTATTTCTCAAAAAGCGTGTCCAGCGTTTGGGGATAAGAATCGTCTCTGGGCAAATTCTTTTTTTTATTTTTGGTCTCTTATTAAAATGGGAAGCAAAAAACAGATTAAAAGAAATAAAAGCAGCCAATTGTTTAGATACAAGTAATTACAATCATAAAGATATAATGCACGTCACCTCGGTTAATGATAATATCGTCGAGAAAACTTTAAAGGATCTCAATCCGGACGCAATTGTCATTAATGGAACCCGAATTATATCATCGAGAATTATTGATAATGTCACATGTCCTATTCTTAATACACACGCTGGTATCACTCCACACTATCGTGGAGTGCACGGGGCGTATTGGGCTCTCGTTCAAAATGATAAGCAAAATTGCGGCGTGACTGTACATCTGATAGATAAAGGTATTGATACAGGAGATATTCTTTATCAAAAATCCATTAAAATAGGCATGAGAGACAATTTTATGACCTATCCATACTTGCAGCTAGCTGCCGCTTTGCCATTATTAAAAAAAGCCTTAAATGATACAAGAGAGGGATGTCTAAAACCTTTTAAAAAGTTTGGTCCTTCGCGATTGTGGTATCATCCTACGATTACCCAATATTTAGTAAACCGATTAAAAAAAATAAAATAAAATTTATGCGGAAAAAACACATAGCGATCAATGCAGTTATGTATTCAGAAAGCCTTGGCGGTGTTGCAACTTATATTCGCAATCTTGTTACAGGAGCGTTAAACACAACATCCCCGGACTGGGAGATAATAACATTTGCATCTAAAAACGCAAAATCGCTCTTTGGTGAATCCTGTTATGATTTACACTATACATATTTACCTGCGGCTCATCCAGTCCCCCGGATTTTGGGTGAAAAGATTTATTGGCCGTATTTAATAAAAAGACATAAAATAGATTTATTTCATTCGCCTATTTCTTATATACCACCTGGTGTAAATATACCTGCTATTATGACCATACATGATTTACGATATTTCCATTTTCCCGAAACGTATACGCGATTACGGAGAAATTTTTTAGAAAAAATGATACCAATATCTGCAAAAAGAGCTTGGAAAATAATTGCAGTCTCCGAGTATACTAAAAAAGATATCATCGAAAAACTTGGCATTCCACCGGAAAAAATAATAGTCATTCATGAAGGCATTGACAGCAAAAAATTCACTCAGCAATATGACTCATCTTTGCAGAATGAAATTAAAAAAAAGTATCAACTCCCCTCAAAATATATACTTGCTGTAGGCCACCTGGAACCTCGAAAAAATTATATTAGATTATTAGAGGCTTTTAAAATTTTTAAAGAAAAATACAAATCACCCCATTCCCTTGTAATCGTAGGACAAGAAAATTGGTTTTATAAAAATATATACAAGCGCGTTAATGAGTTGAAAATTGATAATTTTATCCACTTTACTGGCTATGTGCCCGATGATGATCTTGTTATTATATACAAAAGCGCCACCGTTTTTATTGCTCCAAGTATTTTTGAAGGATTCGGGTTGACCCCATTGGAAGCAATGGCAGCAGGTGTTCCTGTGATTGTTTCAAATGCGGCTGCTCATCCTGAAATTTGCGGAGATGCTGCACTTTATTTCAATCCTTATAATATTGATGAAATAGCTGAAACACTGGAACAAATTATTTCTAACGAGCACATTAGAGAAATGCTTAAACAAAAAGCTGTTTCACAAATCTCAAAATTTAAATGGTCGGATTGTTGCTCTAAAACATTTCAACTATATAAACACTGTTTAGAGCAACTTGAAAAATAAAACTATTTTTAAAGCAAAAAACGGTGAAATCATTTCTAAAATAATGCAATCGAAAAGATGTCAAAATTAAAAAAACATAAAGTAATACATATTCAATCACGACTTTGCATCGGTGGTCCAGTTGTTAATACAGAATTGTTATCACGTTTGTCACCAGATCAAAAATATAAATCTATCATTATTGGTGGTAAGGTCGAAGCAAGTGAGGTAAGTGTAATAAGCGAACTAATAGTGAAAGGGTTGGATGTACGGATTGTCCAATCTATGAGAAGAGTCACGAATCCTTTAAATGATATAAAAGCTATTATTGAAATTTACAAATTAATCAAAAAAGAAAAACCAGACATCGTTTGCACCCACACCGCCAAAGCCGGCACAGTTGGCCGTATCGCCGGTATTTTTGCCCGGGTTCCGCTGGTTTTTCATACCTTTCACGGGCATACTTTTCACAGCTACTTTCCGCGGTATTTAACGGCGTTTTTTCTTTTTATAGAACGGCTATTGGCACGGTTTACCACAAAAATTATTGCCATCAGTCCGTCCCAAAAACACGAATTAGTGGATATCTATCGCGTGGCTCCGGAAAACAAATTTGTAGTGATTCGGCTGGGACTGGAATTAAGTTCGTTTTATAACATTGTGCCCAACGGCTATTTAAAAAAAGAGCTCAACCTGCCATTGGATGCGCCGCTGCTCGGCATCATCGGCCGGCTCGCTCCCATTAAAAATATGAACATGGCGCTTCGGGTTCTTTCCCTGCTGCAGTATAAAAATGTGCATTTGATCATTGTAGGCGATGGCGACGAACGTCCACTTTTAGAACAACACGCTATGCACCTGGGGATAAACGACAAGGTACATTTCTGGGGATGGGAAACCGATATCACCAAAATTTATAGCGGCATTGATATGCTGTTGCTTACATCCAAAAATGAGGGAACGCCGGTGACAATTATAGAGGCCATGGCGAGCGGTGTACCTGTTGTTGCGACTCGCGTGGGCGGAGTACCGGATATCATCAGTCACCAGGAATCCGGCTATTTGTGCCAGGTGGACAATGATAAGGAAATGGCTGAACAGATTATGTTTTTGCTTGACAATCCTTCAAAAACACAACAGATATGTAACCAGGCTCGACAATCAGTAGGCAAAATGTACAATGCGCAACGCCTGGTCAGAGATATTGATCGTCTTTACAGTCATTATTTACCGCATTAAAAAATTTATTCTTTTGTTTGCTTTTAAATTTTTGTATATTAAACTTTAAAATTCAGTCTGTTAGCAATATTTTTCAACTATCATTCCATTGTCCCAAAACTGTAATATCTGTTTAATCATGATACGAAACATGCGGTAAACAGGGTAAAAAGGGGCTAAAAACATGGCATATTATGGCATAGATTTTGTAATGTTTAGCCCCAAACCAATCACTTCCAACAGCAAACATTCAGGATCGTATATGATAGAACTTGCGGGGTACTTTACAATAACACTGATCATCTCTCTTTTCTCTGTTCCATTGGTTCGTACCTTTGCACGGCGTTACCACGTTGTGGCGCATGAAAATCACCGTACCGTTCACGAGGGTGAAATCCCCAAATTGGGCGGTGGCGCGATCTTTTTTGCCTTTGTCGCCGGAATGGCAGCGCTCCTGGTTATCGATCCCGATCTGGTGTCGCGGTTCCATTTTGAACTGCTCAGTCTGCTCATCGGCACGACAATGCTTTTTCTCATTGGCGCTCTGGATGACAAGATGGACCTGAGCTGCTCGATCAAACTCACCACAGAGCTGCTGGTGGCTGGCCTGGCTGTGAGTATGGGATGGCGCGTGGAAACTATTTTGCTGCCCGGTGGAATGGAGATCAATCTCGGCATTATGTCCTATTTCCTGTCCGTACTCTGGATGGTTGGCGTGGCTAATGCGTTCAACATGATTGACGGTCTGGACGGACTTGCCGGCGGCATTGCCGTGGCGGTCTCGTTTGTCAGCTTGAGTATTGCCGCGCTGTTTGGCAACCAGTTGGCCCCGATTATCGCGGTCCTGGTGATGGGCAGCGTGATTGGTTTTCTGCGCTATAATATCAATCCCGCTTCAATTTTTATGGGCGATTCCGGTAGCCTGTCTCTTGGTTTTATGCTGGCTTGCATTACGCTCAACTCTGCCTCGTTAGCGCCCGGGAAAACCGCGTTTCTGATCCCACTTTTACTCCTCGGCCTTCCTATTACAGATACGATCCTGGCGGTGGTTCGCCGTGTTCGCCGGGGCATTCACCCGTTTCACGCTGACAGGGAACACATCCATCACCGCCTGGTGAACCTTGGTTTGAGTCACGCTGGCGCTGCCATGTTTATGGTTGGGGTCTGTTTGTTGTTGGGCGTGATGGCTTTTCTGCTGGCGCATGGTATGTATACTGATTCGTTCTTTACGCAGAGCGCCGGAATGACAAATTCTTTCAAAGCGTGGTAAACCGGAACTCTTGAAAAATCGGGTCGTTAACAATTGGATAATTTGACCTTTTGTTAAGCTAAAAATAGAACCGTGAATACAATATGATTGGTCGCTGGAGCCTTTTAATACTTCTCACCGCCGCACTCATTTCGGCAGCTCAAACGTCTTATTTTACGCTTTCGGATCAGGACAAAAATCATCTTGTGGTCGAATGGAACTCGCCCGAACTGTCCTGGCACACTATGCACATCGGAGAAACCAGCTATCAGCTTCCGGAATGCGGTGATCTGGTCCGGCGTCAGCGCGAGGGCTATCCCCAGCTTCCGGTAGATGCGGTGGTCCTGGAAGTCTCGGGAACCTCTGCAAGAGTCCGGATTGTGGATTCGGTCACTGTCGCTTCTTCGGTAGCCAGAATTTGCCCGGCTCCCATGGTCAGGGCTGAAACCACTGAAGAGAACAATGTAGTGGAATACCGGGAAAACCAAGCCGCATATTCGCAAAACCGTTTCCAGCCGTCATCGTTTGTAGATACCGAGTGGGCGACCATTCGCGGCCGGCAGTTTCTGCGCCTGCAGATCAATCCGGTCAAGTACAATCCAGTCGCCGGCGCTGTTGAACATGCGCGTTATCTTCGAATCACAATAAACAGCGATGAAACACTCTCCACGCCATCAGCTCAGATCAAGAATCAATTTGACCGGCATCTTGAAAAGTTCCCCGCAGCAAAACTCGGTTTTCCCGCATCGAAAAAGAAATCTGTGCTTGAAAAGAAAAGCGTGTCACCATTTTTTAATGAAAAATTGCCGCACGTTAAAATTGGCCTGGTTCAGGAAGGCGTTTACAGCATTTCCGGCAGCGATCTTGAAGCGCTGGGAGTGCCGCTTTCTTCAATCGATCCGCAAACCTTTCAACTATTTGAACGGGACAATGAACAGCCTTTTCAGCTTGAGGGCGTTTCAGACGGACAGTTTAGCCGCAATGACCGGCTGCTCTTTTACGGCAATCGTTTGCACGGTGAGAACGAGTTTTATCACGCTTATACCGACACCAATGTATACTGGCTCAGTTGGGGCGACAATGACGGTCAGCGCATGACAATGGCAGCATCTCCGGAATCCGGCACGGTCGTCATTGACCACACGCCTTTTTTTTTGCATATTGAAAAAGACCTGGACTACTATCGCGGCGATACCAATTCGGCGATCCAGAATTCTTACGACACACCGGGTGAAGGCTGGGTATGGGAAAAATATATCGATCCGGGCAACACTTTTAACGTTGATTTTGATTTGCCCGGTGTGGTAATGTCCCAGGACTCTATTTTATTCCGGTTGCGGGTCAGGGGCGAAACGCTGTCACCATTTGAAAATGATCATCACATTCGCGTTAAAGTAAATGACCGCATAGCAGTCGACCAATTCTTTAGCAACCGGGAAGAAAAAATATACCAGTTTTCAGTGCCAGTCAGCGCAGTAAGCGCCACAGAAAATACGTTGTCCATTCACTCGGTCGATGATACAGAAGCGCATATTTCGCGTTTTTATTTTGACTGGTTTGCAATCGAATACGACAAATATATCATCGCGGAGGAGCATGCGGCAAAAATAAGTTATTTTCCGGATAAAGAACCGGTTACGTTACTGGCAGGCGGATTTGAAACCAGCGACGTGACCATCTGGGACCTGGGTTCCGGACAATTACTTGAGCCAAAAGTCAATAAAGAATACCGTGCAGCGATCACGGTCAGTTCAGCCAGCATGGGCAGCGGCAATTACGCCCGCTTTATCATCAACGGCCAGCAGGTTTATTCCGGAAGCCGGGGCATGAACATTGTTACCCTGGACGCAGAGACAGGCAGAGTCACCCATAAAAAATCATTTGACACTTATGCATCCCGGCAGCAGGCAGACAGTCTGACTGCATTTTTGAACAGCCTGCCGGCAAATACTGTGGTGCTGGCGGGTATTCGTGACGACGGCGCCAACAATCTGCACCAGGCCGCCAGAGAAGCGTTCCAGGCGCTGGGGAGTGAAAAAGTCACTGAACTTGTTTTTCGGGATTCCTGGGCATTGATCAGCCGGGTGGGCGATCCAGAGTCTGCTGTGGAACAACGGATGCCGAACAAAACCGGCGCAGCGACTGTATCAGCTACGTTTACCTTTTCTCAGGGTAGTGAACATTACAATGTTCTGTTTACGGTGCAGGACTCGGTGGGCAGCGATTACATTGTTTTTGAAGACCAGGCTGTTCGCCAGCCTTTGTCACTTTCTTTGCGTACAAATATTGAAAATCCTGTCAATTCCCAGGCCAATTATATCATTATAACTCACAAAACTTTTATAGAACAGGCTGAGCAACTGGCAGAGTACCGGAGCTCGCGCAATAGTTTGTCAGCCAATGTGGCGCTGGTTGAAGATATTTACGATTATTTTAATCACGGCGTGAAAAATCCATGGGCGCTGTACGATTTTTTGAAACAGGCTTTTGAAACCTGGGAAACAGAGCCTGCGCAATACGTGCTGCTTTTCGGCGACGGCAGTTGGGACCCAAAGAAAAACATTTCTTCGTCGTACGTGCGAGATTTTGTGCCAGTGCTGGGCAATCCGGTCAGCGATGCCATGTTTGTCTGTTTTGATGGCCCTGATGATTTTTTACCCGACCTGAGCATCGGCCGTCTGCCAGTCGCTACAGTCCAGCAGGCTGAACATATCATTGACAAGATCATCGAATACGAAAGCACGCCGTCTGCTGCCTGGAAAAAGAGTTTTCTGTTCATCAGCGGAGGATTCAATCAATGGGAACAGCAGAGTTTCAATCAGCAGTCTGAAAAGCTGGACAATGAATTTGCCAGCGCAATGCCTGTGATGGGTGATGTGTATCACGTGCAAAAATCTACAGAAACGCTCATCGAGGGCGAACACACGCAGAAAATCATTAATTATATCGATCAGGGCATGGCATGGATCAACTTTATCGGTCATGCCGGCAGCCGCACCTGGGAACTCATTTTTCACAATTCGGATATCGACCGGTTGAATAACAAACCCAGGTATCCGTTTATCTCCAGCATGACCTGCCACACCGGCCGGTTCGCCGAGCCGAACGATGTAAGCTTTGGCGAGCACTTTCTGCTCACCCCGGACCGCGGCACTGTTGCATTTTGGGGGACGTCCGGGTGGGGATATTCTTACGAGGATTACCTCTATCTGAGAAAACTATACGGCGCCGTACTTGAGGACACAGTGAACCATGTTGGCGATGCCATTTCTCTGGCTAAATATGAACTGTGGAAAACCCACGGCCAATCCCCGCATAATGTCAACCTGATTTTACAATATAACTTGATGGGCGATCCGGCAATGAAGCTGGCGCTGCCGGAAAAGCCGGATCTGGCTGTCCGGTCTTCTGACATCGCGGTCGATCCGGTGACGCCCAGCGAACCAGATTCCACGGCGCACATTATCGTGCCAATACACAATTACGGTCTTGTGCCGCCGGACACGTCTGAATTTTCTTTATCCGTTGTTCCGCTGGACAATCCCGATTACCAGCTTGCATTTTCGCAGCCGGTTCCATTTATCGCGCAACGCGACACGTTGCGTTTTAACTGGCCGCTCGCCAATATGACCGGCCCGGTAGATATCACTGCCACAGCCGATTTCGGCGATATCATAGCTGAAGTAGATGAGACCAATAACCAGGCCAGCCTGCGCGCTCATGTGCTGTCCGGCAAGGTCCGTCTCGTCTCCCCTCTTCCGTTCGCTGTTGTTCCGAGCACGGATGTCCAATTGACCATAGAGAATCCACCCGAACTGGATCAAACGAATCTCGAATTCGAATTTCAAATCGATACCACGGCTGCGTTTAACAGTTCCTTGTTGCAGAGCTCCGGGCCAGTGGCTGCTGAACTGATGACCACTTCCTGGAAACCGGTTTCGCTGCAACAAGGCTACACCTACTACTGGCGAGCACGAATTATTGAGGAAAACGAAATCAAAGGCTGGAAAACCCGGTCGTTCAGCATCCAGCCGGATTCCCCGAACGTTTGGCACCAGGCCGGATTACAAGCTGCCAGCAATACGCTGGAAAACACCAAAGTCACAGCTTCTGGGGTGCATCTGGATGAACATGCCATTTCGTTGCGGGTAGAATCGGCCGGCATGGCTGACGGCAACTTTGCCCGCATTCTTGTCAATGGTTCTTCTATTATGAAAACAAACCGGGGAATCAATATCGCTGTTCTGGATAACGCCTGCCTGGATATTTTACAGACAGAACATTTTGACACCTATGGCGATCCAGCGGCTACCGAAAATCTGGCAGCTCTTATCGACTCGCTGGCAACAGGAACAATTGTCCTGGCTGGTGTAAAAGATGAAGCCAGCGCCAGACTGGAAGAAAAAGCCTACACAGCGCTCGAATCTATTGGCAGCGCTTTTTGCCGAAATATTGGCCTGCGCGACTCGTGGGCGATTTTAGGACACAAAGGCGCGGCAACGGGCTCGGTGCTCGAATCGTACAAACCCAAAACCGGGGGCGTAGCCACTGTGGGGGATACACTTTACCGGTTTTTTAAAAGCGGTACAATTTCAACCGGACAAATCGGGCCGGCAACATCCTGGAAAAAATGCCGCGTCGAGGCGGATGTGCCGGATAACACCACACTTTCTGTCCATGTGCTTGGCTATGCCGGGCCAGGCAGTCAAATCGATACACTGTTCACATTGAAAGAACCAGGTACATTTGACTTGTCACACATAAACAGCAGCGACATCCCGAGTCTTTCTCTTGCCGGTCAGTTTAAAAGTACCTGTGGCCTGTCAACGCCGTCGTTAAAATTCTGGACCATAGAATTTGAACCCTCCGGCGATGTAGCTGTGAGTCCGAATTTGTTTTCGCAATCGCATGATACGCTTTCAATCGGTCAAAACGTCACCCTGTTTTTTGATGTGTACAATATTGGCGCGACGTTTATCGACAGCACAGCTATTACTCTGGAAGCGTCCCATCCGCAGCTCGGGCGTTTTACCATAGCCCGGACGACCGTCGACTCGTTAGCACCAGGTAAATACCGTCCGGTTCAGCAGCAATGGACACCGGCGAACAGCGAGACGGTTAAAAAACTGCCGACCGGTTTATACAAACTTTACATCACGCTCGATCCGGATAACCGGTTGAACGAGCCGAGCGAAACCAATAATTCGCTGCGCACTACCGTTTTTGTGCAAGATGATACGTTAAAGCCTAAAATAGATATTTCCGTTGACGGCAGAAATATTCTTGACGGCGACCTGGTCTCATCCACGCCAACGATCTTTGCGGATCTGTACGATAACACACCCAATCCGATAACTGACACTACCCGGGTCAATGTTTTTCTTGATGGTGTGCGGATTCCGTATAAAAATTCAGCGGCATTGGAGCTCGGGCCAGGCGAAACCAGAGATGCTTGCGGCAGAGTTACGTTTAAACCGAACCTGTCCGATGGCCCCCATGTTTTAACAATTACAGCTATGGACGCGTATCAAAATGTTACCAGCAAGGATGTCGAATTTGAAGTTGAATCTGACCTGATCATTCGCGATGTACTGAATTATCCCAATCCCTTTGCTGAAGAAACTGACTTTTATTTTCAGACAAGTCAGACCGCAAAAGTTGAAATAAAAATCTATACTGTAGCCGGCCGGCTCATTCGCAACATTGACAAAGGCTGGGTTGGTGTTGGTTACAACCGGATTCACTGGGATGGACGGGACGGGAATGGAGATGTGCTGGCAAACGGGGTTTATCTCTATAAAATTATGGTACGTAAAGACGACGAACGCGTTGAGAAAACGAGTAAATGTATTATCATGCGGTAAGAAAAAGCAAACTTTTTTCTTGACAATTTTTTGAATACAATGTGGATAACTTGTCGATATGTTAGCACTGCGTTATTTTAAATTGACCGGCTTTTTCTCACCCGCCACCTCCATGCAGAAAAGTCACCCCTTAAAAAACAATAATTTATAAACCACTTCCGCCCATTCTATCTTATTGATTATACTGGTTTTAAAACAAGGCTTTTTTTAACGTGAAACAGCAATAAATTTATTGCTATACTTAAGTTTATGTTTTTTAGAGTTTATTATCGAAAGAGGCAATTCTTTGAATTTTCTTTCATTTTTCCCACTTTTAAAAATGTGGACAAGTTGGGGAAAAATGGCATTTAGTGACAAATATCATTCAAACATCCATATATTGGGATGATAATATGGACACCTTTTGCAGTGATTTGAGATGCTCCATTGTAATCGACCAACAGGGATAAATATTTCCCAAACAAAGCCGCAAAGCGTAAAAAAACAAAAGTATTGCAACATCTTAAAAACACAACGATATCACTCAATTTACCATTGGATTTTTTGTCATTTTTTCGTACATATTAATTACAATACATTGAAGAACAGAACAGGAAAGTGATCGCTGTGATGACCGGATCAGACTGGGTGTATTTGGGTGTTTTTAGCGGTGGATTGGTCGCTGTCATCGCCTCGGCAGAAGTTGTTCGAAAAACAATGAACTGGGGCAGCGAGGCCACCAGGAAAATTGTTCACATGCTCGTTGGCGTGCTCATCGCGGCTACACCTTTTTTACTGGATTCGATGTGGCCGATGCTTCTTCTCGGGGGATTATTTGCCATTGTCAATTATATTGCCATTAAAAAACACGTTCTGGACGGCATGCACAGCATACACCGGCAGACGTACGGCACGGTTTTCTATCCGGTGTCTTTTTTCATCCTCACGGCATGGTTATGGGATCAGGATCAACTCGTCCTGGTCACTGCGATGCTCATCATGGCGATTCCGGATGCCCTGGCATCGATTATTGGGGATAATGTCAAACAACCCATCCCGATTCATTTTGGGCCAGAGAAAAAATCAGTGCAGGGTTCGGTGACCATGTTCCTGGCCTCGTTTGTGATTGTTCTTTTGTGTCTGTATCTGTATCCGCAACCTGGCACGGCTGCATTCTCGCTGTTGAATAGCCTATGGTTTGCCGGTGTCGTGGCGCTGGTCGCCACGGCCGGAGAAATGGTTTCTGTGCAGGGATCGGACAATCTGACAGTACCGCTCACCTCGGCTTTTGCATTATTCTATCTTTTACACGAATCACCGGCAGAGGCTGCACAGTTTACCACTGGCATGGTATTTTTCCCAAAATGATCTGTTTTATTTTTTGTACGTGGCATCCCTGACAGCCGTCACTGCAGACACCTGGGGTACCGAAATCGGTGTTCTGGCCAGGCCCCAACCCCGGTCGGTGCTCACTTTTCGCAAAGTGCCGCTCGGTACATCCGGCGGTATCACTTTGCTTGGCTCGGTCGGCGCGTTGGCAGGTGCGGCCCTCATTGCACTCATTAGTATTTTCGCTGCATCCGGACAATTTGTCTTTACAGTAAAATATTTCTTTTTGGTTACTCTGGCCGGATTTCTGGGCAGTATCATCGACAGCATTGTGGGCGCCACCTTGCAGGGGCAATACCAGTGTCCCAAATGCCAAAAAATAACTGAACGTAAAATACACTGTATTAATCACCATACGACATTTATCCGCGGCTGGAAATGGATGAACAATGACGCTGTGAACGCACTGTGCGCCGCAGCCGGTTCCGGCTTTATATTTTTATTGTCGTTTTTGAAGTAATAGTTCACTGATGGAAGAAAATCTTTGCAGCATTAAAAAATGGGAAAGCCCGTTATGTTGAGAGGTCATCTTTAACCCCGAGCTAAAGCTCGGGGCAATATGATAGCCCCGACTTTTAAGTCGGGGTTATTATCGAGATTCTTTAACAGGCACTTTAGTGCCCAAATATTAAAACTTTCACCAAACACTGAGCTTTTACCTTGTGTAAAATATTTCATTTTCATTTTTAACAGTTTTGTTTTATATTAAAGGTCAATTCTGAATTATATTTTATCAAAGCGTAAAAGTAGTGAAATCCAATAAAAAAGAAATAATCTAACACGAAACACAGTATACTATGTAAAAAAGGAGGAACGATGACAACCATCGTTGATGTATTTGCACGTGAAATCCTTGACTCCAGAGGCAATCCCACAGTCGAAGTCGACGTTGAACTTGAAGACGGCGCAATCGGCCGTGCCGCTGTGCCATCAGGTGCTTCGACCGGCGAGAACGAAGCGTTGGAATTACGTGATGGCGAAGACCGGTATTTAGGAAAGGGTGTCAGCAAAGCCGTGGCCAATGTGAATGATATTATTGCCGAAGAGGTTGTCGGCATGGATGCGCTAGACCAGGTTGGTCTTGACAATACCATGATCGAACTGGACGGCACAAAAAACAAGAGCAAGCTCGGCGCCAATGCCATTTTAGGCGTGTCATTAGCCGCTGCCAAAGCTGCTGCCATGGCGCTGGAACTGCCGCTTTTTCGATATATTGGCGGAACGAACGCCAAGCATCTGCCGGTTCCCATGATGAATATCATTAACGGTGGTTCCCATTCCGATGCACCTATTGCGTTCCAGGAATTTATGATCCGGCCAGTTGGCGCTTCTTCTGTTAAAGAAGCTCTGCGCATCGGCGCCGAGGTTTTTCACAACTTGAAAAAAGTGCTCAAAGACCGTGGTCTGGATACATCTGTTGGCGATGAAGGCGGATTCGCTCCGCGGCTCAAAGGCACAGAAGATGCCCTGGACAGCATTCTCAAAGCGATTGACAAAGCCGGTTACAAAGCAGGTAAAGACGTGACCCTGGCGCTCGATATTGCCGCTTCTGAATTTTATAAAGACAGTATCTATGATTACAGCCTGTTTGAAGGTAAAAACGGCGCCAAACGCAATGCACAGGAACAGGCCGACTATATTGCCGAGCTCGTTGAAAAATATCCCATCGATTCTGTTGAAGACGGTATGTCTGAAAGCGACTGGGATGGCTGGAAGGTATTAACCGATAAATTGGGTGACAAAATCCAGTTGGTCGGAGATGACCTGTTCGTCACGAATGTGGAATATCTGGCACGCGGTATCCGGGAAGGCTGCTCAAATTCGATTCTGATCAAAGTCAATCAAATCGGCACCCTCACCGAGACTTTGGATTGCATAGACATGGCTCACCGGGCTGGTTTTACCACGGTCACATCGCACCGCTCCGGCGAAACCGAAGATGCCACAATCGCGGACATTGCTGTTGCCACCAACAGCGGCCAGATCAAAACAGGCTCGATGAGCCGTTCCGACCGCATGGCAAAATACAACCAGCTTTTACGCATCGAAGAAATATTAGATAAAGATGCTGTTTATGGCTTTGAAAAAGTAAAGAAAATAGGCTAACTGGTAAGATATGGTCAAGACAGCGGCGCGACTTGCGTCCGCATATAGAATGAATTCTAAAGACTTCAAGGCCGGCCTGGCGCCGGTCTTGAAGAGCGATGGCATGTGAAAAAATCATTTCGCACACATATTCGAAAAACGATCCTTAATCCCAAACTTCTTTTTTGGGCTGGAGTCCTTTTTATCCTTTATTCGCTGGCATTTGATCGAGGGATGGGATTCATCCGGCAATACCAACTTGCGCGAGAGAACAAGGAATTGCAATTAAAAATCGAAAAAGCAAAACAGCGGAATGCCCATCTGAAAAAAGAAAAAGAACTCTTGAAAACCGACCTCGAACGCATCAAACAAGAAGCTATAAAAAACGGGTATGCAGAACCCGATGAAATTATTGTGCAATTTCGTTAATTTAAATTTGAGTGTATCGTGACAAGTGGTCTTTTGAAAAGAATCCGCGGTTATTTTGCTGCGGGTTTGTTGTTTTTAGTGCCGCTGGTCCTCACAATTTATATAGTGACCTGGCTGTTTCTTCGCCTGGATGGACTCCTCAACGAACAGGTAAGCCGGCTGATTTATCATTTTATCGGCAGTACACAGGACCGTCCCATTCCGGGAATAGGTTTGATTGCCCTGCTTTTGGTTATCTTTCTCGTTGGGTTTTTTGTGAGAAATTATTTTGGCCGGAAACTGGTTGCGCTCAGTCAATGGATACTTAGCCGCATCCCGGTGATAAAACACGTTTACGGCACATTACATCAAATCAGTGATGCATTTCTCTCTGACCGCAGGGAGACGTTTAAATATGCCGCTCTGTTCGAATATCCCAGAAAAGGTGTGTATTCTATTGGCTTTATAACCCAGGACACAAAAGGAAGTGTGCAAAAACGACTTGGCGAGGAGATCGATGTGTACAGCATTTTTCTTCCGACAACGCCCAATCCCACATCAGGTTATTTGCTTTTTGTTCCGAAAAAGGATGTGATCATACTCGACATTACAGTTGAAGAAGCGTTAAAACTTGTTATCAGTGGCGGTTCAATTACACCGCAAGAAAGACAGCAACAAGATAAAACCAGAGCATTCTACAAAAAATTGTCCTCTGAGGATTAAATCCTTCAACTGTCGTCAAACAAAAAATAGTGAATATTCGATTTTACATATTTCTACTTTTTCTTATCAGCACAGTATTTCCCCTCTATGGTCAACCATTTACACCGGCTATCACCACAGCGAATAACAATGCGTCAATCGGTTTGCAGCAGGAATTCAACACTTATATGTGGCACTATTCTGTCAACTATTCCTTGCCGGTGAACAACCGGGTAAATTTCCGGATTTCAGAAAACTTTCGTTCATCTCTACTGCGCACAGGCGCTCAAAATGACAAGTGGAAAGATGATCAAAACCTGGGCATGTTTCTGAATTATTCGCTTTCTCCGGCTCTCACACTTACCTCGGACATTTCTTCAATCGTTTTTCTTGACAAGCAATCCGGTTTTAACAATGATGTGCGGACGCATACCGGTCATATTGGCTTGCGTTTTCAACCATATTCAAATTTTTACGCAGACGTTTCTGCCGGCCCTAAATGGGATAATCGCTACAATCAGCATGACCAGGGGGTCAGCTATTCTGTAGATGTTAGCGGAGCTGATTTGCCATTAGCTGAATACAACAACAACATTTCACTCACTCTTGATGACGACCGGTTTAACAGACGCAATAACAGAGATTTAGGAGTGGCGTACCGGGTCAACCGGCAGTTTACACCGCATGCGGCCGACTCTCTACAAGTTTTTTTCAGCAACGAGCGTCATGACAATTATGTGTCACGGACCGGCGATATTGAAAGTCAACGCGAGGAAACGCGGGGGGCGCGCAATACCATGTTTTATCGTTTGGGAGAGCAGACGTTCATGAGATTGAATTCCTTTCTGGAACTCAAGGATGTGGAACTGCGCCATTTTGGCGAAACGACCGAGAAACGGCGCCGCAAAAGAAATGACCAGCGTTTTAATAATGATCTGGCTTTTCATGTGCGCAAACCGCATTTCAGAGGGATTTTCAACATTTCTCATCACATGCAGGAACAGCGTTATGACCTTGAGATCGACGATGCTGATACCCCGTTTTCCAGACGAACAGCATTTATTACTCCGGATAATAACAGTTCACGATTTTCCGTATCCTCGCGTATAGGCACCAGAGTCACGCGTTCCGATTCTCTGGATTCCTATTTTTCTGTCAGCAGATTTCAGTACGACACCCCGGATGAAAAAAATTATGACGACCGCGATGAGCTGCGAATCAATTCGCGGGTGACAGTTATGCATCATTTCAGCGATATGCTGCGGCTTGATGTACTTGCCAGTGTCAATTTGTATCACATGGTTTATATATTTGGCGAGCGCAGCGCAGATAATAACTGGAACCGGATTTTCCGGCTGCAACCGTCCATTTCATACAAACCTGCCCAGTCGCTGAGTATTCACCAGTCCTTTGAAGTGTTGGCAAATTACGTGGATTATGATTTTGAAACTGACGTCACCACAACCCGGAGTTTTGTGTTTCGAAAATTTGCCATGTCCGATTCCCTAAAGTGGAACATTCTGCCGCGCACAACATTGTGCATCGATTACCGGTTGCAACTGGAAGAAAACGGGCAGCTCTCCTGGGAGCAGTGGACCGAGCGTATCATGGTGACGCGTCAAAAACAATGGTTGCATTTGTACTGGAAATATAGCACATTTAATCGTCTGAGCGCAAGCCCGGGTTACAGCCTTTACATTCGCAATGAATGGCGACACAAAACCGGTGCACCTGGCAAGGTTCTGAAAGAAAAGAGCAGTAAATATAAAAGCCACGGTCCTGTTTTCCGCATCATATATACACCCTCTGCTAATCTGCGTTTTTTCATCGATGCCGTGCGGTACAAAGTGAGCTATGCCGGTGAAGATACGTATTACATTAATAACGTCGAGTTGGGATTAAATTGGATCTTTTAGCGCACTATGAAAAAGTCTGTATCTCTGGAAATTCCTTCAGATCCACGACAAATTCGATTGGTTGAGCGCAAACTGGAACATTTCTGTCAACAGTATGGTTTTACATCAAACGACATCGAAAACTGCGCTATTGCGGTTACAGAAATGGTCAATAATGCCATCCGTCACGGCAATAAAGGTGATGTGAACAAAAAAGTAACCACTCGTTTTGAACTGACTCGCAACGAAATGAAAATTACTGTTATGGATGAAGGGGGAGGATTTGATCCTGAAAAGATCGGAGACCCGCTCCATCCAAAGAACCTGTACAAGGAAAATGGCCGGGGCATTTTTATCGTCAAAACACTCATGGATGACGTGACGTTTGATGTGACGTCAAAAGGCACAAAGGTGACGATGCGGAAAAAATTGAAATAATAAGACTCAATCATATTATGTTAGCGAGCAGAAGAAAGTAAAAATAAATAAGGTGAATCTTATGGAAAATACATTATCATTTCTTGAAAATCTCACTAAAGAAACTAATAAACCTGAATCAGAAGTTATTTCTATGGCATTTCAAGCAGGTATCAAACAGCTTTGGCGCGAGCATATTTTAGGCCAATATCTTCGCGGCAACATCTCTCGAGATGAAGCTATTGAAGCTGCAGGGATCGATTGGGTAGAATTAGCTGAACGCCAACATAAAGCAACCATGGAGGACTTGGCTTGGGCGCTAAAAAAATAAGCGTGGTATCTGATACTGGCCCACTTTTGCATCTATCTGAAATTGAATGTATCCATTTGTTAAATATTTTTGATAATATATACGTCCCTGAAAGTGTACGTTTCGAATATCTCCAGCATAGAAAGTCCAGAAAGTTAAATGTCTTTGAATTAAAAAATATCCATTTAAAGAAAACCCAAGGTTAAGTCAGCGAATTTATTGAAAAAACTGAATTATTTGATCTACATTTAGGGGAGAAAGAATGTCTATATTTGTGCAGTAAATTATCTATAGTTAATATTTTGACTGATGATTTAGCTGTAAGAGATGTTGCAAAAAAACTAGATTTTATTCCAGTAGGTTCACTTGGTGTGATTATTAGCTCATTCGTTGACAGAAATATTTCTTTATCTCAAGCTGAAAAATATATTATGAATCTATACGAGATAAGCAGTCTTTATGTAACCACAACAATAGTCGAACTAGTAATAGAAGAACTTTATAAAATCAACAGGACCAATCAATAATTTCCTGCTAATCAATGCTTACAGCAGAAACAAAAGTTCGCTTTGAAATGAATGTTAAAAATATTCTTAATTTAGTCCTAAATTTAACTCTGGTGCATCCTGATCATTGCAC
>CAZSMC010000066.1:0-23143 GCA_964607755.1 uncultured Cytophagia bacterium | reverse complement strand
AATGGCATTCAAGAGGCCCGGGGTTCGAATCCCCGTAGCTCCACTGAAACCAAACTTTAACAAGCGATAATCTCGGCCCCGCCAAGGCGGGGCTTTTCAATTTTACACTCAAACAAATTATTCCAAGACCAAGGGTGCCGAAATGATTCCACAATACAACGCCGTGAAAATTGAGAAAAAATGGCAAAGCATTTGGGAAGAGTCAAAGCTTTATAAAGTCGATTTAGAGGACATTGCACACAAACTTTACTGCCTGGTGATGTTTTTGTATCCATCAGGAGACCGGCTTCATATCGGCCATTGGTATAATTATGGTCCGACCGACACCTGGGCTCGTTTTAAAAGAATGCAAGGTTATAATGTCTTTGAACCCATGGGATATGATGCGTTTGGATTGCCGGCAGAGAATTACGCGATTAAACATGGCGTTCATCCGGCCGAGAGCACACGTCAAAATATAGAAAATATCCGTAAACAACTCAAAGCCATCGGCGCAATGTACGACTGGGATTGCGAGATCAATACCAGTTCGCCTGATTATTATAAATGGACGCAATGGTTTTTTCTACTTTTATATAAAAACAGATTAGCCTATAGGAAAAAAGCGGCTGTCAATTGGTGTCCTTCGTGTAAAACTGTTCTTGCTAACGAACAAGTGGTTGATGGCATTTGTGAGCGCTGTGATTCCGAGGTTTTGACAAAAGACCTCAAACAATGGTTTTTTAAAATCACAGATTATGCAGAAAAACTTTTAGAAGGATTGGATCGAATTGACTGGCCTGAAAAGACGATTTCAATGCAAAAGAACTGGATCGGCAAGAGTGAAGGTGCGCTCATAAGCTTTAAACTCGCTGATAGAAAAGATGATGTCAAAGTCTTTACCACACGACCTGATACAACATTTGGCGTGACTTATATGGTGCTGGCGCCAGAACATCCGTTAGTTGAAGAGATTACCACGCCTTCTCATAAAAAGAAAGTCGAAGGCTATGTAAAACAAACGCGCAAGACAAGGGAAATTGAACGTCTGTCAACCGAGCGCGAGAAAACCGGTGTGTTTACTGGCAGCTATTGTATCAATCCGTTAAATGGTGAAAAAGTACCTATTTGGATCGCTGATTATGTATTGGTTACCTATGGAACGGGAGCTGTCATGGCTGTGCCGGCGCATGATCAACGCGATTTTGAATTTGCTAAAAAATACAATCTCCCGATACGCACAGTAATAAGTCCTTCAAAAGAAATGTCAGACGGGGATCTGGAAGAAGCTTATACTGAACCAGGATTTATGGTCAATTCCGGCCAATTCAACGGCATGAATTCCGACGATGGCCAGGAAGCTATCATTCAATTTTTGGAAGAGCATGAAATAGGGGAGAGGAAAGTCAATTTTAAATTAAGAGATTGGTTAATTTCCCGTCAGCGGTATTGGGGCGCTCCTATTCCAATCATTTATTGCGATAAATGCGGGGAGGTCCCGGTACCGGAAAAAGACCTTCCGGTAGAGCTGCCCATTAATGTGACATTTAAAGGCAAAGGCACATCGCCAATTGCTATGGCGCCGGAATTTATCAACGCTACATGCCCCCAATGCGGCGGACCTGGCAAACGGGAAATCGATACGATGGACACTTTTGTCTGTTCATCCTGGTATTTTCTGCGCTTTCTCAATCCTGATCTCGATAATAAACCTCTCGATAAAACAAGAGTTAACAACTGGTTACCTGTTGATCAATACGTTGGTGGCGCCGAGCACGCGGTGATGCATTTGCTGTATGCCCGCTTTTTCACCAAAGTGTTGTATGATTTGGGTTATGTGAATTTTGATGAGCCATTTTACCGTTTGCGCCACCAGGGAGTGATTACAAACAACGGCGCAAAAATGTCGAAATCACGCGATAACGTTGTCAATCCTGATGATTTTGTCAATGAATACGGTTCGGATACGTTTCGGATGTACATGATGTTTATGGGCTCGTATGAAGAAGGCGGCGATTGGGACGATAACGGAATTCAGGGTATGAACCGCTTTATTAAACGGGTGTGGCGTGCGGTGCATCAGATTAAGGAAAATCAACCTTTGGGACAAGAGACGAAGCAATTCAAAAAAGTACAGCGTCAAATGCATTATGCCATAAAACATTGCACGCTATCACTGGAGAATCTGCATTTCAATACGGCACTTAGCCGTATTATGGAACTTGTTAATGAAATTTATCTTTATATACAGGATATTCCACCAAAAGAGCAAAATAAGCAACTATTAACAAATGTCATACCAACATTGGTTCGACTGATAGCGCCGTTTGCGCCGCATATGGCTGAGGAATTATGGGACAACCTGGGCATGAAATACAGTATTTTTAATGAGTCCTGGCCAGAATATGATAAAGCCATGTTGCAGACAGAGACGGTTCAGCTCGGAATTCAGGTAAATGGAAAAATCCGCGGACAGGTTGTCGTGCACCCAGATGCTAAAGATGACGAAATTATCAAAACAGCCCTTGAACAAGATAAAGTGAAAAAATATACTGCGGAAAAAGAAATTGTAAAATCAATGGTAATTCCGAAAAAGTTAGTCGTTCTCGTGGCAAAGTAGGATAATAAAAAAGGGAAGTAGATGTTCTTACGTTCCCTTTTCTAAATAAGTCATCAAGTTAACATAACTAATATTATGTATAAATAGACCAACTTGCTTTCTTATGACACACGTAATTCTTTTTCCGCATCATTTTTTAAATGAGTATAAACTTTAGACCACATAATTTCTTCAAATTGTTGATTTGCGCTTTCAACTTGTCCCAAAGATTTTAACACTCTAGCAAGGTAAAATCTGGCTTTTAAATTATTACCATCTGCATTGACTGCTTCCTGTAAAAATCTGAGTGCCTCCTGAGATTGTTTCTGTTCCATTTTAGCAATACCAAGAATACTCAAGACCACGCTGTCACGTTTACCCAATGTGAAAGCCCTATAAGCGGCTTCGCCGGCTTTACTTGTTTCATTATTGGCGTTATAATAAATAGCTAATTGTTTATAAAAATAAGGTTTACCAGGATTTATTTCGATAGCTTTTCTAATTCTGTTTATGGCTTGTTCAATTTGCTCCAGCCTAAAAAGACAAGCACCTGACGATGACCAGACATCCGCATCTTCGGGTTTATATTTTAGATATTCTTGATAATTTTTCTGAGCGTTCTCAAAATCGCTGTTTAAATAATTTTCATAACCTCCTATGAGAAAGTTATTTACATCTTTGTCATTTTGTAAAACTTGATATGAATTTTTAGTTGTATTTGGGATTGATTGTTGCGCTTCTCTTGAACTTGTTTTGTGTAAAGACCTCTTGGCAAGAAGCGCCAATTTGCCTTCCGGATCGATCTTTATGACAGCATTAAAACATCTGTTGGCATTTTCAAAATCACCCTCATTGGCATAAACCCGTCCCAGTCCAAAATAAGCTTTTATGTCTTTGGGAGAAAGTTGAATTGCACGTTCGAACGTGCTAATGGCCTCCTGGTTATTTTTAGTAATGCTATAAATGACGCCTAAATTAACCAAAGCCATAACATTTCTTGGATCAAAAATAAGGCCTTTACAAAGATACTCTTCAGCTTTGTCGTATTTTCTGATTTTTGAATACAAACTGCCTGAAACAAAATAAGCTTTGTAATAGACCGGGCATATTTGCAGCGTTTGCTCGCAATGATAAATACCTTCTTTAACATTATTTTTTTGAAAAAGCGCTAAACCTAAATTATAATGGAAATCAGGATCAAGAGGATTTATCTCAATAGCAGACTGCCATTCGCGAATTGCTTCATTTTGTTGATTTTTTTTCGCAAAAGACAGAGCCTGTTTATTATGCTCATCAGCTTGAGTGTATTCTTTGGGCATTCCCCAGGTTATTAGAACAGAGCCATCTTCAAACTGAACCTCGAACTTTTGCGCTGCACCTTGAAATTGATCCACCAAAAATGACTTTAACGAGTCCCTGTCAGACAAGTTGTACTCTTTCAGTTCTTGATAAAAATCAGTTAGATGCTCAATATTAACACTAACGCGAATAACTTTTAATTTCTTTTTCAATGACATTGGTTGTGTTTCTATTTGAGACATGATGTTTCAAACCCGCTTTTTCTGTTTGTCTAACTTTCATATTTTCATAGAATTTCGCGTATCATATCAATTAAGCAAATCGAGTGCCACAACATCAATCATAGCCATTTGGGTTTCGCTCCTGCCATCTCCAGGTATCTGCACACATATCCTCGATTGAACGCTGCGCTTTCCAATTTAATTCCTTTTCAGCCAATGCTGGATCAGCGTAGCATTGAGCAATATCACCTGGTCTGCGCTGCACAATTTTGTGCGGAATGTCTTTTCCACTGGCTTTTTGGAATGCTTTTAGCACCTCCATCACACTGTATCCTTTTCCTGTGCCTAAATTATAAGCAGATACACCGGGTTTTTCTACAAGCTTTTTTAAGGCTTTAACATGGCCTTGTGCCAAATCGACAACATGGATATAGTCCCGAACTCCGGTGCCGTCTGATGTAGGATAATCGTTTCCGTGAATATTTAACTGATCTAATTTTCCAATGGCAACCTGGGCAATGTATGGCATTAAATTGTTCGGTATGCCGTTTGGGTCTTCGCCAATCTCACCGCTTTCGTGAGCTCCAACCGGGTTAAAATACCGAAGAATGAGACTGTTCCAGGAATTATCTGCAGCGTGGATATCACGCAAAATTTCTTCGATAAATAACTTTGTTCTGCCATACGGATTGGTTGTTTGTAATGGGAAATCTTCTTTAATTGGAACTTTATGTGGATCGCCATAAACCGTTGCAGATGAACTAAATACGATGTTTTTAACTTTATGATTTTTCATTTCTTCGCACAAATGGATCGTTCCTGTGACATTGTTCTGATAATATCGCAAAGGAATCTGGGTGGATTCGCCAACAGCCTTGAGTCCAGCAAAATGAATAACAGCATTAATGTCATAATCCCTGAAAACCCGGTGCAGTGACAATTTATCCAATAAATCGACAGGGTGAAAAACAATCGATTTATTGGTGATTTTTTGTACACGAACCAAAGATTCTTCTTTGCTGTTTGAAAGATTATCAATGACGATTACGTTATAATCAGCGTTCAAAAGTTCCACACACGTATGACTGCCAATATAACCTGCTCCGCCGGTGACGAGAATCGTTTTCAATAGCTCCTCCTACATCGTTTGCAGATAGTTGTTCCATGCCGGTGCAAAATCGGCTTTAAAAGTGCATTTATTATATCGGGTTGGATGTTCTATGGTGATCGATGTTGCATGTAATGCCAGATTGTTATCAGAAAATTTGATATTTGAACCTTTGATATTTGAACCATAGCGGAAATCACCAAGTACTGGATGTCCGCGAGAAGCAAACTGGATTCTTATTTGATGATGACGGCCTGTTATCAATTTAATCACAACTAATGAAATACCAGCATGATAGGTTATTCGCTTAAAATTTAATTCAGCATATTTGCCATTTTCATTATCGATATAAATATTTGAATTACTGCGACTTATATGATCAATAAAAGTAGCTTTCTCTTTTACATTGCCGGAAACAAGAGCTGAATATTGCTTTTCTATTTTGTTTGTTCAAATCTGTTGAGAGAGTCGAGCGGCTGCTTTTGATATTCGTGCAAAAACCACAACACCAGAAACCGGGCGATCCAGGCGGTGTACCAGGCCGAGGAAAACCTTCCCCGGTTTGTTGTATTTTTCCTTGATGTATTCCTTGCTGAAATCAAGTAGCGAATAGTCTCCTGTCCGATTACCTTGAACCAACATGCCGGCTGGTTTATTCACCACCAAAAGGTGATTATCTTCGTAAAGTATGTCCAGTTTTATTTTCATCCCATTCAAAATCGTTAAAAAATGTACATATTTTGAATTCATAATTCAAAATTAATGTTTCTCTGCTGCTGATTATTTTTCATTAAATACATGGTGAAATTTTGATGTAAAAGGTTTCATATCACTTTGTTTCGGCTATAAAAAGTCGACATTCTGTACATTCAACGTCAGAGCGCCATAATGTGACTCGACTTTGCCTTCCAAAACGTAGGCCCGGGTGCTTGAGATCATGTGGACGAATTTATTAAAAGTTTTCGGGAAAAATGTGGTTTCGTATATGGCGGTTGTATCTTCAAAACTGATAAATTCCATTAATTTTTGATTCTTTGTAGAAGCGACTTTGCCTGTGATGAACCATCCGATCATTTTGATTTTATTATTCACATACCGGTGCATATTTTTTGCCTGAACATAGCAAAGATTTTTTAGCTTTTTTTCATATAAAGATAATGGATGTTGTGAGATGATAAAACCGAATGTGTCAATCTCGTGCTGCAACTTTGTATCTTTATCGTATTCGCGTATATCCGGTATTTCTTTTGTTGAACCCTGTCCAAACATTGAAATCGTTCCTGCATCGGTTTTCTTTTGTACTGGACGTTGCATTTTCAAAGACCACAACAGCGAAGCGCGTGTCCGGTGTGGTTCAACAGCATCAAAACAACCGGCTTTGATAAGTATGGCAGTATCCGATGGATCGAGACGGGTACGCGTTAAAAACTCATCAAATGAATTATAAAAACCGCCTCTTTTCCTTTCATTGATAACAGTATTCAGAGCCCGGTGGCTTAGTCCCTTAAGTTGCATTAAACCAATCCGGAGATCATTTTTATAACCGGAATAATGTTTCTGGCTCGAATTAATATCCGGCATCAGCACCTTTAGTCCCATTCTCCGGGCCTCGGAAATATAAGCAAACGTTGAATAGTAACCACCCTGATTCGAAATCACAGCAGCCATAAACTCGGCCGGATAATGTGCGCGCAGAAAAGCCGATTTAAAGGAAACCAAGGCATAAGAAGCCGAATGGGGTTTACAGAAACTATAGCCGGAAAAACTCATAATCATATTCCATATTTGCTGACAAACTTTTCCATCGATATTTTTCTTCCGGGCGCCTTTAAAAAATTGCTCATGATAGTCCTGGACCTCTTTTTGTTTGTGTTTTTTCGATATAATTTTTCTTAAATCATCGGCTTCTGCTGGTGTAAAATCTGCGAGCGCCATCACCACTTTTGATACATCTTCCTGATAAACCATGATGCCAAAAGTTTCCTTTAATATATCTTTAAGCAATGGATGAAGATATTCGAACGTGCCTCCTTTCAACCGTCGAATATATTCATTGATGAATTCATTAGCCGCCGGCCGGATAATTGAACTATGAATGACAATGGATTCAAAGTCTCCCTTTTTTGTTTTCTGCTGCAAAAGACGCATGGGCGGCGATTCAACATAAAAAACGCCAATCGTATCACCACGAGCTAGTAAAGAAATGGTTTTTTGATCTTTTAAAGGATCCCAGGTTGCATAATCGATCGTTATGCCATAGTTTTCTCGGATTGCTTTTAATGCATCGCGAATGACAGCCAGAGAGCGGTTTCCCAAGATATCAATTTTTACGAGTTTGAATTCTTCGGCCTGGTCTTTTTCCCATTGCACGACATTGACAGTATTTTTCTCAAGGGATTTATGCGGCAGGCCATCCGATTTTTCAAATAGACCACTTTTTTGTAATACCTTTTTAGCTGGCTGAGTAGGAACATAATTGTTAATTCCATCAGGAGCAATAACTACCCCACCGCAATGGATAGAAAGATGTCTTGGATAACCGCGAATTTTTTCAGCCAGGGCAATTATCTCTGGCCAGGGATCTGTTAGTTCGGTCTCTTTATATATAGGATGTGTTTGTGTGAGCTGCCAAATATTCTCAGGCTGCCAAAAACCAGACATTTTTTTTGTGACCCGGCCAATTTCATTGTCCGGTAAACCATAAACTTTGGCAATTTCTCTCACAGCAGAACGGGCTTTGAATGTATTATGATTGGCGATCATGGCAGCGCAATCTGTCCCGTATTTTTGAAAAATATAATCCAGAATATCATCACGCTCGTCCCAGGGAAAATCGACATCTATGTCAGGCGGATCAACGCGTCCAGGATTCAGAAATCGTTCAAAAAACAAATCATATTTAATCGGGTCAACATGGGTGATGCCAAGGCAGTAACTCACCAGACTGGATGCCGCAGATCCGCGTCCGCAGGTTCGTGGCGCTTTGCGTATGATGTCAGCTACGACCAAAAAATACGGTGCAAATCCTTTTTCCTTGATGATAGACAGCTCGTAGTCACGGCGTTTTCTCACTTTTTCTGTTAAAGATCCAAAGCGCCATGTAATTCCCTTGTTTACCTGTTCGAGCAAATAAGAATCATCATCCTCCTCATCAGGACCTTGGAAGGATGGAAAAATAAAATCTTTAAAGTTTAACTTGAAAGTACATTTTTGGGCAATGGCGATACTATTTTCAAGCGCTATTTCATCATTGGGGAAAAAATGTCTCATTTTTTCAGCCGGTAAAAGTGTGGCATTTTTGTCAACCATTTCAGAATCAGGTATGCGTTCCAATGTGGTATTGAGGTCAATGGCGCGGAGGACCTTGTGAATTTCATAATCGGATGGATTTAAAAGATAGACATTATTTGAAGCAACAACCCCAATTCCCTGATTTCGAGCGAATTGGCGCAATTGGTGATTATTTAAATACGGCACGAGTTCCGCATAAAGGTCATAGTGACGCTCATTGTGGCATAACATACGCAATAAATTGATATCGCGTGAAATGACTATAATATCATGACCATTTTTTGCCACATAATTTCCAAGATTAAATTGTTCGTTTTTCTGGACATGACTGATAGTGTGACAAAGAAAGCCATAACCGCGCTGATTTTTGGCGAGCATAACACAATGCTCGTCTTTGGTTAAGTACGCCCCGATAATTGGCTGAATATTGTAGCGTTCGGCACTTGCTAAAAACCATCCCAGACCGTACAGACCGTTTGTATCGGTTAGCGCGAGGTGAGAAAATCCGCGGTCACGTGCCGCGGCACAGAGTTGGTCGATGGTTTTTACCCCCCAACACATCGAATAATTTGAATGAACATGCAGATGTACAAAATATGGTGCCATTAAAATGTTGCCTCTCCCCTGTCAAGACGTGCTCCTGGGGATTGCCCAAAGATTCATATCAATTTTGATTCTATTTGTTTCAAAACTTTCATTGATTCCCGGGCTATTTTTTCTCCACCGGGAGAAAAATCAAAAACTTCCAGTGAAACCCACTTGTCGTATGCCAAATCTTTAAGCAATTGAAAAGTACTTACATACTCGTTTACAGCATCGCCGGTACCAAGATACTGTCCGTCCATTTCCTGTACGTGAACGTGTTGAATCTGGTCGTAATATTTTTTAACCAGGGTTTCAAAAGATTCTGTTTCATCTTTGGTGTTATGAAAATCAAATATTAAATCGATTGCAGGATGGTCGACCATTTCTGCCACTTTGGCTGCCTGGGCGAGCGTATTAACAACATTGGTCTGCGATTTATCCAGCGGCTCGATGAGAATTTTTACACCTCTTTCGCGGGCATGATCTGCAACCTTTGCCAGACCGTCAGCAAAATATTTTGTGGTTTCTTCAACGGTTGCTCCTTTGACTGTGCTTCTTTGGTTCGGTGAACCGAACACCATAACCTCGCCGTTCAGATCGCCGCAGAAATCGATGAGCTGATCGAGATACTCAACCGTTCTTTGGCGTACTTTGGCATCCGGAGTTGTAAAGTGCAGACCTTTCGGTGGCGGCGATAACAGCCAATGCAATCCGGCACACTCGATGTCATTATCTTGCATGGCACGAACCATCTGCTGACGTCGCTCAGAAGAAAGTTCGGAGACACTGTTTTCAACAAGTGTAAAAGTCGCAATTTCGACTCCGGTGTATCCGGCGTTACCGATTATTTCGCATTGTTTTTCCCAGGAAAATTGTTGCAGACTTTCATTACACATAGCGTATTTCCAGGGCATGGTGGTCTGCGTTTTTTTAGCGCAACCAAAAGGCAAGCCAGCAGCATAGACCATTGCTGCTGCTCCTGAATATTTCAAAAATGTGCGCCGGTTTAATGAGTTCATAATTCAGTCCTCCAAAATTGTAAAATCAGACTTTTTTTCAATTAGAATAAAAAAGATTTTTCACATATGCAAATGCGACATTTTCTATTACTCAATACTCTTTTCAAATATCGTGTATGTTTTTGATTCATCGCCGTGCATCAGACCCTTGATAAGACGAACTGTCATTTTGTTATCATCCAATACCCAGCCGACGTCCGAGTACTCGTATCCTGCGGACTGCGTATATTGTTTCTGTTTCCAGATCATAACACCATCAAGTCCGATCCGCCGGAATTTTTTCTTTACGCCGAGATAGCCAATGCGAAATCCTTTACACTTGCTTTTGGTCAAAATCATTTTCGCTGCGCGGAGCAGTTCACATTTCCTGCACCATTTTAACGGTTTCATACGTTCTGTCACGTTTAACACACCGCCAAAAAACGCGGCCTGTTCTCCCCTCACATAAACAAACAGAAAGAGATTTTTTTCCATCACCAGCATCATCTCATCGACGATGTGGTAAAACTCTTCCCTGGTAAAAGGAACAAAGCCAAAATTATCGCTCCATGCATCGTTGTAAATGTCAAACATTTCCTGTTTGCGAATGTTAAGCGGCCGTTCATCCCAATGCTCAAAAGTGACGTTGTATCTTTTTATGACTTTTTTGCAGACGCGTTCCAGTTTCTCCTCCATCGGGCGCATGACCGGAATTTCCCAGGAATACACATTTTTCCGCGGTTTAAAATTTCCACCGAAAAACAGATTCTCATAATACGGCTTGTTATAATGATAATACATAACTGGTCGTGAGTTAAAGCCTTTCACCATGCAGCCAGGTGTCGCTTCGTTGACAGGCAAATTTTGTGGTCCGCGCATGGTATCCATGCCTTTTGAAGTCAGCCATTTTTCAGCAGCATCAAAAAGAGCATTGGCAACGTTTTGATCATTAATGGATTCGAACTGACCGATAAAACCAACCCGGTCATCCCAGTACTTGTTATGATTATAATTGATAAAAGCATTGCACCGTCCGCATATTTTTCCATCTATGCGGGCAAGGAAAAATTCCATTTCCGCATGTTTGAAAAATAGGTTCCGGGGCTCGAAAAATCCAATCAGTCCGATAGGTTTAAAACCCAGGTATTCATAATCAAGGAGCGGCACGAACTGTGGATCATCTTTGTAATGATCCCAATGAAACTTGACAAACTGCTTTAGTAATTTTCGATCTTGTTTTGTTTTGTTCGAAAATGCGACTAGCTCAATTTTATCATTTTCCATTCTCCGACTCCAGGTTGTTGAATATCTAATAAACAGAACCAGTTGTGAGAAAGCAAAAAACCCTGTCAAAAAGACAGGGCTTAAAGTTATCTTTTCTCCGAACCAGGTACAGGCACAGGGGCATTGACCAAGCCAGGATATCGTCTTTGAAAACTGAATTCATCCGGTCCGAGTTTCAGATCGGAATTCATCATTTCTTCCCAGGTTACTTTTTTACCAGTGTAGGAAGAAATCCGTCCCATGATCGCTGTTAGTGTTGAAATAGCTGTTTGTTCGGCTTCAACAATCTGTTCGCCATTTCGAATAGCTGTGACAAGATGAATGTGTTCTTGCACATAAGGAGAAATCTTGACATTGTTGGTCGCTTCTCCATCTTCATTTTTCGGATACTCGTATTTCCAGGCAACACTGCCATCCAGTTTCGAGATTTGATTTGCGCAGTTGGACGAACCTTTAGTGCCCTGAACGCGCTCCGATACATTGTTAGCGCAGCCATTAATTTGCCGGCACATGCTGTGCATGTGGCGACCGTCATCGTATTCGAAATCAACGCTGAAAAAATCGTACTGATCGCCGGTTACGCGTCTGTGACGTCCGCCAAAACCTACAGCACTGACCGGATATTTGCCGGTAAACCAGTACGCCACATCAATATTGTGAACGTGTTGTTCACAAATATGATCTCCCGAGAGCCATGCCCAATTGACCCAGTCGCGAAGCATCCATTCCATATCTGACCATCTGGTTTGGCGCGTACGGTACCACAACTGTCCCTGATTCCAGTACACATTCACAGAAACGATATCGCCAATAGCTCCGTTCATAATTTGTTTATAGGTGGCAATATAATCCCGTTGATGCCGGCGCTGCGTTCCGGTGACGACATTCAATCCCTGACTTGACGCTTGTTTCGATGTAGTAATAATGGAGCGTGCACCTACCGGATCAACAGCTACAGGTTTTTCCATAAAAACGTGTTTACGCGCCTTGATTGCGGCTTCAAACATCATTGGACGAAAATAAGGGGGAGTAGCCAGCATAACAATATCGACGCCAGAGTCGATCACCTTTTGATAAGCGTCCCAGCCAACGAAACAGTTTTCTTCGGGCACAACGTTATTTTTTTCTGCTTCGAGTTTTTCACGACAGCTTTCCAGGCGGTCATGAAACACATCGCCAAGAGCTGTCACTTTAAGATTCGGACCGGCGTTCAAAAAGTCCAAGGCAGCCCCTGTTCCTCGGCCACCGCAGCCAACAAGACCAGCCTTTAACTCTTTACCATCCGGAGCCTGATCCAAAAGCGGGGGTAACTTGAGGTCCTTTGCGCTTTTCCCTCCCCCGCCGCATGCCATAGCCAGCGCACCTGTGGCAGCAATTGTTCCGATAAATTGACGACGATTAAATCCATGGTCTGCCATTTTGAGCCTCCTTTACGTATAAAATGTCTGTTTGTTTAGTTATTAAATTCACACACAACACGGAAACCAACATGAGTACAATCCGAATACCACCAAATGCTTTTTGGCATCTGTGGGTCGGTAACCATCCATTCTTCAGTTCTTGTATGCTCTCTTTTGGCACACCGGACATCAGCAGCGTCGCTCTTGTACGAGCCGCCACGAATGACATGCTCTTCACCCGAGGGCGGTCCTGTAGGATTGTTGAGGCCATCTGTATAGCTTTCGTATGTGTCCGGCGCGTACCAATCAGCACAAAATTCACTGACATTTCCCAACATATTATAAAGACCGAATGGATTGGCATCCACTTCTGATGGAAGATGCGTTTTGCCTCCGCTGTTTTGCGAATATATAACATAGGAATTTATTGTGGTAGTATCAACACCAAATATTTTATTCCAGAAACGTTGCTCGGTATATTTTTTCGGACTGCCCTCAAAAAAGTACGGTGTGCTTGTTCCGCCCCGGCAGGCATACTCCCATTCAGCTTCTGTAGGAAGACGGTAAGTTTTGCCCGTCACTTTGGACAGCCACTCGCAAAAAACTGTTGCGGCGTGATAACGCATGGTAATAGCAGGACGCTTGCCGCGACCCCAGTTTTGATCTGGTGAACCATAAGGCGGTGTGGGCCCGGTAATTGCGTCTACAACCTGAGCCATATCGACCTGGGTATCGGTACGGCCTTCTTGTGTCGTTGCTTTGTAAAAAGCTTCGTACATGTCCCAGGTCACTTCTACTTTGGCCATCCAGAACGGGTCTAAATTCACTCTTACTTGCGGGCCTTCGTCTGGTTTACGATAAGGTTCCATAGGCGGACTGCCAAGGGTAAAACTCCCACCTGGAATGGCAATCATGTCAAACTTGACAGAGGTTCCCGGAATATATTCAGTAAAATTGGCAAACGAATCAACTTTGGCTGGTTGTTGATAAACAACTTTTGGTTGCTCTTCCGCCAGAAAATCTATTTGCTTTTCTGCCTCTTCAGAATAATGCCCCACGTGCAAGTGACAATTCAGACATCTCAATTTATCTCTGTTCCTGTCATAATAAAGATGCGCATCCCTGCCTTCCTGGTTCAAATTGAGCGGAAAAAGGTTTTGATGACAATGCGTGCAAGATGCTTCAAAAGTAAATTTTTTAGCATGCTCGAGCGTGGATTTTAATTCCCAGTTTATTTCTTCCGGATCCTTAAAAAGTTTTCCCCAGACATCCCGGGCGCCTGTTTTTGTTTTTTCAGTGTAATATTCTAAACCGCCCGGAGGTAGATGGCATTCCACGCAATGCACGTAAATTCCACTGTCATTGTCGTAATGAGTGGATTGTTTCCATGAGGTGGTTGCATGAGGATGGATGTGACAGGCAGAACAAAATTCATCACGCGAGGTGTAATGAGCTGCGTATTGAATGAGAAAAAAAAGCACGATGCCAACTATGATGCCGGTACCGAACAAAATCCATCTGCCACGCCTGGTTTTTTTTGAGATCATTGAGTGTTTTTTATTGTCTTTTTTTCACTTTTGGTGGAACCAATTCTACGCAAAAATTGTAGTTTTATATTGATATGAATATATAACTTTTGGCAAATTCATGCAAGGTAAAACAGCTTTATTTCCTTGCATTACTGCTTTTTTACATTTAAAATTGTAAATGCAAACTTTGATGACAGGAATGTAAAAAGATATGTTCTTAAAGAGCCATTTTGTAACTATTGTTTTCGGACTTTTGAATTTCGCTCTTTGAAATATGGCGAACCGAAATGTAACTGTAATATTTCCGTTTGCATGATTTTGGACAGGAGAATTGAACAAATGTTCGTCGAGCATGATCTTCACTGGTGACTTTGCAGCGTTCAACGTGACCACAATAATTGCAGGTGATGATTAACTGGATGGATTGCATAGCTTTCCGACTCTGTTAGATGAACATTTATTTAATTGTTTTATATTACGTTCAAAATTGCAATTTTGCAAAATAATTATCACATTTTGAAAAAGAGTCTGGCTCATTATCAAAATATTGTATCTTAAAAATTATTTAAAATAGAAATCAAAAACCAGAGTATAACCTCAGTCACAGGTCCAACAATGGGTCACAAATGGAATACAGATCATATTATAATTCCAAATAGTTTAATATGATACAACGTCAATGCAAGAAAGAGTTGTGACCCATTGTTACTTTATCTGGAGCATCTCCACCTTTAACTGAGCTATTACAATCCAGATCAAAAAAAGGTTGCATATTAAAAATCCTTTTGATAATTTACGACCCATTAATTCATAGTAGGCTATAATTTCAAAAAAAACAAAGGAGAGAATATTATGAAGGGTGATTTTTCTCTAAATAACGGTCATTCTCCCCTTGATGAAAAACCGGAAAGTGAAGATTTTCGAGACGATCCCGACATTGATGATCTCGAAGAAGATTTGGAAGAAGAAGAGAGCATCGACGAAGACGAGGAAGAGGAAGATTGGGATGATGAATACTGGGATGATGAAAACGTAGACGCGATCGAGCTCCTTGAAGATGAAGAAGAAGAATGGGAAGATTTCGAAGAAGACTGGTTAGACGGTACGCCTTCATGGGAAGGCGATGATGAATGGGAATGATTGAATTGCAGCAATTTTTCAATTAAATGGACTCATGATGAAAGAGTTTTTTGCAAGCATATCTTGCATGATACCCCGACAATTATTACTTTATGACATAAAAGCCGCTTTTCGCTGATGCTAATCTGGTAGTTGACCTGGAGGCAAGGATTAATGAATTTTTTTCTTGAAGAAGTTGATGGGGTAAAAATAATTAAATTAAAAGAAGAAAGACTGGACTCGCATATCGCTCCGGATCTCAAGGCTCAGCTTTTGGTGCTGATCGATAACGGCAAAAAAGTACTTCTTGACCTCTCGGATGTACAATATGCTGACAGTTCCGGTCTTGGTGCTATTTTACTGGGTTTTCGTCAAGCTCGGGATAATGAAGGTGTTTTTGCTGTGTGTGGTTTGCAAAAAAGAGTGCAATCGTTAATCGAAATCGCTCAGCTGAGTAACGTAATACAAAGTTTCAAAACGCAAGAAGAAGCTGTCTCAATAATGAAAAAGGAATAAAATTTGTGAATCAAGATACTGGCAAACGATAAAAGGCGCTATGAGTTGGATTATTCATAGCGCCTTTTTTGATGAATGCGGTGCGTCACCGGTCAGGGTTTATATTCTACGAGCACCCACTCGTACTCCCGCACGTCAAACACTTGTAGCACGAGCCATTGCGAACCATCATGCTGCCGCAATCGGGGCATGGCGGAGCGTCTTCCTGGCCTTCAAAGGTTTGCTTGCGTTCAAGCCGTTTATTTTTGAGCTGTTGAGCAATGTTTGCTTTTTCTACGTTGGTCATGTCCAGGGATTTGGTTTCACCGTTTTGCTCGATTTCTTTGCCGAGGTACCGGTCGCCCAACCAGCGGAAAATATAATCTGCAATGGACTTTGCCATGCGAATTTTCGGATTGTTTGTATAGCCGTAAGGCTCAAAACGGGTGTGACTGAATTTTTTCACATACGTTTCCAGCGGCACACCGGATTGCAGGCCAATGGAAATCGACGTGGCAAAACAGTCCATGAGTCCGGATACGACAGAACCTTCCTTGGCCATAGTGACGAAAATCTCACCAGGCGTGCCGTCTTCGTATTCTCCAACCGTTAAATAACCCTCGTGGCCGCCGATTGCAAATTTATGCGTGATGGCTTTTCGCTCGTCTGGCAACCGCCGGCGGATGCCTCGCTTGCCTTGAGGCACGCTTTCTTTGGATTCTTCTTCGCCCAGAGAAAGCGGCTGAGTTCGTTTGGAACCGTCCCGGTAAATAGCGATGGCCTTGAGTCCGAGTTTCCAGGCCTGGATGTAGGTGTCCTGGATGTCCTGCGCTGTCACGTGTTTGGGCATGTTCACGGTCTTGGAAATGGCGCCGGACAGAAACGACTGCACCGCTGCCATCATGCGAACGTGGCCCATGTATTGGATCGAGCGTTCACCATTGACAGGTTTGAATGCGCAATCAAAAACAGGCAGGTCTTTTTCCTGCAAATGCGGCGCGCCTTCGATGGTGTCGTTCTCGTTGATGTATTCCATAATATCGTCGATTTGATCATCGCTGTATCCGAGTCGCTGAAGCGCCGGAGCGACCGTTCTGTTCACCAGTTTCATCTGCCCCCCCCCAACCATACTCTTTGTTTTAACCAGCGCCAGTTCCGGTTCGATGCCGGTGGTGTCACAATCCATCATAAAACCAATTGTGCCGGTAGGCGCGAGCACAGTAACCTGGGCATTTCGAAATCCGTATCGCGTGCCAAACTCGACGACATCGCTCCAAATTTCTTTGGCGATGTTGTGAAGATAATCGGGCAAGTGTTCTTCCTCAATATCGTCGACTGCTTTTCGATGTTTTTCCATGACATTGATCATGGGATCTCGATTTTTTTCAAATTCTGGGAACGGCCCCACTGCGCTTGCCAAAATAGACGACGACAGATAAGCCTGGCCGGTCATAATCGAAGTCAGTACCGCTGCCATGGCCCGCCCTTGCGGACTGTCATACGGGAGGCCGTAATACATCAGCAACGCGCCAAGGTTAGCGTAACCGAGTCCCAGGGGCCGGTACCGATTGCTGTTACCAGCAATCGCATCAGAGGGGTAACCGGCGTTATCGACAATAAGCTCCTGGGCAGTGATGAGAATATGAACAGCGTGACGGTAGGCTTCCACATTAAAATGTCCGTCCTCGTCGATGAATTTCATCAGATTAAGCGATGCCAGGTTGCACGCCGAATTGTCAACAAACATATACTCACTGCACGGATTCGACGCATTGATGGGCGCCGAGTTTGGACAGGTATGCCAGTCATTAATCGTGGTATCGAACTGCATACCCGGATCACCGCAGACATGCGCTGCCTCGCAGATTAAATCCATCAAATCCCGGGCCCGGTAGCGCTCGATCACCTCGCCGGTGGTAATCGCCCGGGTGCACCACTCTCTGTCCTCTTCTACAGCTTTCATAAAATCGTCAGACGCCCGAACGCTGTTGTTTGAATTTTGGAAAAAGACGGAATTATAAGCTTCTCCGCCAAATGACCCGTCATATCCTGCATCGATAAGCGCCCAGGCTTTGCGTTCTTCATTGACTTTGCTGTCAATGAATTGTTTGATATCCGGATGATCCGCATTTAAGATCACCATCTTTGCGGCGCGACGAGTTTTACCGCCGGATTTTATCACCCCGGCAAAAGCGTCATATCCTTTCATAAATGACACCGGACCGGAAGCGAGTCCACCGCGAGAAGTCTTTTCTTTTGAAGAGCGCAAACTGGAAATATTCGTGCCTGTACCCGATCCCCACTTGAAAAGCATGCCCTCTGTTTTGGCGAGATCGAGTATAGATTCCATGGTGTCATCTACAGAATTTATGAAACAGGCAGAGCATTGCGGTTTCTCTTCGCAGCCCATATTAAACCATACCGGGCTGTTAAAAGCGGCTTTTTGATTGACCAGCAAATGCGTCAGCTCGGCTTCGAACGTATCGGCATCTTCCTGAGAGTTGAAATATTTGTCATTTAGAGCCCAGGTTTTAAGCGTAAAAACTACACGATCTACAAGTTCTTTTACACTGGTTTCATGTTTACCGGCATCCCTGTCAGTATGAAAATATTTCGACGCGACAATATTAATCGCCGGCTGGGACCAGCTTTTGGGCGTTTCGACATTTTCTGCTTTGAATATCACCTCGCCTTTATCATTTATTATGCTGGCTGTCCGGTACTCCCATTCAATTTCATCATAGGGATGGACACCGGCCTTTGTGAAAAAACGTCTGAGCTCTAGTCTTTGATTTTTTTCTTTATTTGAAGCGTTCTTTTCCTTATTAGACTGACCTTCAAATACATCAAATTGAAATTCAGAATTCGAATCTTTCATAACGTCCCCTTTGTAATTAAAAGGAAAAATGTTCACGTTAATTATTTTTGAGCTACCAGCTAATCAGATAGAATCCACTCCCCGAACTCTCTCACCATGGGCTCAATATATTGAAATCATCCTCCATTGTCAAGTAAAAATATCAATATATAGTATTATTTTATAAATTAACGTCAATTTATTGATTTTTCCCGAATTAGAACGATTTTGTCATCATGTATATTCCAAATAAATATTGATATGTTCATAAATCTTTCCCAATTATTTAAAATTCTTTGGAGGCTCTTTAGAATTGTTATTGAAACCTGAACATTGTAAATTAATCCGGATTGAAAATTAATATGAAATGTGTTAAAAAAGTAGTACATTAACAAATAATTTTCCAAACATTTAATTGAAAAGGTGCTAAAACTGATTTCTTTTCTACAGAAGAGCATAAAACTATCAATTTGGGTTATTTTTATATTTTTCTTAGCCTGCGGCTCGCACGAAAGCAATGAAAAAGAAAGCAGGCTTGCTGCTATCGGGAATAAGCGCATCATCACCGCAGAGGATTTTGCCCGCCGTGCGCTTTATGCCCGTCGCCCTGAATATTGCAAAGAGAATCATTTCATCCACAAAAAAATCATTATCAATTCACTCATTGCTGAAAAAATATGCGCCATGGAAGAAGGCAATGACAATTTATTAACAAGCTCTCCCCGTTTTCAGGTTTATCTCAAAAGTCTGCGCCAATTAGCCATGCGTTATCATCTTTTTCATGAAGATTTCTATGTGCATGCTAAAATCGATAGCATTGAACTTGAACGATCTATTCGCGTGGCACAACGGATTTATGAGACAGCCTGTCTCACACTTGCAGATCAGCAATTGGCAGATTCTGTAGGTCGTGCTCTTTACCAGCAACACAAGACTTTTGCTCACGTAGCTTCACGCATTGCCAATCCAGATTCGCTGTCAATCAGAAAGGTGAAATGGCTCACAGAACATGATAGCGCTTTAAAAGACAGATTGTATCAGGATTCAGTCAAAGTGGGTACTCTTTTAGGACCCATTCGACAAACAGACACGACATGGATCGTGGTCAAGGTTCTGGACATTCAGCAACGAGCACAGAAAAATGAAATCCAGCAGCATGCCACAGAAAGCATATTGGCGGAAAAGCTCAGGGGACAAAATGCGGTGCAGCTTTTTGCAAAGTATAAAAATGAATTACTCGACAGAAATGCAGTATCTTTTGATTCCACTGTACTGCAAACCGTGTTGGACACATTGAAGAATATTTATGCTGATTCTCAACGCAATGAACGAAGGAATGGTAATCCATACTGGCGGTATAAATCAAACTGTCTTCAGTTCGACGAGCTTGTCAATCACTTTGAAAAACAAAAGGATGAGGTTCTCTTTCACGTCAACGACGCACCGTGGACGCTGGAAAAATTCTTGCTCGAGCTGGCTTTGCATCCGCTCAAGTTGGATTGCCAGCACCTGGACGGTCAGCTCGCTTTTCATTTTAAAAACGCAGTGATTGATCTTTTACGGGACAAAGCAATCACTGACGAGGCGTACAAGCGGGGTTATGATCAACTTGACTGGATTGATCATTATGTACTCATGTTTAAAGATGCCTATGTTGCCGAGTTGCACCGGGAGTTTTATCTGCAGGAGATCGGAAAACAGGCGGACTTTACATCGAATTACACCTATGTGACAGAAAAATATTTGAATCCCTATATTCTGGACTTGTTCCAGGCTTATGCCAATGAGATTATTGTTGATAATCAATTGCTGCAGGAGATTGATCTGAACAATTATTACACCTTTGCCTTTGATAACAACAATCCCACCTGCCTGCTGGTGCCGCGGTTTCCTATCCTGACCACACGAAAGTGGTTATATTACAGTTCGTGAGAATTAACATTATTTCGCGCTTGCTATCTTTCGAATAGCTTTTATCCGCTGCAACACCGGCGGATGAGAGTAGTGCAGGAACACATAAAATTTGTGCGGCCTGAGGTTTGACAGATTGTTCACTGATAATTTTTTCAACGCATCGATCATCGCCTCGGGCGTCTCTGTAGTTTCGACTGCAAAACGGTCAGCCTGATATTCATTATGCCTTGAAAAGCTGTTCAGTGCCAGGGACAAAATTAGTTCAACAGGCGAATACAGCAAGCCGAAAAACAGCAATCCGGCGTAAATTGACATCTCTTGCATGTAAAAAGCATCAAACAGCCCCTCCTGAGTAAGAAAAAGAGAAAGCAGGAAAAACATTACCCCGGCGTGCAGGATGCTGATAATTATTCCGGTTAAAATATGTTTCTTTTTATAGTGACCGATTTCATGAGCCAGCACTGCCACCAGTTCCGGCATGGTATGCTGTTCAATCAGCGTATCAAAAAGCGCGATGCGTTTGTTTTTACCAAATCCGGTGAAAAAGGCATTAGATTTTGTCGAGCGCCTGGACCCGTCGATTTTATAGACACCGGCGAGAGAGTAATTCACTGAATCCGCATATTCCAGAATGCTATCCTTTAACTCACCTTCATCCAGTGGTGTGAATTTGTTGAATAGCGGCATAATCCAGCGAGGTGCGATGTATTGTAAAAGTATAGTAAAAAGAGTCACCACGCCCCAACCGACTAACCATGCCGCGTCTCCAAGGTATTGAAAAATAGCCAAAATCCCTGCCAGTAGCGGGGCGCCAATAACAAGGCCGAGAAGCAGGCCTTTCACCCGGTCAAGAATAAACGTCTTGACCGTAGTTTTGTTAAATCCAAATTTTTCTTCGATAACAAATGTGGAATACACACTAAACGGCAGAGAAAGGATCATTCGAACCAATCCCAGAATGCCGATAAACAAAAGCCCGGTCCAGATCATGTGCAGATTGTATTGCCGGACCAGTTGATCCAGCCAATCAAATCCTCCGGCAAACCAGAACACAAGAATTAAAATGAGATCAAAGGTTTCTGTTATATAACTGAACCGGGTGTTTACCCGGGTATATTCTTGCGATTTTTTATATTTTTCCGCATCGAAAAATCCTTCGAATTCTTTGGGCAGTTTGCCGCTCAATTCCCTGAGGTTTAAAACATCGGCCACGCGGGATAATAAAAATTCAACTAAAAGCGCAGTTAAAATAATGACAGCATAGACATTCATCTTGGCCTCAAACTTTTCTGGTATTTACTCTTTTCGCAGTAATGACAGTTTATTCATTTTTCCTCGCATATTAACCAAATATTTTTGATTTGACGAGCTGCAAAAATCTTTGGGCGGCTTGATATTCCGGTTTTAAATCAAGAACCTTTTTACAGTCGTTCAGAGCCTGGATGTAATCTTTGAGTTCATAATAAACCTGGGCACGATTAAAATATCCATCCGCATACAATGCATCGATTGAAATGGACGTATTAAAATCCTCCACAGCTTTATCATATTTTTCATTCATCCTGTAGACCAATCCCCTGTTGCAGTATGCCCTGGCATTCTTTGGATTAGCCTGGATGGCCCGGTTAAAATCATTCATCGCCGATTCATACTTTGACAGGGCAAAAAAAACCATTCCCCGGTGATTATGAACGATCGACATGATATACGGCTCGGGTTTTTGTTCAATGATTTTATCATACAATTTTAACGCATGCCCGTATTGTTGATTGCTGTGAGCATCCAGAGCCTGGAAAAGCAGATTGTTGAGATTACCGTTTTGCGGAATTTTTTCGGCTGCTCTGGCTTGCGTTTCATTTGCTGTTATGCTGAAATCGTTCAGCATAGAAATGCCTTTTATTGACTGTATCTTTGCTTGTAAATCTTCCCGGCGTTTTGCATCCAGGTACTGGCGCGCTTTTTGATATTCCCGGATTTCCTGAAAAATGATATCCGCCAGAGTTAAATTTGCGTTGAGCGAGGCCAGCTTTCTTTTCAGATGTTCATTTAGTGGCGATTCATCTGATTTGTAAATGATTTCATGCTCCACCTCTGCCCACGCGTCCTGCAGTTTAGTTCTTACCTGGATTTCGAAATGTGGCACGGTATAAAGAATAATATCCGGAATATCGACCGGCAATTCCGCGACAACATGAAGCGATTGGTAGCCGAATTCCTTGAATGAATATGTAGTGCCAATATATTCGCTTTCGACGATTTTAAAATTCTCATTCAAAATGTCTTTAACAATTTCAATATCGCCTAAAAAAGAACAAATAATGCGCAGTCCAATAATATCGTCGATCTCGAGACGCCGGCGTGACCGGTTGTAGTACAGCAGCAATTTTTTATAATAACTGTCAAATGTTTTAGTCGAGTAGCCCAAGGGAACTTCCCCCTTGGGCTCTCACAGAACCACACGTGAA
>CAZSMC010000065.1:15108-23154 GCA_964607755.1 uncultured Cytophagia bacterium | reverse complement strand
ATGGTTCTTTGTTCATTTTAATTGAAACTCTGTATTTGTGAGCAATATACTATTTCAATAGAGTTAATTTTTTAGTTTTTTGAAAATTTTTAGCTTTTATCCGATAAAAATATGTGCCTGATGCATAATTTTGCATATCAAGATCAATTTGATATCTTCCAGCCTCTTTGGATTCATTTACTAATGTTTTGATTTCGCGTCCGAGCATATCAAATAACTTTAATTCGACAAAAGACTTTTTTGGTAAATCGTACGTAATCGTAGTGGAGGGATTAAATGGATTTGGATAACACTGATGAAGTTTATAGCTTGTGAGCCCTGATGTGGGTTTTGAAAGATTAACAGATGTTAGAGGCCCACCATGTTTGTATTTTGCGATCGTACTGTTTCCTCCGACGGCCCATCCGCAGCCTTCTGAAACAAAAGAAAAAGCAGTCAAAGTTTGGCCGGAAGTTAACACTTCATTCCAAATAATGCCACTATCATTTGTGTGATATACAACACCACCAGAACCGCCCCATCCTGAATAACCTGCTAATGCCCACCCTTCTTTCGTATTAGCAAAGTAAATATCATTTATCGCATCATAGTTCGTTAAAGCTACGGGACTGAACGTTACTCCCCCGTTCATTGTTTTAAATAAACCATCTGCACTTCCAACAAAACCTGTTAATGAATCGCAAAAGAACACTCTCTGTCCATAATCATAACGATCAGAGGAAAAAGTAGAAGACGTCCAATTCAGGCCGCCGTCGCTTGTTCTAAGTAAAATATTTGAACTCGTTACTGCCCAGCCATGATTATCATTAAGGAAGTGAACACCAACAATATCGTTAGTAACATTACTCGCTAAATATTCAAAAGACTGACATCCATTAAGAGTGCGAAGAATTAAACCATCGTCACCAACAAGCCATCCTGTTAAATTTGAAATTAAATGTATGTCTCGTAGAGGACCAAAAGCCAAAGTTTGAGGATTCCAATTCTCACCGCCATCCATGGTTTTAAGTAAAAATCCTTTGTTGGATTTGCTACCAATGCAGAATCCGTTCGATTGGTCCACAAATGTTATGGCATATAAATATTCCGAGCTACCCCAGCCTGTTGAGCCAGTATATTGCAATTTCCAAGTTTTCCCTCCATCGTATGTATTATATATTCTTCTATCAGAAATCAGCCACCCATTTGTCGAATCGACAAAACAAACATCTGTAAAAATCAATATTTCATCAAAAGTTTTGAATTTATTCTCCCAATTTTTCCCACCATCATTGGTTGATAAAAATACTTGGTTCGTCTGAGGTCCATTTTGCGTCCCCATGATCCAGCCATTATTTATATCATTAAATTTAACCTCAACGAAATTTGAAGAAAATCCAAGTGATTGCGTTTCCCAGGAAAGACCACCATCGCTTGTTTTAAGAACGGTGCTATCTATACCAACTGCCCAACCCGTGGTATTATCAGCATAGCAAATGCCATATAATGATTTTTGAGCAGTATTTGAAGGGAAAGCCCAGTTGCTTCCATAATTATTAGTATTTAAAATGAGCCCTCTTTCACCAACTGCAAAGTATGTGTCTGGGTCTGCAAAACAGCCGCTAAAAAAATTATTACTAACTCCAGCCATATTGAAGTCCCATGAATTTCCGCCATCGGTTGTTTTGCCCATTACTATTCCAGCATCACGACCAATGATCACGCCGTTTTGATCATCAATAAAATGGATAAAAAATATGTCAGGACGGATTTCTCCAGAGCTTATTGACTTATCAGTCCAAGAAAGACCCCCGTCGTTCGTCATTCTGAGGTCTCCATAAGAGCCAGCTGCCCAGCCTCTATTTTCTGAAATGAAACAAAGACAATTTAATGAATTGCCAGAACTCATATCATATTGGTTCCAATTACTTCCACCATCAATCGTTTTAAGGATTACATATTTAGAAGACCAACCACTACTCATTTTGCCCAAAATCCAAATATGAGTTTTATCGATATTATAAATGTCGACTAAAGTAACATCCTCCATTATTTTGGATTCCCAGGTCGAACAGCCATCGTTGGTATTAATAATTTCTCCATTCTCAGCAATGATAAGACCATTACTATTATCCATAAAACAAAAGTCAATCACAGTATTCGTTGTAGGATAAGGGTATAGCCATTGCCAAGATTGAGCGATTAATGAAAAAGGGATGCCAAAGATAATCAGAACTAATAATAAATTTTTCATCGTTTTTGTCCTCCATTTGTAGTTTGATTTGTGATTTAAAATTAATTTATTTTATCAACAATATCTTGATATGACCAACATCCTTTTCTGTCTTCACCTGGCAAAAATAAAGACCGCTCGGAACGTTCACATTTTGCATATTCCTCCCGTCCCACTTGAGCGTGTGTAAACCCGGCCTATAATTATTGTCGGCAAGTGTTTTAATGTGATGACCAAGGTTGTTAAAGATAGTGATTTTTACCTGCTGTTCTCTTTCAATGCCAAATTTTATTGTCGTGTGTTGATTGAACGGGTTGGGATAATTCGGCAACACGACAAATGAATTTGGCGTGGTATTTTGTAGCGCTGACTCGAGAAACTCTTTATCACCACGAATCAGTTTGAATGCATATTTTTCTTTTTGTTGATTTGAATGGAAACTGTATTTATTATCCTGGGAAATGTTTTGATGGATAAAGTTATTCAAATCGTATAACATGAGTTCTTTTTCGGTGTCGGATTTGATGACATCAAAAGAAAGATCAACCTGACCGGATTCTTTGACCTCCACGATAAAATCCCATACGTGGTTCTCATCCTGAATGGCACGAAAATCTGTTGTATACTTTCCTTTATGCAGGGGCCAATTCTCATGCTCCACGTATAAAGAGAGCGGTGCAAACAGGGCCGGGGGCTCGGCATGATCGTAACTATCCCATTCGTCAGAGCACCCATCCGCTGTGCCGAAAAAATTGATATTATCGGAAAATGATCCGGTATTTGCTCTGATTTGAATTACAAAGTTAGCTTTTGCAAAATCAGATTCAGAGTGTGCTGATTTTTTTACCGGAGGTAATGCACCTGGATTAATGCTCAGAGTGATGGCAGAACTTGATAAATTTTTAACAAAGTATCCTTTATACGGTTCGATAATGGTTTCTGTGTCATAGCCTTCATTGTAAGAATAGAGCCATGTATCGAGAGGATCGCTTGTTTCATCCGCTATTTGTTCCCATGAGAGCGGGAAACTAAACGGATTGGCAATCTGATTCCAGCCCGGATGTAGTGTAATTTCATATTCTTTAGCCGGATCTAGAGTTGTGCTTGCGCCAAAGTGAATGGTTCCTCCTTTTTTGGCAAGGATCCAGAATGCTTTTCCGGGTTCAAAATTGCCGGCTTTATCATATTCCAACAATCCGTTTGCATAATGAAAAAGTCTCCATTTATTCTCGTCGTATTTGCCAAATGTTGGGACCAGGATATCAGCAATTTTTGTGTTTTGCAATACACCGGGACAGGATATCATTTTATAGGATTGCTCGTTTTTACCTGCCGGAATTTTAATTGTATGAATATTTTCAGGTATCTTTACTTTAATGCCCAACGTGTCACTTTTGCTATTATTATCATAACTATCCGTTGCAGAAACAAAATAAACCAGTCCTTCAGGCAGCACGGACTCACCCGGGATAATGGCAATATACCTGTCACCATCCATTGTCATTGTTTTTTCAGTAAAAGCTGTAACTGTACTTTTCCTGAAATAGAGTCTGGCATCTTTGATATTGTCCTCATCCTGAATTGTCGCTTCTACCATATAGGGGATTTTATGATCTGCCACCACATCTTGACTTTCGATTTTGATCGTTGGCGGTGTCCGGTCTTTAAGTTCCCATCTGACAGATATGTCATAGGGGCTATTTGCAGCGAGAGAATCCGAAATGATTATTGTACCGTTGTGAACGCCTTTTTGAATGCCTTCAAGAAGTGTAGCATGAACAGTCAGGTAGGTTGATTGTTCGCTTTCCAATGTTCCTGACGTGGGATTCACTACAATCCAGTGCAGCCCGTTTTCGGTCGTTGTTGAAACCGTCCAATTCAAGTTGTCTTTGCCTTTGTTGGTTAGCATAATTGAGTCGGGTGAGGTGTCACCTTCATCTATAAAGCTGGTGATTGATAATTGCCGGGTATTTGTAAAAATCTCTGGCGGGGCGTATGCTTTTAATTCCCAGGTCACGGATATTTCGTAAGGACTGTTAACAGCTAACGAGTCGGATATAATTATTTTGCCGTTATAAGTTCCTTTTTGCATGCCATTCACTAACTTTGCCATAACAACAAGAGATGTGCTTTGGCCGTTTTCCAGGACACCAGACCCAGGTTCAACCCCTATCCAGTCCAATCCATTTTCTGTCGAGGTTGTAATCGACCAGTTTAGGGGAGACGCTCCATTATTGGTCAAGGTGATCGAGTCGGGAGGGGAATCCCCTGCATCTATAAAGCTTGTTATCGATACTTGCTGTGTCGAGGTGTAAATTTCCGGCGGGCCTGCTACAGTGACGTTAATCGCTATTTCTTGTCCACTATTGACCGCATTTGACGAGTTGATTGTAATTGTCCCGCTATATTCACCTTGAGATAGAGATGCCGGATCGACGGTTACAGATAAGGATTCTGACTCTTGTTCGGCAACCTGGCCGTTTGTCGGAGAAATCGAGAGCCAGTCACCTCCATCCCCGGTTTGTGTGACACCTTCCCACTCTAACGAACCGGTACCTGGATTGGACAAGGTAATATTTTGCTGAACAGGTTTTGTTTGACCTTCAACTAGATGATAATTCAACCGAGTTGGATCAAGCTGAATGACCGGTTGCTGAGCAATAATGATAGAATCGATATTTGAAGGTCCGCTTACAATGCCGCTATAATTTGCTGTCATTGTATAGTAATACAGTGTGTTTAGTGCGACACTTTCATCATTATATGAGGTCAAGTTTGTGGGCAACGAAGCGATGTTATTTGCCGGTTCCAATTCAATAGGGGATTGTGTTGAACGGTATAGATTATATTCGCTGAGTTCGTGAAGGCTGCCGTACCTGGAGTAAACCACTCGAATGCCTAATGTGCCGTCTTCAGGAAGGAGCGGCTCGAATATTCCATCCAGGTTTTTATCTATGAACGAATTTAAATCCGTATCGCCTGTATCTCTCAGAATGGAAAGTTTGGTTCCCAATTGTTCAATGCCAACAAATATTACTCCTTTATCGATTTTTAGATCAATATTTGTCAAATCAATATTTTGGAAAAAGTGAGTATTAGTGATGTCAAAGGGGGCAGATTGTGCAACAAGCAGAGAGGATTCTGGCTTTGTAGCTGTAGATGTTGTATCCGCATAGATGTTCACTCTCATAGCGCTCCTGTAGATGTCCTCTCCGCTCGGGATGTAAAATGCCACACGGAGACCTTTTATGACAGCAGGATATTCCGGGAATTGAAAAGGTCCTTTTGCCATAACCACATGTGCTTTTCTGGTGGTTGTTATTTTATCCCAGTTATCGTCATCTGTAAATAGCTGCTCTCTTTTTTCAATTCCCCGTGGAGAGTTCCAAGATATGTTTACATTATCATTGGTTGCTGTTAATTTCATGTTCTGTGGAGGGGTATATTCTTTTGGGACTTTGTAAATGAAAAGATCATCAATAAAAGCTCCCTGTCCGTCTGAATTTTCTCCGTCACTTTCAAAAATAATTGTAAAATAGACTGTATTTCTGTTATTTGGGTCTTTCAACTCGGCAAAGTCATTGAAAAAATCGACACTCATTTCGTGCCAATGATGGTCACCACTAAATCCGATTAGAGAAAAATCGCGACCATTCAAAGAAATTCCCCAGTACAAAAAATCTTTACCAGATTCTGAATTCACTTTATATTTGAATGAAGCTCCGGCCGCCGCTGCATTTGACAAGTCCATGGGAATATCGTATTTCAACCAGGATTCGCAGCTATCGGGATAGCTGTCTGAGCAGGCGACCAGTGCGTCATCACCGCCAGCAGCACACCATCCGCTATACGTACCTTCCCAGGCATCACAATTCGTTCGCCCCCATTCATAATCACCATTCTCAGTCCCATTATCGTCATTTGTATACCAGCCGGCAGGTAGAGGTGGTGATTCCCAGTTCAATTGTGTAATGATAATTGTATCTTGAGAACTGTTATTATATTCGATTTGATTGACATTCGAGGAAGGTATGGATTGCAGATTACTAGGTGCTATGGAGCGCTTTACTTTTACAATGTGCCGGGTTTCTATTTTATTCGTATCATCTGTTAATTGAGATTGGGACTCGGCATAGGTAGATTTTATGATAAAAGACAAAATAGTTAGAAAAACAAGCTCTGCTATAATGAGTATACTTTTCATGGCAGATCTCCAAATATGACGTTATCTAAAATTGTATTTTTAGGTCACAACAAATATCCTCCTACTCTACTGGTGGATTTGGCGGGAGGGGAAGTGGTTCGCCGTCTCGGCAATTCCATGGATCGAGTGCATATATTATTCCACCTGTAATGGCAGCAGCAACTCCCCCAATTTTCCACCAATGAGGTTTCAAGACAAAATGCAGCGAGTCTGTCTCTTGAGTAAAGTCCGCTTTTGATTTTTTTCGAAACCAGCCTTTTTTGACTATAATTTGATGTTCTCCTGGTTCGATTTCTACACTAGTATTTGTTTTTTGATCTTGTTTTGTACCATCAATAAATATGTTGGCATTTTGAGGAGTAGAAGAGATATGAATTGTTCTCAAGCCTGAGCAATCCAATCGGAAAAAAACGGTATCATTTTTTCCAATTTGGACATCTTGTTCAAGGGTTTGACAATTTTCTTTTATTAATTTTATTTTATGTGTTTTAAAAGTTGCAAGATTGGAGATTGTATAAGCTGTTTTGCCAAAGTAGCTATTATCTAGATACAAATCTGCTGACGGCGGATCAGAGATAAAAGTTATCGTCCGGAATTTCGTTTCAATTATCGCAGAGAACCAGGCTGGGAAATGTTCTTCACTCTCAAATGCTCTAGTTACTTCCTGAAGATTAATGCTCGGATCGATGGTGAGCAGTTTATCAATAGCTTGTTCTGCAAACTCGTTTTGATCTAATCGTAGTTTTGTTGCTGCGTAATAAATACAAGTCCATTTTTTCATATCCTGACTTAATAGACTGAAAGTTTCCGGGAGGAATAATTCGGACAATAGTGTATTCGCACGCTCGTAATTACCGCCGATATATGACTCGATTGCCATTCTGACCTTTTCATTCTGATCACTTGATGTTTGTGCAGATAAAGACGTCGAAAAATGATGCAGTATAATCATATAGATCATACATTTAAACATTATAGAATGGAATTTGTATCTCATTATATGCCCTCATTTAAAAATTCATATTCAAGGCGTTCCATTTGACCTGGACGAACATTGACTGTAACAATACTATCCTTTGGAACGAGATTATTATACCTTACTTTTATCTGATACCTCCCTTCAGACAGCTCTAACGTTCTCGTTGTTACCCAATCACTTTTATGAAATCCGTTTATATAGATTTGGCCACCCTGAACAATAGTGTCTCCCTGTTTGCTTACAATTGTCAAGTGACCTTTTGCCAGAAAACTTGCTACAAGTACGTTTTGATCGGGGTCTTCATCAACAGTTAATGTTTCAAAAACTGGAATACTATCCGGACTGATAATCTGTATTCTGAAAGCTTCATCAACAGGTAACGAGCATTCTAATGAACTGGAATTAACTTGAGCAATTGTATATAACTTATCCCTTAATATTCTCGTGATTGTTATTTGTTCTGCGAATGGTATAGCTGTTATTTTAACCGGAGAGTAATGTAAACTGATTTCCGTTAATCTGTTCGACTTTATTGTACATGCGTCAGTGTACTCTGAACAGTCCGATCTAATTATATAAAAATATTTCCCCGGGGGTAATCCATGAAAAGTGTAGATAGTATTTTGGGCTGCAACTGGCTGATACTGATTT
>CAZSMC010000065.1:0-15008 GCA_964607755.1 uncultured Cytophagia bacterium | reverse complement strand
TAATCCATGAAAAGTGTAGATAGTATTTTGGGCTGCAACTGGCTGATACTGATTTCCTTCTCTTTCGAGAGTAACGCCGATAATGTTTGTGTTTGATAATTCAAGCTCCAACTGACCTGGCAGAGGATTCAGAGTAAGTTGAAGGGTAGTATCACTATTTATTTTTCGTGTGATCTGGCGCGTTTCATAATCATCATGTTCAAATTGAAAATTATTATTGCCAGCGCTCACCAGTTGATTTTCAATCGGTGTATGTCCAATTTCATTTCCATTCAAGAATACAGTTGCTCCAGCAGGTTTTGTATTAATTGCTATTGTATAGTTGACAACATCAAGAGTCGGAGGTGTTTCGATAGATGTTGCATCCTGCTCTCTGGTAATCGTATCTTCGTTTATTGTAACCATGCTCTGGTCAGAATTTTGTTCGTTAGAATCATTATTAAAAGTGAGTTGACCCTCATGTAGTAAATCCCCACCCTTGTTTACAATCCAAAAGGATGCTGTAATAAAAAGCGCAAGAAAAAGTAAAAGTGCTGCAATTTTTGGTAATAATCGTCTGATTGGTATTTTTGACACAACCAAAGTTGATTTAGAACCTTCCTCACCAACAAGTTCTTTATACATTTCCTTAACATTTGAAAACCGTTGTCGAGGATTAACTGACAGTGCTTTTGATACAATTTCTTTTACCCGTTCAGGATAACCTCTTTTTTGTGCTTCTTCTTCGACGTGTGTCGTGATACCACTCAGTTCAATGCCTATTCTTTCGGTCGTGATAAGTTCAAAGAGAATAATACCGAGAGAATAAATGTCTGATTGTTTTGTTGCATTTTTTGCACTTTGTTGTTGTTCTGGAGGGCAATAACCCCAGGTTCCCATTTTAGAATCAACGGTTGTTTGAGGATCAGCAATGGTTTTAACGATATCGAAATCTATTAATAAGATTCTACTTTTGTCTTTTTTCAAGTTATAAATATTATTTGTTTCAATGAGTATATTATCAGGCTTGAGATCCCGATGAACTCTGCCAAAAGCATGCAAGTCATTCAGAGCATTAGCAATACTTTCAAAGATGAATAAAATTTCATCCCATCTAAAATAGATTTTCCTTTTTTTCCTCTTTTCTATCAGATTGGCTAAATCTATTCCGTTAATATACTCCATACTAAAATAATGCGCTTCAAGGTGAGGAACATATCCGCCGCCTATCCAGTTAACAATGTTGGGATTATTGCGATGGTCACATACTATTTTCATCCCCTGTTTGAAACGTTTGATTATTTTTTTATTATGATTGAATTCTTGTCTCAGAATTTTAATTGCTGCATACTGTTGATCTAATTCTGAATGTCGAGCTTTCCATACATGTGCGATTCCACCGCCACCGATGTATTTCTCGATCACGTATTCACCGATCTTTTCACCTTCGAATTTTCTTTTCAAGTCAGAAATTTTATCGGCCATTTATATTTATCTCTTTTGTTTATTCATCTGTTAATGTCGATGGCGCTCCTTGAGTTGATGATTCACAGGAGTCTTTTTTGAAAAAAGGTAAAAAACGTAAAACTGATTTGTTGGAATGATCAGGATCTTTAATTATAGAAATGATTAATGTGATATTATCACTTCCTCCGTTCTTATTCGCTTTGCGAATCAATTCTTTACATGTTTTTAAAGGATTTTTTGCATGTTTAAGCGAAGAAAGTATATCATTTTTGTCAACCAGTCCACTCAAACCGTCACTGCAGAGAAGAAAGACGTCATTGTCTTTTAAAAATCCTTTCGAGATATCAACTTGTACAGATTCTTGGAATCCTATCGCTCTGGTAATAACAGATTTGCCTGGATGGTTTTCAGCTTCTTTTACAGTTAATGTTCCTTTGTCTACTGCATCCTGAACGGCGCTATGGTCGCGGGTTAATTGACGTAATTTACCATCCCTGTAAAGATATATACGACTATCTCCCACGTGACCTATGTAATATTTTCGTGCATATAGAACCAGACTGCTGAGAGTGGTACATAAATTCTTTTGCTGGAATCGTTGCATTTTTAAATTATAAATAGTTGAGTTTATTTGTAATATTATATCTTTTAAATATTTTTCTAGGTTGTTGTCCCCATAATCATAGGATTGCATAAATTCTTTATATAGTTCTACCGCTTTTTTACTCGCGATTTCACCTCCATTATGACCGCCTACCCCATCTGCGACTATCATACATTTATTTGAGATATGAATTTTATTGCTGAGATTGACGATCCCATAAGCATCTTCATTAGTATCGCGTTGTTTTCCGATATCTGTCGCACCATCTACTTTAATTACCATAGTGTTCCTCAATTATTAAATTAATGCATTGCGGTCAAGTATTGCACCGCAATGCATTAATGAATTGCTAAAAAGATTTAAAGCACTTGAAAATCACGACAAACAAAACTCATCTGAGTTTTTCCAATAACGATTTTGTCGCCATCATTCAATTTCTGTTTTTCTTCAATCTTTTTTCCATTCACCAGAGTGCCAATTTTAGAATCCAAATCAGCGAGGATATATTTTACATCTTCACCTTTGCCTTCTTTGCGAATTCTGGCATGGTACCTGCTTGTCGTGCGATCATTCTGATCCAGTATGAGATCATTGTCATCTTCTCGCCCAATGTTAAACACATCGCTTTCGATTTGATAATTTTTTTCACCACCTTGTGGATCTGTTACAATCAACTGGACAATTCGCCGAGTCTTGGGTTTTTCAGGTTCTGGCTCTTCGATGGTTGTACCAGCCTGGCGCTCTCGAGGAACTTCTCTGACAACAACTCTATCTTTTGGGCGCCTTACGACAAGAAATGTTACGCCAAATACGATTACTGCAACAAGTAATGCGAGTAATACAACCAGTTCAACAGACATGTGAACCTCCTTTAATTGTTTAAGGTAAAATTTAGAATTATAAGGTGAAATTTTATGAGAATATAAACTCCATTGGTTCATCGGAATGAAACAATTCAGTTAAAATAACAGCCAGTGTTTGGTTGTCTAATCTATTGCAACTTGAAATATGGTATTCAATAGTTGTATCGTTAGTGAATATAATAATGGTTGTGTGAAGACCAGACTCGAGATTATTTCTAATGTTATTAATGAATGAAACGAATGAAGAATTGAGTAAATTTATCACTTTGTTTACAAGCGAGCTTTGTAAACTTTTTATTTCAGATTGTGCGTTAGCTATCTCCCATGTTGGGATCGCCCTTTCCTTTATCAAACCAACCTGTCCAGCTAACTTTAATGATAAAGCTAGTTCTTGTATAATGCCAGCTTCATGAGCACATTCCGGGCATTGAAATAGGTGCTTTTCGAAACGTTTTTTCTGCGATTTAGATAATTCATCTAAAATGTATTTTTCAATATAATTATTTTTTTGTCGTGTTGGGCACTTCATTTTATCTATTTCCATTATGGTCATACAACTATATATATAGTAACTTTTGTTGTTATTTTATTACATAAAAAAATTATTTTTTAAAAGACAATCTTTTAATGCTTTTATAGCTCGAAATTTTCTCACCCCAATATAATTTGGGGAAAGTTTGTACTTTTGAGCTATTTCTTTATGATTCTTGTTTTCAAAAAAGCAATGTAGTATGATATTATTGTCGAGAGAACTGAGTTTACTGATACACTCTTTTAAAATATTAATATATTCATCTTTTTCGAGCTTTTCTTGAATGGATAAAGTGCTGTCCGACTTGTAGTGTTCATATCGATCTACATTTTGGATTTCTTTCGGTTCTGTGGTTTTTTGGTGATTCGCTTTGTGAATTATATTTCTGGCGATTCCATAGATATAAGCTTGAATTTTTTTCTTGTCTTTTAATTTGCCGTTACGCAGATTTGATATCAAAGCTATGAAAATATCCTGGACTATATCCAGAACTTTATCTGAATCCCATAGATTTTTCCTGACATAGACATAGATCCGTTCCGAATAATCTTTATAAAGTTCAGTTTCATTAAATAGAATGTTACTGTTACTTTGGCTTTTTCCCTCTACCGTCGAGATGGTCATCCTGTGAACCCCTGAATTGAATTATTCCCTTTTAAAATAAAGAGTGCGCCATACCTGCATCTTGACCCTTTACGTTGATTATTTGATGTATATTTATGTTCTCTAATTAGTTATTTAAAAATTAGAATAAATTCTATCTTAAATCAACTTTTAATCGAGATCAATTGCAAAAATAAAACATACTGTCCGGGTAGGAGTTGTTCTGTATCGAAATGTAATTTACTGTATTATAAATAAACTAAATTTTAAAGGCAAGGAAAAAGAAAAAAAATTCAACGCATCCATGAGTTTAAACTAGTTTTCCCGCACTCTCATCCAGCCACAACACCGCGTTTTTGTGCGTGCGTAGAATGCTTGCCGGACAATCGATAGAAACCGGACCGTACAACGCATCATGCAGGGCTTGTGCTTTTCTCTTATCAGGAACGACACACGAGATGGTTTTGCTCTGCATAATAGCCGGAATGGTCAGACTCAAGGCGTGGGTGGGCACATCGTCGAGAGTGCTGAACCAGCCTTCGCCCAGTTGCTGGCGCCGGCAGGCTGGGTCAAGCTCCACGAGTTTGACCAATTTGGGATCATTGAAATCAGCAACCGGAGGATCGTTGAAAGCAATGTGACCGTTCTCGCCAATGCCGATACAGGCGATGTCAATTTCATATTGTTTCAAAAGTTCTTCATATCGCGACACTTCGGCATCAACGTCCTTTGCGTCTCCCTGAAGAAAAAACGTCTGCGCCGGTTTGACCTCATCAAGAATGCGTTCTTTGAGATATTTGCGAAAACTGGCGGGATGGTCAATCGACATGTCTTTATACTCATCCAGATGGAAAACAGTGATGCGGGACCAGTCAAGATCACTGGTTTTCAACGAGTCCAAAAACTCAAATTGCGACGCGCCGGTGGCAAGAATAATGGCTGCTGAACCGTTCCGGTCTATCGCATTTCTGATTGTTGCTGCTGTAAAGGTTGCTGCCACTTGTCCCATTGCTTTTTTGGATTCGTAAACGTGCACCTTGAGCTTGTCGATTGTGAATGATCTTGACATATTCTGCTCCTTTTCAATTCGTGTTCTTGTCTTTATATGAGATAATCGATCAAATCTTTGATGGCGAAATAGGTTGTCAACAATGCAAATAACACAACTGCCATTAATCCGATGTTCATCTTGACATCCGCTTGATGTCCTTTCATAAAATCATTGTTGTTGATCAAAAAGAAAACCGGAATAGCCACTGCCGGTAAAATACACGCCTGAAAAGCCTGTGAAACCACCATCATTGACGGCGGGCGTTGCTGTAGAACCTGCAATCCAAAACAAAACAGAATACCGACAAAGCCGAGTATCCGGTAAAGCGGCGAGCGGATATTTCGCGACCTACCGGTATAATCAGATATCAGCCAGGGTGCGATGAGAATGATGGGAAAAATTGTGGATAAACCGGCGGCCGAGATTCCCATAATAAGAATAAACGCGGCAAGCTGGCCGCCTAATGGTTGAAACAGTTGGATCATCTCAACGGTATCGTCGAGCCGGAGCCCGAGAACGTAAAGTGTGCCGGCAGAAACAGCCATGATAATGCCGCTGAGAAATAGCATCATGGTAGCGGAGACAAAGGCGTCTTTTTTCTCGGTGTTTAAATTCTCAACACCCCACCCCTTTTCCGCAACCACGGTGCTGCGGATGACAAAAACAGCAGCAGAACACGTGGTGCCGGCCATGGCTGCAACCAGAGCAAAAGCGCCCGGTTCATTCGGCACACTGGGCACGAGTCCTTTGACGATAACACTCAAACTCGGTTTCACCATAAAAAAGACAACGATGAAACAGAGCCCCATAAGAATGACAAAAACAGTCAGAATCTTTTCAAAGATTTGATACCGACCGAACCAAAGTATAATATAGAGTGCTGTGACCAGAACAAGGATAATCCAGAATGTGCTGACAGGTACATCCAAAAGTCGAAAGCCTTCCTGCAATAGATCAGCAACAATGCCCATCACGCCCATGAGCGCTAACAATTCACCGATGATCAGCGCAATCATGATGTAAATGGCTAACCCCTTTCCGTATTTCCACCGGGTTTTGATGTTGTAAAGCGCGGTGTGACCGCTGGCAAGAGTCATCTGCCCGTAAGCGACCATTAAAATATACGTAAAGATACACGACAGCACCAATGCCCAGAAAAGCGTCATGCCGTATTGGGCACCGGATTTCGCCATGGTGGTGACACTGCCGGTGCCGATGTTGTAACCAATGAGAAAAAGTCCCGGACCAACTGCAGCTAAAAATTTTGCAAACTTTTTACCGATTTTGTCCTTTATCATTTCTTGCCTTTTTTATTTTTTTGAGCCACGGATTTGCACGGATGCACACTGATGGTTTCATCTTTTTATCGACGATTATTTGTGGCCTTGCGTTAAATTATGAACCCTGCAACACATCGAAATTTTGAAAGTATAGATTTTGATTAACATAGTCTCTTCGCGGTTTAAACGGGCGCCCTAATTATCTGTTTGATTTTCGTAAACAACCTCACCTGCAATAATCGTTTTTTCTACCACAATGCTGTTATTGTTCCTGGTGAACAGAACCATATCTGCGCGTTTTCCGGGCAGCAGTTCACCACGGTCTTCAAGGTCAAAGTGTACGGCCTGGTTGCGTGATGCCATGTGCACGGCATCTGCCAGCGAACAGTCAGTAAATAACATGACATTATGCACGCCGCGGTGGATGGTCAGAGAAGCCCCGGCAAGTACGTTTTCTTCCGGGTATTTTATCATGCCGTCCGGAGTCATGACGACTTTTTTCCCGCCAGTCATGTACTCGCCCGGCGGCATACCAGCGAGGTCCAGGGCATCGGAAATGAGCATGACGTTTTGCGCGCCTTTTACTTTAAAAAACGTTCGCACTTCCTCCCGGGTTAAATGATGACCGTCGACGATGAGTGTTGGGGAAAGACGGTCATCTGCGAGCTGCGGCCATAAAGGATTGTGATGCCGGTGAATCATATTGGCGCAGCCGTTGCCGAGATGCGTGGAAATCGTGGCACCAGCATCGGCCGCTCGCATGATCTGTTCCGCATCCGCACCTGTGTGACCAATCGCCACGACCATACCATTACTGACAGCATGCCGGATCATGTCAAAAGCGCCGTCCACTTCGGGCGCGATAGTAAAGAGTTTGATCTTTCCCTCCGCCGCCCGGACGTATTCGCTGAGTTCTTTCCAATCCGGCGGACGGACAAATTTTTCAAGATGGGCACCGCGAAATCCGTCCTTTGGGGAAATGTACGGGCCTTCTAAATGAAAGCCGGGGATCGACCGGCCGATGTCATCCTGTTTGCTCGCCTCGGCCAAAACGTTAAAATTTCGTAAAAGCCGTTCGTGCGGTTGGGTAATAACGGTGGGGAAATAACTTGTCACGCCTTCTTTCCACAGCGCTTTTGTCGCACGGCGCACATCATCGACAGACAAATCCGGGCCGCTGAAATCGACGCCAGCGTAGCCGTTAATTTGAATGTCGATAAAACCTGGCGCGACAATGGTTTTGAGTTGATCTTTTTCAGCCTCATCGAGCCGTGAAATCTGCGTAATGAATCCGTCTTTTATGTGAATCGAGACCGGCGAACCGTCAAGGTAAAAAAGGCCGTTAACCGTATCGATGGTCCACCCCCTTTCGAAAGAAACGAATAAACACATTGACATTGCCAGCAAGAACATTATCCATTTCATCTTTGGCTCCTGTAATTAAATATCTGATTATAAATTATTTGAAAACCCGGTTCTAATTTCATAAAAACCGAGAACCGGTCTATAATCTGATGATTAACGCAACAGATTCATACGAATGACACGACGGGAATCCTCAGACACCAGTCGAGCAAAATAAATGCCGCTGCTGACACGTCGACCGCTGTCATCCAGTCCTCGCCATATAATTCTATGCTCTCCTGCAGAACGGTGTCCCTTTTCCAGCGTTCGTACGAGCCGGCCTTTAACGTCGTAAATGTACAAAGAAATATGTGCCGCGGAGGATAGAGAATAGGTCAGCGTGGTTTCCGGATTAAACGGATTCGGATAGTTTTGCTGCATTGAATATTTTACAGGGAGATGAGTTTCAGAGTCCACACCCGTCACTTTTGCATCAATATGAATATTATCGAAATAAACGGCACTCTTGTCAGAACCGAATCCGATCTCACCTGCTCGTAAAACGTTTTCATCCTGACTGGTAAAAATCTTCTGACCGTCACGATAGACAGAAAAGTTTTCACCATCATTGGTTAGCCATATCGAATGAAAGTTTTCATCCGGGATACCATCAGCATCCAGTCGTCCGACCCGGTCACGATGACCTTCTTTAAAAGTCATCACAAAAGATGATCTGTTTCTGAAATGGATGACATTATAATTGACAGAATCCTGAAAACCAAAAACGAGCTTGAAATCGGCAGATCTGTTTTCGTCCAAATCTTCACCGATGCAGATATCCGATTGAAATGTGAATGTCGAGTACAGGCTGTCGCGAAAAAAACTGAATCCGTCAAATTCCCGCGCCGAGTTACGCTCATGGTTATTCAAATAATAGCGCATATCTCCCAGGTGTTCGTGAGTCGACCACAAATTTTTATTCATCCGGTGATAAGAGCCTGCATGGCCAAATACAGGATGCGGCGCAAAAACAGGATCACTGACCAGTACGCTGTCGTGTTTTATAAATGATTTGTATTTGTCAGTAGTGATTTTCAGTTCAATCGGATAACACCCTGCCGATTGATACTCGTGGCTTGTTGCTTCACCGCTGCCGGTGCTGCCGTCGCCAAAATCCCATTGATACTCCAAAACTGAATTGCCGAAACCCGGATTGGACAACGACGCATCAACCTGCAATGTAAACGGCAGCCAGCCTGAGCGGGTGTTCATGGTAAAATGCGCGCCGACCGGTGACTGATTCATGAGCTCGTTAATTTCGTCAGCAATTTCTTCATTTGGCATCAACGGAACCACATATTGATGATTTTTATCCTGGTCGGTGCGCCACTCATTTGTTGCGTCTTCGTTCATGTGACAATATCCCTCATCGACAACGTCCCAATATGGCGATACACCCCGAACAGCCATAAGAACAGCGGTTTTATCCCACGAATAATGTCCGTGCTCATAAGCCACGTATGGATTGCCGTCAAACGCCCAACTGCAATAATATTCCTGGTAGGCTTTTTTCACCGGACTGTTGGGAAAATCTTTTTGAACATACTGCCCGGTTATGATTTCCTTGCCAATTTCCCAGCCGGTAAAAATTAATTTCGACGGCCAGTTACGAACGGCATAAACCGCATCTTCGGCGTACATGTTGGTCAGATTATATTCCGTTCCCTCGGGGAATACCCCACCCATGCACACCCATTCCTTGACTTTTTGCTGAACCAACTCGACACCATCTAAATCGCTGTATTCATCAGACGCTGATTTCAGCAAAGCCGCGATATTGGGCAAAAAGCCAACGGTCACGATGGTTACCGAACTGTCCGGTTGCGCTGCCAGAGTTTGACGGTAAAGTTCCACCGGTTCTGGAGTCTCGTCCCGAACGATATCATTTGGAAATTCGTTGGCAATTTTACCTGCATATTGACCACTGCTGCCATTGCCCCGAAGTGCGCCGATGGGTAGATCCGGCCGGCGATACCACGTGTTGATGGCATCCATGCAGCGACACACTGCAGGGCTGGGATGGGAGGTAAAACAAGCCAGGATCTCGGCTTCACCCCGGTCCGCCAGTGCGTGCAATGTTGCCAGCGCGCCGACATCATCGACATCGCCGTTCATGTCCGCATCAAAAATAATTTTTTGTTGGGCAGAAACCTGGACCGTTATTAGAAAACAGAATAATACGATTAAATATCCGGTGGTTTTCATAACTATCCTTTCTCTTTTGATCGTTTTAGACGGTGAATTCATTCAAATACGATTTGGCTTTGGTGGACTTGATTGAACATCATATTTTAATGACTAGAAAGGTTCTAATCAAGGAAAAAGCGTGCGGTTTTGGAAAATCTCGATGATTTGTTTTCCTACCGCATACTTTTGGAAACTGGCGGAAAATATATCACCCGTATGGGTTGGCAGGTTGTTACTTTTTTTTCTTATTTACATTGTTCCAGGAGCTCAAAATACCTTTCTCTACTCATCTGCGCTGTTCTCATTAAACTCATTATAATGTCTTTATCAATTTCCTTATAAGCAGGTATGACTATAGGGCGAGCTATACCTTCTTTTTCATACATTTTATGATCCCCTTTTTGTCGTTTAAAAACAAATCCTTCTTTAATAAAGATGCATTCGAGTGTTCTATAATGAACCGGTGTTATGCGTGGCATTTTTCGACACTTTTATTATCTGTCGTTAAATTTAAGGGGATGTCGAGATAATTCTTGTCGGTTATTGAAGCTTTTTCTTTTATTGAGAATCCGCAATCTTTTAGCACTTTATCCAAAGTGCCGCGTTCAAAACAAGATGTTAAAAATAGTTCCAAACTATCCTTTAGGTTATCGATCGCTTGTTGTTTGGTCTCGCCCTGAGCATGTACGTCCAGAACTTCGCAGGAAGCGAGGAACCATTTTTTCTTTTTTTTGACAGAAATGGGAAGTTTTATGTGGATGGATGCAAAAGACATATTTGTTCTCCTCACCGCATTGCCCTTTTACATCAATTATTGAATAGATGCAACCGTAATGATTAATGGGCAGTTGTTGTTTTTAATGTAACTGATCACATCCTTGTGATATTTATCAGAAGCGTCAAATAAAGCAATCAAGGGCCCGGAATCAATCAAGATTTTTCGCTGTGATTTCATCACTCTTCTACTTTTGGATCAAGTCTGATTGTAATCATTTTCATACCTCTTGGCTTAGATAACGTAATACATCATGAACTGAATGTCAAGGTTTTTCAATTAGCAGGATGGTTTAATGATCGGTATCCTTTATATGATTAATATTGACCGGACATACAGTCATTCAACTTGTGTGGTCCATCCACGTGCAACTACTCTGTTGAAACACTCGAAGGAACGTCAAAGAGTTTTTTACAGGTGATAAAGTCATTATCGTCGATATGAGTAATCTCGAACAGCAGGGCAAAGTGATGCGGAAGCTGCTTTTTGTTCAAGATCGTCGATTTCAGGTCGGCAAAATGAGCAGAGTGAATATAATTGATGGTGCTGAGTACACTGCCGGGCGAAAAAGCCGCAATGATCATGATGAGATTGTCATGTTCGCCCGGTTGTTTGGTTACAAGTGAATATCCGGTACGATAAGAATATTTGCCCGGAATTTGAACTCGTTCATATGAGCTATACCTTTGACTTTTTTCAGCATAGACTCGGTGCGGATAGTGCTGAAAATCGATATTGAGTTTATGAAGATAATGTTCCATATGCCCCAGCGTTTTTGATGGGCCAATAAAAATGACATTGTGTCCGGCAATCAGACTGGAATCCATCTGTGACGAAAAGGTGATGTTTACTTTTTTATTATGTTGATGCGCCGTTTCCAACAGAACTGACAGCCCTGAAATGACTTGATTGGCTGTATAACGATACGCTGCCGGTTCATAATCAAAATCCGGAAACTGTTTTAGAAATCGTTCAAGGTCTTTATCTGAATTTATAGAGCCGTAACGCGTTTTGATGGAGCTGCCGTAATAGGTGTCACCGCCGTCAAAGAAATAATAATCACCTACAACAATCAAAACCGGCAGGGGACTGTTGACAAAATCTGACCACAGTTTTAAAGGATCGCCAGAGCTGGCGGTTACTGTTTTTGAAGAACGATCGCCGGATGACATTAAAACGAGACCAAGTCCGGCCAGCGCCAGAAATAGCAAAACTGAGAGAATAAAGGTGGCTCGTTTATAGGCGTTCTCTGTTATTTTATTTTCAGCCTGATGGAAGCGAATTTCATAACGCCCACGGGGGATAATAATTTTTATTTTCTCGTGCCTGCCTTCTGTGAGATAATAGGCATGTAATTTTTTTCGCAATACATGTAAATGCGAACGAACCGTGGAATCTTCTGCAGGATTAAAATCGCCTTTTTTATGAAAAAAATCTATAGCGATAGTCGATTCGCTGGCTGTGTTCCCTTGTTGCGACTTTTCGACAAGGTAGCGTAACAGTTTTTGGTACGTAGTCGACGAGGCAAACTCTCTGCTGCGCAAAATGCGTTCAAGCAGTTTTTCAACTTTATGTTTATCTATATTATTCATAATTGACTATTTCGGAACAACTGTTAAAAAAAGCTTTCTTTAAAAATGCACTTAAAAACCGAAGAGGCGGAAAAGACGCAAGCCATAATTTTGCTAATGCATAATTTGGATGAACTAAAAATTCGATTCAAATATTACATGGAATTCATTAAAACACGTAAACAGTAAATCCGTGGTAATCTATTCAATCCGTTATATCAGTGTTCATATTTCTTTTAATCAATTGCAACCAAGATTGAATTTTAATCGAAAAAATTTATCATTCCTCAGCGCTTCTTGGTGTGCTCAGCGGTTAAAATAGTATATATTTACAAAAAAGTTAAATGATTTTATTCCGGCTCGTGTAATGCAACAGGCTCTAAAAAGGATTTTTCCTCCACAAAATTAATTTCAAACAGCATTTCAAATTCTCGCGGAAAAGAACGGCCTTTTAAAAGCTCTAATCGAATCCGGTTCAAAAAACCCGGGGAAAATAATTCCTGCATCAATAATTCTGTGCTCGCGGAGGAAAAAGAGGCAATAACGAGCACAATATGATTATTTTTCGTTCGTCTTTTAGAGATAACAGCAAAATCTTTTCTATAATAATACTCTTTTGAGTATTTCACAGCATTGTAGTCGGTTGTATCATTTTGACTGTTTATCGTGAAAATCTTGTGCGGATAATGCTGATAGCTGAAATGAGAATCTTGAAAAAAGATATCCATTTTTCGCAACGTTTTAAACGGTCCGAGGAAGACAATATCGTGCGAATCCAAATCATCCTGGGAAAGCTGCGATGCACACCTAAATTCAAAATCGGTTCGTACTGAAAACCATTTCAAAAGCCGGAGCGCACCCAACACTACACCGTTCGCTGTATGACGCCAGAAAATGGTGTGATACTGATCTTCAAGGTGCGGATGGTCGGTCAGCATATTATAAAAATCCTCGTCCGAATTAATGCCACCGTCTCTGATTTTTCGCAACCCGCCGCTCTCTGAGGGTCCGCCACCATAAATATAATAATCTCCGATGACAAACAATAACGGGTTGCTGGAATGCACCAGGCTGTTAAAAATAGGATGAGGGCCCTCCTGTATGCTATTATTGACCGGCTGATTTTTTGATTCTGTGAATTGATGCAGCTTGTAAGCAGCAAAATAAGAAATGGAAATCAAGCTTAGAAAGGCAAAAAATAAAGCGATGCCTTTGGGAGATATTTTTGATTTTGGCTTTTTGTTTTTTTCAAACAGAACCTGATAATGACCTTTTGGAATGACAAAGCGGATATCATCGTTCTGGCCCTGAGTCAAGTAATATTTTTCCAGCTTTTTGCGCAGGCCATATATATGTGTGCGGACAGTCGAGTCTTCGGACGGGTTATAATCGGCGTGCTTGCCAAAGAGATCGACGGCAATGGTTGCTTCTTTGGGGACATTTCCCTCAAGGGATGAAGAAACCAGATAGCGAAGCAGTTCCTGATAAGATTCAGACTGGTGGAATTCTTCACTTTGACAGATGCGGTGCAGATGTTGTTCAATCTTTTGTGTATTCATGAAAATGGTACTGCCGGACTTTTTGTGGACACAGCGGTTGTCACTGTGAACATTCATTTAATTTCATCAAAAGCGAACTAAAAGGGATTAATTGCAAAATCGATCCTCGGGGTATAATAACTTGTAGCCAGTGCATTTTTTGGCCCGTTTATGCAAATTTTTTTGGGATTTAACCAATGCTGTTATTTGTTTCAATAGTTGCTAAAAGTAACATATCTAACACTTTAATTCAATATAAATATTTTGGCTTTTCCCATCACCAGCTTGGTGATTTTAAATGACTACTTAAAAAAAAGCAAAAGGTTCCCCATCGCTCTCATGGATAATAAATTGCTCTGGACATGTGACAATCTGTTTATTTTCTTGTTAAAAAAATTCGATGAACTTTTTATTTATCTCACATGTACAAACTCTCAATATAGGCTCAATTTTTAACAAATATGCATTGTGGTCATGGAGAATGATGTAGATTGCGTATTAAAAATCACAACCCGGCAACTGAAAATGTCAATGACATGTTGTTAACTGTTCTTGACTTGTATTTAATTGCTTTTTATGCTTATCATGCTATGCACATTTAAGAATAATTAAGGTTGTGATTAAATATGTTCGAGAATTGGAATAAATATGACATTTACTTTGAGGTTCTTTTTTATCCGGGTTCACAAACATTAAGTGAATGGTCGCGATTACATTCTCATTCTATTTGTCCTCAACTTTTATTGGCCAGGATGCCTCTAAACAAATTATTTCATTTTTAAAAAGGAGGTCACTATTATGTACAGGCATTTCCTTCTTGGTTTTATTATCATGTCATTTATCTGCTCGTTGGCTAATGGCGCGCCAACTGGCCAGATTACCGGAACAGTAACAGACAAAGCGACGAACTCTCCTCTTCCTGGCGCCAATGTCACACTGCAAGGTACATCGATGGGTGCTGCTACGGATTTAGAAGGCCAATATCGCATTCCACGAGTTTCACCAGGCGAGTATACACTGGTAGTCACTTATATCGGCTATGAAAAAGAAACCGTTCCGGTGCGGGTACAGGTGGGAAAAACAGTTACAGTAGATGTTCAGCTTGTTTACAAAGTGGTTGAAGGTGAGGAAGTTGAAATTACGGCCCAGGCTGA
>CAZSMC010000064.1:22378-23898 GCA_964607755.1 uncultured Cytophagia bacterium | reverse complement strand
TTCCAATCCCGATTATAATCCGGTGTTATTTGGTCATTGGCAACTTGGCGTCCTTGGTATTGAAAAGATAGATAATTATGCCGTTCGATTCAATTTTGCATTTCCAATGCCCTCCTTTCAATTGATCCACGGTACGTCGCCCCCCATTAGAGCATGGCTTCCCAAACACGCGGTTTCCCATTATTTGCCGAAATATAATCCTGATGCACAAAAGGATGCTGAAGCAGAAGGATTTAGCAGTTGGCAGCAGCGTTTCACGCTCATTGACCGCTCTTACGGTGTGCCCAAAGTAGGGGTACCGGTGCTCAATCCCTGGATTCTTGTAAAGGATACGCCCACGCAGCAGATATGGGAGCGCAATCCGTATTATTTTGAAGTCGATACTGAAAGCAATCAACTTCCGTATATTGACCGCTGGGTGGTCGATTATATCGAGGATATGGAGATCGTCAATTTAAAAGCGATTTCCGGAGATATCAGCATTGCCGGATTAAACCTCAAGCTGATCAATTATCCTTTGCTCAAAGAATACGAAAGAATCGGCGAGTATCACGTTGTTCGAACCTATCAGGAAGAAGGCGCGGATGTCGGCCTTGCCTTTAATCAGCACCATCCCGATGCCTATCTTCGAACGCTTTTCCAGGATGTCCGTTTTCGTCGCGCTATGTCGCTTGCCATCGATCGCGACGAGATTAATGAACTCGTTTATCTTGGCGCGGGTACTCCTCGTCAAGCGACCATCAATTCCAGGACATCTTTTTTCCAAAATGAGTGGGCTGAGACATATGCACAGTACGATCCTGTGAAAGCGGATTCGTTGCTGCGGGACATTGGTCTGCAAAAAGGCGAGGGTGGATTTTATCATAAACCGAACGGCGAGGTGTTGACCTTTATGCTGGAATATCCGCCGCAAGAAGGGCCCAAAAAAGAAGTGTGCGAGCTAGTCGGAAAATACTGGGGCAATTTGGGTGTAAACGTGCTAGTGCAGGGGCGCGAAAAAACCTATTTGAGAACCAGGGTCAACACCAACGAACAGGATGTGTCAGCCTGGCATGTCAATCGGGAACTGGAACGTGCCAAATGGACGCAAGGCTGGTATGGCTCCAAGCTTGGCGTCGGTGGCTCCGATGTTTTGACCTATGCCAATGTCTGGAAAACCTGGCTGCTGACCGGCGGTGAAAAGGGCGTAAAGCCGTCTCCGGAGGCGATGCAGCTCTACGATGCCTTTGTCGAGTGGCAGCGGTATCCATTCGACTCGGGAAAATACATAGAGGCCGGTGTTCGGGTGCATGATTTGACGGCGGAACATTTGTTTGTCATTGGAACCGTGGGAGAAGTGGCCTATCCAGTCATCGTTAGTGACAAGTTGGAGAATGTTTTTAGTGATGAAGTGCTGAACGGTTCCGAGGAATGGATATTCGGCGCCGCGTCCTGGTTTTTGTGGACATTACGCGCAGAACAGTTTTACTTCAAAAAGCCTGAGGATCGCACGTCGTGGAGCGTGCCGGAATGAATTGAAT
>CAZSMC010000064.1:15462-22278 GCA_964607755.1 uncultured Cytophagia bacterium | reverse complement strand
AATCCCAGTGCGACTAGATCATTGTAGCACACAACAGCCATGGGATAATCGCCTTCAAAATCCTGAAAATACTCAAGACCTTTGGTCAATCCCTCCTTAAAAGTACCGCCCGCGGGAACAATTAAGGAATCGTCAAGTACAAGAGGACTTTCTCCAATACCCCGGCGAAATCCCTCAATACGTTCATAGGTGTGGGAGGATGGCGACTGTCCGGCAAAGTAAATAATCCGCTCATATCCGGATTCCACAAGATATTGCACGACTTGGCGAGTGGCTGAAAAACTGTCAATGCTCACAACATTCGCCTGAATACCTTTGACCTCCTCGAGTAGAACAAATGGGAAATTCATATTTTTTAGATGAAACAAATGGTCAATTTCAGATTCGCCGGTAATGACTGGCGCAATAATTGCCCCCTGAACACCCTTTTCAAATAGATTTTCAACAGCCTGCTTTTCCTGGTCATGGCAGCGCTCCGAAGATACAATAAACAACGTGTAGCCCTTTTCGCTGGCGTACTCTTTGGCGCCCAGAGCAATTTCAGAATAAATCGGACTGATGAGCGCACGGATGACGATTCCGATACTTCGACTCAGTTTACCCGATTTTAGACTCTTGGCGCTCGTCGTTGGTCGATAGTTAAGCTGAGTTATGGCGGCGAGCACCTTTTGCTGCGTGGCTTGCCGCACTGATTTTTGCCCGTTGATTACGGCCGATGCAGTCCCAACAGAACAACCGGCCAATCGTGCTACATCTGCGATGGTTGCATTCTTCATAATTTTTTCTGATACTTTTTTTATTGACAATGTTGAAAAAAATAGTTATTTTGAAATCATTGAAACGTTTCATTTTATTTAAAATATTCATTCCAAGATAATAAATTTTTCAATAATAATCAAACTAGTTTTCCAATTTGATTATCGAGTAAAACCGATGTCTTTCACCATTAAAACTACAATATTTTGTGCCTTGTTGAAGGAATACTATGTCTAGTTTTTTATGGCGACGGCTGCTCCTGATGATTCCGACACTGGTTCTCATCTCCATTGTCTCCTTTGTTATCATTCAGCTTCCCCCGGGAGATTTTCTGACGTCCTATGTCGCTGAACTCGAAAGTCAAGGCGGTTCCGTTGACACGGCTTTGCTGGAATCATTACGTGATCAATACGGACTGGGCCAGCCGGTCCACCAGCAGTATTTGAAATGGATCACCGGCATTTTCAAGGGGCAGTTTGGCATGTCTCTGTATCATCTCCGCCCTGTCGAGGAACTCATTTGGGAGCGCTTAGCCTTAACACTGTCGATCGGTATAACGTCCATCGCGATTATCTGGCTCATCGCTTTGCCGGTGGGCATTTATTCGGCTGTCAAGCAGTACTCGTTGCTTGATTATTTGGCCACGGCCTTTAGTTTTATCGGCTTGGGTATTCCGAGCTTTTTGCTCGGACTGGTCATTATGTGGTTTGCTCTCAGTCATTTGGGGCAAAATGTCACTGGTCTGTTTTCAGTGCAGTTTCAAAATGCACCGTGGAGCTTTGCCAAACTTGTCGATTTGCTCAAGCACATCTGGATCCCGGCGTTGGTGTTGGCCTTCAGCGGCACAGCCGGATTAATCCGTGTGATGCGGGCAAACCTGCTTGATGAGCTGCGCAGACCTTATGTCATGGCTGCGCGTGCAAACGGTCTATCCGAACGAAAACTTTTGCTCAAATACCCGGTACGTGTTGCGCTCAATCCGTTTATCAGTACCCTGGGATGGACGCTGCCGCAAATTATCTCGAATTCAATGCTGATTTCTGTTGTCCTCAATTTGCCCACAACCGGGACGTTGCTGTTACGCGCCCTGCTCGGCCAGGACATGTACCTGGCCGGTGCCATTATGCTCATGCTTGGTATACTTACCGTGATCGGTACGCTGATTTCAGATCTCTTACTGATGCTCATTGACCCGAGGATTCGATATCAATGAAAAAAAGAATACAAAAACTGCTTCGTTTTTTCGGATTTTGGCGCCGAGGCTTACACAAAAACACGGTCCAGCGGGATGCAGATATTTATGCTGCACCGCCATGGAAACTGGTATGGTGGAAATTGCGCAAGCATAAAATGGCGATGGTTGGCGGTATCATCATTATCTTTTTATATACCGGCGCTGTTTTTTGCGAATTTATTGCACCGTATCATCCCAATAACAATAACACTCAAGATGTGCTTAGACCACCGTCTCGAATTCATTTTATCGACAGCAAAGGGCGATTTCATATTCAACCCTTTATTTATGGTTTGGAACGCAGCCGCGACCCTGTGACGCTGGGCATAATCTATGAGGAAAATCATTCTCAAATTTTCCCAATTCGCCTTTTTGCTCGTGGTCATTCCTATGAGATGTGGGGATTATTCGACTGCAACATTCACCTGTTTGGGCTGAAAACAGAAAAAGAGCGCCTTCTTTTATTTGGCGGCGATCAACGCGGGCGCGATGTTTTTTCGCGCGTGGTTTATGGCTCGCGTATTTCGTTGTCTATTGGATTGGTCGGCGTGTTTTTGAGCTTTATTCTTGGCATCCTCCTCGGCGGCATCTCGGGCTATTTCGGAGGTTTCTCGGATGTCTTTATTCAACGGATGATCGAGTTCCTGCGGTCAATGCCGACCATTCCGTTGTGGATGGGACTTAGTGCCGCTCTTCCGGCTGACTGGCCGATTATAAAGACATACTTTGCCATTACCATCATTTTATCGCTCATCGGCTGGACAGCCATTGCTCGTGTCATACGCGGACAAATCATGTCAGTGCGAGAAGCAGATTTTGTTCTTGCCGCAAAGCTCGACGGCTGCAGCAACGCCAGAATTATCACCCGCTATCTCATACCGTCATCTGCCAGCTATATAATTGCTGCATTGACATTGGCCGTGCCGACGATGATTCTCAGCGAGACGGCATTGAGTTTTCTTGGTTTGGGCTTGCGCTACCCAGCCATCAGTTGGGGCGTCTTGTTGCAGGAAGCCCAAAATCTCCGCGCTGTTGCCCTGGCTCCATGGTTGTTATTGCCCGGCGCTGCAGTGGTCGTTGCAGTCTTGTCTATGAACTTTTTGGGAGACGGGATACGGGATGCGGCGGATCCCTATAGATAAAAGTTGAAAATAGTTATTAAAAATAGCCCAAGTCGCAAAGAAAATCAAAATTTTAATCTTTACGCGAGGTAATAAAAACTATAGCTCGGATTTATAAGGCAGTCATAATAAATAATATTGTAGAGCAGAATGACTCAATCTCAATCAAATAGAGCAGAACAGGATCGTCTTTTTACAATTCGAGGCCTAAAAACTTATTATCACCTCGATGAAGGACTGGTGCGCGCAGTTGACGGTGTCGATGTGGTGATCTACCGCGGTGAGACATTGTGTGTCGTCGGTGAAAGCGGCTGTGGCAAGAGTGTTACCGGACGATCCATCTTGAACGTTGTGGAAGCACCCGGACGAATCGAAGAAGGTGAGATCATCTTTCATCGCAGGAATGAAAACAGCGAACCAAATGATATAAAGCTGACTGACCTCAATCCAAGGGGAAAGGAAATCAGAAAAATTCGCGGCCGCGAGATCAGCATGATCTTTCAGGAACCGCTTGCCAGCCTCAGTCCTGTTCACACCGTTAAATCTCAGATGGTGGAGTTCATTCAACTTCACCTGGGACTCGATAAACAGGCGTCGATTGATCATGCCCTGCAAATGCTCGACAAGGTCGGGATTCCGAAACCCAACGAGCGTATCGAATATTATCCATTCCAGCTCAGCGGCGGTATGCAGCAACGTGTTGTTATTGCCAGGGCGATTAGTTGCTCCCCTGCACTGATCATTGCTGATGAGCCGACGACAGCGTTAGATGTCACCACTCAGGCACAGATTATCGATCTCATGCAGGATTTGCAGGAACAGATGAACACCAGCATCATGATGATCACGCACGATCTTGGCGTTGTTGCAGAGATGGCCGACCGAGTAGTCGTGATGTATCTCGGCTGGACCGTCGAAACCGGCGATATTGACGCGATTTTTAATGAGCCGTTGCATCCCTACACCCGGGCGCTCATGAGTTCTATTCCACGACTAACCACCGGTGTCCGCGAACGATTGTCCGCCATCACTGGATCCGTTCCCGATCCATACCATAGACCGGCCGGCTGTGTCTTTCATCCGCGCTGCGATAAAAAAATTGACGGATTGTGTGATGTGCGCATACCGCCGACAAAAAACGTAAAGAAGAACCGATTCGTCTGTTGCTGGCTGTATGACGAGGAAAAGGAGTGCAATGCAAAAGCATAATCTGATCCTCAATGTCAGCGGATTAAAAAAACACTTTCCGATCAAACGCGGTCTGTTTTGCAAGACGGTCGGACATGTGCGCGCTGTTGATGATATCAGCTTTGATATCCGAAGGGGTGAGACGCTCGGGCTCGTTGGCGAGAGCGGCTGCGGCAAATCGACGACCGGTCGTTGTCTTCTTCGCGCCTATCATCCCACTGCCGGCAGCGCTATATTCCGTAATGCCGATGGAGAATCCGTGGATTTATTTGCGTTGGAAGGCAAGGAACTTTTACCCTATCGCCATCAGATAAGGTTGATTTTCCAGGACCCGTATTCGTCCCTGAATCCACGCATGACGATCGGCGATATCATCGGCGCGCCTCTCCAGGCGGCCGGCTTGACCAACAAATCTGAACTTGACGATCGTGTCACGGATGTTTTGCGACGCGTTGGACTGCGACCGGAAATCATACGACGCTATCCACACGCATTCAGTGGCGGCGAGAGACAGCGTGTTTGTATCGCTCGAGCGCTGGTCGTGAATCCCAGACTCATTGTCGCTGATGAAGCGGTATCCGCACTGGATGTTTCTGTGCGCGCACAGATATTGAATTTGCTGCAAGATCTACAAGCGAATCTTGATCTTACATATCTGTTCATCGCACACGATTTGAGCGTGGTTGCGTATATTTGTGATCGTGTTGCCGTCATGTACGCCGGCAAACTCGTCGAATTAACAGATACGCATTCTTTGTTTGCACAACCGGGGCATCCCTATACAGAAGCATTGCTCTCGGCCGTTCCGATTGCCGATCCGAACATGCGCGGATCGAAAGAAAGAATCAAGCTGCACGGGTCAGTGCCGGACACTGCACATCTGCCGTCCGGATGCGCGTTCCATCCACGTTGTCGCTATGCAAAGTCGGTGTGTTCACAAAAAACACCGCCAATGAAGCCTTTAAAAAGCGGCAATGCCGTGGCATGCCACTTTGCGGAAGAGTTGACGTTAAAGGGCGTTGATCCAAGCGGAAAGAATTTAACTGTCGAGTTCAACGAGCCTACAAATCGATATAAATGAATAATGCACACATGTGGAGATAAATAAATCATGAAAAAGGAAAACTATGCTCCCTGGAACGGGCCTTATTGGTCTGTCAGTCCGCATAACTTTGATGCCGAGATTGCTGTACCCGCGCATAAAGTCGAATTGCATGATATCACCGTCAGGGACGGGGAAGAGTGTGCGGATCTGGCATATACCGTTGATGACAAGGTAAAAATCATCGAAGCGATCGCGGCAGCTGGTATCAAACGCTCCGAATTATTTCTTTCTACCCCCGGTTGGTTGGAGAGTGTTCGCGCCGTTATGCGTCGAAACCTGCCTCTTGATCTGTATGTGGATTGGCGGCCGGGACGCATTGAAAAAGCATTGGAAACCGGTGTGCGTCACGTTATGGTCTGGTACTGGATTAATGAATATCTTGAAACGCTTAAATTCAATAAATCACGACAAGAGCTACTGGATCAAGCCGCCGAGCAGGTAAGAACAGCCAAAGAAAATGACTGTCATGTCAATGTTTTTATCCCCGATTGTTCCCGCGCACCGTTACCGATGGTGAGGCAAGCCGTAGAAATGGCGCGTGATGCCGGAGCAAACGCTGTAACCATGGTGGATAGCTATGGGGTCATGCGGCCTCCTGCCGTTCGATTCCTGGTTGAAAAGATGCGGGAGTGGAGCGGCCTGGAAGTTGATGTGCACTGCCACAACGATTTTGGCCTGGCGACAGCAAATGTCCTGGCAGCGTATGAAGGCGGTGCGGTGGGATTAAATGTCTGTGTGAACGGTGTCGGCTATCGCGCTGGCAATGCGCCGCTTGAAGAAGTTGCACTGGCGCTCGAGATTCTTTACGGCGCCGAGTCCGGTGTAAGGCAAGAAATGCTGCCCTGGCTCAGTCGCATGGTTGAAGACATCACCGGCATTGAAAACGGATACTTTAAGCCAATTGTCGGCAAGGGCGCATTCAGTGTTGAACAATGGGGCATGGCTGGTGCTTTTGAAAAGATTGACAAGCTGTGTTTATCCTTTGGATTTCAGGCCGAACATATCGGTTTAAAGCCGCGACTCGTTATCGGCAAATGGAGCGACCTTGGCGCCATTGAGAAAAAGCTCAAAGATTATGGATTGACGGCTACGGCCGATCAGATGGATAAAATTTTAATCGACTGCCAGCGTGCCGGCGTGGCGCATCATCGGCCCATCGCTGATGATGAATTTATTAAAATTGCCGGTGAGAATGGCGCGGTCACTTCGGGTGAGTAAAGATTCGCACGATATTGAATTGACCGCAATCAAACTCTTTATCTGAGAAACGCCGAGTGAATAGACGTTTTCATATCTCTGCGTTTCCCGGTGCACTTTTTAATTTCAGGACTAACATGTGGTGAAAATATGAACAATAAAAAAGTTACAATTCTCGGTACAGGCAGCATTGGCCCTACCATTGTTGTGCAATT
>CAZSMC010000064.1:3651-15362 GCA_964607755.1 uncultured Cytophagia bacterium | reverse complement strand
CCGGTGTTTGCATCAAACACCTCTGCTATTATGCCGAGCCTGCTGAACCAAAAGATGAAGGACAAGTCCAACCTGCTGGTGGCGCATTTTTGGAATCCGGCCTATCTGGCGCCGCTTGTCGAAGTATGCGGCAGCCCCGAAACCTCTCCCGAGGCAGTGGACTTTACTCTTTCATTGCTCAAAGACATTGGCAATGAACCCGTGCACATGAAAAAAGAGTTGCCCGGATTCATCTGTAATCGCATCATGCACGCGATGAATCGAGAAGCCTTGGCCATGATTCAGACCGGTGTGCTCACTGCTGAAGATGTGGACAAGGCCATCCGCTCCAGTTTCGGCCCCCGCTTTGCGAATCTGGGATTAATGGAATTTAATGATTTTGTAGGACTTGATCTTGTGCGAGCCGTTGAAAGCTATCTGCATCCTGATCTTGATACGACTCCCGGGCCAATGCCCATTGTTGATCAAAAAGTGGAAAAAGGCGAGTGCGGCATGAAATCGGGGCTGGGCTTTTATGACTGGTCGCAAAAAGATTCTGCGGACATCCGAAAAAGACGGGATAAAGTTTTTATAAGTAATTTGCGAGAACAGGCTAGATTTAAGAATAAATAATCTCTCGCGACTATGCCGAGGCGCAGAGACACGTAAAGTTAAACATTATTTTTAATCATATTAATGACGTTAGACACAAACGGAGGTAAAACGTGGCAAATAATTTCTACATTCACGAACATGCGGATATTCACCCGTCAGTTATTATGGAAGGCAATATTACGGTCGGTGCATTTACAAAAATCGACGCCGGCGTCATTCTCTTGGGAGATATTGAGATCGGCCATCACACGCTTATTCGCTGCAATGTTGTCGTTCGCGGGCCGCACAAAATCGGTGATTTCACGCACATCTACGACAATGTCTGCCTGGAGGGCGGGCGTCCCGGCGGTAAGCTTGGCGGCAATATCAACGGAGAAGCAGATAAATCCATTATCGGCAACGAATGCTGGATCAACCACGGCGCTTCCATGCACGGCGCACAAATCGGCGATCGATCTTCAATCGGCCTCAATGCGTGCCTGGATTATAACACCCGAATTGGCAAAGACTGTATCGTAACGAATGGTTCGTCGACCCGAGTGAATCAAATCATTCCTGATCGCACTATGGCCGAGGGTGTTCCGGCGGTTATTATCAAAGAAAACCTTACCGAAGAAGACTGGATTCAGCATCATGGTCTCTCAACTGTAGAGTGGCTGCATTTTCAAGGCGTTGAGCTGATCGAAAAAGAGATCCGGGGAAAATTGGGAATCGGACAGATCAATGTCAAAACTAATTAACAGGGAGGGATCCAATTAAATGCGTTCCGAGATCACACGCCGGGATTTAATCAAGGCAGGCATGGCAGCTCCACTTTTTACAGCATTGCAATCTAGAGCCTCTAATGATACCCGTGGCAATGCCATTGTTATTGATCCCACACCCAAGCATGAACTGTCTCCCTATCTGTACATGCAATTTATGGAACCACTGGGAGCGACAGACGGGAGCGTTGAAGCTGCATGGGATCATGGTAAGAGTCGGTGGCGGCCCGATGTCATTGCGGCTACGCAGGCGCTTGGCCCCACCATGATGCGATGGGGAGGTATTTTCGCTGATTATTATCGCTGGCGTGAAGGTGTGGGCCCCAGATCGCAACGCGTACCAATGCTCAATTTGCTGTGGGGCGGCATCGAGTCGAATCAGATTGGAACAGCCGAATTTGTCGACTTTTGTTGTCAAGTCAAGGCCGATCCGCTGATGTGCGTTAATTTTGAATCGGATGGCCGGGAAGGATTCCTGAGAGACAGAACCGGTGTGCGTACAGCCGATGCAAAAGAGGCAGCAGAATGGGTTGCCTATTGCAATCAACCCGGTCATTCGGAGCGAGTGGCCCATGGTGCGACTGCACCTTATAACATTCGTTACTGGCAACTCGGTAATGAAACGTCTTATGATAAAAATGGTTTTGATTTGGAAACAGCTGCACGAAAGACCGTTGAATTCGCACGCGCAATGAAGCAATCTGATCCCGGCATCGAATTGATCGCATGGGGGGATCATGACTGGGCGCCGCGGATGATTGAGGTGGCCGGCGGACATATCAAGTTCATCGCTTTTCACCATATGTTTAATCCGGACCGTCAATCAGATCCTGTACTGGGAAATCTTAAATACCGGGAGGATCCGGACAGGACATGGGATGTGCTGATGGATGCGGTGAAGGTGCATGAAAAGAAATTGATAGAAATCAAGCAGATGGTTGCCGGACATGATATCGGCCTTGCGCTCACCGAATGTCATTACAGCATTCCTGATCGCGACCGTTGTGATGTCATGTCATCGTGGGCAACGGGTGTGTCGTATGCAAGACTGCTCAACCTGCATCAGCGTCATGGTGATGTGTTAAAGATTGCCACGGCTGCCGATTTTTGTGGTAATCGATGGCAGGTGAATGCGGTGATGATCCCAACCCCCTTTTATCGCGGTGATGCTTTTCTGATGCCGGTGGCCCATGTCATGAGCTTATACCGCCATCACATCGGCAAACACTTTTTATCAATCAAGCAACATCCCGACAGTCTCGATGTTACTGCCAGTCGAACGGGGAATCGTGTGTTTCTGCATGTTGCCAATCTGAAAAGAACACAGTCGGTTCAGGCCGGCTTTGATCTTGGCAGCCTGCGCCTAAAGTCGGCCACTGCGTTTGAGATTGCAGTTCCCTCGGATGCAGAGATCACCCGGTATCGCCGTAATTTGCTGGATGTCCAAATAAAAACCGTTCAAGTCGATCGGCCCTGGCATTTTCCCCCAGCGTCGGTAACAGCGATCGAGCTGGAATGTGATATCGACTTTTAAAAACAAACAAAATTCGGCATGGAGTTGTTATGAGCAAATTATTCAAAATCACGAGTTGTCTATCCCTTTTGTCAATTATCGTATGTGCTAAAGCCATCGATATAAATGAACCTGTGCCCGGACGATGGTCGGTGGAGAAAATAAATGCCTGGTACGAGGAACAACCCTGGCTTGTCGGCTGCAATTATTATCCCGCTACAGCCATTAATCAAATTGAGATGTGGCAGGCGTCAAGCTGGGACCCGGAAACGATAGATAAAGAGCTGGAATTAGCAGCATCCATCGATATGAATACCTTGCGAGTCTATCTCTACGATTTGGTTTGGGCAGATGACAAATCGGGATTGTATGCGCGCATGGATGAATTTCTTTCCATCTGTCAAAAGCACGGCATTCGTCCATGGTTTGTCTTTTTTGATGATTGCCATTTCCCGACAGCTAAGCTTGGTGTGCAGCCGCTTCCCGTAAAACAATTTCATAATTCCGGTTGGCTGAATTGTCCAACGCGCGATGTTGCAACGCGTTATGCCGAAGACAAAGCAACTGCGAAAGAAAAAGCCAGACTCAAAGGCTATGTGCAGGAAACCATGCGCCGGTTTGCAGACGATCCGCGTGTACTGATGTGGGAGCTTTATAATGAACCTGGTCGTGGAACCCATCCTGACAAGACGGACGGAAATGGCAAAAAGCTAATCTTTGGCGAGGCATCAAATCAATTGGTTTACGATTCCTGGGTATGGGCTCGGGAGGTTAATCCATCGCAGCCTGTTACATCGACAACGGCCGGCAGCATTGGTGAACGGAATATTAAAATCAACCGGCTCAATTCCGATATCCATTCTATCCATTCCTATCAGGAACCCGACAAGATGAAAGAGATCATTCTTGATTACAAAAAAGATGGTCGTCCTGTGATCATGAGCGAGTGGCTTGCCCGAACACGCAGCAGCACGGTTGAAGGCTGCTTACCGGTATTAAAGGAAATGAATGTCGGCGCGGTCAACTGGGGATTTGTCTCCGGCAAATCCGGCACCATCTGGCCGTGGTCGAGCCGCTCCACGCCGGAAGGCGATCAAATTGATGTTGCCGAACAACGGGCCATCGGCAATGTCGTCAGACCCGGCGAAAAATTCCCGGAACCTGAAGTTTGGTTTCACGATTTGTTCAGAACCGATGGAACACCGTTTGATGAAAATGAGATAAAGATTTTCAAGCGTTTAACAGGAGTCGACTAATGAAACATTCTTGCCTATTGTTACTTGCCTTTACCGTTGCGCTGTTTCTGCTTATGTCTTGCCAAGGGTCTCCTGAATCCGGTTCGGTAACAGTTTCAAAATTCGGCGTTACCGATGACGGCAAACAAGTCGACCTTTATAATTTCACCAATGCAAATGGACTGAGCCTGGGCATCCTCACCTGGGGTGGCACTTGCACGTATCTCAAAGTACCGGATCGCGACGGCCGGTTTGAGGATATCCTTTTGGGACATGACAATCTTAAAGGTTATCTCGAGCCCCAAACCAACTCGCATTTTAACGCCATCATTGGCCGTTACGGGAATCGTATCAACAAGGGTCTTTTCACGTTGGATGGGATCACGTATGAACTGCCGCAAAACAGCAAAGGCCATCACCTGCATGGTGGTTGGGATGGCCTGGATCGCGTGGTCTGGAACGCGAAACCGGTGCAGACGGAAACCAGCGTTGGCGTCGAGCTCACCTATTCCAGTCCCGATGGCGAAGAGGGCTATCCGGGGCAACTGGACGTCGCTGTCGTCTACACGCTGACCAACGATAATGAAATGATCATCGAATATACAGCAATAACGGACAAGCCGACGCTTTGCAATCTTACTAATCATAATTATTACAACCTGACGGGTCTCAAACGTGACCATCTGGATCATGTTCTGAAAATCAATGCGGATCAAATGACACCGGTCGATGCCGGACTCATCCCGACGGGCGACATGCTGGATGTCTCGGGCACCCCGTTCGATTTTTGCACGGCCAAGCCTATCGGGCAGGATATTTTTGCCGACCATCCCCAACTCGAGTTGGGCGGCGGCTTTGATCACAATTTTGTCCTCGATAAAAAATACGGAGAACTTGGCCCGGCAGCGGAAGTCTACGAGCCGAGCAGCGGCCGAGTTATGGAAATATGGACTACAGAACCGGGACTGCAATTCTATTCCGGAAATTTTTTAGACGGTAGCGTCATCGGTAAAAATGGCCAAGCGTACCACAAACATGCTGCGTTTTGTCTGGAAACGCAGCATTTTCCCGATTCGCCAAACAAGCCCGAGTGGCCGAGCACGGTATTGCGGCCGGGAGAGTCATATCGGACAACAACGATCCATAAATTTTCAACGCGATAGAAAAAATCAAGTCACAATGGCCCAAAGTAAAAAAGAAACATTCAGCGAGCCGTAGAACTGGTTGCGCTGGTTCAAAGCTGGTTTAATTCTTTGTAAATTCACGTCCCTGAAAGAGGTGACTTTTTGATAACAAACCATCAACACAAAAAAGGGAGAACATCATGGTAAGAATGAATTCAATTTTTCTCTTGCTCTTTGCTATTTTAATGGTAATGTGCACCAAGCATGTCGTTAACTCAAATCCTGATTCTGAAACAAGCGAGACAAACAAAATGCCGGCAAAACCACCGAATCAGCATTCTCACACACCCCCAAATAACCTTGAAGATGTCGAGTTTGCCTGGACCACGGGTCAGCCTATCATCGTAACTGACTCTTTTGGTGAGAGTGAATGGATTGCTATCAAGGACCCGTCCATCGTCCATTATGAAGGCCGCTGGCATCTGTATTGTACGTTGCGAGGCCATGAACGCACGCATGCTATGGTCTATACCTCGTTTGATGATTTCAGCAATGCCGGGGCAACCAAACCGGTTGTGCTGCCCAACCATGACGGCTATTTTTGCGCACCGCAGGTATTTTATTATTCACCACAGGAAAAATGGTACATGATTTGTCAGGCAAAAAATGAGTCATGGGACCCCGTCTATCAGGCCGCATTCGCAACAACCACGGATATCTCCGATCCCAATTCCTGGTCAGAGTTGACACCGATGCAAATCCCTCGTCCGAGCGATAGCGGTTATCTGGACTTTTGGGTCATCGGCGATGAAGAAAAAGTGCATCTCTTTTTCACCTGCGATAACGGTAAAATGTGGCGGGCGGAAACAACGTATGACGAATTCCCATTTGGTTGGGGACGGCTTTATTTATCTTACAAAGGCGATATCTTTGAAGCCAGCCATATTTACAGGTTGAAGGAATATGATGTGTACATCAATATTATCGAAGCCCAGGCCGCAGAAGACAGACGGTATCACAAAGCCTTTATTGCCGACTCGTTGGACGGTGAGTGGCGGCCCATTGCTGCTGATTTGAGCAAGCCCTATGCTGCTTACACCAACATTCAGATGACTGAAGGCGTCTGGGCCAATTCCATCAGCCATGGCGAACTGATTCGTGCAGGGTACGATGAAAAAATGCTGGCGGATTTGCATGCTCCTTTTATCTTTCAGGCTGTAATGCTCAAAGACAGAAAAGGGAAACCGTACGGTAAAATCCCCTGGAAATTGGGCCTGTTGCGGCCGGTCATGACAAGCAGTGTGCCGTAACCGGCTCTGATAATTAATGTAAAATATTTAGTGACAAAATATGTATCTCTCTTGATTTTTTTGAGGAGCCGTACTCATGGCACAGGCCTATGATTTCCCTTTTCAAAACCCAAACCTTCCTACACAGGAGCGTGTGGACGATTTGACGTCGCGTTTGACCTTGGAAGAAAAAGTAGCGCAGCTCGTGTACAACGCCGAGGCGATTGCGACTCTTGACATTCCCAAGTACAACTGGTGGAACGAATGTCTGCACGGTGTGGCGCGTAACGGTCGCGCCACCGTGTTTCCGCAAGCCATTGGCATGGCGGCCACATGGGATATCGAGTTGATTCATCGCGTCTCTTCCGCTATCGGACTCGAAGGCCGCGCTAAATTTAACGTGTGCTCGGCGCATGGTTTTCGCGAAATTTACCAGGGCCTGACGTTTTGGACGCCAAATGTCAACATTTTTCGCGATCCGCGCTGGGGTCGGGGACACGAGACCTATGGCGAAGATCCGTTCCTCAGCAGTCGCATTGGCGTTGCCTTTGTGAAAGGCTTGCAAGGCGATCATCCCACATACTTGCTGGCCGCCGGTTGCGCCAAACATTACGCTGTGCATAGCGGTCCGGAAGGCCTGCGCCACGAGTTTGATGCCGTTGTTTCCATGCGCGATATGTGGGACACCTATTTGCCCGCCTTTGAAGCGCTGGTCACCGAAGCAAAAGTAGAAGGCGTGATGGGCGCCTACAACCGCACCAACGGCCATCCGTGCTGTGCGCATCCTTATTTGATGCAGGAAGTTCTGCGCGGCACATGGGGATTTGAGGGTTATTTCACCTCGGACTGCGGCGCGATTGGCGATTTTTATCAGGGCCACAATGTTGTCGAAACGCCGCCTGAAGCCGCAGCCCTGGCGTTGAAATACGGCTGTAATTTGAACTGTGGCAACACCTATCCGTACATAGTTGAGGCTGTGGAGCAGGGATTAACGACCGAAAAGAATGTCGATCGCAATTTTAAAGAATTGATTCAGACTCGTTTTCGTCTTGGCTTGTTTGATCCGCCGGACATGGTGCCGTTCAGCACCATCGGTACAGATGTGATTGCCTGTGATGAGCATGTCAAATTATCGCGCGAGACGGCACAAAAGTCGATTGTGCTCTTAAAAAACAAAGACAAAACGCTACCGGTTGCTAAAGATCTCTACAAGGTCTATGTGACCGGCCCGCTGGCAACCCACATGCAGGGACTGCTGGCAAATTATTACGGACTGCACGAAAACATGGTCACTGTGGTGGAAGGTGTGATCGGCAAAGTCAGTCCGCAAACCAAAGTCATGTACCGCCAGGGTGCGCTGTTGGATCGCCCGAATGAGAATCCGATTGACTGGTTCTCCGACGAAGCCAAAGACGCGGATGTCACCATCGCCTGTCTTGGCATTTCTCAGCTCATCGAGGGTGAGGAAGGTGAATCCATTGCCTCGCCATACAAAGGCGATCGTGAGGATATCCAATTGCCGCCGAATCAGGTCGAGTTTTTCAAAACCATCCGCTCCAAAGCGCAAAAACTCGTCGTGGTGATGTTTGGCGGCTGCCCCATTGCCTTTCAGGACGTGTACGACATGGCCGACGCCGTTCTCTTTGTTTGGTATCCGGGACAGCAGGGAGGCAACGCCATTGCCGACGTGATTTTTGGCGACACCGTGCCGTCCGGCCGGTTGCCGATCACTTTTCCAAAATCGATTAAAGACCTGCCGCCATACAAAGATTACAACATGCAAGGCCGCACCTATCGTTACTCGGACAAAGAGCCGTTCTTGCCGTTCGGTTTTGGGTTGAGCTATACCACCTTCGAGTACAGCGATTTGCTGCTCGATACCAGACATGTGAAAATAAGCGAAACCGTAAATGCGACAGTCACCGTGACCAACATCGGCAAAGTGGCCGCAGAAGAAGTAGTGGAATTGTACATCAAAGACATGGAAGCCACCGTTCCGGTGCCCACGTATGCCCTCAAAGGATTTCAGCGCGTTTTCTTATGGCCCGGTGAAAGCAAAACGGTGACGTTTGAAATCACTCCTGAATTAATGCAGATCGTCAATAATGATGGTGAGCGTATCATTGAGAACGGCGAGTACAAAGTCTTGATTGGCGGTTCCATTCCGTCGCAACGCAGCCTCGATTTGGGCGCGCCGCATTGGGTGGAATCGACTTTTACTGTGAGATAGCAATACGTTTGAGACAGGATTCTGAGCCGGAACGTGTGAGTTTGGAGTCAATCAGTTCATACTCTCCATGTTCAATCTGGCTTGTATGATTCTGCATTATTTCAGAGAGGAAATGGTCATGAGATATGCTCACCTTTCGGCTGCGTACAAACGCAAACTCATCAATAACCTAAACGATATATTTAAAGATTGCCACCTCGACCAATTCACAATAAAAAAGCCCTTCTAAAAAGAAGAGCTTTATGTTTGTAATTAAATAATTTATGAATGTAGTTGATGCTGGAATTGAGCCAGTGACCTCCGGTATGTGAGCTCTGCACTCTAACCCACTCGGCTAATCGCCCACAAGCCGGCTTTAATAAAAAACCAATTGCTAAAAACGCGAGATTTTCTTTTTCTCCTCATTTATTTTGAATTTTCAATTTTTCTTCTATCTTTTTCTATCTTTACAAATCTTGACTGCTTCAAATAACTCCACCGAATAATGTATCCCCAATTACGAGGCGATGATGAAATTCCATATCGTTGATATTCTGATAATCTTTGCCTGCATCTTGCCCACCATTTTTATTGGTTTGTACATACGCAAACGCGCTGCAAAAAACCTGGATTCTTACTTTTGGGGAAACGAGGGCATGCCGTGGTATGTGTTGGGCGTGTCCAATGCTTTGGGCAGCGTCATCGGGTTTCTCGCCTATGCCTTTCAGGGCATTGGCGAGTTTGCCACTACGTTGCTGCCGTGGACATTTGGCACCCCGCAAACCACATCGCAAGTGTATGCGATCATTTTTATAGTAGTTACTGCAATTTATGTTGTCACCGGTGAAACGCTGCTGCTCAAAACGCCCGGCGCGGGACATTGGGCGGTCGTGGTGATGAATAAATAAAGAGGAATCGATTATGAGTACAGAAAAAAATTATCAGTGGCTCGTTATCTCGGCGCTGGCCATCATTCTGCTCAGCAGCGGCGACACCCTGGCCGATAATCCCGGGCGCATTCAACCGTTTCATCAAAATCCCGCTTACTGGTAGTATAATAACAAACCGGTGTTTTTACTGGGCGGCACGTCCGATGACAATCTCTTTCAGCTTACGTCGCCGGATTTGCAAAAAGAACTGGATCGGCTGGCGGACAATGGCGGTAATTATGTGCGCTGCACCATGTCGAGCCGGGACGCCAATGATGCTTATCCGGTTCAACAGGATGCGGCAACGCAAAAATATGATTTTGAACAATGGAATCCGGACTATTGGCGGCGGTTCGAAACATTTTTAAAAGAAACACAGGACCGCGACATTATTGTGCAAATCGAAATGTGGGTGACTTGTGATTTTTACAGCCGCTCTTCTCGCATTATTGACGGAAAAACCGCCTGGTTGGGAGGCATTCGAAGTCTGTTTGCCACCTTGATGGTGTTTGGCACCGCAACCAGTCCGTTATTGTTTGGACTGCTCCTCGATCATGGATTTCATTTTTCCGTTATTCTTGTCTTTTCGATTGCCACAGGAATCGTGGTTTCGTTACTTGGTTCGCAGATTTCGATCCAGTACACGTATGCATTCCAACCGTCGAAGCGATAATGTGTTTGCATTTTCAGGGTCACCATCACACGTTGACGCATTGGGATAAATCATAACATAAGCTGCTGTTATTGTAAATTTTCATCCTATGCGTCATCCGCCCTGACAGAAAAGGCTTGTAACTGGCAAAACAATATTTTATTTTATATGTTGTGTCATGCAAAAAAAGCTTGCGGAAACTCTTGACGACACAATCAGAATCACAACATGCATGCTATCACACTGTCGAGCCGTGCTCAATATCCATGCATTTGATCCTTATCATTAAAGGAATCAGACCCTCCCGGAAGAGCGCTGCCATGAAAAACATGATCGCATTACTGACTGTACTCAAGCTTGCCGGGCATCAGGATCATTTCCAACATCAGGAATTAAAAATAAACAAGGAGAGAATTGTGAACAGCACAAAAAAGTTTGAAAGAACCGCATTCACGTTTTACGCTATTTTCATATTGTGTTTTTCAGCCGTCCAGGCACAAGACTCTGAAATTCATTTGCCGGGCGATACAAAAATAATTTTGATTCCCGCTGGTGAATTTATCATGGGAGCAGAGGGGCAACAAGAATATGAAAAGCCGGAGCACAACGTCATTTTAGACGGGTTTTACATGGACGCAACCGAAGTGACCCAAAAAGAGTTTGAACGTTTAATGGGCAGAAATCCTGCTTTTCATAACGACGATCCGCTCAAGCCGGTCGAGCAGGTGACCTGGTTTGATACGGTGCTCTTTTGCAACGCGCGCAGCGAACGCGATGGCCTGGAACCGGCTTACAGTTATACCCGGGTGGAAATCGACCGGGAGGTTCAAGGCCGCTGCCGTATGTTGTATGGATTGAAATTCGATCCCTCGAAAAGCGGCTACCGTTTGCCCACCGAAGCGCAATGGGAGTATGCCTGCCGGGCAGGCACACAGACCACCTATTTTTGGGGTGATGACATAAACGGCGAGTATTTATGGTGGGCCCGCAACAGCGACAACACCACGCATCCGGTTGCGACAAAAAAACCAAATCCATGGGGTCTATACGATATGTTGGGAAATGTTTTCGAGTGGACAAACAATTGGTTTTATCACTATTCTGAAGAAACCGTCAAAAATCCCACCGGCCCGGAATTTGGCATCGAAAAAGCTTTACGCGGAGGAGCATACAAGGCGCATGATAACCGGTATGAAGACCTGGTGACGTCAGCAACACGCGGTTGGACGTATCCGTATGCGGCCTGGCCGTCCGACGGTTTTCGATGCGTAAAACCTTTGAATTAAATACAAATCCTCATGAAACCAGGATACATAAACATGAAAAAATTACTGATAATGTCAATTGTTGGGCGAGGCGGTCACGGCGAATGCCTGTCAAATCGGCGCTTTTATTGATATTG
>CAZSMC010000064.1:0-3551 GCA_964607755.1 uncultured Cytophagia bacterium | reverse complement strand
TTGGGCGAGGCGGTCACGGCGAATGCCTGTCAAATCGGCGCTTTTATTGATATTGATGGTGCAAAAGCCCCGGAGCGGAACATGAATTCAAACTCGAAAACCTATCCCGCTGATCAGTGGGTGCAACTGGAAGTGGCGGTGTACGGGGATTCGATTGTCCATCACATGGTGCAAGGCGACACGGTATTGACCTATACCAATCTCAGACGCGCGGACGACGGCCGGCCGCTGTCCGAGGGGTACATTGCCTTGCAGGCCGAAAGTCAGCCGGTTGAATTCCGCAAAATAGAGGTGTTAAAAATACCGCATTAATCCGGTGGGAACAAAAACGATTAAACCAATAGCCCAACTTTGACAGACTCCGTTGAAAAAGGATAAAGCATGAAAAAATCAATCATCTGCTTGATCAGGGGAAAAACTGTAATTATTTTTTTTCTCTTTTTCGTCCAGCTTGTTTTTTCAGCACCATCGGACACGACACCCTATATCAGAATCGATCAATTTGGTTATCGCCCGGGCGATGTCAAAGTCGCGGTTCTAACGGACCCGCACATCGGTTTTAATGCGGCCGACGAGTTCGTCCCGGGATCAACATATCAGGTTCGCCAAGTTGACAATGACGTTGTCGTCTTTTCCGGATCGCCGACCGTGTGGAAAAGCGGCAGCACTCACGCGCAAAGCGGCGACAAAGGGTGGTGGTTTGATTTTTCCGAGGTCACTGACGAAGGGCAGTATTATCTCTTTGATGTGGAAAAAAATATCGGTAGTTATAATTTTTATATCGGCGACGGCGTTTATTTTAACGTGTTAAAGGCGGCTGTCCGCATGTTCTTTTACAACCGTTGCAGTATGGCCAAAGAGGCGCAATATGCCGGCGACGGCTGGGCGGACAGCGAATCGTTTTATCGAGACAAACAGGATAATAACGCCAGATTTGTGCGCGATAAAAGCAATGCCGCGCTTGAAAAGAATCTCTACGGCGGCTGGCTGGATGCCGGCGATTACAACAAGTATGTCACTTTTGCCGAAGTCGTGGTGCATCAACTGCTGGATGCCTATAGCCAAAATCCACACGCTTTTACGGATGATTTCAATATTCCGGAATCCGGCAACGGCATTCCGGATATCCTTGACGAGATTATGTTCGAGCTTGATTGGCTAAAGCGCATGCAGGACATAGAGGACGGCGGCGTGCACATTAAAAACGGCTCAACAACATATAATCTGGGCAGCCCGCCGAGCTCTGATCGGGCGCCGCGCTATTACGAAATCAAATGTTCTTCTTCCTCCATTGCCGCCGCCGGCATGTTTGCGCACGCCGCCATTGTGCTGTCGGAGCTTTCCGGCTTGGCCGATTATGTGAACGACCTCACCGGCCGGGCCATTGCGGCGTGGGACTGGTATCACGGCAATCCCAAAAGTGATCAGTGCGATCCGCAGGAAATCAAAGCCGGTGATGCGGATCGCAGCATCAAGGATCAGGAGCAAATGGCGGTCACCGCCGCGGTCTATCTTTTTGCGCTCACCGATGATGCCATTTACAATGACTATGTCAAAGCCGAATACAAAAAAGTGGAAAATCTGAACTGGTGGGGTCCCTATCGCATGGCGCGCGGCGACGCCTTGTTATATTACACCCGGCTTGCCAATGCGACACCCTCGATAAAACAGGATATTATCAATAAAAAAATCAGCAACGCCACATCACAAAGGGATTTTTACGGGCTGAATGCCAACGACCTTTACCGCGCCCAGATGCCGGATGCGCAGTATCACTGGGGCAGCAACTCTGTCAAGGGAAATGTCGGCAATCTCAATTACGACATGATCACTTTTAATCTTGATCCGGTGAATCACAGTTCTTATCAGGAGAAAGCGGCGTCGATGTTGCACTATTTTCACGGCGTCAATCCGCTCGGCATGGTGATGCTCTCCAATATGTACAGTTATGGTGCGGAAAACGCCGTCAATGAACTCTATCACGGCTGGTTCAAGGGCAGCACATGGGATAACGCGCTGACATCGACATACGGCCCGGCGCCGGGCTATCTCACCGGCGGGCCTAATAAAGGTTACAGCGGCAGTACGGCCGGCATCAAAGATCAACCGCCGCAAAAAGCCTATCGAGATTCAAACAACATCAATAATTCATGGGAAATCGTCGAGCCGGCGATCTATTACCAGTCGACGTACATTAAATTGCTGTCTAAATTTGTCGATGCGCGAGTTTCCAATGTTGAAAAGGAAACACCATCGGTCACTGTTCCGGCATTTTTTACCCTCGATCAAAATTATCCAAACCCTTTTAACTCGAATACCATCATCAACTACCACGTTCATCAGCCGGTGCATGTCACGCTGGATATTTTCAATATCCGGGGCGAAAAGATCGCCCGCCTGGCAGATGCATTTCACGCGGCCGGCGCCTATTAAGTGCAGTGGAATGGCCGTAACATGAACGCGCAGCCCGTTCCAACCGGCATGTACCTGTGCCGCCTGACGACGCCGTCCTTTGAAAAAGACGGTCTCGAATGGATCGACGTAAAAAAAATGATGTACCTACGCTGAACAGACATGGGAGATTGAGAAATGTTTACAGACATCAAGCGATTTTATCATGTTGGACTATACATTGTTGCCGGGCTGGCCCTGTTGTGGGCAAGCTGCACCACGCCAACTCACGATATCGAGCGCATCCGACCGTACACCGAATCCCCCTTTTACTGGCAGTATAAAGGCGACCCCGTGCTGCTGCTGGGCGGTTCGCGCGAGGACAATCTGTTCAATCATCCAAATGGACTGGCGGCGCATCTGGATACGCTGGCGGCCTGCAGCGGCAATTATATCCGCAACACCATGAGCAGCCGCAATCCCGGCAACCCCTGGGCCTTTCAACAGCTCGAAAACGGCTTGTACGATCTAAACCAGTGGGATGATGAATTTTGGGGCCGCTTTACAAACCTGCTCGATTTATGTGTGGAACGTGACATTATTGTGCAAATCGAGATTTGGGATCCCTGGGATTATTTCAAAACCGAAGCGCCTCTCGGATACGGCCCGGATAACGTCGGCTGGGAGAGCTGCCCGTTCAATCCCGCCCTGAACATCAACTATACAGCCGAGGAATCGGGACTGGCGACCGAGATCGATTATTATTCATCCGACAAGCCGAGCGGTCATTTATTTTTCCATACCGTGCCGGCGTTAAAGGATGTTTCCCTGATCCGGCAGTATCAGGAAAAATTTGTCGAAAAGCTGCTGTCCATTTCCCTCGACTATCCGAATGTGTTATACTGCATGAACAACGAAATCGGCGAGCCGCCGGAATGGGGAGAATACTGGGCTCGCTTTATCCGCGGCGTGGCCGAAACGGCGGGCAAACCCGTCTATTTGGCCGATATGCGCCGCAATTCCAATTTCGAGTCCGAGGAGCAGGTCAAGTTGCTGCACGACCGGCAGCATTATGATTTTTTTGAAATTTCGCAAAACACCGCCAACAACGGGCAGCGTCATTATGATCAAATTCTGTCGATTCGCTCGCAACTCACCGA
>CAZSMC010000063.1:20655-24396 GCA_964607755.1 uncultured Cytophagia bacterium | reverse complement strand
TAATCTCCCCGATTTTCGTATCCGGATGTGGCTCATAGATATCCATCTCGATGCCGGGAATCGGCTGGCCGCAGGAACCGACCTTAACTTTGTCAAAAGGATTTATCGTCAAAATGGGTGAGGTCTCGGTCATGCCGTAACCGGTAGAATAACTGATGCCGGCGTCCCGCAAAAAGGTTTCCACATCTTCATTGAGCGCTGCGCCACCGAACATGAAAAACCGCAGCGCACCTCCAAAGGTCTTGAGGAGTTTTTTACCAGCAATTTTATTCAGACGTTTGCGGACAAATGCCGTATTGTACTGTGATCCCAGAACCGGAATCTTTTTAATCTGGGGAATTACTCTTTTCCGGTAAATTTTATCCATGACCAACGGAACGGTCAGCACAGCGGTTGGTTTGACTTTTTCCATGGCAGAAAGCAGTTTTTGCGGAGTGGGAAGCCCGTCCATGTAATAGATACTCGATCCTGCAGCAAGCGGACACATCATGCCGCCAGTGCACTCGAACGTGTGGGATAATGGCAATATAGAGAGAAAGCGATCCTTGTCATCAATGGGAAATTGTTCGATGCTGTAAACGACGTTGGAAGCGATGTTTTTATGTGTCAGCATAACACCTTTGGAGTGACCGGTTGTGCCTGAAGTGTAGATGATTACAGCGAGGTCATCTTCCTGGGGCGTATAGTATTCCTTGACAATCCTGGCTGCATCCGGATTTTTATCATGCTTTTTTAAAATCGACTGGATGTGCTTTTCAGCTTCTTTTAACGGACTTTTAGACAGTTTTGTAACAGAAAAATCCTCCAGTGCAATAAGAGTATGCAAAGAGGATTGTCCCATTTCTTCAACTTTGTCACGTTGTTTATCAGTGATAAAAATGGCACTAGAGCCGGAATCGCGGATAATGTGACGAGTGTCTGCATCCGGAAACCCGGTGAGAATGGGCACAGCCACGGCACCGATAGAGACTGTGGCAAGGTAGGATATCACCCAGTTTGGACTGTTATCACCCAAAATGGCAACGCGGTCGCCTTTTTGAATAGAATTTTTTAACAGCAAAAGAGCTGTTTGATTAACCTTTTGCCGGATTTCACCAAAGGTAAATGGTTTTTCATCGACAAAAGCAAGTGCCGGAAGGTTTTCGAAACGCGAAAAACTGCGCTCCATTAGATCATTAATGGTATATTTTTCAATTTTTACGATCATGACTTCTCTCGCTTTTTTAATGATTTTCCTGGCGTTATTTTAACTTTTGCTCAGAGTTTTACTCGATGCGAGCCTGACTTTTTTTTTATTCGATGCTAAATGTGGCGGCAACGGTCACTTTGATGTTCTTTTGTTGCGAACTGGTGTTGTGAATGCCGTAACCGGACACTTCTGTAGAGTATGGTTCGGTAATCTGAAACACACCGGCATTTGCCCGGATGAGCTTTTGGATAGTATGGCCTGCAGCACCGGAAATTTCTTCTGCCCGTTCACGGGCATTTTTTGTTGCCTTGGCTAAAAGTTGCTTTTTAATCTCCGGCAGAAAAGTGGAAAAATATTGCAGATTGGACATGTGAAAGCTCAGACCTTTGTCCAGAAATTCAGTCGGATTTACAGCAATGTCAGAAACACTTTGCAAGTCTTTGGAAATAATGTAAATCCGCTGGGTGAGATTATATCCGACAACAAGACCATCGCGACCGTATTGCTGCATGACATTTACCGGCTGGATGTTTTTTTCATCAATTCCAATGTTGAGATCATTAAGCATCTGCTCAAAGATATTTACTTTTTGGTTCAAACGCCGGTAAGCCTGGTTAACCTCTTCACCTCGCGCGTGCTCAGAGAGCTCTACACTCCATTTGACAAGGTCCGCTTCAAAGCTTTCAGTAGCATAGCCCACGACTCTGATCGTACGATTTTGATTTCTGGCATGATAGAAAAAGAGCCCAAAGATGACAGCGGCAAGCACGAGTCCGATGGCAATAATGAGAGAAGCTGTGCGATTCATTTTGTCCTCCATTGACATGACAGGACAAATATTGGAAAAAAACATGAAAATTGCAATTCATTTTTATTGCCAATTTTGTATATCTTTTAAAAAATTTGTATACGTTTGTCCCCAAAATTACACATCATCAATGATTTTTGTTTTCCACGTGTCTTTTTTTATTAATTTATGATTTGGATTAACATGATTAGTAAAAATAGAAAGCACTTTTCGCATGACATAAAAATAAGATCAACAAAAACAAATATTAAAATGGTGTAAAAGTAGTTCAAAATATTTCGTTTGTCAAGAAATGCTGCTATTTTTGTTGAAATTATTTATCAGAAAAGAATTTCGAACAGATTTTTGGCACGATATTGGTTATGTTTATATGGCAAAGGGTTTTGGAGAGGTTTTATTATTGGAGTAGATCATGTACATTTTATTAGTTGATAAAGATATCGACCATGTCAAGGTGTGCAAAAAAGTGCTATTTGCAAATGGTCATTCTGTGGAACACGCTACATCGGCTGATTCGGCGATTCTTAAAATGCAATATGAAGAGTTTGATACTGTGCTTATTGATTTGGAGATATTTACTATTTTGAACCAGGAAAATACCGATTTTATTAAAAACGTTCAGACAAATATTTTTTTGTTTGCTGATCTTGAAAACATTCCCAATTCGTTCCGTGCCTTGCAAGATACGTATGATGTCCTGCCAAAACCTCTCGATTTAACCAAGATGATGTTTATTCAGGGTTCCTTGCATGACATTTCCCACGGCAGTCGCGAAGAATTACGCAAGTTATTTTTAAACGATAGTGATACGCGCTATATCCCGAATCAGGCATCTGATATTTGGAAACAGTAATATGAACCCGTGCATATATTCTTTCGATTGTGAAATTTTCATCTAAAATTACTTGATTTTGACAAACAATTGATTATATTTTAAAGTTCAATGTTTTGAATAACCTGTTACAGGTTATTCCAGTGACTCATTCAAACGGTGGCTTTATGGCTAATATTCTTATTGTCGATGATGACCGGTATGTGCTGGATTCTCTGGCAGGTGTCATTGAATCATGGAATTATAACACCTTTAAAGCGAACAGCGGTCAAGAAGCGCTGGACATTTTTAAGAAAACTGACATTGATCTGGTTCTGTCTGATATTGTCATGCCGGGTATGAATGGAATCGAGTTTATGAAGAAAATCAATGACCTCGACAGTCAATGCCTCTTCATTTTTTTAACGGGTCACCCGTCCATGGACACGGCTGTTGAGGCTTTGCAAGCTGGCGCTGAGGATTATCTGGTCAAGCCGGTAAACTTTGACGAACTTGGATTGAAAATAAACCGCAGCCTGAGCCGTCGCAAAAATGTAAATAGATTGCCTTTTATGCAGGGATTGAATTGGGCGCTTCTCATTTCAATTCCCTTTTGGCTGATATTAGGACTTTTACTTGCTAAAATGCTTTTCTAAAGGGGAACTTATGTCGACTGATTTTTCGAAATCTGATAATTATCACAGCGCTTTACCTGACATGGATTTTACCAGCGAAATTTCCACTGCCGCACTTGTCCGGTTGCTTGTCAAGAAGGGCATCGTCACATCATCGGAAGTGCTGGAAGCGGAGCGACAAAACCGGGAGGAAGCCCAACAGTATAAAGAAAGCGTTGCCGAACCATCTTCTGAAAGCAGGGAATCCGATGCCTCGAAAAAAACACGTCATCACTATCACGACTATCGCAAACACAGC
>CAZSMC010000063.1:0-20555 GCA_964607755.1 uncultured Cytophagia bacterium | reverse complement strand
TCAGCATTGGTATTGGCGGCAGCTACCTTGGCGCCCGTGCTACCATTGATTTTTTATCCGATTCTTTTCAAAAGCAAAACGTGTTGTTTTTCGGTCATCATATCAGCTCGGATTACGCCGCATCTCTGTTTTCGTTTCTTAAAGATAAAGATGTTTATGTGAACGTTATCTCAAAATCCGGCGGCACTACAGAACCGGCCGTGGCTTTCCGGCTGATCCGTCAAGAATTATCCCAAAAGTATTCAGATGCGGAATTGCAAAAACGGATTATTGCAACCACTGACCCGGAAAAAGGCATTTTACATGATCTCGCTAAAAAGGAAGGCTATCGCAGATTCGTAATCCCAAAAGACGTGGGTGGCCGTTTTTCGGTGCTTTCAGATCCCGGGCTTTTGCCCATTGCCGCTGCCGGAGGGGATGTGCAGGCTCTTCTAAAGGGCGCCCAGTCGATGAGAGAAATGTGTGAAAAGAATGATAATGTACTTGAGAATCCTGCTCTTTCCTATGCCGCTGCCCGCTATCTTTTGTATCAGCAAGGCAAAAATGTTGAAGTGCTGTCTGCGTTTGAGCCTTTTTTTCAATACATTGGTGAATGGTGGAAACAGTTATTTGGTGAAAGCGAGGGCAAGGAGAACAAAGGCATTTATCCGACGGCGGCAAATATGACTACGGACTTGCACTCGCTGGGACAATACCTGCAAGAGGGTGAGCGAATGCTTTTTGAAACGTTTATACATATTGATCAAACAAACGCTGACGTTACCATTCCCCGGATCGAGAATGACCCGGATAGACTGAATTTTATGGCTGATCAATCCTTGTCCGATGTCAATGAAAAAGCTCACCTGGGTACAAAGTACGCTCATTATGACGGTGGATTGCCCAACATGACGATTTCTATGCCCGGCCGGGATGAATTTTCACTGGGACAGCTTTATTATTTTTTCGAGTTTGCCGTAGCTGTAAGTGGATTGCTTATCGATGTCAATCCGTTCGATCAGCCTGGCGTAGAGGCGTACAAACAAAATATGTTTGCTTTGTTAGGCAAGCCGGGATTCGAAGAACAGAAAGCGAAACTGGACAGGAAAATAAAAGCAGAGTAGACCATGGAAAAGTTCGAAAAAGAAATTTTAGTTGTAGACCGGCCTACTCTGTTCGCAGAAAAATATTTTCAGGGATTTTCGCTGGCGTCTGAATTTGATTATCAGAAAGTTATCCACGATAATTATTTTTATATCAAACGCGGCGATGCAGAAAATAATCCAAACTTTAAGCAGCCAATTGCTTATGCTGTGATTGCTCACAACAGTACAAACAAGATATTCGCCTACCAGCGCGCCGCGAATGAGAATTATCACGAAAACCGGTTGCGCGGCAAATGGTCCTGGGGAATAGGCGGTCACATCGACAGGGTGGATGATGAAAAAATGGATCCGATTCAAACCAGTCTGCTCCGTGAAATTAAGGAAGAAGTAGAGCTTGACTCATTTGAAAAACCGGTATTACTCGGCTATATCAATGATGACAAGACAAACGTCGGCCAGGTGCATTTTGGTTTGCTCTTTCTCATTCAAACCTCGTCCAGAGTCAAGCCCCGCGATCTCGAAATTTCCTGGGGCGGATTTATGAGCTATGAGGAATTGGAAGAGATTTATGTCAACAGCGATACAAATGTCGAATCATGGTCTGAGATCAGTCTGGAGCCCATTCGAAAATCACTCAATGTTGGAAAGGAACCATCGAGTTAAAAAATTTGCTTGCATTTTGAATTCTCAACGATTAAATTATTTGATGTTTAAAAAAAGGCGGCGTAGCTCAGCTGGTTAGAGCAGTGGAATCATAATCCACGTGTCCGGGGTTCGAATCCCTGCGCCGCTACAAATAAAACCATAAAAAACTAAAGCTTAAGGCAAGCTCGAAATTTCGCGTTTGCCTTTTTTTGTGACCATTTACCGGTCACAAATCGGTCACAGAAATTCAAAATATATATCCATGAAATAAAGAGACTATATTTTTTAGGGATAACATTATTACGTATGGGGAATAATAATGGAACGAACCTATACCCGGATAAACCGGAACCAATAAGGATTGAAATCTTTTGCCAAGTGTGGTTAAGAGTTTACTTGAAAGATACAAAAAAACCTTATGGTTTATCTTTCCCCTTGGTAGCTCTTTATGAAAAAAAACAAAAAAACCTTATTACCTAATTAAAAATCCTGCCAGAATATAGTGGTTCCGGTTTATTAGTATTGGTACACCGGAATAAGGTAATAATGTTGTCGGGGGTGGGTTTTCATTGTCTACTAAGGTGACGACCACGGCATAAGGTTAACACCTATCCAGATAAAGATGGACGGGAATAATCGCTCTGTTTATCTTTTAAATTAGCTCGCAAAACAATTTGATTTTAAGCGCCGGTTTTTTTACATTTCTGAATCGAATAAAATAATCAGGAGACACTATGAGTCATTTAGCGATAGCCGGGGGGAGGCCCGTCCGCACCGATTCCTTTCCGACATGGCCTGTATGGGGCGATGAAGAGATCCAAAATGTAACCGATGTAATCAAAAGCGGTCAATGGGGAAGCCTGAAAGGCAGCAAAACTTTAGAGTTCGAAAAGAAATTTGCCGGGTACCAGCACGCTAAACACGGCATCTGTGTTAACAGTGGAACCACGGCGCTGCAACTGGCGCTGTCTGCCGCCGATGTCTCGCCAGGGGCAGAGGTTATTGTGCCTGCCTATACTTTTATTGCCACAGCCACGGCGGTTATTGAATCCGGCGCAGTGCCAGTTTTCGTCGATATTGATGACCGTACATTCAATATCGATCCGCAAAAAGTGGAACATGCAATTACAGAAAAGACCGAGGCGATTATACCAGTGCATTTTGCCGGCCGCCCTGCCGATATGGACGCTATTATGGATATCACTGAGCGGTATCAATTAAAAGTGATTGAAGATGCGGCACAGGGATGGGGCGCAGAATGGAATGGCAAACGCGTTGGCGCGCTCGGTGATGCCGGATGTTTTAGCTTTCAGTCGTCTAAAAATATCAATGCCGGTGAGGGCGGCATCATTCTTACCAATGATGATACGGTTGCCAAGTTTGCCCGCTCTCATTCAAACTGCGGACGCAGCGAGGATGGCTTGTGGTACGAGCATTTCTTTTTTGGCGGCAATTACCGTCTGACCGAATTGCAGGCTGCCGTGCTTTTGGCTCAGTTTGAACGCTATGAAGAACTCAAAAAAACGCGGCAGGATAATCTTTTTTATCTCAACCGGCAGCTTGCAGGTATCGATGGCATAGAGCCGCTGGTAGACGACAGCCGGATTACCGGTCATGCAGCCCATCTTTATATTTTCCGGTACAAATGCGATGCCTTTGCCGGGAAATCCAAAACGTCTTTTGTCAATGCCATGCGCAAGGAAGGTATTATTACCAGCCCGGGCTACTCGTTGCCTCTTTATAAACAGCCGGTTTTTCTGAACAAAGCCTTTGGTCCGCACGGCAAACCAGTTGATATTCCGGTGGATTATGCCAATATGACCTGTCCAGTTGCAGAGCAGGCCTGTTATCACGAGGCGGTTTGGTTTCCGCAGTTTGTGTTATTGGGAACGCGAAAGGATATGGACGATATAGTCGAAGCGATCGAAAAGATTAACAAATATGCTGACGAGATGACAGAATGAAAAGATTTTTTATCACATTGCTCGTTCTTGTTGTCGTTTTGGTAACTGGCGTTTATTTTTTTAGCAGTTATATTTTCGAAAAAGCGGCAGACAAGTTCATTCCTCGATTATTGCCGCAGCTCGCTCAGCATGGCATTCACGTCAGTGATCACAGTTATAGCGCGATCAAATTTTCCGACTTGCGAACAGTTACTGTTTATGATATGCGGGTTAACTTTAATCTGAAACAAGATAAACAGTACGAATCGCATTTTTCAACTGACAGGATAAATTTTACCTTTACCCATATTAAGAATCCGGCGGTTTTGTTAACCTGTGAAAATTTTAATCTCAATATTGACAGATCCGCTGACATTCCGGGTACATCTTTCGGACGATTCGATAACGGTTATGTCAAACTGCACGATCCAATCACCCTGTCCGATCCGCAAACCGGATTGAATAAGGTGCTGCAAAATGTATCCGATCTTTTTGATGAAAAGCAAATTTCACCGAATATCACTTTGAACGCACTGGTGACTCTAAAGGTAGGGGATAAAAAATCCCAGGCTTATCTGTACACTGTCCAACGCGAGGAGAAAACCGCTTTTCAATTCGAGCACGACGATATTCGCAAAATGGCTGATACGTTTGAGATTGAGCTCTCTGATGAAGAAGTGGCGATTATCGCTGAATATCCTCTCCGGGCGCCGGTGATTATGAGAATCACATCTGATGCCAGGGAAACATCGCGTAACGCTCACCGGCGTGACCCGTCGGTGCCGGAGGATGCTTACCGGCATGTGCTGTGGAGCTATTTGCTCACGCAAACATTTGGCGAAGCGTTTGCTGAAAAAGTTACTGATGCGCACGAAACTCTGCCGACAAACACGGCTGCTGAACGAAAAATGGATTTTCATAACAATCGCCTGGGACGCGAATTTGCTAATAGCGGCGTGGACCGGAACAGGATTTTGTGGTTAGTGAAATACGATCCCCGCGTTATTAGAACTCCTGAAAGTGTGGGATAAGCCAATTGTTGATCCCCTTTACTGTTCATATAAGGCTCTGTTTATGAGGATTCCGGAAAAGGTTGAAATTTATGTTTGAACTCTATTTTACTGCAGCTATCCTTATACTCCTGATTGTTGCGCTTGCTAAGGATTTATACCAACCATCCCTTCTCATATTTGTCGCGCTTCTGTTGCTCGTCATTGGCGATGTTATTACGATTGACCAGGCTTTTGAAGGATTTTCCAATACCGGAATGATTACAGTCGGCTTGCTCTTTATCGTAAGCGCCGGACTGCAGGCCTCGGGGATTTATGAAAAAACGATCCTCAAACTTCTTGGCAACCGTTCAACTTTACATATTCTGCGCTATTTTCGATTGCTGCCTGCAGTTGCCGGATTTTCCGCTTTTCTGAACAATACTCCTATTGTCGCGTCGCTTATTCCGGTTATTAAAAGCTGGTCACGGCGACATAACCTGGCTTCTTCAAAGTTTCTCATTCCTATTTCATACGCTGCCATTCTTGGCGGTATGTGTACGTTGATCGGTACCAGTACAAATCTCATCATCCACGGTCTTCTTTTGGATAAGGGGATGGAAGGATTTTCTTTTTATGAATTGACCAAAGTCGGTTTGCCTGTGGCGCTGGTCAGTTTGGTTCTGCTGAGCCTGGTCGGTTATTGGCTTTTGCCGGACAGGAAAGATATCACTGCGCAACTGGGAGAGAAAACCCGCGAGTTTGTCGTTGAGATGAAAGTCTCGGATGAATACCCGCATCTCAATAAAAGCGTCGAAGATGCCAATCTCCGGCATTTACAGGGACTGTTTCTGTTTCAGATCAATCGAAACGGCGATGTTATTGCGCCAGTGTCGCCAAAGGAAAAAATCAGGGCAGGAGACCGGCTCTTTTTTACCGGATTGCCAGAAACCATCTACGAGCTGCAAAAAACGCCTGGTCTGTACGTGGTTCGCGATCTGGAATTTGATCTCAAAAATATTGATTCTGACAAGCTAAAAACCTACGAAGCCGTAGTATCCTCAACTTCTTCGCTAATTGGCAAAACAGTTCGGGATAGTAATTTTCGTAACAAATACGATGCAGTAATTCTGGCCATTCACCGGGCCGGCTCACGTATAAGCAAAAAAGTGGGAGACATTATTTTTCAGCCCAATGACACGCTATTTATTCTGGCTAAAACCGGATTTGAAAAACGCTTCTATCACACGCAGGATTTTGCGCTGGTGTCTCGAAGTCTGGATATTTACGAAAAACCAAAATGGAAAGGTCATCTGGCACTGGCATTGATTGTGCTTATGGTATTGGGCGCATCACTAAAGCTCGTGCCGATCATTCTTGGCGCTGGTATTACCGCAAGTCTTATGGTGCTTTTTGGTATTCTGAGTGTCAAGGATGCCAAAGAGAATGTTAACTGGAACGTGCTGCTTTATATTGCCTGTTCGTTTGGTGTGGCAAAAGCCATTTCCAATTCTGGCTTGTCGAGTACGGTGGCGCATTTCTTGGTCAATACTCTGAATGTGTTCGGTTCTATGGGAGTCATTGCCGGGGTTTTTGTTCTCACCAGCTCGTTTACCTGGATTATTACCAACAATGCTGTTGCCGCGATTATGTTCCCGGTCGTTCTTTCCATCACACAGGTCATGCCAGGCGATCCGCGTGCGTATTTCATCACTCTTGCGCTAGGAGCGTCCACCTGCTTTGCATCTCCCATGGGTTATCAAACCAATCTCATGGTTTACAGCGCCGGAGGTTACAAGTTTATAGATTTTGTGCGCATTGGTCTGGGGCTTAACGTTGTTGTGGCGGTTCTCACCACCTTTTTCGTGTATTATCATTTTTTTATGTAGCGGTTTGATTCTTCCAACAAAAGTTAATATATTAACGGCTTAATTTAAAGCCACATTCAATTCAGCACACAAACATTTAGAGAAACAACATATTATGAACATCACTATCGAAGAAATCAAACAATACGTTTCGACTACGATTTATCAACGCGGTCAGCAATATTACAAAGCCGGACTGGTGGATCTGATCAATATTGATGAGCACTCGATTGTCGCTCATGTGTTAGGAAACGAGCTTTATATCGTGAGAATTAACGAGCAGGAAGGTCATTGGTTCATGGATTGTGATTGTCCTTACTGGGATAATTGCAAACACATGGTCGCCACGTTGCTGGAGGCACGCGATTATTATGAAGACTATCCTGAAATGATTACAACCGGATCAACGTCGTCGTGGCAGCAGACCTTTGCCAATGTCTTTATGCGCCGCAATAGTGTGAAACAAAAGCCATCTGATTGGCAATTGGGATTCATCCTGGAGGTGAAAAAAACAGAATGGACTATACAGCCGTGCAAATTTTTTATCAAAAAGGATGGCTCTCTTGGACGCCATGTTTTTTTTGGCGCGTTTGGGCTATCATCTTCTGTCAATTGCACTGCTAATGATTTGAACGCTTTTGAATCTTTGCTAAAAAGTCAGAATATTTCACTGCTGAGCAACATTTTTATGGCAAGCATCCTTTCATTTTTGCCTAATTCACATATCGGCGATTTTTTTACCCATCTTGACGAAGCTCCGGTGTTTTTGAATGAGAATGACGAGCTTGTACGTCTTTATTTTAGTGATGAAAAATGTCACGCCTCGTTTAACTTTTCAGAAAATGAGGACTCGTTTTACATCGAGCCAAAGCTTACGATAGGAAAAAAAGAGATCGTTGATCTGAGACCATTTACTGTTCTGAGTCGAAATCCAGTCTACCTGCTGCGCGATGATACGCTGTATCGGATTGAAAATTTAAATGACGGAGAAATGCTGGCCCCTTTTACTTTTCGGAATGAAAGTATAACCATTCCCAAATCTGAAATGCCCAGATTCCTGACTGACACCTACCCAAAATTGGTTGAGCGTACGCCTTTAAAACTGCCAGACAGCATTAAAGAGAAACATTTTGACACAATTGATAGAAAAGAAATTCTGCTTGAAGAGGAACCTTCCCAGCTTCGAATTTACGCTTTTTTCTGGTATGGCACAGTCAAAGTATCCTTTGACGATCATGAACCAGTCGTTTCGACTGTTGATGGAAATGTCATAAATCTGGTAACCCGAAATTTCCAGGCTGAATACGACAGCCTGGAAGTGCTTTTCGAATCGAAAATTAAAAAGTTGTCAGAAGGCGGATGGCGGGTTACAGACAAGAGGGCAATGAACTGGCTGTTTAAATACATACCGGTTTTGGTAGAAAATGGATTCGATATTCTTGGCCGGGAAAATTTAAAGCGATACAAAGTCCGCACCGGCGCACCAAATGTCAGTGTGAATATCACCTCTGACCTGGACTGGTTTGATATTCATCTGAACATCAGCATTGAAGGCATTGAATTATCGCTCAAGGAATTGAGAAAATCCATCCGCAAGAAAACCCGGTTTGTCAAACTGGTTGATCATAGTATCGCCCAACTGCCTCAGGAGTGGTTCGACCGGTTCCGGCAATTGTTTCATTTTGCTGATACGGATTCGGATTCAGATCACATTCACGCTGCCTCAACTCAGGCGCCAATGATGGATATGTTATTTAATGAGGCGCAAAAGCAAACAGACAAAGAGTTTGAAGCCTGTTTAAAACGGCTGGAAAATTTTGAAGGTTTGAAAGAACAGCAGCTTCCCGGCGGACTCAAAGGCCAATTGCGTCCCTATCAAAAAGCGGGTTACGACTGGCTTTGTTTTCTGAACGATTATGGTTTTGGCGGCTGCCTCGCAGATGATATGGGACTTGGCAAAACAATCCAGGCGCTTACCCTGTTGCAAAGAGAAAAAGAACTGGGTAATGTCTCGCCAAATCTCATCGTCTGCCCGACTTCTGTGGTTTTTAACTGGCAGCAGGAGGTGCAAAAATTCACCCCAAAGCTTCGCACCGTGGTTCATACCGGCATTGACCGGGACAAATCTGAAGAGGCGTTTAACGATGTTGATCTTGTCTTGACCACATACGGCGTGATGCTGCGCGATTACAAATTGTTTAAAGACGTTATCTTTCATTATATCATTCTTGATGAATCTCAAAAAATAAAAAATCCGAATTCTCAGACCGCTTCTGTTGCCCGTTTGCTGAGATCGAGTCATAGACTTTGTCTGACCGGAACACCGGTGGAAAACAATGTCTCAGAATTGTGGTCACAGTTTGCTTTTTTAAATCCCGGTATGCTGGGTTCGTTGAATGTTTTCCGTTCCGAGTTTTCAACACAGATTGAAAAATATCAAAACCAGGAAGCGGCTGATATGCTGAAACGGACTATTTATCCATTTATCATGCGCCGCACCAAGGAAAAAGTGGCCAAAGATTTACCGGACAAGAGCGAGCAAACATTGCTGTGCGATTTGAGCGATGCACAACGAAAAGTGTATGAACAATGGCGGGACATTTACCGGGCAAAAATTCTAAAGTTGATCGATGAGAAAGGATTGGATAAATCCAAAATGAATGTCCTCGAAGGCTTGACCAAACTTCGCCAGATTGCCTGTCATCCGGTGCTGGTCGAGTCTGATGTGCAGGAAGAATCCGGCAAATTTGAAATGCTTTTCGAGCTGATCGAAGACATCGTTGGCGAGGGCCACAAAGTGCTGCTCTTTTCCCAGTTTGTCAAGATGCTCAGCCTGATCCGGGCACGCTTTGAAAAATTGGATATTCCGTACGAATACCTGGACGGACGAACCCGTAAACGTAAAGAACGCGTAGAACGTTTTCAAAACGATGAGTCCATTCGAGCTTTTTTAATCAGTCTCAAAGCTGGTGGCACCGGACTTAATTTAACCGCGGCAGATTATGTCATTCACTACGATCCATGGTGGAATCCGGCTGTTGAAGTGCAGGCAACAGACCGCACCCATCGCATTGGCCAGAGCAAGAATGTCTTTGTCTATAAACTGATCAGCAAAGATACGGTAGAAGAAAAAATATTGACATTGCAGCAGCGAAAACAAAAATTGGTATCTGATTTGATCACCACGGACGCTGGATTTATGAAACAGTTGAGCAAAAAAGATGTAGATATGTTATTCAGTTAAAAAACCGAATATGAAATGACGGGGAATTCAGGAGTGTAGGGAAAAAATGCCCGATAGGTCCGACATACCGGGCATTTTTCAGAATTACATTTGCAGCCACAAATCCAGCCGCGGGGCGTTCCAGGTGTAGGGTTTGCCAAGAATATCAAAATCACCGTCGCCATCGAGGTCGGCGATTCGCGATTCGTGCAAGCCAAATCCAGTGTGCACAACATAGTCCTCAAAATGTCCCTTGCCGTCGCCGAGCAGAATTCGTGTGACGGCATCAGGATTTTGGCCGAGCCGCATTTCGGCGTTGAACAGATCGAGATGGCCATCGCCGTTAAAATCCAGTACAGCAATGCTGTGTCCGTCCTGCACGCTATCAATGACCGCTCTGCCATGCCAGGTTCCGTCCCGCCATTCGTAAAACATCAACGGTGCTCTGCCATCACCGACAACCAAAAAAACTTCCGGCCGTCCGCCCGGTATAAAATCACCGGCAGCAGAACGGGAAAAAGCATAGTGCTCATCAATCACATGCGCCTCGAATGTCGTTCCCTTAACGTGTTTGAACCAGCGTCCGGCGCCAACAATATCTGTCTTGCCATCCAGATCGATATGCGCTTTTGCCAACCCCTCGTGTTCGTTCGTCCCTTTCCAGGAGGGATAGGAACCGAGTTGTTCAGGCTCGCTGTCTGTCTGGTATGAGTAAATACCAACAAGCTCCCAGGGTTCGCTCTCGCGCGGATTGTCCGGAATCTCTGCGAAAAATAACGTATGAGCTCCCTGATTCCAGAACACCAGCTCGTCCTGCCCGTCATCGTCAAAGTCACCGAACAATTGGTCGTGATGTTTGTTTGCGCCGCTGTTTTTGATCACGTGTCGCGTCCACGGTGTGTCCTGATCATAATCGGGATAAGGGTTTTCCCACCACCAGACGTGATTGCTGCCAGCATCGCCGCCGAAAACAACGTCGATGTCGCCGTCCTGGTCAATGTCCGTTATAGCTGATCCGGCTTCGATACGTAATTGGTCTTCATCGACGACGTATCGGTCCCAGCCGTTTTCAGTATAGCGATACCAGACAACCGCCGGTGCTTCCGAGCGCTCAGCGATAATAAAGTCATTCACACCGTCCTTGTCGACATCAAAAACAGCAGAAGCAGTTTGCTGTGCTCCCTGGTTAGGAACTGCAATTTCACCGTTCTCACTCGAAAGATGTTTCCAGGTGATGCTTTCTGGGGCCTGAGAAGTACATCCAAAGCCAGCCAAAAGTCCGACAAGCAACAACAAAAAAAATTGTTTTTTCATTTTACAGCCCTCATTATAATTGTTAACATGATCAAAATGCCCACTTGATGGGCAATATATAAATCAATGATTCAATATCCGCAAGTGTGAACTTTCGGTTATTCATCGATTATTGATCATTGACGATTTCCGTTCCCCAGTCAGTGGTGCCTTCGCGTCCGCCGACCCGCAATGCGCCGCCGGCATCGCCGTCGGTTTTCCACCAAGTGTATTCGCGAAAGACATCTCCGGGCTGCGGAGCAGCGTAACAAAATGCGCTGAGCAAAAGAAGGACCATGAATAATTTCATAAACAACCTCTCAGTCAGGTGTGACAAAAAGCATATTTGAGGTGATAGCATCGAAACATATCTACCCAAAGTGACGAGAATGTACCGGATTTATAAATTGTCTATTACATAATGACAAAAATCTTGATACAATCTGAAAGCCAAGCCACGAATATTCCCAAGCTGTCTGATCTTTAAATATCTATATATTTTAGAGGAAAAAGAAGAGTTTTTTTGCGACATATTTTTAACAAAGATGAATAAACAAAAGTCAAGTCATATCCCTCTGCGAGTGCCGCTGCCAGGATTTTGCGAACCTTGAATGAATGCACATGAGCAGATGCATCCAGGCCTTTGTTACATAAAAAAATAATTTGAGTGATTCATATTGCATACCTGTGCGCTAATAATTTGCTCTAAAAAAGCACAAAATTTGTTAATTTACTTGACTTGTTGAACTGAATTTAATACCTTTTCATGTGTTGAATAACGTTATTCGCGCAAAAATTAATTTTGACGATGTGCTGCGTGAGTGGGATGGTTTCGGTTTCAACTATGTGCAAGTGTGCCAGACAACGGAATACGAGGAATGGCCGCAGAACTCTGGAGGTTTCAGCATTCTTTCTCCTGCGCAACGCCAGGAGATTCTTGACATGATTTTTACGCCTCTTGGGCTGATGAGCACGCACACGAGTTTTCAAAACCCCGATTATTTTTTATCCATAAATCCAAAAGTATGGCAACTGCCCTTTAAAATGCCCAAAGAACCGGTAAAACCAGAACGGATTCAAGGATACATATTTTAAAAAATCAATAATCACCTGGAGTATGCGCGTGTAATTTTACCGTTAAGATCATGGAATAAGTTTACAAATTAACAATTTTAATTTTCATACCCTTTAAAAGTTCTTTTTTGAACAATCTGACAGGAGTGTTAATGCGCTATTTATTAATTGGCTTTTTTCTGATTATTCATACCCTCTATGCACACGAAACCGGCGCGTTTCACACGCATGGTTTTGTCATTCAGGACCCCGGCGGAAATGAAATTCATTGCCAAAGGCGCTAATCGAAACGGCGGTATTCGCAACGGCTGGCTGATTATATTGACCGCGTTCATGCCAAAGACTTTCCGTTGATCATCGGTGAATATGCTGCGGACACAGATAAACATCAAACAGCCACCAAAGCGGTACATGCTGTGGCCCCGGAAAAAGGCGTGGGACGGATTATCTGGAGTTTTCGCGAAGGCACCCGCGGCGACCTGTTGTGCAAAGACGGTGAGTGCGCGGTGAAATTCGATAGCAACGATCAGCCGACCAACTTGACCTGGGTCGGCGAACTGGTTTGGGCGGACAATTATGGGCTTAATACAGGCGTTCAGAACTGCGCCGTCACGGCTAAAGATTTCGAATTGGTACAAATTTATCCCAATCCGTTTAATTCCAGCACCACTATCCGTTTTCAATTACCGGAACCCTCTCCATTGCAAATCAAAGTGTATAACTCTCGTGGACAAATTGTCCGGACATTGTATGATGAAAAGGCATCCGCCGGAACCCATACGGTGCAATGGGATGCATCAAACTTTACTTCAGGTGTGTATTTTATCAGCATAAAAAGCGAGCACACTGAAATCATAAAAAAGTGTTTGTTGGCCGAATGAACGAAACAGTTGTAATGTGCAAATTGAAATCATCCTAAAAGGTTTATCTATGTAAAACAGACGTCAATTCCTGAAAAACAGCCTTGCCCTCGGCGCCGGAGTATTGACCCTGGCATCGCTGAATTGTTCGGTTTCCCAAAAACCCAACGTCATTCTGGTGTTCCCGGATCAGATGCGCGCCTCGGCCATGGGCTGCTCAGGCAATCCGGATGTGATCACCCCACATCTCGACCGGATGGCCGCAGAGGGAGCGCTGCTGCAAACTTTTTCCAACACGCCGGTCTGCGGCCCGGCGCGCGGCTGCATTCTCACCGGTCAGTATACACACCAGCACGGCATTGTCACCAACGATCTGCGGCTGCGGCCGGAAAAACAAAGTCTGTCCGAGGTGTTCCGCGACCACGGCTATCGCACCGGCTTTGTCGGCAAATGGCATCTCGACGGCGGCCTCAAGCAGCCCGGCTATGTGCCGCCGGAGCGACGCCAGGGATTCGAGTTCTGGGCCGCCAATGTGTGCAATCATAATCATTTTGATTCGCAGTATTTCAAAGGCGATTCGCCGGAACCGATTTCGATAAATCAATTTGAAACGGAAATCTGGTTCGATAAAGCGCTGGGATTTATCGACAATGTTGCCGATGCGCCGTTTTTCCTGACCATCGCCGTCGGTCCGCCGCACAATCCCTACAAGGCGCCGCCACGATACGAACAGCTTTACGATCCCGACAAACTAACCATGCGGCCCAATTGGCAACCCGGCGCCGGGCAGCGCAAGGACATTGCCGCGTATTATGCCATGGTCACGGCGATTGATGAGCAAATGGGCCGGCTGTTCCAAAAACTAAATGATCTGAATTTATGCGACAATACGATGGTGCTGTTCACCTCGGATCACGGCGATATGGTCGGCTCGCACGGCCGCATTTACAAACGCCAGCCCTGGGAAGAATCGGTTAAAGTGCCGGGCATCCTGCGCTGGCCGCGAACCATTAAACCGCAAAAGCCAACCGGACTTTTTACCACCGTGGACATGGCGCCGACGCTGCTGGATTTGTGTGATATTCCTGTTCCGGTATCCATGACCGGTCAGAGCATCAAACCCATGTTGCTGGAGAACGCGCCCGGCCCGGATGCGGCGTTTTTCCAGATATTTGGGCCCTGCAACTGGCAAGATGTTCCGGATGGCTGGCGCGGCATCCGCACCCAACGTTACAAATATGCCCGCTTTGAAGACAAGCCGTGGGTGTTGTACGATCTGCAAAATGATCCCTACGAGCTAAAAAATCTCATTGGCGATCCACAATTTGCAGACATCCAACAGGAATTGGACGCGCGTCTCTCCGCCTGGATGCAGCAGCAAAACGATTCCTGGGAGCACAACTGGGACGAACCGTTTGCGGATAATTTTGTGCTTTCCAAACATCGGGCGTTTTATTCGATTGAGGAATACAAGGAGTGGCGTGCAACGCAGAGAGACACACTTTAGGATTTACATTGAAAGTGTTAATACTGTTTGAGCTGGTTGTGATGAAATCTTGGCCGCTATAAAAGCAATCCAGGCTGGTCTTTATATCAACACTCTCAAGACGATGCGACTGTTTTTGATGTTGGATTAGGAAACGAGGAAAACGTAACAGACCTTAAGCTCCTTTTTCCGATTCTGCAAATAAAGACATTGATAGTGCTGGAATTATGATAATTCAAATGAAAGGATACTTTATGCGTTTTTTTTATCTGTGTTTAATTCTTCTTATGTGTTGCTCGGTCACTGAACCTGAGGAAACCGATGCACTCGTTATTGATTTTAATCAACCCATCGCCACCGGCAGCCCGCTGGTGTTCGGCGCCACCCAGCCGCGCGGCCTCACCGACGCCAATTGGGATACGTTGAAAGCGCAGGGCGTTACCTTTGCGCGGTCGCAGGCGGACTTGACCCGGCTGGTGCCGTGCGATTCCCCGGAGGAATACCGCGACAATACAAACGGCTGCGCCGATCCGGAAAACTGGGATTGGCAACACGGCGTTTACGGCGATAATTTTGCCCAGCGCGCCATCGACCGCGGTATGGCGGTATGTTTTACCATAAAAAATGCGCGCTGGAACCGCTACTCCGGCGCCCCGGACGACGAAGAAACCATGCCGCGTGATCTGGATGTGTGGAGCGACATCATCACAAAAATCGTCAATCATTACGAGGGCGGCCTCTCCTATGTTGAGATGTTCAATGAAGTTGACTGGGATCCGCAGTTTCATGTTGACGGCAGCCCCTACACCCGCAAAACCGGCTATCAAAAAGCGGTGTATCGGGCGCTGGCGGCAGTCAAGGCGTCGCGGTATCCGGATACGCCGGTCGGTGGTCCGGCATCGGCCTTGATCGGCGAGGAGCAGATCGAATGGCTGCTCAGTGACGATCAAATTCGTCCGCATCTCGGCTGCATCACGTTTCATGATTTTGACAATCCCGAGTACCCCCGGGAAGGCGTGCAGGCGATTAAAAATGTGCTGAGCAAATATAATGTGGATGTGCCCATCGTGCGCTCCTCACACGTTCCCGAGTTTAACCGGAATGAAGGCCTGCCCGGCACCCTGGTGTCGGTATACGAAGCTCGACATATCATCGGCGCTCTCAAGGACGGCCTGGCGGCTCAGGGATTGTGGGAAGTGCAACAAAAAAGCGGCGATGATGATGTGCGCTATTGGTTTGACGGCGACTCGACCGTCAATGTCGCCAAATTGTATAGCATGATGTCCAAAACCCTGGGTTTGAGACGCGGCGAGAGCCAGGTGGTACAAAGCCAGGGCGTGTTTTCCGAAATCCTCGGCGCCGTCAATTCGGACGGTGAAAAGGTTGCCGTGGTGGCGGCGGTGGAACCGGCAACTCTGACCTTGAAATTTAACGGCGTCAAAGCTTCCCGTGTCAATATTTATCGTGCCGACCACGGGCATGACGGGGTAACTATTGTGCGTACAGTATCGTTGGGCAGCGATAAAACTATGACACTGGCTTGTCTCAAAGAGAGTGTATTTGGATTAAAACTTGAATAAGAACCTCAATGGATTAAAAGGATACAGGATGTTGAAATTGGTATCAAAAGTATTCGTGCTGATATTGTGCAGCACGTGCATCATCGCCACAGCTCAGCCGGCCAATCCAAACGCCTCGCAACAGGCCCGGGATGTGCTGGGATATCTCGCCCATCTTTCCAGTGAGCCGTTTCACAGCGTCATTGCCGGCCAGAATTGCGGGCACGGAACGGAAATTCATGAAAAATATCCACAATATGTCGAGACGATTTATGACTCGACCGGCAAGTGGCTGGGGTTGATCGGCCTTGATTATGAGTTCATCCGCGAGTACACCGTGAATGAATTGTACAATGTCAACCAGGTGTTGATTGACCACTGGAAACGCGGCGGGCTGATCACCTCCGATGCCGTGCTGACAGCCGATGAAATCGATTGGCACGGTTACAGCGAGGTAGCCGACCGGCAGCTGCCTAAATCGCATACTCTGTTAAAAGCTTATCCAAATCCATTTAATAGCGGGACCACCCTCAGTTTCAATTTAGATTCGCCGCATTACATCGAAATGTCCATCTTTGATCTAACCGGCCGCAAGATAGAAACCTTAAGACAGGAATATCTACCCGCCGGCGATCATCAATTCGTATGGTCTGCCGAGCAATGGCCGAGCGGCTTGTATTGGGCGGTGCTGCGGACGTCGCAAGCGAGCTTTGAAACCAAACTGATGCATATAAGATAGACCTAATCGAGGTAAGGATGAAAACGTGGATTGTATTTTTAAGCTGTTGTGCAGTATTGATTCTTATCAGCTGCTCTTCACCCAAAACCTATCACTGGGATTCCGTCCTTATCGGCGGTGGCGGCTATGTCACCGGTGTTGAGGTGCATCCCCAAAATCCCGAGCTGATCTACATCCGCACCGATGTCGGTGGCTGTTATCGCTACGATCACGACAAAAAGCAGATGGTGCAGCTTATGGATTGGGTGTCCATTGAGAATAAGAATTACTATGGCATTGCCGGACTGGCGCTCGATCCTGTCAATGAAAACGTTGTTTATGCCGCGGCCGGTAAATATCCGTTTGCCGAACCGGGTGATGTTTTGGTTTCAGAGGATAAAGGCGCAACCTGGTCGCCGACCGGTTTGAATCAACCCTTTGGCGGCAACCGCCATCCGGAGAAATTGGGCGAAGGCCTGGTTATCAATCCGCATCAGCCGAATCAGCTTTATTGCGCCGCGTATGAGGCTGGGTTGTGGCGGCTGGATCGCCGTTCCGGTCAATGGACATTGGTTGCGGATGTGGGCGAGGACGCCAATGTCATGGCCATGGTTTTCGATCCGGCGGACAAAAATAATATGTATGCCGCCACCCGCTGGAACGGCGTGTATCGCAGTACCGACGGTGGTGAGAGTTTTTCGGTTATTGCCGGTTCTCCCGAAAACATCTCCAATTTGGCCATCACACCGGGCGGCGATGTGTTGGCGGCCTCGACCATGAATGACGGGTTGAAGCGGCTGCGGCATCCGGCAGCAGCCCAAACGTGGGAGGATATTTCCCCCATGAATAATAGAGGCGAGTATCGGGCGATTGCCGCCGACCCGCATCATCCCGCCCGTCTGGCGGCGGTTCCAGATCAGATGAACGGTCTGCGCGAGGCGTTTTATGTCTCGGATGACGGCGGTGATTCCTGGACACAAAAATCTTGTACCGTCTCGCAGCGCATCCCCTGGTTTCGCGAGGATTTTCCCGGCGCCGCCGTCTCGCAAATTCTGTTCGATCCCAATCGTGAAAATATGGTTTATGTGACGGACTGGTTCAGCGTCTATCGCACCCTGGATTTGAGCGCTGATCCGGCGCACTGGAGCAACGACATTGCCGTCGGTCACGAAGAAACGGTTTGCCTGAACATGGCGGCGCCGCCCGCCAATGACGGCGGTGTGCTGCTTTATTCGTCACATGCCGATATTACCGGATTTTCGCACACGGCATTGGACGAGTACCCGGAACCGCGCGCTCAGCACGGTCCGACTCGCGCATTAAACAATGTTCCCGGATTGGCGTTTTGCGAACAACATCCCGAATATGTCTACATGCTGGGCAGCACCGGCCACGGCGGCGATCGGGCCATGTTTGCGGCGTCGTCGGATTACGGTCAAACCTGGACGCTGTCCGAGAGCTATGAAGCGGACTGGCATTGGGGACGCATCGCGGTGTCGGCGGACAAGCCGCGGCACGTGGTCATCGCCACCAAAGACGGCGGCGTGCGCTATTCAATAGATGCCGGACAATCCTGGCAGCTCTCCGAGTATCCCGGTCGTACCGGACTTGACGGCCCGGTGTTTCGATATAACCATCCGCTGGCCGCTGACCGGGTACTGGGTGATGTATTTTACATGTACGATTCGGAAAACGGACTATTCTACCGCAGCGAGGATGGTGGCGTCACCTGGCAGGAGAGCGCTGAAGGTCTGCCGAATCCGGATCCCACCTATTTTAAAGGGCTTGATGAAAAATATTGGCGGGTTTTGACCGTACCCGGGCAGGCGGGACATCTGTTCATGGCGCTGGCCGACCATGGTCTGTACAAATCCACGAACGGCGGCGATAGCTGGATAAAAATCGAGTCGGTTCGAGAAGCGCCGCTGGTGGCGGCCGGTGCACCGATGCCCGACGCGGATTATCCTGCGGTGTTTATTCTGGGAAAATTGACCGACGATGATGAATTGTGGTATTATCGTTCCGATGACGGCGGCGCCAAATGGACGCGCATCAACGATGAGCAGCATCGTTTGGGCAACGAACCCGAGGTGCTGGAAGCCGACCGGCAAGTTCCGGGACGCATCTACATCGGTATGAACGGCACCGGAATTCGTTACGGCGAATTGAGATAAAAATCAAAAAAACTATAAATCAAAATACGAACAAAAAAAGGAAGCGACATGAGAATTACAGCTCTAATTTTACTGATGATTGTCGGATTGATGACGGCACAGCAACTCCCCGAACCCACCGGCATCCGGGTTCCGGTGCATGCCGACCCGGTTCTTAGCGTCAATTTTGGCATTGAACTGCGAGACTGGGATGGATTCGGCGTCAATTACGTCGAGACCGCGCAAACCCGCGATTACGAGGAATGGCCGCAGGAATACGGCGGCTTTAGTTTGATGACGCCGGCGCAACGCGAAACCATTCTGCAGCTTGTTTTTGGCGAGGACGGCCTCAAACCCGGCATCACCAAGTTGTTTCTGGATGTCTGGCACGAAGGTCTGACCAAAGCCGGCAACGATAATGACGATCCCTGGGATTTGAACATGGCCGGATACGATCATGAGACCACTACCGAATGGCTGCGTTTTTTTAATAAACGCGGACTCGAAATTACCCGCGAGCGCGGCGATGATTTGACCATGATGACCACCTTGTACGGGCCGCCGCCGTGGGCCACCGAACAAAAATTTATCCTCGGCCGCGATCTGGATGAGGATGAAAAATATGAAGTGGCTGAATACATTGTCTCCTGGGTCAAGTATTTGCGCGAGACGGAAAACCTGCCGCTGAAATATGTCTCCTTTCACAACGAGGGCGATGCCTATTATCGATGGCCGCGCGATGCCTCCAATCCCGGCGAAGACAAGCGAGATTATAACATGTGGTGGCGGCCGCACAACGTGGCGGATTTTCTCACCTTTACCCGCGACCGTCTCGACAAGGAAGGTTTGCTGGATGTCGGCCTGACGCCGGGTGAGACGCAAACCTGGTCCCGCTTTCACGAGTGGGATTACGCCCGCACCATTTTTGAAAACAAACAGGCTTACACCAACCTGGATTTGATCACCAGCCACAATTTCGCCAACGTCTGGAATCGTACCAGCCCGTACTATGGCGATTACCGCAGTGTCGGCATTGATTTACTGCGCAGCCAAAAACCGAACCTGCATGCCTGGGTCACGTCCATGAGTTGGAGTAAAATGGATGCCGGTTTTGTCGATGAAATCCGCCGCAACATTTACATCTCCAAGGTAAACGGACTGATCCCCTGGGCGGTCATTCAACGCGCCGGGCAGTGGGTCAGCGGCGATCCGAATCCCGGCACCGGCATCAAAGTGAATGACGACGGCAGTTACGAAGTGATGCGCGGTTATTATTTTTACAAGCAGGTCTGCCGCGCCGGCCAACCAGGTATGAAAGTGTGTTACGTCAGCTCGTTCGATCCGGCCGTCGGTGTGATGGCGTTCGGCAGCAACGGCACCGGAAATCCGGATGCGATCATTGTCAGCAACATTGACGAGGACAAGGAAAAAGAATGCGAGGTCACTGTCCGTAATTCAACCTCGGACACGTTTGTCGCCTATCGAACCGATATGGATGATCGTCATAAAAATGTCGGCGCCTTTAAGGTAAAAAACGGCATGCTGAAATACACCGCCACGCCGAATTCGGTAACGACATTTTACGGTAAATAATTTTGCGGTATTATTTGGAGTGCTGTCACTGTGTGACAGCTTGCGGGCGCAAGCCCGCTCCAAATG
>CAZSMC010000062.1:0-24748 GCA_964607755.1 uncultured Cytophagia bacterium | reverse complement strand
GGGTTAACGGCAAAGTGATATTGATAATTAAACAGGCCTCATTTTTCTTTGCGAACTTTTAAATTACGAACCTAGCAACTCATCGAGATTTTGAAAGTAGAGATTTTAATCAAGATAGTATCTTTGTGCACTTTGTGGTGAATAATTGAGATTAAAAGTAATCATCACTTCCCAAAAATGATGGGAGCTAGCACACCATAAAAAATATAAAATTTGATTAGAAAAGAAGTATTGTATGACAAAGTTTTTTGTTTTCATCCTGCTCTGTTTTATTTCCCCGGCCTGGGGTCAATCTATTTTAATAAATGAGATCATGTCTGACAACGAATCGACGATTACTGACGAGGACGGAGATTATCCCGACTGGATCGAATTGCTGAATTCCGGCTCTGATCCTGTCAATGTTAATCGATTCGGTTTGTCCGATGATCCTGATGAACCTTTCCGCTGGCGTTTGCCAAATGTGGAAATTACGCCTGACCAGCGCATGGTTCTTTTTGCCTCGGGTAAAGACCGGCGCGAGGTGATTTACTGGAGTAACATCGTTCAGGAAGGAGATATATGGCGATATACACCCGGACACAGAGAGCTTTCGCCATCATGGAAACAAGTCGATTTTGATGATTCTGGCTGGGAAAGCGGTGCCAGTGGATTTGGCTATGGCGACGATGATGATAATACAATCGTTAATGTCCTGTCCCTTTTTGTGCGCCACGTTTTTCACCTCAAAGATACCGACGATATCATGAAGGGATTGCTGCACATTGATTTTGATGACGCTTTTGTTGCCTATTTGAACGGTCAGGAGATTGCCCGTGAAAATATCGGCAGGCCAGGCGTGCGGGTGCCTTATAATCAAACAGCGGATGATGCTCATGAAGCTCTGATGTACCAGGGCAGAAAACCAGCCTCTTTTGAAATTGAAAATGTTACTAAAATATTAAGATCCGGCAAGAATGTGCTGGCGATTCAAGTGCATAATGTCAGCCGGTCCTCTTCAGATTTGACCCTTATCCCATTTTTCTCCCTCGGTCGAAAAGCTTTGCCAAAAGATGCCCGTGATATGCCGGATGTGCTGTCATTGGCTTCCTGTCAGTTGCATACCAATTTCCGTATCAGTTCTGACGGTGAAACTCTGACCTTAACAGATTCGACAGGGTCACTCCTGGATTCTATTCAGGTACCGCCTTTACCAGATGACATTTCTTTCGGACGTATTCCGGATGGCGATTCGCTGTGGCAGCTTTGCGCGCTGCCAACACCGGGCGCTGTGAATGTGGATTCCCTTTACCGGCCTCCCGCTGCTCCTCCGGTTTTTTCTGTCAAGGGCGGTTTTTATTCGGAGCGGTTAACAGTAGAAATTTCTGATACATCAGACAGTCCGGGGACAATTTATTACACCCGGGACGGTTCTGTTCCGGATACTACATCGAGAAAATACGTGCGCTCGATTTATGTCAGTCACTCAACCGTGCTTCGCGCCCGCATCTATTGTCATGGCATTCAGCCGAGTGAAATCGTCACGCATACGTTTGTTTTTCAAGACAGCCCGTTTCCAGTTGTTTGCCTCACTTCGGATGAGTACAATCTATTTGATAATGAATACGGAATTTTTGCCATGGGGGATGGAGCGGAATCCAGTTATCCGTATTTTGGCGCTAATTTCTGGCAGGACTGGGAACGACCGGTGCACGTGGAATTCTATGAACCTGACGGTACGTTGGGATTCCGGCTCAACGCCGGTATGCAGGTTTTTGGCGGCTGGAGCCGGGGCAGGGATCAAAAGTCAGTAGCCATCTATGCTCGCAGTCGATACGGAAAAGGTGAAATTGATTATCAGATTTTTCCGGATAAAGAGATTGACACGTTTGAGGCGTTTTTATTACGCAACGCTGGAAACGACTGGGACGGCACTTTTTTCCGCGACGGTTATATGCAGTATCTGGTCAAAGATGTGATGGATCTGGAGGTGATGGCTTTTCGGCCGGCGCATGTTTATTTGAATGGCGAGTACTGGGGCATTCTCAATCTCCGCGAAAAACTGAACGAACATTTTGTCGCTTCAAACCGGAGTCTCGATCCGGACCGGATGGATTTTTTGGGAAATGGCGGAGGCAACTATGAAGTGTTTGCCGGTACAACAAAAAATTATCTAGAGTTGATCGATTATATTGAAAATAACGATCTTGCTGAAAAACAACACTTTAATTACGTGGCTGAACAAATAGATATCGATAATTATATCGATTATATGATTGCAGAGATTTATATCAACAACACGGATTGGCCCGGAAACAATATTAAATATTATCGTCCCAACTTTCCTGGCGGTAAATGGCGCTGGCTGATTTTTGACACGGATTTTGGCTTTGGGCTCTATGAGACCGGCTATAACGAGAACACCCTGGATTTTGCACTTGAAGCCCACGGCAGCGGCTGGCCCAATCCGCCGTGGTCGACGTTTCTATTTCGCTCCATGATGAAAAACCGGTTTTTTAAACAGCGTTTTGCTGTCCGGTTTACCGATTTGATCAATACGGTATTTACGGAGGAACGCATGCTGCGTCTCCTTGACGAATTCAAAAGAATGTTTGATCCGGAAATCGGCAGACAGCAGGACCGGTGGCCCGGAGCGGCTCAGTCTTATGATTCTCGAATAAGATCGATGGAGCGGTTTGCCCGCAATCGAAACCGGTATATGCGCACTTTTATCGAATCAACGCTTGATTTTTCCGGCTATTACGATCTTTCTGCAGATGTTTCTGAGGATAACACTGGTTTAATTAAGGTAAATAGCAAAATTATACGCGAGTTTCCTTTTCAGGGAAAATATCTAAAAGGTCTTCCGCTTACTGTCAAAGCAGTTCCGAAACCGGGTTACACTTTTTCTCATTGGTCGCATAGCGAACTTGGCGATTCCCTGGAATGTACAATTTATCCGAATGTAAATCTAAAGTTTGAGGCTGTTTTTACCGCGGTAAACAACGACACCACACCAGTGGTGATCAACGAAATAAACTATCACAGTAGTGAAGATTTTCCAGGTCCGGACTGGATAGAGTTATACAATCCATCGCAGCACTCTGTGGATTTGTCCGGCTGGATAGTCTCAGATAGTGATTCAACCCATCGTTTTCACATACCATCAGAAACAGTCCTTACGGCGCGTGGATATATGATCGTGGCTGAGGATACCACTCAGTTGAAACGTCTTTATCCAACTGTATCCAACACCACCGGCGATTTATCTTTTGGCTTTAGCAATACCGGTGAAATGGTGCTGCTTTATAATGCAGCAGGCGTGCTTGTGGATTCGGTTTTTTACAGCGATAATACGCCCTGGCCAACCCTGGCAGATGGCGAAGGTTTTACCCTAGAGTTGCGTGATGCTTCGCTGGATAATGCCCTTGCGATGAACTGGGGTGTTAGCGCGGTTTATGGCGGTACGCCGGGCGCTTCGAATTCTATTGTTACGGCGACTTTGGAGGCGCAGACCACACTGCCCACCAAATTTTCGCTTGAGCAAAATTGTCCAAATCCTTTTAATGCATCGACGGTTATAAAATACAGCCTGCCGAATGATGTTCATGTGTCGTTGAACTTGTATTCGATTCGCGGCCGTGTCATCCGGCATCTTGTTGATCAACATCAAAAAGCTGGATGGCATACGGTAACGCTTTTAGCGGATGAAATTCCTTCAGGACTGTATTTTTATCGACTGCAAGCCGATTCTTTTACCAGAGTACGCAAAATGATGAATATTAAATAGTATTAAATTCTCCCCCCCGGGGTTTTGGAACCCTCGGGGGATATTAACTATATGTCCAATGTACAGATGGATATAGACATAGAGGAGAATATATTATGAAATATTTGATACTCTTTTTCATTTACGCCGCCACTCTCGCCGCCCAGCCATCCATGCCATGGGGCACGGAGTTTCGTGTCAACAGTTATACCCAAGATATCCAGTTGCTTCCCGCGATCTGCGGCCTCAGCGGCGGCGGCTTTGTGGTCTGCTGGACATCATCAGGTCAGGACGGCTCCCGCTATGGCATTTATGCGCAGCGTTACTCCGGAAACGGCCAACCTATAGGCAGCGAGTTTCGTGTCAATAGTTATACCCAAAGTGACCAGTCCTATCCCGCGATCGGCAGCCTCAGCGACGGCGGCTTTGTGATCTGCTGGTCATCATGGTACCAGGACGGCTCCCGCTATGGCATTTATGCGCAGCGGTACTCCGGAAGTGGCCAACCCGCGGGCAGCGAGTTTCGTGTCAATAGTTATACCCAAAGTAACCAGTACCTCCCCGCGATCTGCGGCCTCAGCGGCGGCGGCTTTGTGGTCTGCTGGACATCATCAGGTCAGGACGGCTCCCGCTATGGCATTTATGCGCAGCGTTACTCCGGAAACGGCCAACCTATAGGCAGCGAGTTTCGTGTCAATAGCTATACCGAAAACAACCAGCAATATTCCGCGATCGGCAGCCTCAGCGACGGCGGCTTTGTGGTCTGCTGGACATCATCAGGTCAGGACGGCTCCCGCTATGGCATTTATGCGCAGCGGTACTCCGGAAACGGCCAACCTATAGGCAGCGAGTTTCGTGTCAACAGTTATACCCAAAGTGACCAGTGGCTTCCCGCGATCGGCAGCCTCAGCGACGGCGGCTTTGTGATCTGCTGGGATTCAAATGGCCAGGACGGTTCCCGGAACATTTATGCGCAGCGTTATTCCGGAAATGGCCAACCCAAAGGCAGCGAGTTTCGTGTCAATAGCTATACCCAAAGTGACCAGTGGCTTCCCGCGATCGGCAGCCTCAGCGACGGCGGCTTTGTGATCTGCTGGGATTCAAATGGCCAGGACGGTTCCCGGAACATTTATGCGCAGCGTTATTCCGGAAATGGCCAACCCAAAGGCAGCGAGTTTCGTGTCAATAGTTATACCCAAGATCACCAATATGATCCCGCGATCGGCAGGCTAAGCGACGACGGCGTTGTGATCTGCTGGGATTCATTCCGCCAAGACGGCTCCCGCTATGATATTTATGCCAAACCATTACCGGAACACCCCTTGCAGCATAATCTGCATGCGTTTGCAATTAAACAACCGGCCAACGATCAAACGGTCAACACCACCAAACCCATTTTAACCTGGCAATCGGCCAGTGACAAGATCGTTGCCTATCCCTGGGAGCTCGAATACACAGTCTATTATGACACGCTGGCCGATTTTCGCACCGCAAGGCTCGATTCGGCCGGCCTGGACACAAGTCTGCAATTATTGTCATTAACACCCGGCAAAACCTACTTTTGGAAAGTATTAGCCAAAACCTATTACGGCGATAGTTTATGGAGCAACACCAGCGCCTTTTTCGTCAGCCACACGGCCACAAAAGTACAGCAAAACGCGCAACCGCCCACCGGGTTTTTGCTGAGCCAGAATTTTCCCAATCCGTTCAATCCGTGGACCACCATCTCTTTTGAACTGCCGCGGGATGGGTTTGTCACCCTGAATATCTACGACCTCACCGGCCGCCTGGTGCGCACGCTGGTGCAATCTCAATACCTCGCCGGAGTCCATTCTATTCAATGGAACGGCACGGACGATACCGGCCAAAAGATTACCGCCGGTGTCTATCTCTATCAAATCGAATTCACGGATTTGTTTGGCAACAAGAGGGTATTGACGAAAAAGATGAGTTTGGTGAAATAAAATACAAAATATATGACCAAATCCTTGACATAAAAATACTTTTTTCGTATATTTTGCCGTTTCAATACAAGGAGATAAAATGAATGTGAACGCGCGAAACAACTGGAACATCTGGTGGGGCTGGCGCTGGCATACGTGCGTTCACAGTGGGAATAGATAAATAAAACATAATCAGGAATAAAACAGGCCCGCTGTGAAGATTTTTTGCAGCGGGCTTTTTTTTATGATTTAGAAATATGGAAAGCTCATTATATTATTGTTTGAGTTCACAGTTTCGACACCTGGTTTCTGAAATTTATAATTAACACATAAAAATGGCCTGTCAAAAATATCAGGTCACATGTATTTAACTGCTAACAGGAGGAATTGTATGGATCAGACAAAATTTACGCTCTCGGAGAAGGAAATACCCCGGCAATGGTATAATTTGGCTGCAGATTTGCCAACGCCACCTTTGCCGCCGCTGGGCCCGGACGGCAATCCAGTGACACCGGACATGCTGACACCTGTTTTCCCTGAAAATCTAATCGAGCAGGAAGTCACCACAGAACGGTGGGTAGATATTCCTGAAGAGATTCTAAAAGTCTATACGTTGTGGCGTCCGTCTCCGCTTTACCGGGCAAGACGGCTGGAAAAAGCCCTGGGTACCCCGGCGCGTATTTATTACAAGAATGAAGGCGTGAGTCCGCCGGGGAGCCATAAACCAAATACGGCTGTAGCTCAGGCGTATTACAACAAAGAATTTGGCATCAAGCGTTTGGCCACAGAAACCGGCGCCGGTCAATGGGGCAGCGCTCTGGCTTTTGCAAGCTCTTTGTTCAATCTGGAATGTAAGGTTTTTATGGTGCGTATCAGTTTTGATCAAAAGCCGTATCGCCGGCTGATGATGCAGGCCTGGGGCGGCAATTGTGTTCCGAGCCCGAGTAAAGAGACAGAAGCAGGACGGAATATTTTGAAAAAGAAACCGGATACGCCCGGCAGTCTGGGTATCGCCATCAGCGAAGCCGTGGAACAGGCAGTCACAGACAAATCCGGTCAGACCCGGTATTCTCTGGGTTCTGTGTTGAATCATGTTATGCTGCATCAAACCGTGATTGGACTGGAAGCCAAAAAGCAGCTCAAAGTAGCTGGTGAGAAAAAAGTGGATACAGTGATAGGTTGTGCTGGCGGCGGCAGTAACTTTGCCGGACTTTCTTTCCCGTTTGCTTTGGATAAAATTAACGGCGCTGAAATGGATATTATCCCTGTTGAGCCGAGTTCCTGTCCCACATTAACTAAAGCGCCTTACGCTTACGATCACGGCGATGTTGCCGGAATGACACCGCTGCTGCCGATGTTCAGCCTGGGTCACGAATTTGTACCACCTCCGATTCATGCTGGCGGATTGCGTTACCACGGCATGGCACCGCTCGTCAGTCATGCTGTCAAAGAAGGATTGCTGGCACCACGAGCCATTCATCAACTGGAATGCTATGAGGCAGCGGTGCAGTTTGCGCAAACCGAGGGCTTTATTTCTGCTCCGGAAACAAGCCACGCCATAGCTGCAACCATTCAGGAGGCTTTAAAAGCAAAAGAAGAAGGCAAAGAAAAGGTTATTCTTTTCAACTGGAGCGGACATGGATTGCTGGACCTCAGTGGCTATGAAATGTACTTTGATGGTAAACTGGAAGACTACCCGTTGCCGGAAAAAGAAATTGCCGAGTCCACAGCCTGTTTAAAAGACTTTCCAACGCCTAAATTCGGAGGTTAATGAATACTATGAGGCTCCCCAAAGCCGGGGAGCCTTGTTCAATGGAGTGAGTTATGATAACGAAATATGATCATTTACCCATCCGCTGCCCAAAACTTGGTCACAAGCTTGATTTTCATTATTGCCGGACCGGAGATTCGGGCATGCCCTGTCGCCGGATTTTAAACTGCTGGTCGCAGAGGCTACCTGTCCGGGAATTTTTGCACGAGCACTATGACGAAGAAACTCTAGCTGCTCTAACAGCGCCGCCAAAAGATAAGGTCTACAGTCTGTTAGAATTGATACAACAGGCAAAAGAAAACGCCAGAAAAGTGCAACAACGTAAAGCCGGGGGGAATGGAAGAGATTGAACACGGATGCAATGGATTTAATGGATTATCACGGATTAAAAGGTTTGTCAAGCGGAGGTGAGATAAAATTAGTGGCGTGCCGTGGTTTGAAATTTATTTCAAGTATGGGTCATGGTTTTAACAGCTTTGAAATAGTAGTAAAGGCATACCCCCGAGCTCTCATACTGTCAACAAACGCGGGAATGATGGTATGAACCGGATCTGTTTGCCGCTCTGTGTGCAGATGCATCAAGATGATGCCACCATTGGCATGTGTACTGTCGTTGTTGCCAAACTTGAGCAGCTCCTGTAAAATTTCGTCTGACGATTTATACGACGCCAGCGTGGTATCTGCTACCCAATCCATGGTATCCAGATTCTGACCGTTAGCAATAGTCCAGCCGATTTGCCGGTAGCCTATTTCGGCGGCCCAACGGCGGATTTCCAAATTATGTTCACCAAATGGCGCCCGCCAGTACAATGCCATTTTTTGTTTGGTAATATCCTGAAAAAGCTCGGCTGTTTTTAGCAACTCTTGCTGCAGTTTTTCACGTGTCATGTCTTTCCGGGTTTGATGCTTATAATTGTCAGCAAAAGTAGTCAGGTGCGGGTGACTCCAGGTATGATTGCCGACCTCATGTCCCCCGGCAAAAATTTCTTTTACCAAATCCGGATAACGTTTTAGAAACGCACCAGTCAAAAACATGGTGCACCGGATGTCTTTTTCCTTCAGGACGTTCAGAATATCATCAGCAGCTTTTTTGCCGGACCCGCCATCAAAAGTCAAAGCGATGCGTTTTTTGTGCGTGCGGCCACGGGTCACGTCGCGAGACAGATAGCTCATCGTCGGTGTGCCGTAGGTTGTGGAAATTCTTTGAAGGACTTTGACGTTGCCCCTGCTGTCCATGCCTAAAACCACGATTTCATTCGAACCGTACTCCAGCTCGATATCTGAAAACGAGAACTGATTGTCTTTTGGAAGGGTGACTGCTTTTAATTGACCGTTCACTTTCAAACTGATGATAATACTGTCTGCTGCTTCGCCTGAAATGTCAATGATGTTTTGCCTGACCATGGCATCCGGTTGATCTTTTAAAGTGGCCTGGATATAACCTTCGCCCTCAGGGTGGGGCACAAGCGTGCTGTCGGCTGCGCGTTGTGCTTTGATGAGTTTTACATCCCGGTTGAGGTTTTTTATTGCCAGGAAGAGCGAGACAAACATAAAAATTACAGTGATCCACAGAATTATCACACCTGGACGCGACAATAGATAATGAAAAAAGGAACTTTTTTTAGCGTCAGGTTTTAAAAGCGCTAAGAACGAGCTAAAGAGAGCTTTTTGCAAACATGAAAAGGAACAAAACGTCCGGTTCAAAAAGACGATTTGACATTGACCGCAAATATATTTGCTGCATTGAAAACATTTGCGGCGGGTTTTAACGTCAGGATGGTTGGCACATGTATGTTCGGTTTTTGCCATGCGATTATCTTTTCAAGAAGAGGTTGATAAAAGTCGTAAAAATGATTAGGTTATATATTTGATACTCGTTGAGATGTTAGTTGAGAGTTGTTAAGCGATTAACTATAAGTTTTATTTTGAAAAAAAAGTTAGTAAAATATTTATCAAAATCAAGAAAAAGATGGGAGGTGAGCAGATATTATGAAAATTCGCAGACCGGAGTGGGAAAATCAATTTTATCCCGGCAACCCGGATGAGCTTGATGCGACCCTGACTGAATATTTCGAAAAAGCCGCTTTGCAACAAACCGGCAAAAGAATTGTCGGTTTGATTGCGCCACATGCCGGTTATCCGTATTCTGGCCAAACTGCTGCCGTTGCTTACAAGCAGCTTGAAAATCAGCAGTATGAGACAGTTGTGGTATGCAGCCCGAGTCACGCTACGCCCATTAACGGCGTGTCTGTTTATGACGGTGATTATTATGAAACGCCACTTGGACGAATATCTGTGGATACGGAACTGACAGAAAGGCTGGCACAACACTCGTCAGTTATTCAGCGTTCCTCTGCCGGTCACGAAGGCGGTCTTCGTCCGGAACACGCTCTCGAAGTGCAGTTGCCATTTTTACAAAAGATTCTTCGGGAATTTAAACTTGTCCCCATTGTGTTTAACGATTTTATATGGAACGTGTGTCAAGAGTTAGGAAACGCAATGGCTAAAGTACTGGATTCTGAAAAAACACTCATTGTGGCCAGCTCTGATCTTTACCATGGAGAAGTATACGAGGAAGCAATGCGCACAGACAAGATGACGCTCGAAGCGATTGAAGCATTTGATGCCGAGAAATTTTGTAACAAATCGGAAAAGCATGAAATAATGGCCTGTGGCGCCGGTCCGATTACCGCTCTGATGGTTGCCGCAAAACAGTGGAATACCCAGGCACCCAGAGTGCTAACTCATACAACTTCTGCAGATGTAGTGGATGAATCAGTTGGGAAAGTCGTTGGTTATGCTGCTGCTATCATAGAAAAATGAGGATTATGCGCGATTATCACGTTCATTCATACTTGTGCAGGCATGGCGAAGGCGAAATTTTTGAATACGTCGAAGCAGCTATCGAAAAAGGCCTGGCCGAAATCGGCTTCGCCGAACATATTCCCATTCCGCTGATCAATGATCCGGACGGCAGAATGCATTTCGGTGATTTTGAAACCTATGTCGAAGATATTATTCGTGCTAAAAAAGTATATCCTGAAATATCGATAAAGTTCGGTTTGGAAGCCGATTACTGGCCCACTCACATGGAATTTATCTCCCAGTTTATCAATGCCTATCCTTTTGATTTTATTATCGGTTCTGTGCATTTTATCGATGATTGGGATTTTTCAAATCCGGCTTTTACGTATCGAATAAAAGACATTGGAATTGATTATGTTTACCAGCGGTACTATCAGTTGATCGGTGAAGCTGCCAGGCTGGACTTGTACGATGTAATTGGTCATTTTGATCTACCGAAAAATCTGAACGTGAAACCTTCAATTGATACAGAACCATTAGTAAAAAACGCACTCAAGGCAGTCAAGTCCGGTGACAAAGTGCTCGATATCAACACATCCGGGCTGCGGAAAAAACAAAAAGAGCTTTATCCGGCTACGCGCATCATTAAATTGGCTCGCCAAATGGATATACCGATTATAATCGGAAGCGATGCCCACCGGCCCGCTGATGTCGCTGTTCATTTTGACCAAACGACTGAGCTTTTACGGCGAATTGGCTATAATTCGGTGTGCACCTTTGAGCGACGGCAACGTTCATTTATTCCTTTATAATTATGCAAGTTAAAAAAGAGTATATACCCGAATGCGGAACGATTCAGGACCGTTCGGCACAGGAATCTTATGAAGAACGGTTTTTATCACCGTGTGCTGCCTGCAGCAAAGAATGGGGGCACACGCGGCTTTATCAGGAAAACCGTCACAAGTATCGAACCGCTTTTCAGCGGGATCGAGATCGCATTATTCATTCCCGGGCGTTTCGACGATTGAAACACAAACGCCAGGTTTTTTTAATTTCTTATGGTGATCATTACCGCACCCGGCTAACCCACACACTTGAAGTGTCTCAATTATCCCGTACTATTGCCCGTTGTTTGGGGCTAAATGAGGATTTAACTGAGGCTATCGCTCTTGGCCACGATCTCGGTCACACGCCTTTTGGACACATAGGTGAAGTGGTTTTACATCGCATCATGAGCGGACAAGATGATCTCGATGAAACGTTGATATTAGGAAACGCTGGAGGCTTTAAACATAATTATCAAAGTCTGCGTGTTGTTGATGTTAACGAAAAAAAATATGAATTTGATGGCTTGAATCTGACAGCCGCCGTTCGAGAAGGTATTTTAAAACACACCCGGTTACGGCGTGATGCCATTAATTATCCGGATTTCAAATCAGATGGATTGAATTATGAGATCGATACGCCAACAACCCTGGAAGGTCAGAACGTTGGTATTTGCGATGAGATTGCGCAACGCACTCATGATCTCGAAGACGGTTTGCGTGCCGGCTATGTTTCAGTCGAAGATGTACATCAAATAAAGCTCATCAAGCATATGGAAAAAGCAGGCCAGTTAGTTTCTCCGCAACATCAGGATCCGTTCTACTATCGTAACCATCTTATTCGTGCGCTGGTCAATTTTTTAACGACTGATGTTATCGAAAATTCGATTCAAAACATGCGTCGTTTTGTTGAGAAAAATGGGCGTACACAATTTTTCGATGACACAGTTATCTGGTTCAGTGAAAAGGTCGATCCTTTGCAACAGGAGCTTGATCAGTTCATTATGAAAAATATTATTTCTTTGGCATCCGAAAAGCGGCGAGACGAGTCTGCTAAAAAAACAATACGCTTTTTATTCAAAACGTTTTACCATCACCCCAATATATTACCTGCTTATCGGCTGCAACAATGTGCCGACCGGCAAACCATGAACATTATTTACAACGGCAATGATCAGGATAAAATGACAAAAATAAATCAATTAAAGACAAAACCGCAATTTGCGCGCGCTGTGTGCGATTACATTTCCGGCATGACAGACCATTTTGCCGAAAAAATGGCAACAAAGCTGAACCAGATTTCTAAAGAACAGATTTTTGCTATGCGAGCAGATAAAGACATTTCCGGGATTTAAATGGCACTTGCTCTCGAGTTACAACATGTTTCTTTCCATTACACCGGATTATCGGCGCTGTCAAAAGATGTACTTAAAGATATCTCTTTAACAATTCAGGACAACGAATGCGTGGCAATTGTCGGTCCCAGCGGCTCGGGAAAAACCACGCTTGTACAGCATTTCACCGGGCTCTTAAAACCGGTTTCAGGCAAAGTATTTTTTAACGGCGACAATATCTGGCAAAAAAAGTTTTCTCAGGCAAAGCTTCGGAAGAAAATTGGTATCGTTTTTCAATTTCCAGAAACTCAGCTTTTTGAGGAAACTGTGTTCCGGGATATCGCTTTTGGTCCGCGTCATTTGGGGATTCCTGAAGAAAAAATCAGCGAGCATGTCCATCGGGCTTTGAAATCGGTTCAGCTCGCTCCGGATGTTTTTGCAAACCGTTCACCGTTCGAACTGAGTGAAGGCGAAAAGCGGCGAGTCGCCATAGCCGGTGTGCTTGCCATGAATCCCGAACTTGTTGTTTTTGATGAACCAACAGCCGGACTTGATCCGAGGGGTGTAAAAGATTTCACCAGACTGGTTCGGCAACTTTTATATGATAATAAAGGCATCGTCGTTATTACTCATAATATGGATTTTGTCGCTGAAGTGGCGCCGCGCAGTGTGGTGCTTTTTCAGGGTGAAAAAATATTCGACGGCGGAACCCGGTCGCTGTTTCGTGACGAAGACCTGCTCGAACGCGCCGACCTTGAACTGCCGAGTCTGCTGCAAGCACTCAAGGAACAAGGAGATTCTGTTCCGCCTGATTTTTTCCAGGCGATGACGCTCTCGGAAATTAAACAGATTTACCAACAGCGTGTGAAAAAACAAATATGATCTGCAATTGGACAAGGATGTCTATGAAAAACTCCTCTCTTGTTTATTCCACTGATCCGGATAAAAAAGAATGCCCGGTGTGCGGCAAGTTAGAGTGCGAATGTCTGCCGGAAAATAACGATCCGCTTACCGGACAGACCGCTCATCTTCGAATAGAACGGAAAGGCAGAAAAGGAAAAAGCGTAACTCTTGTGGAGAACCTGACTGTTCATCCTCTTAAACTCGCCGAGCTCGGCAAAATGTTGAAGCAAAAACTTGGAACTGGGGGTACGGTGAAAAACGGCAGAATCGAAATTCAGGGCCAACATCGTGAAAAAATCGCCGAGATTTTACATGATATGGATATTAAAACAAAAAAAATTGGGCATTGAAATGTATAAAAAATGTCCCTAATTGTCATTTTCATCCATTTGATATTGAACCAGATCGTGTAATTGGCTGTTTGAATTTTCTTTGATTAGCTAGCGCTACATTTTAAAAACATCATCTTGACATTTTTATAAGGATAAAAAAATGGATGTTAAAAAAATACGATGGTCGATTATCATATTTTTTTTTATAAACACCCTGAGCTTTGGCCAAAATTTGCAGTTGCATTATGATTTTGGTGAGAAGCGTAATTACGTCACTACTACGCTCGAGATGTTCAAGCCTGATCCGCTTGGCGCTACGTTTTGGTTTGTGGATATGGATTACGACTCGAAAAAGAATTCCAATTCTTTAAGCTATTGGGAAATCGCCCGTTATTTCAATCTGCCAATGTTGCACAAAAGGGTATCAGCAAGTATCCAGTACAACGACGGCGTGGCTGGGTGGGGACCGTTGCACAGCGCCTGGCTCGCAGGAATGACCTACGCTTTTGATTTAGGCTTTATTACTTTGAACACAGAACTGCTTTACCGCTATATGGATGTGTCCGAATCCCCGGATTTTCAATTGACCTTTGTTTGGGTTGAATATTATTTTCAAGACAAAATTCAATTTATGGGCTATTTTGACTACTATACCCAGGATAATGCATACGGCGAAAAACTCCATATCATTCAGGCAGAACCACAATTGTGGTACGCGTTGAATGATTATTTTTACGTGGGCGGAGAAGTGGAAATTAGCCGTAACTTTTTACCCCAGTTTGACGATAAACTCATGTTCATGCCGACGTTGGCAGTTAAATGGAATTTTTAATAAAAACGAAAGGGGATTTTTATGGAAACGCTGTTCCGTCTGAAAGAAAATGAAACCAGTGTGAAAACAGAGATACTGGCTGGAATTGCCACTTTTTTGGCAACAATGTACATTATCGTCGTCAATCCGTCGATACTTGGCAACACCGATATGCCGTTCAACGGTGTGCTGACAGCAACAATTCTGGTAAGCGCCTTTAGCAGTATTGCCATGGGATTGTATGCCAATAATCCCATTGTGCTTGCGCCGGGTATGGGATTGAATGCCTTTTTTGCTTTTTCTGTTATTATCGGTATGGGAGTGGACTGGCGGACAGCATTGGGCGCTGTTTTCTGGTCAGGTATTATTTTTCTGATCTTGTCAATTTTCAATGTACGCACAGCTATTGTCAAAGCGATTCCTGCCCAGCTTCGATACGGCGTGGCCTGCGGCATTGGCTTGTTCATCGCCATGATCGGCGTTATGGATGCCCACTTTATCGTCTCGGATGAAACCACTATTGTAGCAATGGGACCTTTAAATGCCGTAACCATTACTTTTCTTGCCGGACTTGCCATCACGTCAATTTTTGTCATAAAAAAAGTACCGGCAGCGCTCATTTTGGGAATTCTTTTTACCACCATTCTTTCCATTCCGATTGGCCGTTTTTATGGAGACGCATCCAGCATCAACCAGGGCACAGCCACGCTTGTTACCTGGAAGGGTTTTTTTGCTCCACCGGATTTCAGTGTTCTTTTTAAAATGGATTTCATAGGTTCGCTAAAGTTATCAGTGTGGCCGGTTATCTTTGCTTTTTTGTTCACCGATATGTTTGATAGCCTTTCCACGTTTATCGGAGTGGCAGAAGCCGCTGACTTGAAAGATGAGCAGGGTGAACCAAGAAATATCAAACAATCGCTCATTGTCGATGCTTTTTCCACGACAATTTCAGGACTTTTCGGCACCAGTGCTGGCACCAGTTATATCGAATCGGCGACCGGTATCGAGCAAGGCGGGCGCACCGGTTTGACAGCCGTGACTGCCGGCGTTTTGTTCCTGCCGTTTTTGTTCTTTTCGCCACTATTGTCTATCGTCCCGACCATCGCTACCTCACCGGTTCTCGTGCTTGTCGGCGTGTTTATGATGAAACCGGTGCTTCGCATTAACTGGACTAAATTTGATGATGCAATCCCGGTTTTCCTGGCTATGTTTTTAATTCCGCTAACCTATTCTATTACTCAAGGAATTGTGTGGGGATTTTTGTCGTGGACTGTAGTTAAACTGGCGACAGGACGAGCTAATGAAGTCGCCCCCATGCTTTACGTGATTGATGCTTTTGCGATATTAGCGCTGATTGTTTAGTCAAGGCGCGAGTGCCGTTATCGTTTCTCAAACGTACCGGTTTGCCGGTTTTTATGTACCCCTGGCATGGCATGCAATTGACCGTGCATGGAAATGTACAGATTCGTCGGGACAATTTTGGCAGCAAACAGCGCCTCAGTAAAGTTTTGCAGCGCATCGGAATCATCAAACCCAAAAGGCTTCATCGCACCAGTCATGACGATCGGCACCGGCAGCGGCTGGTAATTCTTATAAATATAACAAGCTGTCAATTCCATTGTGTCAGTGCCGTGAAGAATGACAATCGGGCATTTTTCTGGCACCAGTTTTTTTACTGCATTGAGAATGTTTTCCCTGTCCTCATCCGTCATATCCAGAGAATCCTTGCACAACACATCGTATGACTTTACCTCGGTATAAGGCAGCCGGAGCCGTTTGAGCATTGCTTTGAGCTGTGAACCGCGATTGCTCAGCGTGCCTTCTATTTCATCATACGTTTTCTCAATCGTACCACCGGTGGTGATAATATTTACTCGCTGTTTCATAAAAAATACAATAAAAGATATAATGGACTGTTTGTAATATTTACAAATTATTGCACACTTTTGCAATTATAAAAAGAATGATTTGGTATTTTAATTGCAACTTTTCAAAATATAATATCTTTAGTATAATCTGTGTTGTCCGCTTTACGGCATTTACACTCCTTGCTTTTAATTAAAAACACTTGTATATTTTTAAATATAATCGAATGCAAGCGCAAATAGAAAAATGTTCATTGCGCCTTTTCAAGAGGATGTTCTATGTTTAAAGTATTGATTCTGTTCGTTTTAATTTTTTCTTTGACCTTTTCGGCTTCTGTCTATGCTAAAGAGCTTCAGATACAAACTATCCGGCAAGCTATTGAAACATCTGATGCCTCGTGGCATGCTGCTGAAAATCCGATCACCAGTCTTTCAGCGCAAGAGCGCCAAAAATTACTCGTCCAGGATATCCGCCCACTGGATATTGATGAATCCCGTGTGTTCTCATTGCCCGCTGCATCGACGTTACCGGATTCATTTGACTGGCGAAACCAAAATGGCAACTGGATAACCCCGGTCCGCGACCAGGGCGAATGCGGCAGTTGCGTGGCTTTTGCTGAAATTGCTCAGATCGAATCATGGTATATGATTCAAAATCAACAAACAACTCCTGTCAATCTGGCTGAACAATTCATATTGTCCTGTACAAATGCTGTAAGCTGTGAAGATGGCGGCAGAATGGGTTCTGTGCTGGATGTTGCTGCCAATACAGCTATTCCACTGGAAAAAAACTTTCCTTATCAAGCCAGTTCATCTGTAGCGTGCGATGACAAGGCTGCGGACTGGGAAACCGGCGCGGTCAGCATTCCTGACTGGGGCTGGGTGACACTGGAAGAAGGCCAGGTTGAAAATATCAAAACGGCTGTGCTCGAACATCCGGTGTCTACAAGCATGACAGTGTATTCTGATTTTTATTCTTACAACAGCGGTGTGTACGAGCATGTCATTGGCAAAGAAGAAGGCGGACATGCTATTCTCATTGTCGGCTGGAACGACCGGGAAAAATCATGGATTTGTAAAAACAGTTGGGGAGAGTCCTGGGGCAATGACGGCTATTTTCGTATAAAATGGCGTAACAGTGATTTCGGCGCTTATTCCTCGTTTATCTGGAATTCGGTGCTCGAGCAGGATGGCCTCTTCCCTTCAATCACAGAGGTTCGCTTTTCCGAAATTTTCGGCGACTCGGCAACCATGACATTTGATATTCACAATACAAGTCCGGATTCTGTTCATTATTTCATTATTGAAGAGAGCGCTGATCGTTCCGAACAGGTTAATGACTGGCTGACAGTCGAAAACAGCGCCGGCGTTATTCCGGCCAAAGGTGTCAAGGAAATAAAAGTAAAGGCACAGACCCGTGGTATTGATGTGGGCGACTATAAGCGCACTATCAGTATTTCGACCAATAACTCTGCTCAACAAGAAGTAAAAATTCCAGTCTGGCTAACGGTTCAACAACCAGATCACGACATCAAAGCAGACAGCCTTGTCCTTCCACCCGGCGGATTTCCTTTGCTGACCTGGTCATCTTTAAAAGCTATTGTCCGGAACATCGGCAAAAATGAAGAAACGCTGCAGGCGTCTTGCACAATTTATCAAAACGTACAGAAAATTTACACAGACACATCAAGTGTAATGACATTGCCAGCCAATGCCACGGATGTTATCGCGTTCCGGCCTTTCAAAGCGAGGCAATCCGGCGATATTAGATTGGTTATTGAATTGCTCAATTTGTCAAATGATTACAACGATTACAACAACTATCTCACCGAGATGTCGGTGGTTTCCAACTTGTTAGAAAGCTTTGAACATGAAACAACAAATTGGCATTTTAGCGGCGGATGGGGCGTATCCAGAGAGGTGAATGGTCATGACGGTTTTTCATCGGCGCATGTTAATAGTGGAATTATCCCTTACCAGAATAACCAGAACGCCATAATGACGTTTACTCCGGGATTCCAATTTGAAGACCTTGACACATTGATCGTATCCTTTTGGGAGCGGCATGTCATGGCAGATTCGAACGATATCTGCTATGTCGAAACAAGTTCTGATAGCATAACGTGGACCGTGGAAAAGGAACTTTCAGGACAGAGTATTGCCTGGGCACAGCATCTTGTTGATTTTACCGGTTATATCGAACAGGGAGCTGACAAAGCTTGGCTTCGTTTCCAGTTCGTTTCGGATCATTCCGGCGCCAGCATTGGCGCGCTGGTGGACGAACTGCGCGTGTACACCGGCTATGACAGCATCTGGCACACGCTGACAGATGTTGAAGAGAAAACCATTGCTTCGACACCGGATAACTGGAATCTCGGCTCAAATTATCCGAACCCTTTTAATCCGGTTACACATATTTCATACACCGTCCCGGAACCGGCGCGAGTTACGCTGTGTGTCTTTAACATCCGTGGGCAACTTGTCACTATGCTGCAACAGGCTTTCCATCAACCCGGGTCGTATCGTGTCTCCTGGGATGGCAAAGAATATCCATCCGGAGTATACATTTATCAATTACAGGCTGAAAATGTTTCTGGTGTTCAAAAACTTTTGACAAAAAAAATGATACTTGCAAAATAATTCAATAGAACGGCTGACCCTATGCGAAAAATAGTTCTGACCTTTCTTGTCCTGTCCACATTTTTCAGTTACCTTTTAGCAGATCAAAAACTCGATCAGATTCAACAAGCCATTGCTTCTCAGAACGCTGCCTGGCAGGCCGGCGAAAATTGGGTGTCCCGGCTGGCTCCGGAAGAAAAGCTCCAATTATTGGGTGCCTCGTTACAACCCGTTGCTGATGCGGCAGAAAAGTACATCGAACTGGAACCGGCCGCTCTGCCTGCTTCTCTTGATTGGCGGGAAAATGGCGGTGACTGGGTGACACCGGTGAAGAATCAAGCCAATTGCGGAAGCTGCTGGGATTTCTCCGCTGTTGCTCAGGTTGAATCCTGGTGGAAAATAACCCGGGCCAATCCAGATACCAATCTTGATCTTTCCGAACAGTACATACTTTCGTGCGGTGATGTTGGCAGTTGCAGTGGCGGCTCCACAGAAGGCGCATTGACGTTTTTTAGTCAAACCGGTGTGCCGCTGGAACAATGCCTGCCTTATCAGGCCAATGACTCTGTGCCCTGCGAAAACGCTTGTGAAGACTGGCATGATCATGCTGTCACCATTCCGGGCTGGGGCTATGTGACGCTCGAAGAAGCCGATGTTGAAAACATCAAGCAGGCTGTGTATCGCCATCCGGTATCGGCTTCTTATACGGTGTATGAAGATTTTTATTCTTACATCGGAGGTGTTTATGAACATGTGTGGGGCGAAGCCCAGGGCGGCCATGCCATACTCATTGTCGGCTGGAACAATGCTGAACAATCGTGGATATGCAAAAACAGTTGGGGACCGGTATGGGGAGAAAACGGCTATTTTCGTATAAAGTGGGGTGACAGCGGAATCGGTGAATATCTCCCGTTCGTTTACAGCGGTTTGAGTGGACCGGCTCTGCAGATCTCCCATGATCAACTTCAATTTGACATACTGGCTGGCGATTCGGCCCGGCAGATTTTAACCCTTACGAATACCGGCACTGATATTTTAGAAGTCGCCTGCATTGATGAAGAAGTGCCTCTGGCATGGCATGTGAGCGAGTTCAATGCATACGATGACAGCAGTTGGTGGTGCGGATATGAAGACCTTGGCGGTTATAACGATCACTGGCTGCAGTATTTGGATACGCCGCAGATAAATTTGACGCAAACGCAAAGTCCGGAACTCGTTTTCGACACCTTTTGGGCTGTTGAACATCCCGGAGGCGCCGAATCGCCGTGGGATGGCTGGGACGGCTGTAATGTGTGGGTTTCAACAGATGCCGGACAATCGTTTGATGTGGCATTACCTACTGTTCCGGAATATACGAATTCAAGCTTGTGGAGCTTTGGCAATGATGAACAGGGATGGAGTATGGGCACTGGTATTCCGGGCTGGACCGGTAAAAGCGGGGGCTGGATTCCTGCACTCTTTGACCTGTCCTCTTATAAATCAAAAGACACTATCATCCGTTTTGCATTTGCATCGGACATGGGATTTTGCACCACCGAGGATCCACAACTTTTTGGATTTTTTATAGATAACATAAAAGTAAAAGATGACGAAAATGTGATTTTTGAAAATAACGGTTCAACACAACCCGCCATGTATCAATATGGATTTGGTTCTCGAGTGGCAGAATGGCTGTCCATGTCGAATAACGTAAGAGCTATTGCGCCGGGACAGCAACTTGATGTGCCGGTTTCCGTGACAACTAAAAATCTGGCGACCGGCAGCTACAGTGGCAGGCTGGTCATTCAATCCAATGATTCCACCACTGCTGAGATAAAAATTCCTATCCAACTGAACGTGCTGGCACGCCAACACGACGCAGCCGTGCAAAAAGCCACAGCATCTGAAGATACAGTGCTTATTCTGTCTGATCTGCAAGTGAGCGCTATCATCAAAAACGCCGGCGAAAAAGACATGAGCTCGTTTGAAACCCGGTGCGAGCTTTTTCAAAATGAAAGAAAACTCGCTTCCCGCAAAGTTGCCATTCCTTCTCTGGCTGCGGATGAAAGCAAAGACGTGAATTTCACCCTTCCTGTTCCGGCCGATACTGGTTACGCTGTAGTGCGAATTTCTTTAATGAATGCAAGTCAGGATCAGAACACATACAATAATCAGCAAGAACTTTACATTTACGTGAGCAATCTTATCGACCATTTTGAAGCCTCGGATAAAAAATGGGAAATGAGCGGCGGATGGGGGCTAACCGATCAGTACCAGGGCCACGAGAGTTCAACAGCAGCGCATGTCAATAATGGTGTATTACCCTATAAACCCAACATGGACGCGGTGATGCGTCTTGTTCAGCCCATGCGTGTTGCAGGTCTCGATTCCATGTGGCTAACATATTGGACATACAGTTATACTGAGGAATTTAAAGACGTTTGTTATGTTGAAATCAGTCGCGATAAACAGCACTGGACAAAGGTAGATTCTGTATCAGGTGCGCAGCCGAGTTTTGTTCAACGGCATGTGCCGTTAGAGCCTTTTACCAGCCCGGAAGATTCGCTCCTGTGGCTGCAATACCATTTTTTCTCTGATAGTGAAAACGAACTGGTCGGTGTTTTTATAGATGATGTGTCGTTTTTCGCTGTGCCTGTTTCACCGTCAGACACCACGATTGCCCAGGTGCAAAACCATAGCCCGGTACGGAAAACATGGAAACTTTTGCAAAATTATCCGAATCCCTTTAATCCAGTGACAATGATTGGCTACGAACTTTTGCGCCCGGGCCGCGTACAAATTTCTGTCTTTAATATTAATGGCCAGATTGTGGAAACCCTTGTTGATGCTGATCAAAGTGAAGGTATCCATCAGGTTTCATGGCATGCCGGAAACGCCCCGTCCGGTGTGTATTTTTACCGGCTGTTAGTGAGAACCAGGAACGGTATTGAGGTTAATGAGGTGAAAAAGATGGTGTTGGTCAGGTGAAGGAATCGTCCTTTTGATCAATTTTTATAATCACCGATGCCGCTGATGACGCAGATCGCTCTTAAAGCAAGTGGTCTGCGCAACCAGTGAAAGGAGATTTCAGTCTTGTGCATCTGTAGCAGCCAGAGGAATAAAACAAATAGCAAGAGGATAGTGCTGCAAAGATTTTCTCACATCAGTGAGCTCGTATCTTATGGAAAGATGTTTTATTAGAGCCATATCGATTGATGTATTTCATTCTTTTATTCATTTTATTTCAACGCGGAGGTCGCAAAGATGCGCAAAGGAAAGTATTTCAGAACTTCTTCATGATAACGTCAAAACGATCCTGGTTATTTGGTGATGGGCAAAAATTATTCAAATTTCATATTAACAACAAGATTTAGGTGTGCAGTAATTCGGAATACAGAGGTCAATATCAAGATCGATAATGATATTGACAATTAACCAGGTTTCATTTTTCTTTGCGAATCCTCTGCGTGCTTGGCGAACTTTGCGTTAAATAAGGAACCCTGCAACACATCGAAATTTAAAAGTAGAGATTTTAATCAAGATAGTATCTTTTACCAACGCGCCGGAAAAACCCTTGATTTTGTCTGGATATAAATTTATATTAAAAGGTTTTACTAAATTATAAAAACGAGAAATATTCACCATACAGTTAAAGAGGTTATTTTATGGCAATAATGCATCGAATGCGACAGAATACCAAGATCATTCTCATGATTCTGGTCTTTGCATTCGTGTTGACGATTATTTTTAGCTGGGGAATGGGCGGATTCGAGGGCGGTAAAGCCAAACAAGGTGTCATTGCTGAAGTTAATGGCGACGAGATTTCAGCAAAAGAATTTTACGAATCATATCAGCAACAATTAGAAGCCTACCGCCAAAGAACAGGTTCAGAGCCTCAAGGTTTCCAACTGCAACAACTCGAGAACCAGGTCTACGAACAAATGATTCAGCGGGAAATTATTAATGATGTGATCGAACGAATTGGTATAAAAGTCACTGAAGAGGAAATTGCTGAAGCGCTGTGGAATAATCCACCTGATATTTTACGAAATAATCCAAATTTTCAGGATTCGACTGGCGCCTTTGATATGCAAAAATATCAAGCCGTTCTCAACAATCCGGCTGCAGACGAATTCTGGAACTCTGTGATTCAATATTTGCGCGGCACAATGCCGGTTCAAAAATTCGCTAAATTACTCCAGGTTTCTTCTATCAACGTTACCGATACGGATGTTCTCCTTGCTTACAAAAAGCGCAATCAAAAAGCCAAAGTAGATTATGTATTGTTCAATGCTTCTGATTTTGCTAACAAGATTTCAGAACCGACTCGGGAAGAACTCGAAGCCTATTATCAGAAACACAAACAGGATTATCACACCAATGAAAAACGCGTTTTGGATTACGTCCTTTTGGAATTGAATGCAACCAGTTCTGATTCGGCTAAAGTTTATGAACAAGCTCAGGACTTGCTGGAGCAGGCCAGGGCCGGAGAGGATTTTTCAGAATTGGCTACGATTTATACTGAAGATCCCGGATCTGCCGAGCAGGGCGGCGATCTCGGCTATTTTACCAGAGATCAGATGGTCGCTCCGTTCTCCGAAGCCGCTTTTTCTGCAAATGTCGGCGATATTGTCGGCCCGGTCAAATCAAATTTCGGTTTGCATATCATAAAAGTTGATGACAAACGCGTGACGGATGGCGAGCAGGAAGTTAAAGCCCGGCACATCCTTCTCAAGTTTGAACCGTCATCATCAACCCGGGAAACACTTCGAGAAGAAGCAACTTATATTGCAGACACTGCTGCAGAGAGAGGACTGGGTTCGGTAGCAGAAGAAGAAGAACTGAATATTCAAACCACCCAACCGTTCGAGGAAGAAGGTCTTGTTCCTGGTATTGGCATGGAACCGCGGGTGAACCGTTTTGCTTTTCAGGCAGAAAAAGGTAATGTCAGTGATGTAATTACAACACAACGCGGATACCTGGTAGCTCAATTGGTGGAAATCCACAAAGAACAAATCCAGCCCTTTGAAGAAGTAAAGCAGCGCGTTGCCAATTCTGTCAAGGCGGAGAAAAGAATGGAAGCAGCCCGACAGGCGGCGCTGGATTTTTACGAAAAACTTCAGGCGGGGCAGACCATTGACGAAGCCGCCGCTGCTGATACAATCGAGGTTTACACAACTGATCTTTTCACCATGCATGGCCCGGTTCCTGATGTCGGCAATGAGCCCAGGTTTATTGGCACGGCTTTTAAGCTTAATGTTGGTGAATATTCAAAACCTGTTAAAGGGACACAGGGATATTACATCCTGCAACTCATCGATAAAACCGAGATCGATCCGGAAGAGTATCAAGCGAACAAAGAACAATTAAAACAGCAACTTGCCGATGAGCGGCAGTCTCAGATATTTGCCAGATGGTACCAGGAGATGAAAGAACAGGCTAAAATAATAGATTATCGAAATCAGGTCATGTAAGAATTCAAGGCGGGTTAATTTATAGCCCGCCTTTTTTGTATTCGGGGATTGTCGGATTTTTTCATTTCAGAGTTACAGCTTTTAAACTTGCAAATAAGCGTGATACTCTCATAAATGGACATGAATCATTCCATATCACTGTGAGAACCATGTCTGTTCAGTTGCGCAAAAATTAACTCATTTGCATTTTTATTGCGCAATATTTACATTTAACAAAAATAAATTGTGAGCACAAGAATGGAGAGTGGCTGTATGAAAAGTTTTATTTCAATATCCACAGAGATTTACTCTTGAGCAAAATTATCCGAATCCGTTTAATCCGACAACGACGATCAGTTAT
>CAZSMC010000061.1:0-25341 GCA_964607755.1 uncultured Cytophagia bacterium | reverse complement strand
GACGCTGCCTGGATATTTTTTCAAAGCCTTCTGAATTGTCAGAAGGCTTTTTTTATGTAAAGTGCTATTTGTCAACATTTTCCCAGGCTAATACAGCCGCACCAAGCGCTGCCGAGTTATCCCCTAACATGGCAGGTACAATTTTTACATTTCTGAGGGCAACTTTAAAAACATTTTTTTCTGCAACTTTGCGTACAATATCCACATAAGGTTCTCCAATGGCTTCAACCACTCCTCCGCCAAGAATAACAACTTCTGGATTAAAGATATTTAGCAGCGATGCTACACCATAGCCTATATATGTAGCAGATTGCTCGATCGCTTTTGTTACGGCGGAATCCCCTTTTTTAAAAGCATTTGCTAATTTTTTACTGCGTATTTTTTTATCGCGATCTTGCTCGAATACTTTGGTGGATGTTCCCTTCATTTCTGCAATTCGAATTTTCCGTTCTATTGCTGTACGGCTGGCATACGCTTCAAGGCAGCCGTAATTTCCGCAGCCGCATTTTGGCCCGTTCGGATTCATGATCATATGTCCCAATTCCCCGGCGTTCTCATTAAATCCGTGCAAAGGCTTGCCGTCCACGATCACACCGCCTCCGACACCAGTCCCAATAAAGAGTCCGACAACATGCTGAGCCCCTTTCCCCGCACCAAATGCGTGTTCGCCAATAAGACCAACGTTTGCATCGTTGTCTACCACAACCTTTTTACCGGTCAGTTTTTCAAGTTCTTTTTTTAGGGGTGCATTTTTCCATTTTAGGTTTGGAGTTTCAATAACCTCACCCTTTTTCAAATCCAGTGGCCCAGGCGAACCGATTCCGATAGTTAAAACTTGTTTTTCAAAGTTTAGCTTTGCATTTTCAGCGGCTTTGAAAATGCATTTTGATATCCGTGTTGCAACTTGTTTAAATCCACATTCAGCTTTTGTTTTCTTTTTGGCTGTGGCAATGATTTTTCCGTTTTTATCCACCACAGCCGCATAAATTTTCGTTCCACCTAAATCTACTCCGATAACGAACGAGTCATTGTTGCTCATAAAATTTCCTGGCAGTTGATTTCCGATGCTATTTCAGTTTTATAATATAACAATTTATCAAGATGGTACAAATAGTAAAAATCTTTTCGTAATATATCTTGCCAAGTTTTTAACGATATAATTTTATCCGGGAAAATTGTTTTAAAAAAAACATCACAAAAATTCAACATTTCTTGATAAAAAGTGGTGAATATTTTAAATTAAAAGTTTTTCAGCTAACCGGTACGAGGAACACAAGCATTGCAGGTCCGTTAAATAATGGAACATTCAGAAAGGAAAAATATGCAGTATATCACTTTTTTTATTATGGGAACAATTGTCCTTTCATTATCATGTGGTCATTTAAAAATGGCGCGACAAACTTTTGATGAAGAAAATTATACCCAAACAATTGATATGTGCCAGACAGCCATAGAGCACGATTCTACTGATGCTGAAGCTCATTTCTTGATGGGCTCAGCTTTTATAAAGATTGATTCTCTTTATAAAGCAAAAGAAGCATTGGAACAAGCTTTATATTTAGATTCAGAAAATGAAGACTATAAACAAAAACTTGATAATCTTTACTGTACCATAGCTGACACATTAGTTCAAAATGAGGCATTGCGAGATGCTGTGAGTTATTACGAAAAATCCCTGGATTTGTATAAAGCTAATCCGTTTGCTATCGAAAAAAAGGCAGATGTTTTTATTAAACTGGGAAAATATGATGAAGCAAAATCTGTCTACATCAGGGCGCTCGAAAACACAACCGATTCCACACGTATTTTATCAAAGATCGATGAAATTGAAACCGATGAAAAAACGGCCCAACAATTATTAAAAGAGGGTGTAAAGGCACGTAAAGCAAAAGAATATGAAAAAGCCCTAATAAAGTTCAAAGAGGCTTTGGCTTTAAAGCCGGATTATAAAGAAGCAAAATATCAAAAGCATATTGCAAGCGGGCTGGATTGGTATAAACAGGGTTCGAAAAATGACCTATGGGAGGCCATTATGCAATTCGGTCATGCAGCCGCGATTTATCCGGACCGAGGTGAACCGCATTACTATATGGGATTAGCCTATAATAAAAAAGATAAAAATGAATATATTAATGCCATTGACGAACTGGAAAAAGCAGCCGAGCTCGAACCGGACAGCCCTTATGCGGAAAAGGCACAGCAAAAAGCAACCGAGATCCGAAAACGAAAGAAAAAAATGGAAGAATTTTGGGGGCGATAAAAAAAAAGTTGTAATTCTCACGAAAAATTTTATACTAATTATAGAAACGAGTTTGGTATGAGTATTGCAAATATTAATCATGAGTTGGAAGAATTGAATTGCGAACACGTTGCTATTCTCGACGAAGAAACGACAGAGGGTGCGGGCTGGTCAGCGTATGAAAGCTCCCAGGTTATCGATGCCACTGTCTACCAAAACCGGTTATCCGGCCGGGTGGGAAACATGGTCGAGCAATTTGAAGTCCAGGTTGCTTTTCGGGAGCATGAAATAGCGACCTCTTGCACGTGCAATAGTGAACGTAAGGTGTGTGTGCACGCAGTATCCTTGCTTTATGCCTGGGTCAATGATCGCGAGGACTTTATAGACGTGGCTGACGTTCTTGAAGAATTGAAAACATTTGATAAAGTCCGACTTTATGAAATTATTTTCAATATTATTCAAGCAAACCCTCATTTGGTAGAACGTTTTCTTAAAAGGCCACAAAAGGAATGGGATGAAATTGATCCCAATGTCAGTTGAAAAGTATTGCACAAATTATCTTAAAAAATCAATGTTATCCGCGAATTCATAGTGAACATAATCTGTCTGAATAGATGAACCTTCGGTTGTGGGGATTGAGGTTTCGCATAATCTGACAGAGTCGAAAAGCAGAGACAGAACGGAGTAGTTATGACATTCAAAGTGAGTAAGGGAATCGGCACCTCGAGATTACGTTTTCATCGAATCGAATCAGTCTTAATCTGTTTTATGCTGCTATTACCCACGATACCAGCTTTTTCAACTCAGTTATTTCCTTTACCTAAAGTATTAGAGGACAATGTCGCTTTCTGGATTCGAATCTTTACTCAGGTCTCAACAAACGAAGTGGTCATTCACGATGCTGAACATCCGATGATTATTTACAAAGTTATCGATCTGTCTGATGCTGAAGAAGAAATGTCAGCAAAAGAACGTTGGGACCTGGTGGAAGCGGTTAAAGATGAGTACAAGGAAACGTTGAAATCTTTGGCTGCCCGGCCAAAACCGATCCTATTTGACTCATTGAACCGAAAAGAGCGCGATCTTTTTATTTTGTGGGCAGAAGTGAACAAGCCGGACAAGTTTGAACAGGCTGCCTGCAATATTCGTGGTCAGTTAGGTTTGCGTGACCGGTTTATCTCCAGCATTCAACGCTCCGGACGTTACTATGATGAAATTGTAGCTGTTTTTGAATCTTATGATTTGCCGCCGGAATTATGCTTTTTGCCGCACATCGAGTCTTTGTTCGATCATCTGGCATATTCCAGAGCTGGTGCCGCCGGGATGTGGCAATTTACCCACTATACCGGAAACTTGTTTTTACGAATCAATAGCATTGTTGATGAACGATTCGATCCGTTTATATCTACCGAAGCTGCTGCTCGCCTGTTGAAAAAAAATTACCAGGAACTTCAATCCTGGCCAATGGCAATTACTGCTTACAACCATGGTCTAAACAGCATGAAACGGGCAAAGCGTCAGCTTGGCACAGATGATTTTGGCGAGATCGTTAGCAAGTATAAGAGCAGGGCGTTTGGTTTTGCGTCTAAAAATTTTTATGCGGAATTTTTGGCTGCATGCCATGTAGTCGAGCAGCGGGAAAAATATTTCCCCAAAATTCGGCTCCATGAGCCGGTCAATTACAAAATTGTTAATTTGGATCATTATCTTTCTTTTCGACAGATTTCGGAAAAATTCGATGTCTCGGTCCAGACTCTGAAAAAACATAATCCTGCATTCAGGAACGCTGTAACACAGGAGTACCGCAAAATACCAAAAGGCTATCAACTTCGGATTCCTGTTACACAAGAATCAGAAGGCATTGTGAGTGCAGCGCATGCCAGGTCAGCGCAGAACGAATATGTCCTCACAGAAAAGACGCGCAAAAGGACTGACCAGAACGGGAATGGTTCTTCCGTTTTCTCGGAAAATGATAGTTTGGAAACTGCAATTGATGAACATATTTATCAGGAGTACAGTGACGGCCTGGCAAAATAAGACAGAGGGCAGGTTATGACATTGAAACGCCGTTCATTGCGCTTTTTCCAGGAATCCGTTTCAGATCGACCGAAGATCAGAGCAGACCTTGATCCTTTTCATGTCCGAAACCGCAAAGGTCAATTTTATTACGGATTTAACGACCCGTTCGATTTGGCAGATGAACAGATTTTAATACCTCACGATCTTTTTTATCTACTTCAGTTTTTTGACGGTGAACACAGGCTGGATGATCTCAAAGTAAAATATAAACGAAAGTTCAATCGGGCTCTTGAGATTGAGCGGCTGCAGCGCCTTGTAAAAAAACTGGATACAACGTACTTGTTGGAAAATAATCGTTTTGCTAACGCACTGCAGCAGGCGCGGGCTGAATTTCACAACAAAAACGTGCGGGAATCCTGCTGCGCCGGTTCAAGTTATCCTGATCAACCGGAAGAGCTTAGAAATGAACTAAATCATCTGGCAGATATCGTCCCGGCCCTGCCAAAGCTGGAAAAGCATCTCAGCACTCATAGAATCAAAGCTATGATCGTTCCGCATGTCGATCCGAATTTGGGCGGAGAAAGTTATGCTCAGGCCTATCGATTGCTGAGCATGACTCCTCCAGTTGATTTGTACATTATCCTGGGAATCGGGCACAGCACTGTCGAAAACAATTTTGTGCTCACAAAAAAGATGTTTAAAACACCTTTAGGGCAATTGGAAACTGATCAGCAATTTGCTGATAAGATTGCTGAGTACTGCCCGTTCGATGTGTTTCACGATGAGCTGGCTCATCGCAATGAACATAGCATCGAATTTCAAACTGTTTTCCTCTCGCATTTTATAAACACACCGTTTAAAATTTTACCGGTTTTATGTTCGCTTGCTCCAGACTGTAAGGCAGACGAGCAGCAAAGGTTCGAATCGTTTGTTGCTGCTTTAAAGAATGCACTTGACAACTTTTCAGGTTCATACTGTCTAATTGCCAGTGTGGACCTTGCTCACGTTGGGTTAAAATACGGTCATGACTTTCGTCCCGATCCCGCCTATCTGGCTCAGGTCGAACAAAATGACCGGCAGCTTTTGCATTATATGAGCAAACAAGATCGAAAAGCTTTTACCGGTTTTTTTCAACGATCACAAAATAAATATAACATCTGCGGGTATGCTGCGCTGCGTACGTTGTTGGAAATTCTTCCGCCTTTAAAAGGTTATCTCCTCGATTATAACAATGCTATTATGGACGATGACCGTTCAACTGTTACTTTTTCCGGAATGATTTATATTTAATCTCTGTTTCTCAAATTAATACTTGATTTTTTTATATCAATGTGTTACTTTTTAGAAAATCGTAACACGGAGGAGTATACTATGACAACAGGTTTACAACGATTTGGAGTTTCCCTGGATTCGGACCTGCTGGAAAAATTCGATCAGCTTGTTGAAAAAAAAGCCTATCAAAACCGGTCCGAAGCGATCCGGGATCTCATTCGTGACGCTCTTATCAAAGACGAGTGGGAAGATCCCAAAGATAAAGTCGTTGGAACGATCACTGTTATTGTGGATAAAAAATTGAATACAATCACAAAACGGTTGTCTCAGCAGGAACAAGGGCCCTTGCAGGAAATTATTTCCACCATGCATGTTCAATTGGATGACGAAAACAGTCTCGAAGTATCGGCGGTGCGCGGCTGTGCAAAAAGAGTCCGGAAACTGGCCAACGAGTTGATCGGCACAAAAGGAGTAAAGCACGGAAACCTGGTCATGACAACCACCGGCAAACATGTAAAATAGGAGGAACCATGAGAAAAATTGGTTTGATTATGATAGCAGTCATCTTTATAAGTGTATCGCATTTGATGGCAGAAACCTTTCACCCGGATTCTGTAAAGTATCATTTTAATCCGGTAGTGGTCACTGCGACAAAAGCCGAAGGTGCGCAGCGAGACCTGGCGGCGAGTGTGTCGGTCATCGATGAGCAGACCATTGAAATGGCTGCCACATCGTCTGTCCTGGAACTGGTTAAAGACCGCGTTCCAGGCGTTTACTTGACTGAGCGTTCTGTTATGGGCTATGGCGTAGCCTCTGGTGCGGCCGGTGCATTGAGCATCCGCGGCATTGGCGGCAATCCAGTGACAGGCGTCCTGGTTTTGCGCAACGGTCGACCGGACATTATGGGTATGATGGGCCATGCCATTCCGGATGCTTATTCGCTGAGCGGTGTGGAACGCATTGAAGTTGTCCGCGGCCCGGAGTCGTTCCTGTACGGCACTAACGCCATGGGTGGCGTAATCAATATCGTTTCCAAAGAAAGAAGCAAAGATGGTTTTGAAACAAAAGTGTCCGGAGGTCTGGGAAGCTTTGCCAGCCGAAAAGCAAGCCTCCATCACGGCGGTAAAACCGGCAAGTTTGATTATTATGTTACAGCCAGTGTCCGGCGAACGGACGGACACCGGGATTATTCCGATTACAATGGCGATTCCTATTCAAGTCACCTTGGCTACCAACTCGGATCCGCTACTAAACTGGAATTGAATGCCCACTATTCGGATATCTATCTTTTAGACCCCGGTCCTGAAAATGACCCTTTTGAAGATCATTGGTACGACCTGATTCGTTCTGGCGCGGATATGACCATAAGTCATAGCAGTGGTTTGGGGAACAGCTTTCTAAAACTGCACGGCAATTTTGGAAAACATAAAATATACGACGGCTGGCGGTCTACGGATCGCACGGTCGGCGCCATGTTTTATCATAACGCGCAATTACTCGATGGTAACAAAACAACGGTTGGCTTTGATATCAAACAATACGGCGGAGAGGCCGAAGAAAGTCTAAACAAAGTTCCAGTGATAAACTATGAAGAACAGTTTATCGACGAGTGGGCCCCGTACATTCATACACAGCAATTACTTTTTCAACGGTTTATTGCTTCAGCCGGCATCCGGGTCGAACGGCACGAGTTATACGGCTCTGAAGTGTTGCCCATGTTAGGTGTGGTGTCGCATCTTTCGCCGGCAACATCCGTCCGGCTTTCCGCAGCAAAAGGATTTCGCAGTCCGGCAATCCGGGAGCTTTTTGTTTTTCCTGCAAGAAATAAAAAATTAAAGCCGGAGAAAATGTGGAATTACGAGTTGGGGGTAACTCAATCTCTCGGAGATCAGACTGAAATTGAAGCGGTTGTGTTCCGTTCCGACGGTACAGATATGATTCGCATGCAGGGACAATTTCCCAATGTGAGCTGGGTTAATTCAGGGGAATTTACCCACACAGGATACGAATTGCTGTTCCATTATCGTCCACTCGAGCGTATGATGGTAACCGCCAACTGGACCGACATGGACCTCGGCGATGAAACCCGCCAAACTCCGGAACAAAAACTTGGCGTGCACCTTTCGTATCAGTTGAACAGGGTGCGTTTGGCTGCGGGACTCTTGCATGTCCGGGACCTTTATGGCGCAGATAATAGACAGCAAAAATTGCCGGATTATTCGCTTGTGGATTTGACGGCATCTGTCAGAATCTGGCAGGAAATGTATTTGAATCTGCACTTGAAAAATGTGCTGGATGAAGAGTTCTACACCATGAGCGGTTACCCCATGCCAGGACGGATGCTGATGACAGATTTGAGTTACTCCTTCTAAAATTTATGAATATTCACACACGACATCTTACGACCAGCGCCATGTTTATGGCGCTGGCTGTTTTGATCCCCATGCTTTTGCACGCTTTTGGACTTGGTGCTGCCTTGTTGCCCATGTTCTGGCCGGTAGCTGCGAGTGTGTTCTTTTTGCCCACAAGCTGGGCAGTAACGGTTGCCGTGCTGTCTCCACTGGTCTCTACATTGTTTACTGGTATGCCTCCAATCTCGCCGCCGATTCTTCAAATCATGGTTGTTGAGCTGGCTGTGCTGGCTGCTGTGAGCTCTTTTGTTTATCGTAGCACCAGTGCCCGGGTCATTATCTCTGTGCTTGCCGGGTTAATCGCCTCCAGAGTGGCTTTGTTTTTCATCGTTGCTGCTCTTGCTCCGGTGCTGGGGTTGCCATCAAACGTGTTTTCTATCGCCTGGGTCAGCCGGGGTATACCCGGTATTGTCATTATGCTTGTTCTCATTCCGCTGCTCGTTTATCGTTTGCCTCGTTTTTCTCCAAAAGGATAATAACCTCCGGTCTACAGCATGCCTGGATTTTAGCTCACACTTTCCTAAAACGCAAACCCTAGAAAACTTTTTCGTTTATCCCATAAAAAATCTTATATTTATAAATCAGCGAACTTTTTTATCTGATTGCATGTAAAATTTATGTCATTCAGTAAAATTTAAAAAGCTTTTATTATGGAAAATTCAACGCGCACAATTATATTCTGTCTGAGTATAGCTATTTTTATCTGGCTGATTCATACAGGTTACATCTTGATAATTAATTCGACCATGACATTTTCACGTGCTCTTGTGACCGGTTTATCACTTTCGCAAATTATTTTCCGTATAACCATCATCGGGATCAGCATTGCACTTGGTTTTTTGCTTTTTAGTTTTTTGAAAAAAAGGCAAATCGAAGAATATGTGAAATTGAAAAAAGCAGTCGACACTTCCGGCGAGGTTATTTTTGTTACAGACCGGGAAGGCATTTTTACTTATGTCAATCCGGAATTTACCCGGGTGTACGGTTTTGAACCAGCAGAAATCATCGGTAAAAAAACACCCAGAATACTCAAAAGCGGGGTCATGAACGCCGAAAACTATCGGAAATTCTGGGAAAACATACTGGCAAAAAATGTGGTAAAGGGTGAAATCATCAACAAGACAAAATCGGATCGATTGATTGATGTTGAGAGTTCTGCCAATCCGATTCTGAATGATTACGATAAAATTATCGGCTTTTTATGTATTCAGCGGGATATCACCGAGCGAAAGGCACGCGAGAAGAAGCTGATTGAAAGTGAAAAGACAGCCAGAGCAATGTTGAACGCCTCAGATGACCCTGTCTATCTTGTTGATGTTAATGGTAATTTATTATCACTCAATGAGGCGGCTATGATTGAACTTGGGAGCAGCCTCGATTCTCTGGTTGGTAAAAGCATTTATGATTTTGAACTGTTTCGTCTCACTGCACAGGATAAAAAAGTAAAAACAGTCATTCATAATAAAAAAAAGATCCGGTATGAAAAAAAATACCGGCATAAATTTTATGATATTACTATTTATCCTCTCTTTGATATAAAAGGTGATATTTCCCGTCTCGCCATTTTTAACGTGGATATTAGCAGACAAAAAGCCGCCGAGGAAACGATTAAACAACAAAACATTTTTTTGCATTCTGTGATTGAAGCTATGGAACATCCCTTTTTTGTCATTGATGTTCACGATTATACAGTAAAACTGGCCAACTCTGCAGCGACAAGAAATAAAAACATAGAGAATGTACCGTGTTATGCTTTGACCCACAACCGGTCTAAACCTTGTCAATTCAACGATCATAAATGTCCGCTGGAGATTCTAAAAAGGACTGGAAAGCCAGTGACTACAGAGCATATTCATTATGATCGCCACGGCCGCAAACGGCATGTGGAGGTGCATGCCTACCCGATCTTTGACAAAGAGGGTCAACTCGTGCAAATGATTGAATATACACTGGACATTACCGATCGAAAAAAGAGATTATAAAATTAAACCAATGAAACGACGTATCTATTTACCGTTATTCTGGAAATTTTCTATTGCGATTGTGCTGATCGTGGCCGTGTTTGGCAGTATCAATTTGTATTTAATACAAAAGTACGCCGGTCAGGGCATAGAGAATGAGGCTAAAAAAAGACTGCAGTTTTATGCCCACACTGTAGCCATGGAAGCTTCGACGCTTGCGCAAAATGCTCAATCTGAGCATCTGCTGGAGATTATGAACAGGATCAAACAGGCTGATTCATCAGTGGCTTATATACTGGTTATCCCCGGTTCTGGTCAGCCTGTCATTGAAAATTTTCCGGGTCAGTTAACAAACCAAATATTGACTGCGAACACGCTGTCGCAAGGCACGCCCAGTCTGAAAATTATACGCTCTCCTGATATCCGTAACAAAATTATTCTCGACATGGCCGTGCGCATTCCCGAAACCAAAGACGGCATGGTCCGGGTAGGGCTGTTCCGCGAAAGCATCCGGTCTCAGGTCTGGTCCATGTTAAAACCATTGATCCTCATGATCGTGATCTTTTTAACTTTTGGGATTGTGGGGGCGTTGTTTTTTTCTTATGTGATTGCAAATCGCGTCAGCCTGATTTCCAAAATCGCTGATAATTTTACCTTTCAAAATTTAAAAAAGGGCAACATTGCAAAAATTTCCAAAGCCCGGATATTACCCTTCATTCCGCGATTTATCGAGATGAATGATGAGCTTGATGAATTATCCCTTAAAATCAATGATATGATTGACCGGTTGCAAACGGCATATAAAGAACTGGAACAGACCTATGCCCGGTTCGTGCAGACAGAAAAACTCGCTTCCATCGGTGTCTTGTCTGCTGGAATCGCTCATGAAATAAATAATCCGGTTGCAGGGATCCAGAATTGTATTCACCGCATTAAAAACCATCCGGATGATGTGGAGAAAAATAAAGAATACATCGATCTGATGGAAGATGCTGCTAATAAAACGGAAAAAGTTATCGGCAGACTGCTGGATTACTCCCGCTCGCCGCAATCGACAAAAGAAGCGATTTCTCCGGCAGCCCCTATCGAAAAAGCTCTTTTGCTGGTGTCATACCGGCTGGAAAAGTCACGAATCAGCGTGGTAAAAGATATTCCCGCCACTGTTCCTGAAATTCTGGGAAACAGAAATGAACTGGAACAAGTTTTCGTAAATCTGATTTTGAATGGTATTGATGCCATCGATGAGCACAGTCAAATAAAGCCGGATTGTGACAAAATGATTCGAATCGAGACAAAAGAAAAAGATGCCAGCGTTGAGATCAGGTTGACTGACACGGGCATTGGCATGTCAGGAGAACAGCAAGATAAGCTCTTTGATCCGTTTTATACCACAAAAGATACGGGCAAGGGGACCGGTCTTGGGTTGTACGTTGTTTATAATATTGTGAATTCTCATAATGGTAGCATCCGTTTTCAAAGTGAACCTTATAAAGGCACCACAGTTACATTGAGATTTACTATATATCAAGAGGTTGGATAGATCATGTCCGGTAAAAAATCGTTTAAAATAATGATCGTTGAAGACGAAAGAATTCTCCGGGTTTCACTCACCGATGAGCTGGAGGAAGCAGGATATAATGTAGAGGCGTTTGAAAATGCACAAGATGCACTGGAAAAACTGAAAAAGAAAAAAATTGATCTCGTTTTAACCGACATTAAAATGCCGGAAATGGATGGCATTCAATTATTAGAAGAAATCAAACTGATGCGGCCTGATACGGCAGTAATTATGATGACAGCTTATGGCTCGATTGATTCGGCGGTTGATGCCATGAAAAAAGGTGCGTACGATTATCTGAACAAACCTTTTAAAATGGATGAACTTTACATGCTGATTTCCCGCATCGAAGAGTTCAAACGAATGCAGGAGGAGAATCAGCAGCTTCGAGCGCAATTGGAAACCGCAAAAGGCGATGTTTTCGTCGGCAAAAGTGAGGCAGTGCAGGAAACCATAAAACTTGTCAACAAGGTAGCGCAAACTGATTCGACAGTATTGATTACGGGAGAAACCGGCACAGGAAAAGAGCTGCTGACGCAAACCATTCAACAGAACAGTCATCGCAAAGACAAACCCTTTATCCCGGTGAACTGCGCTGTGCTGTCGCGTGAAATATTTGAAAGCGAACTGTTTGGTCATGAAAAAGGAGCGTTTACCGGTGCAAAGGACACCAGACAGGGACGCTTTGAACTCGCGGACGGCGGTACTCTTTATCTGGATGATGTCGATGATATTCCGCTTGATCTTCAAGTCAAGCTGCTCAGAGTGCTTCAGGAACGTGAATTCGAACGCGTCGGTGGCAGCCAGGCTATAGAAGTTGATGTTCGAGTGATATCTTCTACAAAAGCGGATTTGAAAAAACTTATCAAAGAAGGCAAATTCAGGGAAGACTTGTATTACCGGCTCAATGTTTTTCCGATTCACATAAAACCGCTTCGCGAGCGAAAAGAAGACATTCCGGTGCTGATCGATTATTTCATCAACCAACAATCTTTACAAGAATCAGTACGCGTTCCTGATAACGTTTTAAACAGGTTGGTTGAATATGACTGGCCTGGCAATGTACGGGAGCTGAAAAACATTGTTGAGCGGCTTCTCTTGCTTTCTGAAAACGGGGTTATTAAAATGTCTAGTTTGCCGGCGGAAATCTACAAGCCGGAACGGGAAAAGCAACCATCACAATTGGGGGAAGACTCTCTCGAGAATATGGTTCGTAACTATGAAGTTGGTCTCATCCAGCAGGCGCTGGAAAAAACGAACGGCAACAAGGCAAAAGCAGCCGAGTTGCTAGCCATTCCGGCGACCACCCTGAGGTCAAAGATCAGCAAACTTGGCATTGAAATATGACATTCCATGCGAGCTCGCGATTGTCCTGCCGTATATTGCATTACTTCTTTATATTTAACTGAAAATCTGTTTTTGTGAAACGCCGAAATTTCGTTCTCTGCAACGGTTTTTCGTCGAAACACTGCCTTTGAAAAGGGAATCCAACCGTAAAACAACTCTTGTTTTCCACGAAATAACAGCAAACCACTCCACCTTAATTCATTATAATCAAGATATTACAACACTGTCCTCATTTCTCTCTGCTCTCTTTGTCATTCATGGCATGAGCATTGCCAATACTGTGCGCAAATAAGCAGAAACATCCCTTTAGATAAAAAAATAGGAGTGATTTTGTGAAACTGATAAAAATTATACTGCCTCTTGTTGCACTTTTCGTGCTGCAGACAGCGGGGAACGCACAGTATATCGAATATAAAGCGATTGAAAGCAGTAAATTGTGGTTTGACGGCACTTCCACCTTGCACGATTTCACCTGCCACGCAAAAGAAATCAACGCAAATGTGATCTTTTCTCCGTCTCTGCTCGACGGAAACGCAGGTGAAACTCAAGCAGGACAGGTGACTATTCCGGTCAAAAAAATTAAGAATGAGAATGACGGGCTCACCAAAAACATGTATAAAACACTGCAACCGGAAAAGTGGCCGGAAATCACTTTTGATCTAAATACAATAGTGGTTCCGGATACCCAGAAAATTGATAAAACCATCCAGGTAGAGGTCAAAGGAGATCTCACAATCAAAGGTGAAACCCGTGAAATATCGTTCCCTGTCAAGGTTAATGGCATAGAAAACGCGGATACACTTCAAGTCAAAGGACATTATCTTCTTTCTCTGGCCAACTTTGACATCAAACGCCCGTCGTTTTTTCTGGGCACGCTCAAAGTGGGAGATGAAATCGATATTCAGTTCGAGCTGGCCTTTGTACAGGCAGACCATTACAAAGAATTGACAAAACGATGAAGCATCTTAAAACCGACATGTTTATCTTTTTGCTGATATTTGCATTTTTGTCCATGCCGATTCATTTATTTTCGGCGGACAAAAAAGTGTATGAGATACGCCGGCAAAGTCAGATTATGTTTGTGGGCAGATCGAATATCAACACATTTTCGTTCCGTTCAGAAAATATCAGCGGCAAAGGATGCATTAATACTGACGCAGTCCGAATTGATTCTGTCAACAAACACATCTCAAACGCAGTCGATGGTTTTTTTCGGGTAGACGTCAAGACATTCGATTCCGGCAACTCCAGAATGAACCAGGATATGTACGATGCCCTCAAAGCGGAACAACATTCGTATATTCAATTCAAGCTCGAATCGATAGAAACTGAACATTACAATGGCCAAACCGGGGCACAGCTTTCTGCCTGGGGTTTTTTGCAGGTAGCCGGAGTTGAAAACCTGATCTCGTTGACCGTGACAGTGATGCAACAGGATGAGCATCTGTATCGCCTGCAGGGCAGCAAACAGATCCACATGACCGATTACGATATTGAACCGCCGCAAGCCCTACTCGGACTGGTACAAACCCGGGACAAGCTGACAGTAGAATTCGATATTTATGCCAGTGCAAAGTTTCAAAGTATTTTTGCATCAAGCTTGTAACAGCTCAGTCTTGGGTGGGAGTTTTAATATTTAGGCACTAAAGTGCCTGTTAAAGAATCTCAATAATAACCCCGACTTAAAAGTCGGGGCTATAATATTGCCCCGAGCTTTAGCTCGGGGTTAAAGATGACCTCTCAACATAACGGGCTTTAGCCCACTTTTACTCAAGCCTGCCCGCTGATGAAAATGCATCGCCATTCAGAAACGGCCCGGCGGAGCGAATGGCTCTCAATGGTGATTGAGTGGGCATTTTTTAGGAATTTGCGAACAATAACAAAAGTGACATTACACAATTACTAATTTAAAAGGAGAAATCGAATGAATTGTTTTTCAAAAGTCAGGTTTGCTATGAGCATTTTTGCAAGTATTTTTTTGGCTCTTATAGTCATACCTGCAAATGCAGCGGACATTCTGAACAATAAAGATACTGAACTGAATTTTGGTGGCCGTATCCAATCCTATGGTGTTATGGAAACACTGCCCGATAAATCAAGCGATAATCCCAGAATTCTCATGTTTGTCAGAGACACCCGGTTCCGGTTGGATGGGAGCCATAACAACATGAACTTTGAACTGGAAGTTATGTTGGGCGGAGAAGCAGACGATCTGATTAACAGACCCAGTCGCGGCGAAGCTGCTTCACGACCGATTACGGCATTGCTCATTGATGCCTGGGGTGAAATCGAATTAACGAATCATCTCTCTCTTCGAGCAGGTCAGTTTAAAGTTCCATTTAGCCGTGAAAACCTGACAGAAGGCGATGACCTTCAATTTACAGATCGTTCTATAAACGACAGAGCGCTCAATGTCAGAAGAGATACCGGTATTATGCTTCATGGGACTTTGGATAATAAATTCGCTGGCCTGGCTATTTTAACCGGCGGGGGCATTAATCAGCGGGTTAGGTACATTCCGGTAAAAATGGGTATCCCAATGACGGTGTTACGATTCGGTTATAATACACTTGATTGTGATCCTTTGCAAGTAAAAGACTTTTACCCCGGAAAAGAAGGTACAGCCCTTTATGCCAATGCGTTATATGTGAAAAACACCAGTGTGGGACATGGCTCAGTGCTTGGCATGCGCCAGCACGGCAGTTCGTTTCTGCTTTCCGGCTGGAATCCGTATCTTTCAGGCGCTTACGGTGAAACGCTGACCCAGGTCGGGGCCGATTTCGCCATGCAGAAAAAATTCAATGATAAACTTTTCTCTCTCGGAGCGGAATTCAATTACGGCGTTTATGACGGTGATGCCGGAAGCACCAGCATGACTGCAGCTACAGCACGAGCTGGTTTGTTATTAAATGACTGGCTCCAGCTTGGCGCCCGGTTCAGTATGTTCACTCCTGATAAAGAGATTGAATTCCTGGACAACAAGGGTGTGCAAGTCTTTGCCCCGGCCATTACTGCACATTTTAGTAAAAACCTGAAACTGAAAATGGACCTTCCGGTCATGCTCAATGCTCCACTCGCCAAAGAAGAAGAGCTTGGATATTATAACCTGATCTATCAACATGGACAGACCTATTTGCCGGTCGAACGAAAAACCGCAGTTACAGGTCGTATGATTCTGCAATTTGTTTTCTAAAAAAATTGGGAATTCGTACAACGGGGCAAATATGTCTTGTTATATGTTTGTCCCGTTTAAGCGGGACAAATTAACAATCGACGTATTCAACTATCACCCCTCAGATCGGCTCATTACTCTCCTCGCCCATAACCAGAGAAATTCGCTCGATACCTTCAATGCCATTTAGCTCGCGGATCAGCGCCTGGTGTTCTTTATTTTTGTGAAATTTGACGTTAAAGGATAATTCCAGGTACTCTCCGAGTCGCGCTGAGCGCATGTTGACTAGCCGGTAGCTTTTAAGGTATTTTTCAAAGACATCGAGATAAGGTGGTTTTTCAGTATCCGACGGGATCATCCAGAATCGGAGCAAAAGTTCTGTACTGGAAACAGAACCGTAATTGGCGATATAGAGAACGAGCACCACAACAATAGACAGGATCACGCCCACAACGCCGATCATGTGATTGCCAGCGCCGGCAGCCAGGCCCGCTGCCAGTGAGAAAAATACAAAGGCAATATCGCGGCTGTCTTTGACAGCCGTTCGAAAACGAATGATGGACATGGCGCCGACAAGGCCAAAAGCGCGCGCCAGATTGTTGCCAATGATCATGATCACCAGGCAGGTGATCATAGAAATAAGAATAAGTGTATTGACAAAAGATGCAGAATAGGAAAAACCCTTATAAGTAAACCGGTAAGCCAGAGAAATGAGAAGACCCAAAACAAAGGCAATCAGTACATTGATAACCACATCGAAAAAGTAGATTGTGCGGGCGTTCAATAAAATCACGTCAAATGGATTCTGCGGCATGGATTGATCCTCTAATTTAGGCCAAATATTTCGTCTATGCCCATGCAGTATTTTGAAATCGATTGCTGATGCATGGGAAGTTCTGCAACCAGCGAGCGCATCCACTTTGGCATAAAATAATTAAATTTGAGTTCGAGTACGCACAAATTATCCACTATGAACGAGAGATCGTGATCATCAAAAATATTATTTAGAGATGATACCGTTTTTGAGCGAATATCGTAATCAATGGTCAGGCGGATGTCCCGGTCATCATCGATTTTGCCAACGTAAGCTTCGCGGTTGTAAACAACAAGTACGGTGGGCTGGAGCTGAAAACGGATAATATTATCCAGCCATTTTCCCAGCACCAGCGATCCGTTCTGGCTTGCTTTATAATCGATCCAGATGTCTGTGGGATTTTTCATCATCTTTTTGATCTCGTCAAAAGAATACCCAGCCCGTTCTTTCACAATGGTATTTTCGAAACGCCGCTTTATCTCTAAAAACGCGGCGCTGTCTTCAGCCCGTTCGTTGTATACGCGGATGCGAAGTTTTCTCCGGACTTTGAGGCCGTCGAGCTTTTCCCAGTAAAAATCAAAAGAGGGCGAATCGTAATAAAGACTGCGCACAGTATAGCGGTTATCCGGCATGTCCCTGGCAAACTTGTCCAGATGAACATGAGGATTTGCCTTTTCCAGAATGTGCGGGATAATGTCCGGATGGATAAAGTATTTAATCTCGTTCCGGCCTTTGTCAATAAAACGGTTCATTTAGTAATGGTCTCGAGAGTCATTATTTATATCGTAACAAAAATTTAAGGTAAATACTTAATCCTTTTTCAGCTCTTATTTGTTCCACTGGAAATTCAGCCATGCCCGGTAAATCAATTCTGACAGAGATACGCGACCTGTGATGATTTGCATGGCACCAGTTGTGCCCGGCAATATTTGGTGATCCGAGTTTTCTATGAAAGCTATCACCATAAACATAGGTTCATTATTTATCATCTGCGTTTGCTGGCTGATACCTGAAACCGTTGTTTTTTTCAACACTCCGGTGGAAAAAACATGCACTGAAAATTCTTGTCCGGCTTTAATATGTTTCACATCCGATTCCCTGACCGGGAATTGTGCCACCATGGTATCGATATTGCAAACTTTGAGCAATTCATTCTCTAACCAGGACGGCTGAACCACCAGCCCGGATATCGGTGTGTTTAATTTCCTGGCATCTATTTTTCTTTGTAAAAGCTCGATTTGCTCCACCAGAGATTCAATCTGGGCTTTTTCTATCCGAATGTTTTCCGATTTCTCTCCGGTTTTGGCGGCCTCCAGTTGAGCCTTGGCCAGATCAACATTGTCCTGATACAGGTCATATTGTGTCTGAGCCAGTTCCAATTGCTGGTCGCTGATTAGATTCTGCTGGTGCAGCTTTTTTTGACGCTGCAATTGTGGTTCGTAGGCGCGCAGTTGCGTTTCGGCGTATTCCAACTGTTTCTGTGCTTCTTCGACGATCGCAGGCTTGGCACCAGTTTGCAGTGCTGATAACCGCGCCCTGGCCTGACTCAACTGACCTCTGATTTCGATTAATCTGCTTTCATCATCAAAAGATGAAATTTCCGCGACTTTAGCGCCGACGTCGAGAAAAGAGCCGATATCCAGTCCCTTTTTAACGTAAAAATTGACCATATCCGGCCGGCTAATATGAAACAGTGTGAACTGGTATTGTTTATCCAGGCCGTTCTGCTCGAGTTCGGCTTTAATTTTATCCTGTTCGATGTTCGAAACCGTCCAAACGGTCCTGGCAACGAGCCGTCCCCGGCCTTTGATCTGATGATCAAACTTTAATAAAAAGAGACTGGCAATAACCAAAATGGCGGCAACTATCAAGCCGATAATAATGAAATATCGAATCCTTGTCCGCATCCTGTTCTTTAAATAACTCGAGTTAATTTGTAGTTAATCTGTGAACCGCATCCCTGGCTAATGTTAAGAGAATGTTAAGATTGTTTAAAGTATAATATATTTTATATACAAACACAAGAAATATATTGAATTTTGTTTTGTTGCCTTTTGATATGACAATATTTTACAACTTTTTACGTTTAGAGTCGGTTCAAGCAAATAGTGGGGCTTGAAATCGCAAAGGCGATGAATAACCCGGATGACTGTATCCTGGCGGTCTTGATAACACTCGATTTTCTGCGAATATATATTACTCATCGAATAAGTATTGATTATTTGTATTTTCCTTCTTAATTTGCAAAAACGACGGGAACTTGAGTACCCTAAAGACGATAAATAATAAAATAAAAGTACTTATTTTATTAAACATTCTGTTATGAAGAAAATTCTGCTCACAATGTCCGTTCTCATTTTTGCCCTATTCAGCCAATGTGCTTATTTTAATACTTTTTATAACGCGCAAAAGTTTTATAAAGAAGCTGAAAAAGAACGCAAGAAACGGGAAAAAACATCTATCGTTGAAGTATCGGCCAGGGAGCGCGCCGAGCTTGAGAAAAGCGGACGTTCTGCAAGCGATGTGAGCAACCGGGCATCGCGACAGGAAATGCAGAATTATCAAAGAGCTATTGAACGGGCGTCACGCGTTCTCGAGTTTTATCCCGATAGCCGCTGGGTGGATGATGCGCTTATGTTGTTAGGCAAGTGTTTTTATTACCGCCGCGATTTCCACAAAGCTTTGCGAAAATTCGATGAAGTGTTGAGCAATTTCCCGAATAGTCATTTTGCTCCCGAGGCCCAGCTACTCAAAGCAAAGACGTTCATTGGTTTGGAAGAATATGAAACCGCAGAAGAACATTTGCGCCGGATTGTGGCTAATGAAAATATTCCCAAAGAAACACGCGAAGCAGCCCGCTATGAACTGGGCGGACTTTATTATCAGAGCAAAAATTACGAAAAAGCTGCGGAAAATTACCAACAGTCGATTGATGCCGCCGAGAACGAACTGTACCGGGCATTAGCGTTATACCGGCTCGGTGAGTGTTTGCTGCAACTTGAAGAATACGAAAAAGCGCCAAAAGCTTTTGAGCGCGCCATGGATAATGCTCCAAACGATGATTTCCAGATGCAGTCGATGTTCAAATTGGGTCGCGCGTACAGTTTAAATGGCGAATATAAAAAGGCGCTAAAAATATTCCGCAAGCAACTCTCCCGTGAATATGAAGAAAAGCGCATTCCACGAATCAAGCTTCAATTGGCTCACAACTTGCGCAATAGCGGTGAACTTGAGGAGGCGATTAACTGGTACAAAACCATCATAGAAGAGCACGGACGTACAGATGCCTCGGCCAGAGCTTATTACGCGTTAGGGGAGATTGAAGAATTTGGAAATCAGGATTATTACAAGGCAAAAGAAAATTATGACATGGTGCGCAGCGAGTTTTCCGGCTCGCTGATCGCGCCGGATGCACAGGATCGCTCTGATAATATTCGTTCGTTCATGGACCTCAAACGTGATATTGCCAGGCTGGAAGGCCGGGAGTTCAAAATGGATTCCTCAGCCACGACCAGTACGGAAGAGGCGGTTGAAGAGGGCGAAGATGACGCGCCGATCGATTTGAGCCCGGATGGCATGTGGGTCAACTATTCCGGCCGGCATCGTCCGCCGCCGCGGGAGCTCTCAGATTCAAGTCAATTTAATCTGGCAAGTCAATCGGCCTTGCAAACTCCGGCAGTTCCGGGCGCAGAAGGAGACTCGATAATGGTGGACAGCACAATGGCTATACCATCAACTCAGATTGATAGCACTGAAATTGCAAAACAAAAATTGCTGGAGAAACTGAACAAAAAACGGCAATTAGCCAGCAAATATTTATCCCTGGCTGAAGTCATGTTGATCAATTTTAACAAACCGGATTCGGCCATCAAATATTATTACAGAGTAGCGACCGATACGGTGGACAGCACGCTGAAGGCGCGGGCTATGTATTCTCTGGCTTATGTGTATCGCGATGTAAAAGGAGATACGGCGCAGTCAACCGAGATTTTAAATGCTATTCTGGAAAACTATCCCGAAACCAGTCATGCTGAAGGCGCCCGGCGGCTTTTGGGGTTGCCTCTGCATGCCAATAAAGTGGATACCGCCAAAGTGCTTTTCAAAAAGGGTGAAGAGGCTTTTTATGAGCAGGATGATTTACAAATGGCTTTTACGTGGTGGGATTCTGTCATTTCTGCCTATCCGGAATCAAAGTACGCCCAGCGAGCAGCCTATGCCAAAGCGTGGCATCTCGAGAATACGCTTTATAAAATGGAACAAGCCAAAGAGCAATATGACTTTTTATTGGAAAAATATCCGGATTCACCCTTTAAGGACAAAGTTAAACCCAAATTATTAGCTGTGGAACAAAAACAACAGCAAGCGCAAGCCAGAGCAGACTCTATTGCCCGGGCTGATTCGCTGGCACAAATCGCTGCAGATTCAACAGGGCAAGCGGCGGCAGATTCTTTGACCCATGTTGCCGCTGATTCGACAGGCCAAACCAGCGCATCAGATTCTCTGCAGCAGGCTGGTGCGGATTCCGGCGAAGAACCTTCAGCAGCAGACCCTGCTGAAGAAAAAACAGATCCTGATAGCACATCCGAGCCTGAAGAAGCCGAACAAAAACCTCAACCGGAGGACGTAAAACCGGAAAACATTCAAGAGCCTCCGGTTGAAAACCAGACCGGTCCGCCCCAAAATCTTCAGGAGGAAAGAAAACCCGAGTCTGAACCGCAGTCACAATCAGAGAATGAAGAACCGGAACAATCGTCGAAACCATCAATAGAGAATATACAGGAACCGCAAATCCAGTCTGCGGAAAACTAACCGACAAGGTGAAATGTGGCTAAAAAGCTCGTCAATGCATCTGTACAGTCGGTCACATCTGTTGCCCAAAATACAATCATCCTTTCATTAAAGCACTCTGAAATTGCCCGGTACGCACGTGCCGGGCAATTTGTTCAAGTTAAAGTGCCGCATTGCCCTGAGGTGTTCTGGCGCCGGCCGTTCAGCATTCACGACACACATCCAGACAATGGCACTTTTGATTTACTTTTCAATATCGTGGGCAGAGGGACGCTGGGACTCAGTGAGTTGAAACCAGGCGAATCTGTGAATGTAATCGGGCCGCTGGGTAATTCTTTTTCTTATTCAGAAAAATTATCAAAAGCCGTGCTTGTTGCCGGGGGGCTGGGAATTGCGCCATTTAAACTTTTGCTTCGCCAGCTTCCCCCTGATATAAATGTGACGTTGTTTTACGGTACGCCTTCAAAAGCCTTTCTGCTCGGGCTCGATGATCTCAACGCCCGGACGGAGCTCGTCATCAGCACAGACGACGGCAGCTATGGAGCAACCGGGCTGATCACTGAACAGCTTGACAAATATTTGCAAGAACAATCCAATGTAAGCGGTCAAGAACTGTTTGTTTGCGGCCCCACCCCCATGCTGCTAAAAGTGCAGCAACTGGCAAAAGAATATAATGTTCCGGCGCAAGTTTCCGTCGAAACGATTATGGCATGCGGTTTTGGTGCGTGCATGGGATGTGCGGTTCCGCTGGCACATCCGAATCCCGGTGAAAAAGAATACGCACTGGCGTGCACCGACGGCCCGGTGTTTAATATAAAAGAGATTATTTTTCATGGTTGATTTGTCTGTAAATATTGGGCCGCTGCATCTTGACAATCCTGTCATGACAGCCAGCGGTACATTTGGCTATGCACAAGAGTTTGCCGATTTTGTTGATTTGGAAGAAATCGGCGGCATTGTGACGAAAACCATTACTCCGGAACCGCGACCAGGGAATCCGCCCCTGCGCATAGTGGAGTTTAAACACGGTATGCTCAATTCCATTGGCCTTCCCAACGCCGGGGTTGAGGCGTTTATTTTGGGAAAAATGCCGTTTTTGCGCAAACTCAAGTCGCGCATCATTGTCAATATTGCCGGCAAAATACAGGACGATTTTGTCATAGCAGTTGAGCGACTCAATGAAGTGGAAGGCATTGATGCCTATGAGTGCAATTTTTCTTGCCCAAACGTCAAGCAAGGTGGATTGAGTTTTAGCGCCGATGCCAACGTGGCGCATCGTGTAACGGGCAAAGTTCGTCGTGCCACCTCGCGTCCGCTCATCGCCAAACTCACACCCAACGTGACAAGCATTGGCGATATTGGCCAGGCTGTACAGGATGCCGGGGCTGATGCTGTTTCAGCAGTCAATACCTTTGTTGGTATGGCGGTCAACATTCGCACCAAAAGGCCAAAGCTGGCTACAGTGACGGGGGGCTATTCTGGCCCGGCGATCAAACCTCTGGCTTTGGCCAAAGTGCATGAACTCGTCAACCGGCTGAGCATACCTGTCATCGCTATCGGCGGCATTTCCACGGCAGAAGATGCCCTGGAATTTCTGATTACTGGTGCATCAGCAATTCAGGTTGGCACAGCCAACTTTTCTGATCCAGAATCGACACTTTTCATAAAAAAGGGTATACTTGATTACTGCCAGGAACAAGGTATTGAGCATCTGCATCAACTGATAGGTTGTTTAAAAGTTTAAAGGACGTGGTATCCAATTAAAAAATCCAAAATTCAAATGACAAAACTCGGATAAATGCCAAATCAAAATAGCTAAAACAAAAGAAAATACTTTTAGTAAATCAAGGCGTTCACTTAATTCCCCTGACGAATTATGTAGGGAGCTGATGTTATGAGAATAGCATTTTTATTTATCACAGGGTTTTTACTGAGTTGTGCCCTGGCGCCGCAACCTTATCGGCAGTCAGAAGATACTTCCGAACTGGTTATGAGCGGGTCACGACCAACAACCCGGTATCCTGGCCCACAAAAAGAACAAATCGGCATAGCTTCATTTACAGCCGATGAAATTCAGGGAAAGAAAACTGCCAGCGGCCGGATTTATAACATGCGAGAACTGGTTGCCGCGCATCCAACACTGCCTTTCGGCACCATTGTTCGCGTCACTAATCTGGAGAACAACAAGAGCGTGGAGGTTGAAATTATCGACAGGGGGCCGTACGTCAGAGAACGGATAATCGATGTTTCGTTTGAAGCGGCAAAACGCCTGGGTTTTATACGACAGGGAACGGCAAAAGTCCGGGTTGAAATTATCCGTGTTCCCAGAACGTGGTAATGAATAATTGACTCTGAATAAAATGGTGGAGGAATTTTGAAAGTTCGCTCTCTGCTCAGTCGCATACTTGTTGCTGTACTTTTAGGACCTCTTGTACTGGCGTTGATCTGGCTCGGGGGGTATTTTACACTCGCTTTTGTAATCATTGTGGTTGGTGTTTGCGTTTGGGAATTTCACCGGATGGCATCGAAAAAAGGCGCTTTTGGTGACTTGCTTATAAGCGAGCTCATTGCCATTGCTGTGTGTCTGGCGTTTTATTTCAATCCGAATTTTATTATTTCGTTTACAATTATCGGCACAATGGTCGTCCTGTTTACAGAACTATACCGGCCGAAAGGTTCATCGTTGCTAAACACATCTCTTACGCTGTTCAGCGGTTTGTATTTTTCCTTGCTTTTTGGCTGTTTTATCCTCATTCGACAATTACCAGTCAAAGTTGGCGTAGCCTACATTGAAGCCGGCCAATGGCTTATTATGCTGATTTTTGCAACATGGGTTTGTGATACAGCGGCTTATTTTTTTGGTTCGTTTTTTGGCAAGAAAAAATTAATGCAGCGCATTAGCCCGAACAAAACAATTGTCGGGGCAATAGCTGGATTCATTTTTGGCGTATTGACGGCCTATGTCTGCCATCTGTGGTTTATCGATGAGCTGGCAGTGATCGACTCGTTGATGATTGGTGCTATTGCCGGCTCGTTTGGCCAGTATGGCGATCTGTTCGAGTCCATGTTCAAACGCGATGTGGATGTCAAGGACGCTTCGAATATTCTGCCTGGGCATGGCGGTTTGATGGACCGGTTTGACAGTCTGATGATCTCCGCGCCGGTTATCTTTCTTTATCTTCGGTATATTGTTTTTGGGTGATAAAAATGCGGCTGTTTTTTATTTTGTCTAATATGGCTCGCGGACACTATACAATATTTGCCCTTGCTGAGGATGATTATGGACAATATGGAACGTCAGAACAAGTTTCGATCAAAGTGGGATTTCGGGAGCTGAAAAACGATGCCCTGTTTATTGTGCGTCGCACTGAACTGACAGCGGAAGACCAGGTTGTCAAGCAACGGCTCAATATGCTTGGTTATACGGTTAAATTGATGGATGATTCGGAACTGGATGTGAGTCAGTTTGACGGGAACGATATTATTGCTGTTTCCTCAACAACCTCTCCTTTCAGACTCAAAACGACGCTCAACGAAATTAACATTCCGGTACTGTGCTGGCTGCCGCAATTGTTCGATGACATAAAAATGACCGGCCGGGGTTTAGAGAACTTGGGGCTCGCGGATGGTACGGAAATTCAAATTCATTTAAAAAATCATCCAATGAGTGCCGGTTTTTCCGGAACAGTACCTGTTTACTTTGAAGAAAAACGAATCGGTTGGGGTGTTCCGGGTCCCGATGCGGACATTATTGCCCACA
>CAZSMC010000060.1:0-26597 GCA_964607755.1 uncultured Cytophagia bacterium | reverse complement strand
GCAAAGCCTCACCTGTTTCGGCATCTTTAACCACACCGGCAATCTTGCCTGTTGTGGCTGAAAAAGGAGAGGTGAACAGAACGAACAACAACATTAGTAGTGATAGCAATACTCTTTTCAACATATTACCTCCTTGAATTCTATTCAAGCGTATGTTATTGACAATAAATCAATAATATTAACAAATAAAAACGACTAGTTTGACATAATTGACTGTCATGCATATTCAGAAGAATCGGTGGTTTAGCTGTGGAAAACGATAGCAGAGAAGTTTTATTCAGATAGAACATTATGATTAAATAATCCAATTATAAAAGATTATTAGAACAATAATATATAGATAAAATGTCTATATATACATAAATTAATTTATTTTGTCAAGGAAAAATTTAAATTGTTTATATTTAAATTAATATTAACTGAGATTAATTATTAATAATGCATCTTTCATCACTATTTAAATTACATAATATTAACCAATTAAATTGAATTATTTCCTACATTTGTAATGAAAATATTTTTTGTGTCACGTTTATTATCAACATTTCTTTCTCATACCGCAGACGGATAAATGAGTAAAGTCTACTCTCGATGCACCGGATAGTCTACTTACAATCCATCCAACTATAAATAGCAAAAAATTAAGCGTTTTTTATGAAATTTAATTCGTATATACACATAAGGATGATATTCTTCTACTCCAATATATCCGGGCCGATATTTTTGAAATTGTTCCACTGTCACTTCTGAAACAGACATATAGAATGGTTTAGAAATTGTTACTTTATATAGAGGATGCTCATCATAATCTCCATGAATAAGATAGTCAGGAGCTCCAAATTTTCCTGCATCAAATTCACGTGATTCTCCCATAATGAATGATCCCTCTTGAATTAAAACAAAATCCATTTCTATAGAATTTGTAAATATTTCTTTTTTTTGCGAACAGCCGTTGTTAAGTAAAATTATGATGCTTATGGAAATCATAATAAAACGAGTCAATTTATTGAAATTTGACATATCGAAGCTCCAATTAGCTTTCAAAATAAACATTTTTTAAAAGGAATTCAGATTCATAAATATCCATAGCCATTTTATAGGTCTTTTCATCGACCTGGTATGGATCAAAAATTGTTTTTCGTTCAGTGGTGCATTCAGTTAACATCACTACAACCATACGATAAGAGTAAACTGAATCCAGTAGTTTTTAAAATCCATTCTATATCGATAAACTCGGTTAATGAATCTGTCTTTTTATTGCCCTTGTAGCTCAAGGCAAAGATACGATAAGTTGTGTCCGAGTAGAAAATTTGAATTGATTTTTAAAATCATGTTGTTTCAAAAAACCTTTTGCATTTTATGATCTCTTAAAATCATAAAGGAAATTTATCATTCATTTTGTCTAGCCATTGTTGTAGTTTTTTATCCAATTCCAGCATAATAGCGTTCTCATTTGCTTCTTTTGCCTTGACAGGATGCAGTTGGTAAGGATCATTCTTGTTGTCATACAACAAACGTGTTACACGAATCCGGGTTGAGCCTTGATATGGCGTACTTGATTCATCATTAAAACTATAGCCTTTTATTCCTTCTGGCACACGATCCACAACATAGGTATAGCGTTTTGTTCTTAGACCGCGAAAGCCCCATGTTTGCCGATCTATGCCCTTTTCCTGGATGCTTTTCGCAAACTTTACAGATCTGTGTGGAGGTTGCCCTTTGGCTAAAAAATGTTGTTTTGCAGGAAGAGCATAATGCCCAATAAAGGCAGATGAAGGTTCATCATCGGATTGGCCCAATAGTGTTCTCGAATAGTCAGTGCCTTCAACAGATTCAGGAACAGGCAAATCTAATAATCCTAAAAGGGTTGGCATGACATCATAAGTGGGTAACAGCATGCTCGTTTTCCTGGGTTTTAGTTTTTCCCGCCAGCGGATGATAAATGGAACGCCGATGGATTCTTCAAACCAAATATCTTTATTCATACGGGCATGTGACATCATCATTTCTCCATGATCTGAAGTAAAAACCACAATAGTATTCTCTGCTAACTTGTGATGATCAAGATAATCAAGCAACCGCTGAAACTGGTCGTCCAGGGAAGTGATTGCCGCAAAATAAGGCAAACGCTTCTCCGTTTCCTGTGCATTTGGACGCAGAGGGAGCTCTTTACCCTTATAAAGATCAATATATTTTTGCGGCGCTATAAAAGGAGTATGAGGTGGATTCCATGATAAGAACACAGCAAATGGCTTTTCCTTTTCTCTTTTTTCAATAAAATTAAGAGCCATATCTGTTTCGTGTTTAGGCGACCATTCATTGATTTCAATTTTATCAGGCGAATTTTTCCAATAGTGAGGTGAGAAATGTTCATCAAAAGTATTATAGGCATACCAAAAGTCAAATCCATGTCGCCGGGGGCCCGGAGGCGTCCAAGCATCCCATCCAGATGCACCATCAATTGGGTTTTTAGTTTTATTTTTCGATGGACATTCCAAATGCCATTTGCCTATATAGCCTGTTTGATAACCGTTTGATTTCAAGACATCACTAATACAAACTTCTTGTTCCTTTAATTCATAGCCAATCCCTGGTTTGCAGTTACTGACCATGCCAGTGGATAATGGGAAGCGTCCTGTCATTAACATCGCTCGGGCCGGAGTACATATAGAAACAGAACTAATCGCATTTGTAAACACCATACTCTCTTTAGCGAACCGATCAAAATTAGGAGTAATAACAGGATCCTGATTCATATATCCCATCGCCTGTCCGCGAAACTGGTCAGCAAATACGAATAGTAAATTAAGCTTTGATTTAGACATACTACTATTGCATTTCATAAATGAATAACCCAATGCTGACATACCAACATTTTTTAAAAACTCTCGTCGTTGCATCATTGCTCCTGTCAATATTTAAATCCAAAGATTTTCCAATTTAATCATATCATATATTTTTCTAATATCTTTGCGATTCACGTACATCCAGTGAGATGGTGTTTCGATTGTACACTTAAATGGCACGGATATCATATTCTCTACGTGGCTGCGTCTTGAAAGTCGATATTTCTTTTCCGCTTCTTTCTACAGGAACCTCCAGTCCGTTCGAACTAATTTGTACCGGTACTGCGGTTCGGAGCCGACACATCCCATCGCCATCAGCTCGCAGAACTGCCTGGTTCAGCCGGCCATTTTCCCAGTGGATATCCACCTCATATCCGCCTTGGGCCCGAAGTCCGATAACTGATCCTTGCGGCCAGGCATCTGGCAGGGCGGGTAAAAGATGGACAATTCCAGAGTGACTCTGCATCAACATTTCAGCGATGCCGGCCGTGGCCCCGAAATTGCCGTCAATTTGGAATGGAGGATGGGCACATAACAGTTTCGGATAGGTACCACCCCGTCTCCCCGGCTGATTTCTATGCTTCCAGGCGGGTTCCAGCAATCCGCAGAGAAGCTTATACGCTCTGTTCCCGTCACCCAACCTGGCCCAGAAATTCACTTTCCAGGCCCGGCTCCATCCGGTTCCGCCGTCGCCGCGAAATTCCAGGGTTCGCCTGGCAGCCCTGGCAAGCTCCGGGGTCGCTTCCGGACTGATTTCATCTCCCGGATGCAGTCCCCATAAATGCGAAATATGCCGGTGCTGATTATGTGGATTAACTTTTTCTTTTCCAATCCATTCTTTGAGCTGCCCGTATTGCCCAACCTGATTGGGAGCGATACTGTCCCGTTTCTCCTGCAATGTCTGCTGCAGATTTTTATCCCGATTCAGTATTTTTGCAGCTTTAATCGTATTGGTGAATAAACTGCGTATAATCTGATGATCCATAGCGGGACCGGCAACAAGACCACCATGTTCCGGCGAATTACTCGGGACGCTGATCAACCAGCCGGTCTCGGGATCTTTGTGCAGGAAATCTACAAAAAACAGGGCGGCATCCCGCATCAGGGGATAGGCACGAGTGGCGAGGAACGCCCTATCTCCACCGTACCGATAATACCACCAAAGGTGCTGGCATAACCAGGCTCCCCCTGTTGGCCAGATTCCGTGATTGCTGTGATTAATGGGCGCAGTGCCTCTCCATAGATCTGTGTTATGATGCAGAACCCAACCCCGGCAATTATAGTGTTCTCTGGCAGTCCGCCGGGCGGATTCCGCCAGCTCTTCCAGCATATCAAACAGCGGCAGGTGACATTCCGGCAGGCCGGTAATCTCCGCTGACCAGTAATTCATCTCTAAATTGATGTTGGTCGTGTATTTGGATTCCCAGGGAGGGTGGATCTCCTGGTTCCAGATCCCTTGCAAATTAGCTGGCTGAGTGCCGGGCCGTGAACTGGAGATCAACAGATACCGGCCATATTGGAAGTACAGTGCAGCGAGCGAGGCATCGTTCTGTCCTTTATAATTTAATACCCGTTGATCGGTAGACAGGTTCGAGGCACCTTCCTCTCCCAGGTCCAAAGATACTCTCGCAAACAGCTTGCTGTAGTCCCGAACATGAGCAAGCTTTATGTCATCGTACGACAGACTGTGTATTTTTTCGAGAACCTCCTCGCAGCGCTTGTGGGGATCCCCGTTAACCTGCCTATAATCGCTATAACTCGTGGCGGCTGTCAAAAAGAGCGTTGCAGCGTTTGCCTCCCTGACCTGCAAACCATTGTCCATCGGCTGTATCCGTCCTCCTTGCAGCCTTACCAAGAGCCGGGTTTCAAAATCCAGTACGCAGTCAAATGACTGTTCCATCTGTTTATAATAATAATGGTCCAGGCTACCCCGCAAGGCCAGTTGGCCATCTTCAGTTTGGGTATCGACATTCTCATGGGGGCACGAAAAGCAGGTATCGAAATTCAAGGCACCCCGGGTGTCAGCATTTAGATGTATTACGATCACATTATGGGGAGCGCTGGCAAAGATCTCCCGTCGGAACTGGTTGCTATCAACAGCGTATTCCACCGAAGTGATCGCCTGTTCAATATCAAGTTCCCGGTAATAGCGATCCGGGAAATTATGGCCAGGAAATTCTACCCTCAGATCTGCAAATGGCTGATAGGGCATCTGCCTGAGCGGGACGCTCATAAATTCTTGCATGGCCAGATGTTCGGCTTCCTCCTGCCTGCCTTCGAGTAGCAACCTGCGGATTTCCGGAAGATATTTAAATGCCCCTTTATGTGCATAGCTCTGGGGTTTTCCAGCCCATAAGGTATCCTCGTTGAACTGAATACGCTCGTGCCCCGTCTTTCCGAATACCATGGCTCCCAACCGTCCGTTGCCGATTGGCAGAGCTTCTACCCACTCCTCTGCCGGTCGAGTATACCAGAGTCGTAGCATTGAGCTAGGAAGCTTTGCGTTGCATTGAGCAGTACGACCGACCGGTATTAATCTGTTGACCATCGGACTGGCAGCCAGGAATTTGAGAAATTCGCGTCTTTTCATAAGCACAACTCTTATTCGTGCTTACAACATCCCCCATTATCGTAGCCACTCACAGTATAAAATTAAAAAATTAATGGATGCTCATATCCATGACAGATTTGGTACCTTTACTTTAAAAGAATCTAGATATTATTATGCGCAATGCTAATATTATTAGCTCTCAAAATAAACATTTTCTTTTTCAAGTGCTTTTCGCAAATCTGAATAGGCCAGTCCACGCGTGCCGACACTTTGGTTTGCACACAATGCAGCCGCTGTGCCTACAGCCTGGCCTTGAGCCATACAGCTCACAGTGTTTCTGGTAGACTGGTGGGCTTTATAATTAGATGTTATCATCATCCCCGCGACCAGTAGATTTTCAACTCCCACCGGACGCAACGCTCGATAAGGGATTCCATAAGATCCACCTCCTTCTCCAATAGGTAGGCTTTGATCATGAAAACCGTATACCATAACTTCGTCCTCAAAGTGTCTGGCACCGAGTACGTCATCAAGCGAGATGTCATAATCACAACGGATGACTCTACCGCGTCTGATATTAAGGCTAGGACTCGTTCTGGCAGTAAATGCCTTATCACAATCTGAGGCTGTTTTGATTTCATCGATCAATCGCTGCTGTTTTTTTCGGGCTTCCAGCTCCAATTTAGTCATCTTGTCTCTATCAGTTACACTCCAGGATTTTTCCTGGCCCCAGGGGCCTCCGACGTTTGCTTTAACGAACATGAAATAGTTATCATGGACCGTTGTGGTTACAAATCCTGTACCTACATCTTTATCTTTCGGCTTGCCTTGAATTCTAACTATTTTGCCATCTTGACCACTCCGAATGCCTTTTGCTAATTGAGTCAGTTCAAGGATTTCAGCATACTTTTCAATATCGACATTGGCTACGCCCATGCTGTTACAGAGTGGATAATCATTCGGTTCCGTATAGTCTGCACCGGCAAAAGCTGCCAGATCGCCATAACCTGTACAGTCTATAAATGAATCCGAATAGAACACCTCTCTTCCGGCTCGGCTCTCTATGATAACTCCTTTGATTCGTTGGTCCTCTTTGACTGCATTTACCAAAAGTGTGTTCAGACATACGTATACACCGGCCTCGTCCAGCATTGTATGGGACAGTAGTTTGTACATTTCTACGTCAACAGCCAGGCAAACGGAATCGTGATGATACCCCATTGACAACTCGGCGTGACCCGAGGTGCCGCCCATCCTGGTCAGTTGATCAATGATTTCATTGGGAATACCTCGCACCAGCTGGACCTTTTCTACTCCTGGATAAGGTTTCCACACATTAAAGAAACTATGCAATGCCGTGCCGCCTTCGGTAATTATTCCTCCTGTATAGCCTTTCACCTCTATTAATGCCACTTTAGCTCCTTGCCGTGATGCTGCTATAGCTGCCACAACGCCGGCTGTGCCGCCACCTGCTATGACCACATCGAATTTCTTAACAGGAAGCCTTTTTGCCGGCTCCATATAGAATTCGCCTTGTTCCTCATCAGCTTGCTTTTCTCCATCGGAAGCACATGCTACCGATCCGGCATAAGCCGCGGCTCCAAGAGCAACTGTACTTTCTAAAAAAGTACGACGGTTTATTTTGTTTTTTTTCATAGATTCTTCCTTTCTTTTTGTAATTTTAATGAGATCAAATTACTTTTTTTGATCATAAAAAATTGAAAAGTACGATTTATTAGAGGAATAGCAACTTTTCTGTTCAATACTCAATAGTATTAACAGGCAATCTTGGCATATGAACTCTTGTACATTATCCATCAAAATAAACATCTTCTTTTTCAAGTGCTTTTCTCAGATCGGTATAATTGAGTTCACGAGTTTCTTTATTATTTTTGGCACACAAGGCCGCGGCCGTTCCTGTAGCCTGGCCCATTCCCATACAGCTTACGGTATTCCGAGTCGAATGAAACGCTTTATGTTCAGACGTAATCATCATTCCTACAACATAAAGGTTATCAATTCCGATTGGAAGATAAGCACGATAAGGAATACCATAGGTTCCGCCGTTATTCACACGTATCCTTGGTTGTGAATCGTGAAAACCATAAACAAAGGTATCGTCGTAAAAGTGTCTACCTTCAGTAACATCAGAACCTGTTATGCTATAATCGCATTTAATACAGCGCACCCTTCTGGGATTAATATGTGGACTGGTTCTGGCAATAAATGCCTTTTCACAGCCGGGGACAAAATCTTTGAAAAGCTCGAGTGCTTTTAATTGACGGTTTCGAAGTTCCAACTCTGCCAATGATGCGGCGTCTCGATCTGTAGGACTCTTTTTCATTTTATAATTAACCTTGACGAATAAAAAATAATTATCATGAATAGTCGTCACGACCAATGACATACCGATTTGTCTGGCTTGTTCCATGAATCTGGCAGGCAGGGCACTCTTATCTCCATATTCATCAGCATGCAGCCGTACTATTTTCCTCTCTTCATTACTACGCCTGCCAACGGCCATTTGCGATATGGCTCCTGGTGATTCAAGAAAGTAACGATATCCTTCAATGCTCACATTACCCATACCAAAACTGTTTGCCACAGGGTAATCATTGGGCTCTGTATAATCGGCACCAGCATTAGCTGCGAGATCGCCCCATCCGGTACAATCTACAAAGGATTTGGCGTAAATGATTTCTCCTCCTTGATGGCTTTCAACAAAGACACCGCGAATGGTTGAACCCTGCATAATCACATCTGATATGCGTGTATTAAGGCATAGGGTAACACCATTTTCAGCAAGCATCCTCATTGTAATCAATTTGTATAATTCTGGATCGACCACAGTTGCAACTGGATCATAATCGGTATTAAGCACCATAGGGGCATGCCCCGATGTACCGCCTACTGTAGCCAGCCGTTCTATGATCTCATTAGGAATTCCCCTAACTACCTGGCGTTTTTCCGCTTTTGGTTTAGGCAAATTAAAAAAACTATGGAGACAAGTTCCGCCTTCAGTAATTGTACCTCCGGTATATCCCTTTGCCTCTATCAATGCCGTTTTTGCACCCTGACGTGCTGCTGCAATGGCGGCCACTGTTCCTGAGGTTCCTCCACCTGCAATGACAACATCAAATTGATGTACTGGCAATTTTCTAGAAGACTTTATATAAGAATTTCCTGATTCTTGAATTCGCTTCTTCACATCCTTTTGAGAACCCGTCGTCGAACCGGCATAAGCTATCGCTCCAAGTGCGACTGTGTCTCGGACAAAGGTCCGGCGGTTTATTTTCTTTCCACACATAGCTCTTCCTAAATTGATTTGTATTTATTTGTATTTATTTTCCTAGCTCATGTGAACTGAACCAATGGCAGATGCTTTTATATTTACTATAAACATTTTTTATGGAATCAAGTAATCGTTCGCCATATGCCAGCAATTTCACTGAATCTGCTTTCATTTATTGCTGAACTCTATTTCTTACTATTATACCATCAACATATAGAATATCGTCTTTAGTGGTTCCATTCAAAGTGATGCGTATTTTTGTCACAGGGCCAAACTTGGATAATGCAAGCATTTCATTTTTATAAGGAAGGGATTCTTCACTTTTCCTGGGATATGTTTTATGAACGAATTGCCAGCTTCCATCATAGACTTCAATCGCAAAATCTTTGGGATCATTTTTAGTAATCCAGCGGAATTCGAGCTGGCCGTTATCTATGCTATTTGTCAAGCTTCTTGTCACTACTGCTTTACCGCGAAGCTCTATGGCATTTTCGCCTTGTATTTGTTTTTCGACTATCTTGACGTTTCCCTGTGTTTGCCATTCACACGACCAGCCGTCACCACCTGCCAGGCTAGCGGATTCAAAGTCATCCGATGCCGCGATTGCCGTTTCGGCATTTTCAAACCAGGCGACGCCAAAATGAGTATATAACTTGCCATCTTTTTTTACATAGCTTTCCTCTGCATTGGCAATGATATCCATATCCCCATCTTTATCAATATCTATCATTTTTACATGATCAAACTTTTCTCCTTTAGCGCCACCGCCTGTATTATTACCAAAGGCACGCTTTATGCAATGTGCGGCCCAGTTATCTGCTGCAGGTTTGTCTCCATTATATTCCATCCAGTAAAGAGAATATATTTCAGGAGATACATAGCCTTTAGGATAATCATAGGGAGTAGGATAATCAAAGTAGGTATGTCCTCCTACAATATCCATTTTGCCATCTTTATTAATATCATAAATTTTGATGGGGCGCTGCACCTGCAATATTGGATCCGGTTTTTGTATTTCGATTCGTTCGAACAGAACAGGATCATTGCTTGTTTTTTTAAACCACAAGATTTTATCGTATCCAAGTGGAACCACCAAATCGACAAGTCCATCCTGATCTAAATCTCCTGCGTCGACCTGGCACTTTACGAAATAATCGGGATGTTTGTGAATAACATGGCGAGTCCAAGGCTGGGTGATTTTATCTATCCCTGGGTTCTCATACCAAATCAATGCTCGATTCTCTTCAGAAGTATTGAAATCGGCATTGTTCACGACTATATCATCATCGCTATCCTGATCAAGATCGGTAAAGAAATGGCCATGACCGCTCAAAAGCTGATCATCAATGACATGGACTTTCCATTTATTTATATTTCTGTAATCACTATCAGGACATTCAGCCCACCGAAGTCCAATATGATTCTGGTTTTGTTCAAATCCATAAGTTTCACCTCGCCCACCAACAAAAAAGTCCAGATCACCATCCTTATCAATATCATGCACAGAACCAAAATGTGCATTGCCGCCTTTGGCACCCATCGTACCAAAAGACATTGACTTCCAGGCACTATTTTTCTTTACATCCTTCACATCCGGACACCAGAGGATACGAATATCGGCAGGTGCATCGTGCTCTGCACCCCCAATCATCAGGATATCCGGATTGCCATCCTTGTCAAAATCTCCAACCTCGCAATGCTCGACATGAATAGCATCATAGATTTCCACCTTTTCCCAATAGTCATATAATGCAGGTGTACTCACACCAGGGTGAAAGATGATTGTTACGCCAATCCAGCCCAGAAATTCATGAATAACGGCATAATCCGTAAATCCGTCTTTGTTGAAATCTGCAGAGCCCAGCGAATTATACGCTCCGTATTTCGCAGGTTCTGGAGCCGGATCAATCCGATGCATGATCCATGGAGCTTGTGCTGATCGAGACTGTATTGGCGTATTTGCCAACACCGCAATCTGTGGCAAAGAGAAAAATGTCAACAGAAGCATCAAATGTGAATTTATTAGAAAGGTGTGGCGATTCATAGTTTTCTCCATTTATTATTTTTTCCTAATTCGCTTCAGCAGGGCTGATGGCATCCATATCTATATTTTTGTTATCAGTATCTCTTGTGCATTCAAGTGATTACTCGCGATATGCCAGTATTTTTGTCCCAGCCGTTTTTATTTATTCCCGGACTCTTATCCTTACTATTACATCATCAACATAGAGGATATCCTCTTTAGTGGCTCCATTTAAAGAGATGCGTATTTTTGTCACGGGGCCGAACTTGGATAATGCAAGCATTTCATTTTTATAGGGAAGAGATTCTTCACGTGCCAGGGGATATGTTTTATGAACGAATTGCCAGTTTCCATCATATACTTCAATCGCAAAATCTTCCGGATCATTTAGAGTTATCCAGCGGAATTCGAGCTGGCCGTTATCAATGCTATTTTTCAAGCTTCTTGTCACCACAGCTTTGCCGCGAAGCTCAATGGCATTTTCGCCTTGAATTTGCTTTTGGATTACCTTGACGTTTCCTTGTGTTTCCCATTCAGACGACCAGCCATCACCACCTGCCAGGCTGCCGGATTCAAAGTCATCCGATGCCGTGATTGCTGTTTCGGCATTTTCAAACCAGGCAACGCCAAAATATGTGTGTATTTTACTGTCTTTTCTTACATAACTTTCCTCTGAATTGGCGATGATATCCATGTCTCCGTCCTGGTCAATGTCCATCATTTTTACATGATCAAACTTTTCGCCTTGGGATCCTCTTCCGGTGTTGGCGCCAAAGGCACGCTTTACGCAATGTACAGTCCAGTTTTCTGCTTGAGGCTCATCTCCATTATATTCCATCCAATAGAGGGAATATTTTTCGGGTGAAATATAACCTTCCGGATTACCATAAAGCGTATGATAAGCATAATGGAGATGTCCCCCTACTATATCCATTTTGCCATCTTGATTCACATCATAAATCTTGATGGGGCGCTGTACCTGTAATATTGGATCAGGTTTTTGTATTTCGATCCGTTCGAATTGAACAGGATCATTGCTTGTTTTTTTAAACCACAAGATTTTATCGTACCCAAGTGGAACCACCAAATCGACAAGTCCATCCTGATCTAAATCTCCTGCGTCGACCTGGCACTTTACGAAATAATCGGGATGTTTGTGAATAACATGGCGAGTCCAAGGCTGGGTGATTTTATCTATCCCTGGGTTCTCATACCAAATCAATGCTCGATTCTCTTCAGAAGTATTGAAATCGGCATTGTTCACGACTATATCATCATCGCTATCCTGATCAAGATCGGTAAAGAAATGGCCATGACCGCTCAAAAGCTGATCATCAATGACATGGACTTTCCATTTATTTATATTTCTGTAATCACTATCAGGACATTCAGCCCACCGAAGTCCAATATGATTCTGGTTTTGTTCAAATCCATAAGTTTCACCTCGCCCACCAACAAAAAAGTCCAGATCACCATCCTTATCAATATCATGCACAGAACCAAAATGTGCATTGCCGCCTTTGGCACCCATCGTACCAAAAGACATTGACTTCCAGGCACTATTTTTCTTTACATCCTTCACATCCGGACACCAGAGGATACGAATATCGGCAGGTGCATCGTGCTCTGCACCCCCAATCATCAGGATATCCGGATTGCCATCCTTGTCAAAATCTCCAACCTCGCAATGCTCGACATGAATAGCATCATAGATTTCCACCTTTTCCCAATAGTCATATAATGCAGGTGTACTCACACCAGGGTGAAAGATGATTGTTACGCCAATCCAGCCCAGAAATTCATGAATAACGGCATAATCCGTAAATCCGTCTTTATTAAAATCTGCAGAGCCCAGCGAATTATACGCTCCATATTTCGCAGGTTCAGGAGCCGGATCGATCCGGTGCATAATCCAGGGGGATTGTGTCGGAGTTGTTGCCAGCACCTGGATTTTTGTTGTAACCAAGAATGCCAATAGGAAGAACAGAGGAAAAAACCGGACATGGCCATGTGTTGCTGTCAATTTCTTCATAGTTGTTTATCCATATATTATTTGAGCCTGTTCAATAATCACTATTTTTGCAGCTAACAATCATTATGTTGATCAATTAACCTATAATGCTATCATATATTGACGTTAGAATGATAGAAAGTCAATTATTGAACAGTCTTTATTTATTTGATTTTGCACGTAATCGCATTAGGCCTCAAAATAAACATTTTCTTTTTCAAGCGCTTTTCTCAAATTTGCATATTTGAGGTCACGAGTTGCTGCATTTTTTTGAGCACACAGAGCTGCTGCTGTGCCGGCAGCTTGACCCTGGCACATACAATTGACTGTATTGCGCGTGGACTGGTGTGCGCGTCTGTCTGAGGTAATTAACATACCGGCTACGAGAAGATTTTCAATATCTTTGGGAAGCAGCGCCCTATATGGAATTCCGTACGTACCGCCGTTTTTTACTTTGAAGCGCCCGTCGTCGTGATAACTGAACACGAACACATCATCGTCAAAATGTCTCGCTTCTATGACATCCTCATGTGTAATGTCATAGTCACAAGAGATCAGTCTACCACGGCGGATACTAAGTCGAGGAGCCGTACGTGCGATAAAGGCTTTTTCACAACCGGGAAAGTATTTCTTGTACAATTCGAGGGTTCTCAACTGCCGTTTTCTCAGCTCCAGTTCGGCTTTTGACACAGCATCGCGATCTGTGGGACTGACAGGTAATTTCAGATTGGGTTTTACAAACATGAGATAGTTATCATAGACAGTTGTGGTGGCGGATTGCAGTCCGATTTCCCTGGCTTCTTGATGAAAACCATCGGGCATCTTGGCATATTGGCCCTGAATTCGGATTATTTGATCTTCTTTGCCGCTCCGTCTTCCTCTGGCTGCTTCATTAATGGCATCACGATCTTTTAGATATTGATATATCTTGTCCACATCCACGTTGCCCATGCCGATACTGTTGGCTACAGCGTAATCGTTTGGCTCCGTGTAATCGGCGCCAGCGAAAGCAGCAAGATCACCGTAGCCTGTGCAATCAATAAAAGACTTTGCGTAGAATACCTCACGTCCGGCTCGGCTTTCGGTTATCACACCTTCGACGTGGGGACCATTCATGATTGCGTCGACTAGAAGAGTGTTCATACAGGCATATACACCTGCATCAGCCATAAGCTCGAATGTGACAAGTTTGAACAATTCTGTATCGACCACGGTACAATGGGAATCACGATGACCTGCGATCATCACACCATGTCCTGTAGTGCCGCCAATTTTAATCAGACGATCAATAATCTCTTGCGGAATGCCTCTTACAACCTGGCGTTTTTGTGCTCCAGGGAAAGGTTGATGGATATTGAAGAAACTGTGCAGGGTGGTACCACCTTCTGTCACGGCACCGCCGGGGTAACCTTTTAGCTCTATCAATGCTGTTTTTGCACCCTGACGCGCTGCAGCGATGGCGGCCACAGCTCCTGCTGTTCCTGCGCCCGCAATAACAACATCAAATTCGCGTCCTGGTAATTCCCTGGCCGGTTCTTTATAAGATTTAGCAGATTTCCCAGAGTATTGCCGTTCATCTTTAGGAGCATATGCTGCAGAATTAGCATAAGCCGCAGCTCCGAGTGCTACTGTATTGCCTAAAAAAGTACGACGGTTTATTCTTTTACTAGACATGGGTTCCTCCTTTTTATACTTTTTAGCTTTTATGTATTGAGTTCTTTTTTTAAGCAGCGTTAAAAAGTTGAGATCCTACTTTTTTTAAGGGTAATAGTATAGACGGATTGATTGTCGATATTCACAATACTGAATGTCACTTCTGGATCTTGCTTTGTTGTGTTAAAAGATAATAAGCCAAAAGAACATTTTTCATTATAACTGAACAAATAATCTCCAACATGATCGTGAGTTCCTCTATTTGTTAATTTGGAACTTTCAAATTCATACAGTGGATAGTCGTTTTTACGTTTATTCACACGCACATCAGAACGATGGCGATCAGCCGACAGCAGAATGACACCATTGACATGATTATCAGAAAGAAAAGAAAATATTTCCTGTCGTTCTTTCTGATATCCATACCATGTGTCTTGCGGACCTCCACTTTTATTCAAAGGTTTGGTATCCAGAGCCCATGGGACAGGGGAGACCAATACCTTGAACGTTGCCTCTGAATTTTTCAATGCATTAAAAAGCCAACTTTTTTGAACAGGACCTAACATTGAGGGATTATCCAACAAGTAATTTTCCCTGTAAAATCTGCCATCAAGCATAAAAAAATCCACATCTGCAATAGAAAAATTGAACCAGCATCCGGGATGTTTAGCGTCACCTCCATAAGCAGGATTGTTCCAGTTTCGGCGAAATAAATGCCACATCGAAAGCTTCCATTCAGGTTTGTCAATGAATGGGCCAAAGAATATATCATCCATTGCACAGTCATGATCGTCCCAAATTGCATAAATTGGGGTTGAAGCGGTAAGATGACGAAATTCAGGACGAGATTGACGACGATAATAAGTGTAATTATGGAGAGGTCCTGCCTTTTGAGGTAGATCAATATAGACATTGTCACCGAGAAATAGAAATGCTTGTAAGTGATGGGATGCGATTGTATTCCACATTCTCTCATGAGGAGGATTATAGCCAGCTCCGCCACCAAATGCTACATTAAATTGAGAAGGCTTTGCTTTTTTCGGTTGGGTTTGAAAAGAGGGGACATCCTTTTGTATTACTTTATTATTATTGATTTTTATCGAATAGTAGTATTTCGTATCAGGAGATAAATTTTTGACAGTAACAATGGCTGAATAATCCTTTTTTTTGCTTGTCCACACCGGGTCCGAGGTTATATTATTGGTAAATTCGGGAGACAAACTTAGCAATACTTTTACCGGAGCTTTATTAAAAGTACGAATCCAAAACGAAGCGCTTTTATCTGTCACATTGCCGAGTAAAGGTCCATGAATGAGTTGCGGTGTTTGTCGTATATAAGTTTTAAATAAATCTGTGTTTACAAGAGGTTCGAAAAATGATCGTGGTCCAGCCATAAACCGTTCAACAGGCATTCCTTGTGCCATAGCCTTTTTAAAGACCGCCAGAGCTTTTTGGACTTGATTGGTCATACAATAAGCTGCGGTCAGGCAATATAAATGTTCATTTGAATGAGGGTGATCTCTGGTGTATTCTTCACAGAATTCGATTACTTTATCTGAACGTCCCTCCATGATATCTAGAATAAGTGTTTGTCCACCACGTTGAACTCTTGAACGGCTTTTAAAAAAACGCCGATTCCATGGATCCTGGCTTCCATAATAAGGACGTTTTTCCGCGGGCACATAAGCATCTTTTGGCGCGAATTGACGAACCGAGTTTTCGCTTGAGAAACTCTCTTGAATGCTCCTTTCTTTTTGTGAGAGCAAAAAACTTATGGGAACAACAAGCAAGAAAAAAATAATCAGATATTTTATTTTTAACGTCATGAGTTCCTCACTATTTTGTATAAACCATTTTAAGTGTTCTGGAAAAGGTTCTTTTTTTATTTTTTGTATTTAATTTCATAATATATATTCCACTACCTACCATTTTGCCATATTTATCTGTGGCGTCCCAGTAAAAACGATGATGGCCAGAATTAAGCTGCTCAACAAGCACATTTTTAACAAGCTGGCCTTGAATGTTAAAAATATCTAAACGGACAAAAGCTGCTTGATTTAGGATAAATTGAACAGCCGTTCTGTTATTAAATGGATTTGGATAATTCTGGTATAATTTAAACTGATGTGAGACTTTTCCCTCATTATTGTGAACCGGGGAGATACCAGCAGCCCAAAATACAGCAGCATCAAAAAGGTGCCAGCCTGCAAAAGTGGTCTCTTTTATATCCGAACCAAAAAAGAAACCAATCCGTTTTGCAGGAGCTTTACACCCGACCATTGTTTTCCCTTTTTCATAAGCAAAAATCGCCGCATTAGGAACATGGTCTTTCCAATAGGCAATAAAGGAATAGTTTAAAGCTGGCAATCCAAAAGGCCTTTCATTGATTGATGTGGCAATTTGAACTGTATCTGTCAGACCAGCTGCTAATGGATGGTTTTGCTTTCCAATTATAATTTCTCTATCTCGTACTTTGCCAAAATCACTGTTATTCACATCGCCAGTCATATTCAGATCATAAAAAAGATCAGGATTCCAGGTGATAATAGGAACGTTCAGTGAGGTATATCCATTGTCAATAAAATCAGAATTTGCAGTGGATGAAATTATTACGAGGCGAAAGTCTAAAGCTAAAAGTGCTCTTGTGAATTCATCTGATATCTCTACTTTATATCCCTTATTTGTGAGATGATCATAAAGTTTTTTATCACCCTCATTAAGCGCACCATTTTTAACTATGAAAAGAATATCTCCGGTTTTTTCATCGGGATACTCGGGAATTATGTAACGAGTGGAATCATCCAATCCTGGTGATCCCATTGGATACAAGCTTGCTCTCCAATTTATAGGATTATCAGGATTTTGGTTTTTATTAAAATCAATAGGAACTAATGAGTAACCATCACCATCCGGTGTTGTTGGCCAGGGAAATTGGTCGTCATATTCAACGCTAAAAATGGGTTGATTATATGGATCCGATAGCGTTACTTTTTCGCCGCCGTTGCTTAATCTACCAGAATATTGGCCAAAGGCCTTGATATGATATTTGTAATAGAACATGTCCTTATTTTCGCATAGAACTAGAAAAGAACCACCACTGATAATTGTTCCTTCAGGAAAAGAGTAATTGATCCCATCTGTAAAAGACACCCCTGTTAAATCCACAGGTTGCTGAGAGGTGTTTTTAATTTCAATAAATTCGAATTCGTCACCATCAATGCCTGCGGTATCAGGGGGGTGATACATGATTTCGGTTATTTTAATGGCAGAATAGTCCGTAGGTGTATAAAAAACTGCCTTTTCAAGAGCACTCCATTCTGAGTTGTCTAAAACACGGGCTTTGACTGTGGATGTTTGGGATATGGTTATAGATGTAGAAATTTTTTCGCACTCAATAGATGTTTTAGAAATTTCACCTCCGTATGCTCTTGGATCAGAATTATCGGTTGTATAATATATGGTTCCAGATTCATTTGGATTTGTAACTGTAAATTGAAAACCATTTGATACATAACCGCCTCTCTGACTGAATTGTGGTGGATGAATCGAAGGATATAATCCTGCTTTGCCAAATTCGCTAATAAAGGCGTTAACATTTTGATTGGTGATATTACCGATAACCCAATTCACTTCTCTCTGCCAGTCATCATGAGTAAAAGATTTACCTGTATGGTCAGCCCACCGTTTTTGTTCAGCGCGAATGGCATCTGTTAATAATAGTGCCCAATCCTTGAAAAGATTCAGCGCGTTTTTATCAGTTAACGGACCATCATGAAACAAGTGTTTATATACGCGATCAGCGAAAAGCAGTCGGAACTCTGCATTAGAAATCATAGCCCGCCAGATAATAGAAAGAGGATTATTATAAGGCTCACCTTCCCATAGATTTGGATCTGTTAAAAAGGGATTATACCAGGCATGTTTATGGGATTGCGGATCATCACCTTCTAACCATGTTTTCTCAGCATCCCACATTATGAAGAATCCGGGCTCGGGATTTATACCACCCTTTATAACAAAATACCAATTATTATCCGGCCAATCCCCAATCGCATTATAATTTTGAATAATCATATAATCAGCAAAACGGACAGGATCGATATATTGCAACACTCGTGCATATAGAGTCGAGTCTGTTAAATCTTCGGATTGAACGAGTGTCAACAACTCTTGCCAGCGTTTTGGATCACCGTCAATTTCTATTGTATTTTGCGTACCGGGCCGGGCATTTGCTCTCATCCAGTCTTTTTCCTGTCCACCAAAATAATCGGTTAAATAATCCGGGTCTATAAATTCGGTCAGGTTATAAATTCCCCAGTATAAACCATTAAAATACAAATGAACCATTAGATTTCGAGCGCCTATTCCGCTTGTTTTGAGCTGAACATTCCGAGACATCGGATCACGGAATAAAATTGTATAACTGTGGTCATAACCGCCGGATGTATAATTTTCAAAAGATCCGGTTCGAAAAACGAGATGATTATAACTATTCGCTGCATTATCAGTCCCTGCCCACGCACCTTCAAAGATATCGTATTTCAATCTGCCAGGACCGTACTCGGATTTAAAATCCAAACGAACCCCATGTTTATAATCTCTCCTTGCCCGGGGTTGGATACCACAATTTACCTGATAGGAATTTCGACCATGGGGATAAATGATTTCAAAAGAACATGGTTTTTCAAACTGATTGTTATTTCCTTTTCCACCGTTATTAATAATACCTTTATTCCCCCAAAGGTTTTCTTCATGTAAAACAAGAGATACTGTCGGTAAATCTAACAAGCCTTTTTTTAATTGTTCATCACTGCTCGGATAATTAGGATCCATTTCATAATCAGCCGGTACAGAACTCCCATTTTGGTTGTACCATCGAGATGGAAATCCAGATGGATTAGATGGCTGGGTAATCACATCGTCAAGAAAAATATAAGTATGTGTATCCACATTTGTTGGCTCCATACCGTTTTTATAAGCGATAGCACGGATAACTGTAGTTGTGGTTACATGTATTGGACTGTCGTAAATACGACCATGATCATGGGAGGGAGGGCTTGCATCCAATGTATACCGAATTGAGGCTCCCGGTGTTGAAGTTGTAATTTTTACTTCTACTGGTGAATCGTAGAAACCTCGATCAGGTTGAAACTTTGTATCCTTAACCTGCTGTGAAAAACACAGTGTTGAACCGAGTAAAAGATAAATTAAGATATACTTTTGCATTTTAAACTTTCTAAATAATCTTTGTTATTTCAAAAAGTTAAAAAATTTATCAAATAGATATAAATGGTTTCACCCGCTTCACATAGCGAGTGCAACTGGATTTCTTAATCTTTCTCCGCAGGTACCCAATCTTTACTTTTTTCAGGTAAAGTGTAATCGTTACTTCCTCTGTTATTTTGATAAAACTGCATGAGATGCCTGCCTTCTTCTCTTCGATGTCTCTGACTGGTCATTAGGCCATTTGCTTTTAATTCATTCAACAAGTCAGAGAATACGAGATTTCTTGGGGTTGTATTATTGTTCGCTGACATACCGGCGGAAATACCACAAGCCTCACCACCTTGAAAGGCTGTTCTCATTTGACGAATGGATGAATTTGCGAGATGGTCGCTTGAAATACACCGGCCTGCGACCAATAATCCTTCTATGTTTTTAGGCAGATAACATCTATAAGGGATATCGACCATACCGCCGTGGATGTGAAATGTATCGTATTTTTCTTTATCATGAGCATCGTAAGTAATTGGTGAGGTAATAATAGAATCATCAAATTCACGCATCTTTCGCATGTCAGAATCTGTAAGGATATAATCACCAACGATTTCGCGGCTTTCTCGAACACCAATTTGAGCTCCTGTTTCAACAATTGCTGAGTATTTGAAACCAGGGATATTTTCTCTTAAATACCTCCAAATTGCCCACGCCTGTTTGCGGCATGTAATTTCTGATTTAGTCAAATCATCGGCGTCTGTGCCGTCGACGCCATATATGCGAGTCGAATTAATGGAAACTTCACCAGGCCGGATGCTACTGACGACAAAATAGGTGTTAGCTGGTAATTCGGGATCGGGATGATTTTTCCAAATCTCGGAAAGGTCAGAACCCAAATAAAAATCAAGGCCTGTTTTGGCACGTTTTTTTATTGACTCGATTTGTTCAGCAGTTCTGCCCCGATAATATTGCAAATGTTCTTTTGCAAAATCCAGATATTGCATTAAATCTACCCAGCCGATACGAAAACGAAGGGTATAACCTTGCATTTTGCCGTCATCTCCCTTGTGATAATCCGCGCCAGCATAATAACAGACATCTCCATCCCCTGTGGCATCTATAAATGTTTTGGCTTTAAAAGCACGTTGCCCAGATTTACTTTGTGTAATCACTGAATCGATGCGATTTCCATCCATTTTAACATCTTTGATAAAATGGTGAAGGAATAGATCAACTCCTTCATCTAATGACATAGTTAAGAATAAATGTTTAGCGACCTCTGGCTCAATATGTCTGTTTTCAAGAGGATTCGGGCCTACGTTAAGTTTATCTACTTTTTGAGCAAATTCGGTTAAAAAACCGGATTGATTGCTGATAAGACCATGCCAGGCGGGCATAATAGAGTATGCCGGTACTCCTCCCATAAAGCCATATCTTTCAATTACGGCAACTCTGGCGCCCTGTCTCGCAGCACCTACCGCAGCGGGAAATCCTGCTGTACCACCACCGCAGACAATAACGTCATAGTCATCAACAACTGACATTTTTGAAGATGGCTTTTTCGTCTTTGCATTCAAAATTGCTGGACCAGCTACTATTGCTGACGTTGATGCGCCTACTGTTTGCAGGAAACCTCTGCGATTAAGCTTGCGTTTCTTGATCATTTTAATACCTCCGAAATTACCATTTTGTTGCATGGTTTAAATTTATTTTGCTTTTTATTCCTGCTAGCAACCTATTTTAATACGATGATTTTTTACTGGTGGATGATTGACCTGCTATCAGACGACATAAATAAAGACCGGTTATATCCTTGTAGAGATAAAAAATGGAGTGAGAAATCGATTTTCATAAATATCAAGGGAGAGCGATATGAAGAGATATTCAGAATCAGGATCAGCTTTCTCACTCCATATTGATGTAACTTTTCTGAAAGTGATAAAAATATGTCAAATAACTAGACAAATTTAAAGAAAATGATGATTGAACGAGCTTTAGTAAAAAAATGCATTGTAAAATTTGTAGCACACCTGAAAGGTGTACTACAAATGTCTTGGCCTTATTTAAGTAACATCATCTTACGAGCGCGGGATATTTCCTTTTCACCATCATTCGCTTTGAGTTGATAAATATAAACGCCATTAGCAACGCGATGTCCATTTTCATCTGTCGCATCCCAGGTGACGTTATAGAAACCAGCTTGTTGCTTTGCTTTTGTCAATGTGCGAACTTTGTGGCCAAGAATATCATAAACAGTCAACGTCACCTCAGATGGCTTTTTCAATGTATAGTTGATTGTGGTTGCTGGATTAAACGGATTCGGATAATTTTGTCCCAGTGAATAGGACTCTGGCACATCCGCAAATTGCTTTGACTCGACTGCTGCACCTTCTGCAAGAGTACGATGTGTGATTTTCAAATTGTTTATAAAACATTCGTTGTCACCACCATTTTTCCAAAGAATGCCTGTGCTGTATGCGAGCATACGTTCTTTTTTGAGCAGATCAGCTTTTCTGAGTGTATCGTCCACAAAGTACATTGCCCCGTCGTGGTCCACATCCATCACAAATTTTATCTTGTACCAGTTTTCGTTAGGCGCAACTACCAGCGTGTCATGGAGATCAACTGAAGCACCTCTTCCACGGACTGCTGTGATAGTCCCTTCACGACCAGTTATATCCACCACATCATCACTTCCGCCTGGTTCAAGTTCACCTTCCAACTGAAACCGATAACTTGTGTAGTACCAATCCCATTCCACAATGAGCTTGCCATGATCGATATTCAATGGGTATGTGAGACGGCATTCACCGTCCCCTTCAGCGTCAAGCTTTATGCTCTTATCTATGAAGGAGGGAAAGTCGGCAACGGAAATGTCTGAGCTTCCGCCTTCATCCAAAACAAAATCGGCCGGGTCTTCTCCTGTTGTTTCGCCATCAAAATTTTTATCGACAAGCACTTGCTCTTCCATTTCGTAGTGGATTATTTTCAAATTATTTATATATGTACTACCTTCACCGCCTGTGCTCTTCCATAGTATACCAGTCGCATAAGCAAGAAATCTTTGTTTTTTAGGAGAATCGGTGACTCGTAACGTATCATCAACATAATAGCTCACCATTCCCTGATCGATATCGAAAACGACTTTCATGTTGTACCAGTTTTCCCTTGGCGCAACAGCAAGTGTATCTTCAATATCAGTTGCTGGAGATTTACCTGTGATGTAGCCCATGTGATCTTCTCGAGCACGTATGTGACATACATCATCTGCACCTCCGGCTGCCAGCTCACCTTCAATTTGAAATTCATTCCAGCTAGTAGCGTACCAATCCCATTCGACAACAAGAAGGCCATTATCGAGGTTAACCGGTAGTGTTGCCCTCGCCTCGCCATCATCGTGGCAAACTATTTGCAAGCTTTTATCAATGAACGAAGGAAACTCGCCAATTTTAATCTCGGAAGTGCCCCCTTCTTGTAATTCGAAACCAAGGTCGTCAATAGATGCAACATTGTCGAAATTTTCATCAATTATTACATTACCATTTGCCATAACTAATGAAAACATACTCAGAAGAGCTAATGTAAGAATCATACTTGATAATTTCATGGTGACCTCCATAATTTTAAGTTAAAGGATACAGAATTTTGCGTCCGGCGTAAATTCAACCTCCTTTCTCAACTTTGTTGTATTTACCTTTTTTACACCTATTCATACTTTTTTCGATCTCACCTCCTTTCATTATTATATTCGTTTAAGGTATTATGCAAAACAGTAACAAGTAATACAACAATTCAGAATATTGTATTAATCATAGCCAAGGACAATAGTGAACATGTGTAAATCATTAAACCGACCAAATGGTAAATAGGCGTAATCCAGTTTAATGTCATAATTATGCGTTGCGAGATTGAGGCCTCCGCCGACAGTCATTCCAACTTCATCATAATTAAAGCGGTAACCGGCTCGAAGAACAAATAAATTCATCCAACTATATTCGGCGGCAACGTGGTATTTTTCGGGCCCGTCATTCGGATGGTTAAATTCTCCTGCCATTGTCAAAAAATGAGGATCGTCTTCGCTGGAAAAAAAGTCATAAGCTAATCCGAGAGCAAAAATCATTGGAGTGCGAACGTTTACAGGTGGAATTCCAATACGTTCTTTCCATTCTGCAAATTCCGTATCCGGTCCGAAATTTCGTCCGGACATGGCAATTCGTAGTGAATTAATTCCAGTGTAATAGACTGTACCTATATCAATTGTCCATCCTGAGGCACTAATTCCTCCGACGTCATCCAACGTCTCACTAATGTATCTGATATTCGTCCCGATTTGCAGTTTGTCCGTTACATTACGAGCGTAGCATAAACCCAGGCTAAAATCATTTCCGCTAAAAACTCCGGCGTCGAGCTCGGTCCTTATTTTACCAGTGGGAACGCCATCTCCACTTAAGACCTGTTCATTGGCAGTACGGTAAATATCTCCGTAATCCAAATATACAATGTTTATACCGAATGAACCCAAACTGCCGAGATTTTTTACAAAACTGCCAGTCGTGTATTTTGTCTCTACAAGATAATTCATATGAGAGAAAGACACGCCCATATTTTCAACATCAGAAATAGATGCTGGATTGGCTAAAGAACTACTTGCATCACCATGGCTTAAAACTGTGCTAATTGCGCCGAGCGATGCTGTTCGCGCGTCAGTCGGGATTTTGAGGAATTGCCAACCAGACATTCCAACTCGAGAAAATTCTGGAGGAGCCACATAACCTTCTTTTGGTGTCTGTGCATTCAATAAAAAGGGAATCATTAAAAAAATAAATACCATATAATATTTGAGCGCTTTCATTTACGTCCTCCTTGATTATTTAATAATGACAAACTTGCCTGTCGCTTCTTCGCCCTCATGACCGGGTACATGAGACGTTATGTGATAGAAATACAATCCAGGCATGACATTTGAGCCAAATTTTGTGAGCATATAATTGTTTTTAATAGTTGACCCCCAGGCTTCTTCACCTAAGCCATCATCGTGTTCTATTGTAACAATATGATCGCCAGCTAAATTGTAAATGCGTATTGTGCATATACCAGGTACGTTGACAAAGTTCAACCGTTTAGTTTCTTCTGGATTTGGATAAAAGCTTGTTTGCTTAAAAGGATTTGGCACGACTCGGACCTTTGCCATATCATGATCTGCGGGAGGTAAGGCTTTTGCCTGGATCGGATGCAATGTATAACTGGTCATCCCACTTTCATTGCCATCACTATCATAAGTGGTAACGCCGAATAGCAGAGGGAGCCCTGGCTGAGTAGGAACAACAGTTTGAACGCGTCCATCAACGATATTAACATCATTTGCTTTGAGTGTATCGATAGCAGACCATGGGCCTTCGACTCCCACGTCAGACTGTTTGATAATATAACCTTCAAAATCGTTTTCACCAGTCAGTGGATCCGTATAATCAGAAGGAACAGCATCAAAAGTAAGTCTTACACCGATAGAGACGTCACCTACTGCCTCTTCCAATGCTTCGGCTTTCATGGCGCTGCCCAAAGAAGGCTCTCCGATGACATCAGCAACACCTGGCGGAAGCCCTACTGCAGGTGGCGGGAATTCCTCAGGCATATAATTATTATTGACCAATTTTACTGCATTATCCCAATTTTCTCGCAAAGCCTTAATTGCTGCATGTTCTTCCTTTTCTCCTTCACCACCTTCTTTGTCTGTGACAAAATCCATATCAAGTTGTTTTGTTGCTTTGAGGCCGCCTCGCATGGAGATTGACCGGTCTAGTTCTCCAAATACGACTATTCGCTTAAAGCTAATAGATTCATCAGGGTCCAAGTTATAAGGTCCCACTACACTAATAACAGTGGGCACTCGTTCGACAAGATTTCCGTCCGAGTCCAAACTTGGGTCTTGTTCATAAGCTTCAAGCCAGTTCATTCTTTTTTGAGGGAATTTTAACAAACGGACTGGTTTTGTTGAAGGGCGAGGTATATTGTGAAAAGATGAATTCCAGGTATCTATTTCAAAGTTTTCACTCGTTGGCGCAATAGCGCGGTCCGCACCGCTTCCGGAGGCAATCTGCCAATCGACACTTCCTTCAGGAGCATCTGGACTTCCTTGTTTATCCAGTTCATTTGGAGTCACATCCACATAGCCCCATGCCACCGCTTGCGGAGAGTATAATTGAAAATCTATACTGTTCGCTTCAAAAATATTTCCAGGATCACCTACATCACCGGTGACATCACCAGGAGAATATTTTTGAAAAACTTCGCCCCCCATTTCTTCAAAATACATTCCGGCATCATAAAAGAGAAATGTGAACCGTTTTGGATCCCACACATTTTCAATGTCATGTCGAAAATTTTTATCAATATTTCCCGTTGATCCTCCCCCTGATGCCGGAGTTACAATAGCTTTGAAAGTAAAGTTTAAATTATTAAGGGTTTCACTCGGCTCGATGCTTGTGATGGTGTACTCTGTAATGAGAAAATCGTCATATTTGGGAAGACTCCAACCTAATGTTCGTGTTTTTATTTTTATCCGGGGTAATATAGCGTCTGCAGCCGGATCATTCACAGTGAATTCGGCTTTTAATATCTCTTCAGCATATTGTTCTTTGGGCGGCAAATTATTTTTGTTAATAAAATTATAATTCCTAATTATCGTTGCCGATTGATCAAAAGTGATAGCCGGGTCTCCATCGAGCGACCTTGATAACTTTAAATAGACTTGTTGGTCACCTCGATATGCCATAACGCTCATCTCAGGAAAGCCGGTGCAATCGTTTTTACCTCCACCATAAAAACCTGGATAAACAAATCCTTCACCTAAATTAACATTTCTTGATCCATGTGGTAATCCCTGTTCCGAAAAAGTAACCCATACTTTCGAACGGGTGAGATCGCGTTTATTCTCCTGAGCATAGATGGTATGTTCCATGCAAAGAATAAAGGCAATGACAAAAATACAAATCATTATAACGTGC
>CAZSMC010000059.1:0-26730 GCA_964607755.1 uncultured Cytophagia bacterium | reverse complement strand
AGTTAATATAAGATTCTTCTGTGCGGATGCTGTAATGTTTGGCCCGCAGCACGCCCCGCACCTGTTCCAGGAGCCTGGTTTTGCGAGTGCTTTGTGTAGGACACCCCATTTACCCCTCTTTTCAATATTTTATTGATTGATTTGTCTTATATTACGAATATTTTATAAAAAAAGCAAATGTTTTCTGAAAAAAAAAGAGTGCCTCGTCTTATGCAGTCTATCCACTTTGCTGGTTATGAACATGAATGCCTGAGTAACAGAGTGGTTCACTGACCCACCCTGCTGCGATCAAATCAAAAACCATCGAGATGAACTAATAGGAGTTTATTGTAAAAATGCCCATACAGAGTTTATTTTTAAAAAAATAAAAAAAGTGCAAACCTTTTTGCGAAACTACTGTCTATAATGATGTCGTGAGAGAACAAGAAATCGAAAACGAATTCAGCCTCGTTCGGCAGGCGCAGGCAGGAGATAAGAGAGCGTTCGAGCAACTCGTGAAACGTCATGATCAGCATGTTCTGAACATAGCGCTTGGCATGACAGGTCATCTTGCCGAAGCGCAGGATATTTATCAGGACTCGTTTCTGCGCGCGTTTTCCAAACTGCAGACGTTTTCTTTTCAAAGCAGCTTTAAAACCTGGCTGTTACGAATCGTTATAAATCAGTCGATCAATTACCGGCGCAAGAAAAAACTGAGAATGTTTCTGAGCCTCGATAGCACTGACAATGTCAGCATTTCCATTCCGGAATTGACCGAGCAATCCGATCCGGCACAACAGTTAACTGCCGATGAATTTCGTTCTCTCGTCAAAAGTGCTTTTTCAAAATTATCTGCCAGAGAACGGGCTGTGTTTAACTTGAAACATGAACAAGATTACAAGATTCGTGAGATTGCAGTCATTTTAGGATGCGCCGAAGGTACGGTCAAAAATATGCTTTTCCGTGCGGTGAAAAAATTACAAAAAGCGTTAAAAAATGTTGTTCATTCATAAATAAAAGCGGTGTGAATTATGAAGTCGTGTAAATTTCATCAAAAACAGCTCATTTTATATCGCTTGCATCAGCCGTTTTAACCGCATCGGAAAAGCCAGCACAAACGAGCTAGAAAATGCCACGAATTTTACCTAAACGAATCGGCGGTTAAAATTGGCTGCATGAAAATGTTAGAACTCGGATAACCATGTTGTTCTATCCATTCGTTAATGAGCGTAGGAGGGGATTCTATTAAATATGACAAGATTATTATTTATTGATTTTACAATAAACGCAATAGGAATTTTGATAAGAAAAACAATTAGGTGGTTTCAGATTTAGAATTAGGGTGAACTGGCCAGTTAAAACGGAAATAATTTTTCTTGACATTTAGGATTATAATCATCAGTTTTGAATTGAGTGGATGATGGGTGGAAAAGAGGTAGTAAAATGCGAAAAATGAGTTTGTAAGGCGTATATATGTTATTATATACGCCTTTTTGTTGATTATACGTATACAGTGAGTTCTAATAACTTTTATAGGAATTGTCAAATGAAGATTAAAGATTTCTATTTGTTAATTTTTCTGCTAACAAATATTGTATTTGCAAATGGAATCAACAGTATCAAAATAGGAGCAAATTTTTCATCTTTTCGTAACGAGGGGACAGAATGGAAGCCGGGTTTTGTCCTGAGTGTGGCCAAAGAATGGAATCTTTATAAATCGTTTGATGGTGGAATTGTGCTACAATATTTGGATGTAAACGGGATATTTAGAGATAAAACAATTGCACCTGTTTGGGGATTGCACGAAGTGAATGAAGTTATTCATCAAGATATTATATGTTCATTGCATTATCTTGATATTTCCCTATTAGGGAAATATCATCTCAATCGTTCAGATAATATCAATATGTACTTAATATCTAATTTTGGAATTTCAATAAATGTTTATGATAATTCAAAATATAATTATCTGTATACCGAGCATATTCTACCAAATGCTCAAAAGCAACCTCATGATTACTATTCTTATGATTACAAGACGAACGAATATGGCTATTCAGCACTGATTGAAAACTCGGGGCTTCATCTTAGTTTTGGTTTCGGTTGCAAATTCTCTATATTTTTTATGGAAACTTATTATAAATATTACTTTCAAGAAGTGGATGTTGCACAAGATGCATTAATTGATGAAAATCTTCATTCATTTCATGTTTTGTTTTCTGTATTCTTTAACAACAAAAACTGAGGAGACAGTAATGACATCGAAAATATAATTATGCAGGCGATATTTTATTTGTTTTTTTTCGCGAGCTTAGCTGGATTCTCTCAGCCGCAAGTACCCGCAGTTGATAATCTTAGTACAGATAGGATGATAGATTGGCAATTTGCAGGATTGGTTCCTGATTCTCCGAATAGTGCCGTGAGAATTTATAACGTAAATGATTATGCTACAGTTCAAGCTGCGATTAATGACGCAATTGATGAAACTTCGGGTTTGACGGTAGTATATTTCCCCGAAGGCGTGTATAATATCTCTACTCCAATAACATTAAATCAGAATAATAATCCTATTTTAGACGGATCAAATATTCTATTTCAAGGCGATGGTTCAGATAAAACGATCCTTAAATTTACGGTGGGAAACAATCAATCTTGTTTTGAAATAGAAGGAGATGTCGATTATAATACGACTATTGTGCAATCTAATATCTCGAAAGGATCAAAACAAATTCAAGTAAGCAGTAATGTGTTTTCCAGAGATGATTGGATTCATTTTTACGAGGAAGGTTTCGATGATAAGTATGGCCCCTCAAATTCCACATACGTTGGACAAATTAATCAAATAGCGAGTGATTATAATTCTGGATTCTATAATCTTAAATATGAAGCAGCAAAATTGTATCAAACCACAAATAATTCTTTAAAAGTTCGGCAAATTATCCCAATAGAAAATGTTGGTATTGAGAACCTTAAAATTCAACGATTAGATGGCTCAAAGTCTAATATCGACTACTTGGGATCGAATGTCATATTCAAATATGCCGTAAATTGCTGGGTTAAAGGTGTTGAGCTAGATATGACTTGTAGACACCATATAGAGATTTCTAATTGCTCTCACATAGAAGTAAGTGGATGTTTTATGAATGAAGCGAGGAGTACTTCAGGTGGTTCATATGGTTACGGAACTGTTGTTTCTCATAGCTCAACTAACTGTTTAATAGAGAATAATATATTCCGAAAATTAAGACATTCGATGGGAATTTGTTGGGGGGCCAATAGCAACGTATTTGCATATAACTACTCGAGAGAACAAACCTACGATGAGTGGGCATTAGTGCCGGGTCCAGACTTATGTCTGCACGGCACATATTCATTTAGTAATTTATACGAAGGGAATGCAGTAGATAGAATAATGGCAGACGCGACACACGGCATGAACGGTCCTTATAATACATTTCTGCGCAATCGCCATAATAGCCCTGAAAGTGCTGCTTTTCTAAATTGCCATTATGTAAATTTTATTGGTAACGATAACATAATTAGCGTGGGCTATGAGCAGAACGATTGGGCGATGTGGATTTTTAACATGTTAGTCCCTTGGACTGTTTATGGTGATTCATATAGTTATTTTGATTGTTATTTTTGGAGTTTCCCGGATTGTCCTACGTGGAACAATAACTATTGGGGGGTTACTCATAATTATTGGGGATCGATTCAAGATGACGCGTATTATCGTGGACAGATTTATGGAAGTTCATTTTTGAATGACATATCTTATTACTATGATGAATGTCCTCCATTCATCGACCAAACCAATTATTCCTGGCCACCAAACGGTCCCAATCATAATCTTGATTATAACTCCACTCTTGAGCAGCCTGCGTGGATAATACCGGCTGAAGATAGGTTTAATGAGACTGTGAAGACATATATCATTTCGCCAATGACAACAATTACGACTAATGGTACATTAACCGAAAATGAAAATTGGCAAGGTAACGTTCATATTACAGGACATGTAACTGTTCCAACTGGCATAACTCTCAACATCACGCCCGGCACAACAGTTCTTTTTGATGGCGACTACCGAATTACTGCAGAAGCTGGGAGTGAATTTTATGCTAATGGAGCAACATTCAAATCTGCAAATGATCCGGCCACGTCTTGGCAATACATTAAGCTAAGTACAAGCGATGCAATTGTCGAGAATTGTGAAATATCAGGCGCAGACTATGGGATTTTTATTTACAAATCAGATGGCACAATTAAAGACTGTGAGATTTCTGATTGTGGCTTGGCTGGAATAAGAGTTCACCACCCAGAAGCTGAACCGACTATTGACGGTTGTGACTTAACTGAAAATGATAAAGCATTGTATATTATATATGCAGACCCAGATGTCACAAACAATAAAATGAATTCGTACAGCAGTTATACGATAAGACTTTATCAAGGCAGAGGGCAATATAAAAATAATACGATTGAAAGTAGAAATGGGGACTGTGTCTATATCACCGGCAGCAACTCTTTTCCTCACTTTACAGGACAATGGGATGGATATGGAAATTATTTTGATAATTGTAACGGCAGCTATTTTAATATGGCCGCCGGATTGCCCGATCTTGGATATGATTGGTATAATTCTGGTGGCTTTAATGTAATGCCCGAAGATGGGGTTGGGGACTATGCTGTAATTAACAATACAGGTTCGACTGTTTACGCCGAATTAAATTGGTGGCAAGATTTAAGCAGCCAAGGCGGTTACCCAACCAATGGTTCCATTTTCTTTGGATATCAAACAGAATATATTCCAGCTTGCTCCAAACCAAGCCAAGTCGGAGCGTTATGGAAATCAGGTTCAGAAAACGTTGATCCTATCAATGAAGAATTTATGGAAGCATTTAGTCTTTGTTATGAAAAAGATTACGAGAATGCCATAAAGGAGTTGAGAAAAGTTATAAACAAGTATCCCTCCGAAGAGTTGACGCACCAAGCTTTGTTTCGATTATATGATTCCTATCAAGCATTGGGTGAATTGGATGCAAATGTAAGTTTCTTAAACTCCGTGTTAGGTAATGTGAAATATGATGAACGTTCCAAGCATATTGCCAGAGTTTGGTTAATGAAGCAGGAACTGAATAATGATAAACCTGAAAAAGCTGAAAAAATCGCATTTGAAGCACCAGAAGGCTCCTATTCGGAAAGAGAACTCTTATTAACTCTCATTGCTGAATATTCGTTGAGAAATAATGATGAGGATGCACAAAGAATTGCCTCTGTACTTGGAACTAGCCACAGAGATGAATTTATTGAGGATGATATTCAAATGGCGTTGGAAACTGAAGGCGTTGATAAAGAGCAAGAACCATTGTCGAAAAGAGCCTTTAGTTCAGCTAATAAAAAAGCATTTGGCAATAGTCCCAATCCTTTTAATAGTTCAACGCGACTATCATTTTCCTAGAAGATAACAGCTTTGTTGAATTGAATATCTACAACGTCTTAGGCCAGAATATAAAATCTCTAATCAACGAAAATCGAGATGCTGGTGTACACGAAGTGATTTGGAATGGAGTCAATGATGCTGGAATCATGGTGCCGAGTGGAATTTACTTTGTGGTTTTAAACACTGCAAATCAAAGACAGTCAATTAAAATATCATTGATCAAGTAGAAATTCTACAAACGTTTTGGTATGAAACTTGGAGAGGGAGCAAATGCTTCCTGCCTTTTTTTTATCTGTATCTAACGAGGTTTATAAAGTCTTTTTTGCGAGAGAGCAAGATTTCTATAATGAAAATATAATTGTTCTCACTGATACTTCTTTTTTTATGTTCTAACATTACAATGAAATCGACGTCGTAGAAAGAGACGAGCTAAAAGCTCATCTCGGTGCGTGTTCGTCCTGCCAAAAAGAATACGCGAGACTTCAGGCGTTGTCCGGGAAAATAAAATTTCAACATCCCGAAGACTCTGTTGTGCATGCCACCAGAAGATCATTGTTCACAAAAATTCGCCACCGGACTTTTGACCGAAATACCGCAAAACCGCAGTGGGCCCGCGCCGGCAAACTTGTGTTCCAGACCGGATTGGCTATCGTACTTGTCCTGTTTGGATTTTTACTTGGTCGGCAAAACAGGGCACCCGGTACAAGTCAGCCGATTTCCGCCGAACAGCTTTTTACAACAACTCCTCCTATCTCTATAAAAAATAGCCAGATTTCCCCGTTTTTGGCAAGCATCGACCGGATCGAGGTTAACCACGAATCCGGCACTATTAAAGTGTCCTACAACACAGTTAGCAGTACTTTCAGGATAAATATCCCTGAAAAATTTGACCAGCAGATCCACAACAAAGGCGGTGACATATCGATTTCGGATGTCATAGGTACAATCGAGGGCAGAACAAGTGGTGGCGACATTGTTCTCGACAATACCGCCGGACGTACAAATTTAAGCACCTCCGGCGGAGATATTTCTACGACAAGTGTGTCCGGGGATGTGAGCGGCTCAACCTCAGGGGGTGATATAAAACTCGAGGATGTTCTTGGGCGTGCCAGCTTTAAAACGTCAGGCGGTGATATCCATCTCAATCACGCGACAAACGACATTTCATTAAACACGTCTGGCGGGGATATAACGGCTATCCGGGCAGAAGGCCGATTGAGTGCGAACACCTCTGGTGGAGATATTAAAGTGTATGATTGTGCAGGAGAATGCTCTGTCAATACAAGCGGCGGGGACGTCCGGCTGGAAGGGATAGAGAGTAAAATCAAGGCGGCAACCAGTGGCGGGGACATTACGGGATCGGATTTTGATGATCATGTTTCTGCACGAACATCGGGCGGTGATATAAAGCTGAACAAGGTTCGCGTTGGTGTCGACGCTCGGACTACCGGCGGCGAGGTGGATGTTGAGATAACGCTGGAGGATTTTTCCAAAGAACATGCTATGGATTTAAAATCAACCGGCGGGACTATCCGACTGACATTACCGGAAAAGCTGCCGGCAACGATCGAGGCGCAAATCCGTACCAGCCGCCACGACTACCAAACCGAACGCTATGACATTTACAGCGACTTTCCGCTGACAAAGAGCGAACCGGAAAAAATCGGCGACGTTGTCATTAAAAGCACCGGCGACATCAACGGTGGTGGTGATCCGATCCGTCTCGAAACCACGAGCGGGGATATTTATATTAAAAAGAGATGAGTTTGCGGATTGGCTAGAAAATCTTTTTGAATGTTTTCGAAAATCCGATCAGCTAATAAAAGCGGCTACTTTTGGGGAGGCCGCTTTTTTTATTTGTTGATTAAAATAGACATTTTTAACTTGATATTTAATAATAATAACATTATAATGTCATTGTATTTAAAATCCAATGACATTGCTATGCTACAATCTTTAAATAAATTCAATCCCTGGTGGCAATCCGGAGGTGTGCCACAAGTCCTTGTTGGAAAGCAAAGGCGGATTTTTCCCACGTTATGGCAATCCCTGGAATTAAGACAAATGACTATCCTCACAGGACTTTGGCGCGTGGGTAAAACAACGTTAATGTTTCAACTCGTTGACAAATTGTTGCAAAAAGATAATATTTCACCTTTTAATAGAACAATTCTGGATTAACACATTACATCCTGTGTATTTTTATCGATCTCCACAAAAAGATGAGGTTGACATCGTCTTTCATAAAAAAGAAAAAATAATGCCTATTGAAGTAAAGATGCGGGAAAGTATCACCATGAAAAATGCAGCATCATTGTACAAGTTTTTGAACAGATTTGACAAAAAGCATGGGTTAATCATATCAAAAAAAACAGAAACAATGTTTAAGAAAGATGAAAAGGTCGTTACCGTAATCCCCTGGTGGAAATATCACTCTATAATGAACTGGATCACCGCGCAAAGTATGTGATTTTATTCATCTCCAAAAAGATAATTTTAACGATCTCAAGACAAGGCTCATACAACGAGATGATAAAACGCCTCACCAGCCGATGAATGTTAAAATCAAAACATTAATACTACCCTTTTTTAAATAAAGGAGATGCAAACACTCCTCAACTCACAACGTCTCCATCACATGACTGATGCGCTCGAACGCCCAGTCCAGTTCATCGCGTGAAATAACAAGCGGCGGAGCAAAACGGATGACATTTTCGTGCGTCTCTTTGCAGAGCAAGCCCTGATCTTGCAGCGCTTTACAAAAACGTCTCGCGCCACCGGCCTCGTCCACCAGTTCAACGCCGATCATGAGTCCTCTGCCGCGCACTGCGGCGATGTGTTTGCTGTTCATGCTGTTGAGTTTGCCGCGGAAATAAATCCCCAGTTCAAAGGCACGACCGGGCAAATCTTCATCCGTAATAATTTGTAACGCTTCTCTGGCAACAGCACATCCTAATGGATTGCCGCCAAAGGTACTGCCATGTTCGCCGGGTTGAAAAACACTCAAGAGCTCGTTTGTGCCCACAAGAGCAGATACCGGATAAAATCCGCCGCTCAGCGCCTTGCCAAGCATCATGCCGTCGGGTTTGGCGTCTTCGTATTCATGCGCAAACATTTTACCGCAACGGCCGAGTCCGGTCTGGATTTCATCCAGCAGAAAAAGCATATTGTTTTTGCTACACAGTTTTTTCACTTCAGCAAGGTAACCCTCCGGAGGAATGATAATGCCGCCTTCTCCCTGAATCGGTTCTAAAAGAACAGCAACTGTGTTCGGTGTAATCGCATCTTTAAAAGCAGAGATGTTTCCATAACGAACTGTGGTAAAACCTGGCGCAAACGGGCCAAAATACTTTTTGTACAGCTCTTCTGATGAAAATCCCACAACAGTGGTTGTGCGGCCGTGGAAATTGTTGTCAGCGACAATGATTTCAGCTTTGTCCTGCGGCACACCCTTGACAATATATCCCCATTTGCGCGCCGCTTTGATCGCTGTTTCTACCGCTTCCACTCCGGTGTTCATGGGTAGAGCTCGGTCAAAGCCTGTCAATTCACAGAGTTCTTTGCAAAAGTAGGGTAACTGATTGTTGCGAAAAGCCCGCGACGTCAGGGTGATTTTTTCACACTGGTCCTGCATCACTTTTACCAGACGCGGGTGGCAGTGACCCTGATTGATAGCGGAATATGAACTAAGAAAATCGAGATATTTTTTGCCGTTCACATCATAAACCCATATGCCTTCACCGCGTTCGATGACCACATCCAAAGGATGATAGTTGTTTGTTCCGTATCGGTCTTCCATTTCGATGAGCTCTTTAGTGAGCATAAAACTCCTCCACAAGTTTTAGAATTCAGGCGGCAAAACTTACGAAATAAGCAAAGGAAAAGCAAGCAAAGGTGATAAAGAAAACTAAAAATCACAGGGCAATTTTTCCGATTTTTATTCGTGAAAAATATTTTTATATTTTAATAAATAAATGAATCTAAAACTGGAAAGGAGACACCGTGCGAGTTCTGTCCGGCATACAGCCATCTGGTGCTTTGCATCTCGGAAATTATTTTGCCATGATGAAGCGGATGATTGAGTATCAGGAAAATCACGAGCTTTTTTGTTTTGTCGTCAATTATCATGCTCTCACCACCGTCAAAGACGCGAAATTGTTGCGTCAGCATACATTTGAGGCGTGTGTTGATTTTTTGGCGCTCGGTATCGATCCGGAGCGGTCTTATTTTTATGTGCAATCCGATGTACCAGAGGTAACCGAAATGACGTGGATCCTGTCGAACGTCACTGAACTGGGTCTTTTGAACCGTGCCCATTCTTTTAAAGACAAACAAGCAAAAGGCATTGAAGTGAATCACGGATTATATGCCTACCCGGTTTTAATGGCCGCAGATATTTTAATGTACGGCGCTGAACTGATTCCTGTGGGAAAAGATCAGAAACAGCATGTGGAAATGACCCGGGATATTGCGCAGAAATTCAATCACCAATTCGGCGAGGTTTTTGTGTTACCCAGGCCGGCGGTTCAGGATGATCTTGCCACCATTCCGGGCACTGACGGGCAAAAAATGTCAAAATCCTATGGCAATACCATTGAAATATTTGCTTTAAAAAATGATTTAAAGAAAAAAGTCATGTCCATTGTCACCGATGCCAGGGCGGTTGATGAACCAAAGGATCCCGATACTTGCAATCTGTTCGCGATTTACTCTCTATTTCTGGATAAAGCGGGCCGTGAAGAATTGCGTCAACTCTACCTGAGGCCAGGGTTGAAATACAGTGATGTTAAAAAAGAGCTTGTCAATGTGATATGGGATTATTTTGAACCTTATCGCGAAAAACGCCAGCAGCTCATCAATGACCCGGATTATGTGCATGACATTATGCGGTATGGTGAAAAAAAAGCCCGCTCCGTGGCTTTGGAATATCTGAACAAGGCACGCGAAGCTGTAGGCTTGAACTACTAATGTTGAAAAACCCGCAAATCCGCTGGCGAGCTGTGTTATTCGATTTTGATGGTGTGACAGCAGAAACTCTTCCTTCCCATATTTCAGCGTGGCAAAGGGTCCTGGAGCGGGATTCTCATGCCACGCTCGATGAAATGGTTATCCGCTTGAACGAAGGACGTCCGGTGATTGAAATGGTTAAAAAAATCATCGAACATACCGAGATGTCCTTTGGACAGGCTGATGTCGAAAAATTGATCGCCAAAAAGAACGATGAATTTCAAAAACACCATAAGGCACGTGTATACAAACCCATTCCCTCGATTCTTGACAAAATTCATCAACGAGGCGCGTCAACCGGATTGGTGACCGGCACAACGTTGGAAAATATCAAGACTGTTTTGTCACTCTTATTGATTGACAAATTTGATGTGATAATTGCTGACGGAGACACGGTACAGGGAAAGCCAGCGCCTGATCCTTATCTCGCTGCTGCTGACCGGCTGGGCGTTAATCCGAAAGATTGTGTTGTGGTCGAAAATGCACCTGTGGGCATTGCTTCTGCAAAATCTGCAGGGATGATGTGTATTGCACTGGCAACAACCCTTGATAAGGAACATTTGGCTCAGGCGGACGTAAAATTTGATAATCATTTTGAACTGCTGGAACTTTTTGATTTTATTTGACAAAAAAGAGCATATTCCGGATTGGTATAAAGGGATGTTTTGTCAATAACCATTTTATCTGTCAAAAGGCTGTTCGTTTGCATTTCAAAGATTTTTTCAGAATATGTCGAAATAGTTTTTTTGTTTTACAGTTGAGCGCGGATAATTTTATTTGCTGGACTGGCATTTTGATGCTGCCGGGTACTGGGTGCGGTTCTCGGCATTTTTCTTGATAAAAATCCAGGAGAACACATGAAGAAATTGGTGTGGATGTTATTTCTCGGCATAATCGCTGGTTGTTCCAGAGAGTTGCCTCAAGAACCGGTAGATAACTCGGTGCCGGAAATTGAACCGAAACAGATACCCGAGGTGATCAATCCTGGCGAGCAATACCATGTCATGGTAAAGGTAAAAAACGCAGACGGTGTCGACTCGGTTCGGCTTGATATTTTAACAGCCGACGAGACTGTCCTGTCTACTCATTATCTTTATGATGATGGCGCTGCGATTCACCCGGATGACGGAGATGTGGTAGCTCATGACGGCATCTTTTCACAAAAGATCCTGTTCCAAACAGATATTGAAGAAAAGCATACTTTAATCTGGAGATTTAAAATTGAAAATGAGAGCGGCAGCGCAAGTAAGCCGTTGGATGTTAATGTCTCCGCATTTGCTAATAAAGCACCGGTTATTACTAACGTGACTTTGCCAGATAGTCTGCCCAGTGGATTCGACGGCACACGCATCATCCAGGCTACGGCATCGGACTCGAATGGTCTGGATGATCTTCATCATGTAGAGTATCAGGCCTTTTTAAAGGGCGAACTCTATTTCACCGAAAAATTAACCGAACCAACTGACGAGGGCGTTTACACTCAGCAGGTGACAAACGAATTTGCCATTGCCAAGGCTCCAGGTATATACACACTGAAATTCAAAGCAGTCGATAAATCGAAAGCGACGAGCGACATTGTGGAGAGACCACTTTATATCGGTAACACACCTCCGGTACTAAGCGAACCTTCGGTTGTTGATTCGGTCAAACGCCCTCCTGAGGGCATGATGACCGCTTTTTTGATAACCATTCACGTATCTGATCCCCAGACGCTAAAAGATGTCAAAGATGTCAAGCTGGAATGGAAAAAACCGGACGGCACGTTTTCGCAAAACAGTCCGTTTGATCTTTACGACAATGGTTTGTCCTGGAACGAAGATTTCACCGGCTGGGATGAAGGTTATCGTGGCGACGAAACCGCCGGCGACGGCGTGTATTCGATTACCGGCATTTTCGACCCGGACCAGCCGCTTGGCTTGTACACACTGACTTTTTACGCTTTTGATTTTGCCGGCAACAAGAGCGAAAAAGTAGTTCAGCATGTTTATCTCTATTCAAGCGAGGGTGAATAAATGATTAGAAATATATTTGTGGTGATCGTTCTGTGTTTCTGCCTTTTCCCGGTTTTTGCCGGTGTGACGATGCATTACAAGCTGGACAACCGCCAGGCCGCGGCAAACGGACCTGCTGGAAACGGCATTTCTGATATGGTTTCCGGAAAGAACTGCCTTTGGTTCGGTTCTGGCAATGGCTTGTCGCGGTACAATTTTTTAACAGATGAATTCGAAATATTTGATAATGTCCCCGGTCTCGTCAATGGTCCGATCAGCGCCATTTATGCCAAGGGCGACACAGTTTTCGTTTCCGCTGCGATTGACACGTTTATTCAGGCTCTCGATGACATTGTTGACTGGGGAAAAGGTTTTAGTTTTTCATTTGATAACGGCCAAACCTGGTCTTACATCCCGCAACCTGGTGTCACTCCCGGGCAGAACGTCACCTGGGATTTTACCATTCTGGATGGCGTGATTTGGGGCGCCAGTTTTGGCGGTGGTTTGCTCAAATCAACAGATTGGGGCGCTACCTGGGAACGTACTACACCGGACACTCTTGTTTACGATCCTAATCACAATTTGAACCACTTGCCTTTTTCTGTCCTCAATGCAAACGGCGTGTTGTGGGTAGGAACATCCGGTGGTCTGAACAAATCCACAGATAGCGGCGAAACGTGGACGCATTTTACCTTTACCAATCAACAGGAACACATTTCCGGAAACTGGGTGGTCAATCTGGCACATCAGAAAACGCAAAACCGGGATATCATTTGGGCGTGCACCTGGAAAGCGGCAGGAAAAAATGAATATTATGCGGTCTCTAAAACTGAAAATGAAGGACGTTCCTGGGATGTTGTGCTGAAAGACGAACGGGCTTATAATTTTGCTTTTGACGGCGCCACTGTTTATGTAGCCACGTGGACGAACGGTTTGTTCAAATCCCCGGATTACGGCGAAACATGGTACAACTTTGCTCCGATCACTCAAAAGGAAACAGGCGAGCACGTGTATACCAAAGAGTATTATTCTGTCTATGCCGATAACGGTCAGGTATGGGTCGGCACCAAGGATGGTTTGGCACGAACAATAAATAACGGCTATACGTGGAAGATTTTCCGCGCCTTTCAACCGACAGGCCGGCGAGGCGAACCGCGAACCTACGCCTATCCCAATCCTTTTTCACCAAAACGAGATAATCTGTTAAATGACAAAGGCCATGTCCGATTGCAATATAACACCAAAGAAGATACGCATGTGACTATAAAAATTTATGATTATGCCATGGATTTGGTGACAACTGTTTGTGAAAATCAATTCCGGCCGGGTCCCGGCGATTACAACAATGTCTGGGATGGACGTAACGATTATGGTGATGAAGCTGCTAATGGGGTCTATTTCTACAGCGTCGAAATAGACGGCGACGGTATCTATTGGGGCAAGATTATGGTTGTGAATTAAAGTCATGGAGTTTAATAAATGCTAAAAAAATTATCAGTGTTTTTCTTTTGTCTGCTGCTGGCAAACACGGTTTTGGCTTCAAAAGGCGACGGAGGATATGCCGGGGCGTTTATGCGCATGGGATTCGGAGCTCGCGCCAAAGCCATGGGCGATGCCTTTACTGCCGTCCCTGAAGGAGCGGCGGCTGCTCTTTATAATCCATCGATCACGCCACTTTTAGAATCTGCAGAATTTGTGACGTCTTTTGCATTTTTACCCCTGGACCGGAATATTGATATCATTGGATTTGCCATGCCCATAAGTCCACCAAAAATCGATGGTCAGGAACCTCCTTTGGATGCCGGAATCTCGGTGGCATGGGTGCACGCCAGCGTTGACAATATTGACGGTCGTAATGCGTCTGGTGAGCATACGGAATATTTGTCCAATTCCGAAAACGCCTTTTACATGTCTTTTGCTGTGAGCCCATCAGAAAAGTTCAGCATCGGCCTGTCTGGAAAAGTGTTGTACAACCGGATGCCGGGACTCACCCGCGATGATGACGCACTGACATCATCAGGATTTGGCCTTGACTTTGGCGTTTTTTCCAGACCGGTTAAATACCTTGCCTTTGGCGTTACTTTGCGGGATGTGATGTCAAAATACACCTGGAACACAGATAAGGTTTATGAACGCGGCACCAGTACAACCTATCATTTTCCGAATATTTTGCGAGCTTCTGTTGTTTATACTATCCCTGATGATTGGCTCATGGTTTCAGCAGATATCGAAACCAGTGACAAACAAAATCCGCGGTACCATATCGGCGCAGAGGTGCGGCATCCTGATATCGGCGCTTTGCGACTCGGATGGGATCACGACACGCCAACGTTCGGTCTGGGATTTTTTATCGACGTGTTTGGCTTGAACACCTCTGTGAATTACGCTTATGTTTTCGGGCTGAATGCATTGAATGCCGATCATGTTATCTCCTGGGCATTCCGGCTTTAAAATCCGTATGAATTTTAAAAAACCTGTTGTCTGAAAGATAAATTTCCTGTATTTTTTTAACGATGTAAATATGAAAAGCGAGATTGTTGTATGAAAAAAATTATCCTGTTACTCATTTTTTTGGCATCAGCGCATGCATGGGCAGCCGGAAACACCGGTCTGGCTGTATTGAAAATAGGCATTGGCGCCCGCGCAGCCGGTATGGGAGAAGCCTTTGTCGCGTCCTCGAACGAAGCGTCTGGTATTTTCTGGAATCCGGCCGGACCGGCCTGGATGTCCTCCCGCCAGGCACATTTTACCCATACTGAATGGCTTCAAGAAATCAATCATGAAGTGGCTGCACTTTCTTTTCCCTCGGGCGACAATTCGTTCGGCTTTGGCATTTTGCTGAGCAATATCGAAGGCTTTGAGCACAGGGAAATAGCTTCCGAAGAACCGTTAGGAACTTTTTCATCACAGGATTTTAGCCTGGTGCTCAATTTCGCCCGCAAACTGTCTGACCGGCTGTCGCTGGGGATCAATGCCAAATATATTAGCGAAAAAATTTATATCGAACATGCCAATGGGTACATGATCGATCTGGGTGCGCGATACCGTCTTCATCCGCGGCTGTTCACGGCTGTGTCTTTGCAAAATGTGGGTATCACAACAGAAATGGACGAGGAAAAAATAAATGTCCCAAAATTGTTCCGGCTCGGAACAGCATACCAGTTACCTTTTTCTTTCGTGCAAAACAAATGGCACCTGGTCGGTGACTATGCGACTGATTTCAATAGCAATCCCCATGTGAATCTGGGCCTCGAAGGCCAGCCTTTTGATGTATTAACTTTAAGAGCTGGTTACCAGACCGGTTATGAAGAGAAAAATATCTCCGCCGGATTCGGATTAACTATTGGTCATTTTGATGTTGATTATGCATACGTCCCGTTTCGAGATCTTGGCCAGTCTCACCGCTTTTCCTTGAGTACCCGGTTTTAGACATTTTGGAAAATGAGATTTATTCATTTAGATAGAATAATGAGAAAAGGATGTGAAACCAAAAGTTTACATTGAAACTTCAATTGTCATATTATCTAATAGTGGGGCTCACGAATGGATACGATTCAATTAATAAAGACGAATAATATACCTGAAGATTATAAAAAAAATATTGATCGAGCTGTTGAAATACTCAAAAATGCTGGATGTTCCGACATTTACCTTTTTGGCTCGCTCGTATCAGGCAAGTACAAAGATTTATCAGATATTGATTTGGCAGTTCGAGGTTGTCCTAAAGGACAATTTTTTCATTTGTTAGGAAAACTTTTATATAAATTAAAATATCCGGTTGATTTGATAAATTTAGACAATCAAGACACTTTTTCAAGATATTTAGAAAGAGAAGACGAGTTAATTCAAATTGGTTAAAAAAACTATTTTCCAGATAGAGCTTGAGATTACTCAAATTGATGAGCTTTTTACATCTTATGCCGAGCTTTTACATAAAGTACAAAAAGAGAATCCGGATTTGGTTGAATTAGCAGCTTGTGCTTCAATCCTTCATTCATTCAATATAACGGTTTTGAGAAAAAACAATAATTTGTCATTATTTATAATGCGAGGGAAAAAGAGTAAAACGTGAAAAGAATCTATTTCGCCATAGGTATCCATAATCATCAACCGGTTGGTAATTTCGAATTTGTTTTTAAAAAAGCTTATGAGAAAGCGTATCTGCCATTTTTCCAACTCCACGAAAAGCACTCGTCCGTAAAGCTGGCTCAGCACTATTCAGGTGAGTTATTTCGCTGGATGCTGGAACATGATCCGGATTTTGGCACAAGGCTACGAGCTATGATAGAAAAAGGTTCCATTGAAATGTTGAGCGGCGGTTTTTATGAACCTGTCTTGAGCGCCATTCCCGACAAAGACAAGGTCGGGCAAATACAAATGATGAACGCGTTTGTCCGGGAAACAACCGGTTTCAATCCCGAGGGTATGTGGCTTGCGGAACGCGTGTGGGAGCCGGTGCTGGCTTCGGCTATCGCAAAAGCTGGAATGAAATACACTATTATCGACGATTCCCATTTCAAATATGCCGGACTCCAGGAAAAGGACTTGACCAGCTATTTCGTCACTGAAGATAATGGCGCGGTAGTCAATATTTTCCCGATTAACGAGCGTTTGCGGTACTTGATACCTTTTCGTCCCCCACAGCAAACCATCGACTACCTGCACTCTTTGGCCACAGAAGATGGTGACCGCCTCGTTGTTTTTGCCGATGACGGTGAGAAATTCGGTATCTGGCCAGGGACGCACAAGCAATGCTACCAGGATGGCTGGCTGGATGAGTTTTTTCGCTTGTTAGAAGAAAATTCAGACTGGATTCACATTATCTCGTTTCAGGAAGCATTGCAAAAGATAAAGCCGGCCGGCCGTGTTTACCTGCCAACCGCATCCTATAGCGAGATGATGGAGTGGGCTTTGCCAACAGATGCTCAAAAAGAATATGAGGATTTCCAGCAATGGTTGAAAGAGCATCATACACCTTCAAATTTTAATGTATTTGTTCGGGGCGGTTTTTGGCGGAATTTCATGGCAAAGTATCCGGAATCCAATAACCTTCACAAACGCATGTTGCGAGCCACCCAGCGTGCTGAAAAGTTATTTGGCAAAAAAGGTCTGGAAAAGGCTATCGATGATATCTATGCCGGACAAACCAACTGTCCTTATTGGCATGGCGTTTTTGGCGGACTCTATCTGCCGCATCTCCGCACCGCTATTTATAAAAAACTTATTCAAGCCGACACTGTTATGGATGAACTAGAGTTCGATGAAAAAAAACGTCAGACCGGATGGGTGAAAACTGAAATTACAGATTTCGACGCTGACGGCCTGGACGAAGTTGTTGTCGAAACTGATCGTATGAACCTGTTTTTCTCACCACAACATGGCGGAAGTTTGTTCGAGCTGGATATCAAGCCAAAAAACATAAATTTGATTGACACCATGACACGCCGGGAAGAGGCATATCATAAAAAATTGTATCAGCTCAGAGATCAGACTAATGAACAGGGAGAAGTAGCCAGCATTCACGAGCGCATCGAAAGCAAGGAAAAAGGTCTTGAAAAATATTTAAACTATGATTGGTACCGGCGCACTTCTTTTCTGGACCATTTCCTGCGCAACGACACAACGCTCAAAACCTTCCGCAATGCGCAGTACGGCGAGCAAGGTGATTTCGTCAACCAGCATTTTGAGACTAGCCTAAGAAAAGATGGCAAGAGTCAACGCGTTATATTCGAACGCTCCGGTCATGTGTGGATTGGCGATCAATTTACTCCTTTATCGCTCTCAAAAACATTTGCCGTGCAGCCAAAATCGGATGAGATCGAGATAATCTATTCGCTGAAAAACACGAACCATCATTCGCTCCAGGTTTGGTTCGGATTTGAAATGGTCTTTTCTCTGTTAGCAGGAGATGCTCCTGACCGGTACTATATGATAAATAGGAAAAATGTAAAAAATCCAAAATTAGCCAGCATTGCTACATCAAAAAATGTGAGCAATGTGTCACTTGTAGATGAATGGATGGGAATTCATATCAATATCGATTTGGGCAAAAAAGCAGCGCTCTGGCGTTTTCCGATTGAAACGATTTCTATGTCCGAGGGCGGGTTTGAACGCGTCTATCAAGGCTCTGTTGTTATGCCGCACTGGAAAATTTCATTGGAACCAGGGCACGAATGGACAGTTATGATAAGAAAGTCGATCAATGTTAGAGGATAGAAATATGATGGATAATAAATATTTCAAGAGAGCACTTTTTATACTTGCTCTTGTTTTGGTTGGAAGTGTTGTCTTTAATAAAGTCACTAACCGTGGTGTTTATTCAACAGACAATGTTCGCGACCAGTTGACGCGCTTTCAACAAGTTTTTAGTTTGGTGAGTCGTTACTATGTCGAACCACCGGATACTGAGAAATTGATTACCGGTGCGATCAATGGTATGCTTGGTGAACTTGATCCGCACACGGTTTATATTCCGGAAAAAAATCTTCAAAAAGTAACCGAACAGTTTGAAGGTTCCTTTGAAGGCATTGGCATTCAATTTATTATTTTGGAAAAAGTTTTGACTGTCGTATCACCGATTGCCGGTGGGCCTTCGGAAGCCGTCGGCATTTTGCCTGGCGACCAGATTATTGAAATCGAAGGCAAATCCACTTACGGTATAACCGAAAGCGAAGTTCAGGATAAATTGCGCGGGCCCAAAGGCAGTAAAGTGAACGTCACAATTCGCCGGCCAGGTGAATCTGAAGAATTCCAGGTCACCATTACACGCGATGAGATTCCAATTTATAGTGTGATGGCCGCTTTTATGTTGAACAACGGAGAAACAGGATATATTTATCTTGGCCGTTTTTCTAAAACCACATCGGACGAGATCGAAGACGCGCTTAACAAGCTTGAATCGCTGGGAATGAAACAACTTATTTTTGATCTTCGTGGAAATTCCGGCGGTTATCTGCAACAAGCGTTCAAAGTGGTGGATAAATTTATTCCCGGTGGATATAAAATCGTTTATACGAAAGGCAGAACAAGCAGAATGAACGATGAGCTTTATTCCACTCATAACGGCACCCATAAACTGTTTCCGCTTCTTATCATGATCGATCACGGCTCTGCCAGTGCTTCTGAAATTGTCGCCGGTGCGGTCCAGGACCTCGACCGCGGCCTTGTCGTCGGCCAAACCAGTTTCGGCAAAGGACTGGTGCAAAACCAAATTCCTCTTGATGACGGCGGGGCCGTACGTTTGACCGTGGCCAGATATTATACTCCGAGCGGCCGCTTAATTCAACGTCCGTTTAAAGATGGCTTGATGGATTATTACAAAGAGGCTTATCAAGAAAGAGACAGCACCTACAAACCGGATTCTACAAAAAAGTTTTTGACACTGGCTGGCAGAACAGTGTATGGCGGCGGAGGTATTACGCCCGATACTACACTTACAGATGGAAACATTACCAGGTTTACTTATAATTTGCGCCGGAAGCGAGTTTTTTTCGAATTCGGTTCCCAATATGCAGCCGAGCACCGGGAAGAATTTGATAATTTCGAATCCTATATGAATAATTTTAAAATAACCGAAAATATGTTGGATGAATTTCGGAACATTTTGAGCAAACATGAAATTAAAATAGATGACAAGGCCTTTGAACAAGATGTAGAATATATCAAACTACTAATGAAAGCCGAGCTTGCAAGACATATCTGGGACAGTGAACATTTTTACAGAGTTCGCTTAAGTGGTGATGAGCAAGTAAAGCAAGCTATTGATCTGATTCCGCGCGCCAGAGAGATAAAAAATTTACATGACTGGAAAAAAGCAGATATTTAAAAATAAAAAAGTATTGACTTTTTAGGCAAAATATGCTACTTTAAAAATGTTAAATTAACACAAAACAAACATTAGTAACAATTTTGGAGGATTTTGAGTAATGATTGAATATTATCAACAAGGCGGCGGATTTATGCATCCGATTCTGGCGTTATTTATCATCGGATTAATGATCAGTATTGAAAGATTCATTACCCTAACGCGAGCTTCAGTAAACACGCGCAAATTTTTATCCAAAGTAAAAGAAGCGCTTTCTTCCGGTGGTGTAGATGATGCGATCGAGGTATGTGAGAATACACGCGGACCTGTAGCTTCTGTGTTTCATGCCGGATTGCTGAGATCAGATCGGGGTATTGAAGCTGTCGAAAAAGCTGTGACCAATGCAGGCTCTATAGAAATGGCTTTTCTGGAACGCGGACTGGTCTGGCTGTCCACTATTATTTCGGTTGCCCCGATGCTTGGATTTACCGGTACGGTGTGGGGAATGATCAAGGCGTTTGACGCGATTGCTGCAGCTAACAATATTTCACCTGCAATCGTGGCTGGCGGTATTTCTATCGCTCTTTTGACCACCTTGGGTGGTTTGATTGTCGCTATTATCATTCAGGCGTTGCATAACTTTTTTGTTTCGCGAATAGATAAGCTCATCATTGATATGGAAGAAAGTACAACCGAGCTTATCGATACTTTAATTGCAATCGATAAAAAATAATCGACCTGGAGAGTACGAACCATGTTGTTAGATAAGAAAAAGAAAGGTTCAGCTGAAATCCCCACGAGTTCATTGGCTGATATCGCATTTTTGCTGTTGATCTTTTTTCTGGTAACGACGACAATTGCGACTGACAAAGGTATCTCGCTCACACTGCCGGAAAAAGGACAGGAAACCAAAGTGCGATCCAAGAATATTACCAATATTCTGATAAATGCTCAAGGCCAGATCATGATGGATGAAGAACCAATTGACAAAAATCAAATTTCAGTAAAAGCGCGTCAAATGCTCGATGTAAATGAAAATCTTATATTTTCTGTAAAAGCTGTTAAAGGTGCAAAATACGAAACTTATATTGACGTGCTTGATGAATTGAAAGAAGCCAATGCGCCAAGAATTTCAATTGCTGAACCAGAGTAAAGAGTTCAACGATAATTTTTGAGGAGTGAAAGGAATTGAAATTCCAAAAGAAATCAAAGGTGACTTCACAGATACCACAGGCCTCGTTGCCTGATATCGTTTTTATGCTTCTCATCTTTTTCATGGTATCAACCGTAATGAAGGAGCATGAAGGTTTAAGAGTACGCTTGCCAGCAGCAAAAGAAGTTAAAAAGTTGGAAGAGAAACGCGGCGCTGCAACCATCTGGGCTGATGAAGCTGGACGAATTTCCATAGAAGATAATATCGTTCAAGCGAATCAGCTTCGAGATATCGTTTACAAAATGGTTTCCGATCCTCTCAATCCGTTAAAAATAGTGTCTTTACGAGCTGATAAGAACATCGAATTTGGACGAATTGCAGAAATCCACGAGGAGTTACGAGCTGTGGGCGGTGCCGCTCTCAACATAAATTATTCTACATTAGTAGAAGCTGATTGAGGTGATGAGTTATGTATCTAAGAAAAAAACCAAAAGTTAGCCTGAGACTAAAGTACAAGAAAAACATCGAGCTCGGTTTGGTAATAACTCTTGCTCTTATTGTCGGTCTTTTTCAGGCGTTTAAACGCATTGAAGAGCAGGTCAAAACCATAGATAAAGTCGATCTCGAAATTGAGGTAACTGAGGTTGAGGCAACTCAGCAGCAAGAGCGCCAACAGGCGCCTTCTCGACCGACAATTCCGGTCGAGAGTGAGGACGAGGATATCCCGGAAGATTTTACCATCGATGAAACGGATATCAACCTGGACGAATTGCCACCGCCTCCTCCGCCTCCGGAAGAGAGTGAGGAAGAAACGCCTATCTTTGTGGCATACGATGAACCACCCCAGCCGATTGGCGGATTTCTGGCTATTCAAAATAACCTGAAATATCCGGAAATTGCGCGAAAAGCAGGCGTGGAAGGTCGTGTAGTTATTAACTGCCTTATCGATGAACAAGGTAATGTTATCGATACTAAAGTTCTAAAGTCATTGGGTAATAATGGTTGTGATGAAGCGGCAGTAGCAGCGATTAAATCCGTAAAATGGACACCGGCAAAACAACGCGATAAACCTGTCAAAGTCTGGGTCGGTATACCGGTGGTATTCAGACTGAAATAATCTTTGTGAAATCTGAAAAAAGCGGTACAGCGGTAATATGTACCGCTTTTTTTTATTATAGGCGTTAAGTTAAATTATATGAGGTTCTGTCACATAAAAGTAATTTTACCGGCTATTTTCCTCCTTTTTATTTATTGTCTTAATCCTTTTGCACCGAAATTGGACAACACCAGCGGTCAACAAATCATTTTAACAGAGCAGCGATCTCCTGAAGAAGTTTTACAAAATTTTGTTTATGCCTATACATTTCAAGATTCATTGGTTTATGCTGATTTGCTGGACAGCAGTTTCGTTTTTGTATACTTTGATCCAAATATCGGGGGAAGTGGTCGGTTTGTATCCTGGGGAAGGAATGTCGATCTCAGAACAACAGGGCGATTATTTAAAAATTTCGACACCATTACATTAACGTGGAATTCGACTATCTATAAAGATATGCAAGAAGAAAAAGCAGAGTTGTCAAAAACACTGCAATTAAATATGTTTGGCACGCCCGGTGAATATAGCTTGTCAGGAAGCGCTGTTTTTAATTTTCGGGAATGCAAAGATGGCAAATGGCGCATCACCAGGTGGAAAGATGAGTCCCAAATGTAATTTCTACACGTCCGCTTTGGTTAACTTTTTAAACGAGGTATTCTGTGATACGAAAAACTTTCTGGTTGGTCCTGATGATGAGTGCTGGTATGATGATTTCGTGCGTGAAGGATATGACAACACCGGAACAGGAACCCGTTTCTCTTGGCTTACTGAAGATCAAATTCAAATTGAATCCTGCTAAAGAGATTACCCCAAGTTTTCAAACAATGATCTGGTTAGAAGACGAAAAAGGTGATTTTGTCACATCTCTACTAGTGAGTGATTGGACAGCTTACGGCGGATATAAATTCGAAAACGTGTGTCCTACCTGGAATAAAAAAGCGAACTGGAAAGACGTCTCTGATGAAAAGTTAGATGCAGTGACACGAGCAACTCCAAATCCATTTTTAGGTGCAGATTCTATTATTGTAGATTGTGCACAGTTGGGCTTGAATCCCGGTATTTACAAATGCCGGATTGAAACACATATAAAAAAAGAATATAATATAATTTATACTGCAGAGATTAAGTTTGGCAATCGGCCGGTCATAAAAAGACCAGAACCGGCATATATCCCGGAAAAGCACGAGGCTGGCAATGTATTGTATGATGTTGTGATGCAGTATTATTTCGATTAATTGAAAATTTATAAACGAACTAAAAAAGTAAAAGAGGGTGGATGATGAAAAAACACGCAAAAACAACAGTGTCCCGCCGCGATTTTATGAAAAGAGTTTCTACCAGTTTTGCTGTTATTGCCAGTGGCGCGCACATTGGCATGTGTTCAAATGCAAGCACACAACCCGATTCTGAAAAGTTGGAAAAATCCCTGGTCGGAGACGGAAATGACAATGGCAGAACAATTCAACAAAGTGACGATCTTTTACCAAGACGCGTTTTGGGAAAATCAGAAATGGAAGTTTCCATGCTGTCATTTGGCGGCGGCTCTCAATTTATGAAAAACCAGGACGGAAAATGGGAACCGCTCCTTGAGCGTGCCCTGAAAATGGGGATCAATCTGTTCGATACATCTTTTAGCTACAATGGCAGTGAGGAACGGTTTGCGGAAATATTGACCCCGATCCGTAAGGATATTTTTATTTCCACCAAATTTGATGGTATGAAAGATGGCAAACGCGATGTCGATGTCATGATGCATGAATTTGAAACGAGCCTTACAAGACTGGATACGGATTATGTTGACGTGCTCATGATTCATGCAGTGGATGACAATGACAGTATATCTCAGATTGAAAAGACCGTTTATAAAAAAATGCAACAACTAAAACAGGAAGGTGCGATAAAAAATATCGGTTTTTCCAGCATGAACAGCGCGAGAAAATCACGCGATTTACTGAATGCTCTCGAGTTTGATGTGTGCCTGTTAGCTATCAATCCGACGACCTATGGAAATTATGAAGAGATTACTATTCCGGTAGCACGTGAAAAGAACGTTGGCATTTTGGCGATGAAAGTGATGCGGGATGTCGTACAAAAGCCGGATGTGACGGCAAAGGAGCTTATGCACTGGGCTCTGGATCGCAAAAGTGTCGCTTCAGCAGTCATAGGGCATCATGGCATTGATATTCTGGAAGAAAATGCCGATCTTGTTGCGGAATTCAAGCCGTCATTAGTGCCGGAAGATCGCTGGGGCTATCTCGAACGCCGCATGCGCCGGTTTGCCGGAGCACACACATTAAGCTGGGCACGTCCGGATTATAAAGATGAATATCGAATGGCGTGATGTGGAATTCATATACTGGTGAAATAGCCAGAAAGGCCGGCATTCATTTGTATTGCAAAGTGTTTGTCATCTCATTTCCAGTTGTCTCTTTTTAAGCATATACTTTTCAAACAGATCGGGATTGGTTTCCTGCATTTTTTCACGATAAGCAAATTGCCTGGGATAATGTTCGGAAAGCACGAAACAGAGACAGAAATAATGCATCTGATTCGCCTCTTTAGATATTAAAGAATTTGATAATTTGATTTCAAGCTTTTTGATTTCTTCCAGCGTGGTATCGTTAAGGCGGGGTAATATCATATTCTCGCCATGCCACATTTGAAATGGCAAGAGCGCGCGGGACTGCGCAGGCGGATATTGATGACACATTTTGGTGAATATATCGGTGATCGTTGCATTCAGTACTCGTGGGAAATCAATTTTTTGTGGGTCGAGCAGTAACGCATTAACATATCCGTAAATTGATTTGTGCTGCTGACGCAACGCAAAACACGCATCGCCATAATAACTCCACAAATCGGCGCGATGAAAAGAATGATTTGTTAGAGAATCGAGTAAAAGTTTTTGCGCTTGTTTATACTTTTTTTGAGCAATATACAAAGCTCCCCAGTGCAATGTCTGTTCCGCATCAACAAAATCGCCCTCCGGGCTGACTGTATTGCTGGCGATTTGTGCAAGAAAAGAATCTGCTCTGTGCATTTGTTTGGATTTTAATTCGTTTTTTTCAACAGCTTTCGATAAACCATGCCAGGTTAAACTGAGGAACTTTGTTAAATCCTGAGTTGCAGACTGCTGGTCTTTGAAAAATTCCACAATCTGATAATAAAATTCCAAATTTGTGGTAAAGGGATCCATCTCATAGGCCATTCTGAAAAGCTTTTGAGCTTCAATGAACTCGAGATGAATGACTGCCTCTTCGCCTTTTGCGAGCAATTCATCAGCTTTTGAAAAAATATCTAATTGGTTATTCATTTTGTCGATTAATTCTTTTCTATTAACATGTATTAATTGTGATCCAGAACGTGTTTGTTTGATAGTTCGACACACCCGAATCCCATGCTGCATTTATCTCCGATTCCACACTCCCACGCTGTGCGCATGAGTTCGGTTGAGCCGTCGAGTTCAAACGGTGCGATGAATCCGATCACATCGGTAGCATCAGGATAACCATCACGGATGATATGACGCCGGGTTATGCTCTTGGGTCCGCCATGACGCTCAATAGCTTTATGATCAAGGGCAAATTCGAGTTTATCATTAGAAGGTGGATGACCGTGCACTGCACTATGTTTTTTTAAAAGCGACTTGCGCACCGCTTCGCTCAAGCCTGTGTCTGTTGGGCGGTAATAATAAGCCCGTCTGCTGGGTCCATTTTTCAGGGGTGTTGTCAGCACGATCGGAGATTTGGCAATAAAATGACTTTTGCTTTTAAATTGTGGTACTGGTAGAGTCTCAACTTGCTCGACAATAAATTCTGTTGAAGCGGTTCTGTCGGCAATGGTAAATTGCTGTTTTCTAAAAAGTCCGGTAACAAAATGTTGTATAAACTCATTAATCATTGGACTTGAGATATACAATGTGGCCAGCGAACCTCGTTTTATTTTTAAAGAGCGAGCGTCAGGCATTGCTTTTGGGCGAAAGAATAATCCTGAAAATGTGAACAGTTTGCGAAGTTTCCCATCAGGCCCGACATAACCCATATTATGTAAAAAATTGGAATAAGCCGGCGAAGACCTGGACAGGATTTTATAAATCCACGCTGATAATGGATACTGATAATTAAAAGTCGTTCGTTTTGATTTTTCCGAAACTCTTAATAAAAGTTTAATTCTCATTTTTCCCCCTGTTTAAAAAGGAAAACAGGTATCCGCTCAATAATTAATGGTAGCCGCATCATTTAATCTATGTCAAGGAAA